>JAKZTE010000025.1:0-5807 GCA_047517285.1 Nitrososphaerales archaeon | reverse complement strand
CAAAAATAAATTTACTAACTATATAATTATTTCATGTATTCTTCTTTTTGGATGTGCGAATAAACAATCGATTACAATAAACGATATTGATATAGAAATGCCAGATAAATGGCAGACAAATATCCCAGATTACGAACCACTTACAGGAAATTGGTGGGCTCTATTTAACGATCCAGAACTAGAAATATTTATTGAAGAGATAATGCAAAACAGTCCGGATATAAAAACAATTTTAAATAATCGTAAAATGGCTTACCAAAATGCGAAAATTAATGGTTCAGGAATTTTCCCTACGTTGAACCCGTCTGTTAATTCAATGAAAAGTCAGCAAAATTTGTCTGGATTTGGTTTTGGTGAGTTCTTTTCTAATATTAATGGAAGTCAAGACTCCAGCAGTGTAGGATCTAATAATGATAAGGTATTAACATTTGATTCTGAATCATATGGGTTAAGCCTAAATCTTCAATGGGAAATCGATGTGTGGGGTAGAGCTTTAAATGGCCGTAGAGCAGCATTTAAAGACTATGAATCATTAAATTACGAATTGTCTTATCTTGCTTTTTCAACAATTATTCGAGCTACGCAAACCTATTTTCAGGCAGTTGAAGCATCTGCGCAATTAAAAATTGCTGAGGATTCCTATGCAAGCCTGGAAAAGATAAGAGATTTAGTGCAAGATCGGTTTAAGCGTGGTATTAAATCAAGCTTAGATTTTCGTTTAGCTGAAACTTCTGTATCAACCGCAAAGATTGCTATAGAAGATAGAAAAAATCAGCTGCACTCTTTAAATCGTAGCTTGGAGATAATATCTGGTAAATACCCTGCAGGTCTGCTTGTTTCAAATCATGAATTACCGAATACAATACCACAAATATCTGCTGGAATACCCGCTGATATAATAACTCGCCGTCCAGACATTAAGGCTCTTATTCTCAGAGTTGAGGCGTCAGGGTTAAACTTGAGTCAAGCAAAACGAAATTTATTACCAGGGATTACGCTGAACGGTACTGTAGGTACATCAGCTACAGAGTTACGAGATATACTAAATGAAGATAATAGTGTTTGGTCATTAGGGGCGGGGATAACTAGCCCTTTATACAATGGAGGTAGGTTAAGATCTGCAGTTAAGATTCAAGAATCAGTAGTAGAAAATTCCAAGCAAGAATTAATTCAAGGATTGTTATTAGCTTTCTCAGAAATAGAAACAATACTATATTTAGAAGAATCTATAAAAGTTAAGCTTGATGCAATTAGCAATGCTGTTAGTCAGTCAGAGTCAGCATATTTACTCTCTACGGAAAGGTATGATATGGGCCTAACTACACTAGAATCTGTATTAAACAGTCAGCGACAGTATAATGAGATTCGTTCTCGGTATCTCACATTAAAAAGACAAAGAATAGAAAACCGTCTATCGCTATTATTGGCAATAGGAGGTAGCTATGAATCGTAAACCGTTACTTGTTAACATAAATGTAAAAAAAATGATGAAAAAAAATATAGGTATTATTATTCTACTAGTAAGTATAATACTTACTAGTATCCTAATTACACTTAGACCTGAAATTGAGGTTGAGAATACTGTACAAAAATTACCATATGTAAAAACTGCAGACATACTAAGTCAAACGATAAATGCCACGATATCTTCTCAGGGTGTTATAGCGCCGGAAACATCTTTAACCATTCTTGCAGAATTAAGTTCAAAAGTAGAGTGGCTTTCTCCAAAGATGGCTCCCGGATCAAATTTCAATACGAACGATACATTGATTATACTTGATCGAAGAGATTATGAACTTGCTTTGATTACAGCAAAATCAAATGTCTTGAATGCAGAAGTAAATTTAGAAAGAGAAAAAGCCGAATCAGACTTAGCGAATAAAGAATGGGATCGTTTAGGTGTAGGTGTAGGTAGCGACCTTACCCTTCGAAAGCCGCAGTTAGCGCAAGCAAAAGCAACATTAGCAGCAGCAGAAGCTAATCTTGAGCAAGCTAACCGTAATTTAGAAAGAGCAATAATTATTGCTCAGTTTGATGGTCGAGTCCAAAGCCGGAATGTTGAAATAGGGACTTCAGTATTTCCGGGTACTGTATTATCCAAAATATATGGTACAGATTATTTTGAAGTACGGTTAGTCGTTGCAGATCAAGATGTATCATTTACTGGTCTAGCCTTTAATGGAAAAATATTATCCAGCAGTAAGCAGTTAAAAGTTGAATTCTCTCAAGGGTCAATGGCCTCAAATTATCGATGGAAAGGAAATATTGTACGAACTGAGGCAGAGGTAGATCCTTTAACAAGAATGTTGGCAATTGTTGCTAGAATTGATAATCGTAAAATGAAAGCTACATCACAGACTCCACTAGCTATTGGTCAATACGTATCGGCTGCAATCACTGGAATAGAAATTGAAAATATATCCTTAATACCTAGAACCCTTGTTCGCAATGAGTCTGTCTGGGTAATTGATGATAAAAAAGTGTTACGAAAGAGAAATGTTGAGATATTAAGATTTGAAAATGAAAATGCATTTATTGGTAATGGCTTTGCAATAGGAGATCGACTTTTGATAACACGCCTTTCATCTTTAGTTGACGGATTTAAGGTAACATATGATCTGGATTAAGGGTATTTAATGGAGCGAATAACACGCTGGTTTGTCCAGAATAAAGTAGCTGCAAATATGATGATGATATTTATTATCATCGCAGGTTTAGTTACAATTCCTTATATAAAAATGGAAGTTTTTCCTGCGATTGAAGTAGATGTTATAAATGTTTCAATTGTTTATCCTGGAGCCTCTCCAAGTAATATTGAAGAATCTATATGCGTTAGAGTTGAAGAGCGATTGCAAGGTCTTGAAGGAATTAAAAAGATCACATCGACAGCATCTGAAAATTTAGCAGTGATATCAGTTGAGATTCTTCCAGAACAAATCGTGGAAGATATGCTAGATAAAGTAAAGGCACAAATTGATGCGATTAATACTTTTCCAGATGATATTGAAAAGCCAACCGTTCAACAATTTATTGCAGTATCTGAAGTAATAACTATAGCTGTTGATGGTGATCTTGATGAAGATAACCTTATTAATTTAACAGAAATAGTAAAAGACGAAATTGATGCTTTACCTGGGGTCACATATACAACACTTGTAGGTAAAAAGAATCGTGAAATAGAAATAGAAATTAGCGAGAAAACGCTGCGGAAATATGGATTGTCCTTGGAACAAATTTCAAGGGCTATTAATAGTTGGTCCATAGATTTACCAAGTGGAAGTATTGAAAGTAATAATGGAGAAATCTTGATTCGCGCAAAGAATCAAGGATATAGTATAGATGATTTCAGCGCCATTCCTGTAATAACAGATGAAGTTGGGTCCGTTGTGCGTTTAGGCGCTATTAGTAATATCAATGATGGCTTTACAAGCAATGAGTATGAACTTCAGTTTAATGGCAATAATGCAAAACTGATTCGAGTCTTTAGAGTAGGCGATCAGAATGCGTTAGATATTTCTAAGTCTGTACGGGATTACATAGATAAAAAAATACCAGAATTGCCGCCTGGTGTTAGCCTTACGCCATGGAATGATGAAGCATTGTTATTGCAGGGGAGAATCGACCTTTTATCAAAAAATGCAAAATATGGATTATTTTTTGTTATTTTAGTTCTAGCATTATTTTTAAAACCAAAACTTGCTTTTTGGATATCCCTTGGTATTCCTATTTCATTTATGGGGGGATTTTGGTTTATGCCACTAATGGACCTTTCCATTAATATGCTTTCTTTATTTACATTTATTTTGGTTCTTGGAATTGTGGTTGATGATGCTATTGTTGTCGGTGAGAACATTGCACTATTTAGAGAACGAGGGTTGGATCCGGTAGAAGCTGCTGTGAAGGGCACTGCGCAGGTTGCTACTCCAGTAATTTTTGCGGTATTAACTACTATGGCTACGTTTTCACCCATGTTAGCTGTTGGGGGAACGATTGGTGCTATATGGAGAATTTTCCCATTAATTACCATTATTGTCCTATTTTGGTCCTTAATTGAATCGCTGACTATATTACCAGCTCATTTAGCCCATTCAGTAGAAAAAAAGCCAAAGAATAAAATACTTAGATCTATCTCTGAGCGTTGGGATAGATTTCAAGATAAAGTAAAAAACTTTCTAGCAGACTTTGTTAAGCGTAGATATAAGCCCACACTTATCCTTGCAGTAAACAACCCTTTGAATTCCCTTGCTATAGCATTTGCAATATTTATTTTAACCTTAGGCATAATTTTAAGCGGTATTCTTAAATTTTCTTTTTTCCCACCCATTGAAGGAGATATTGCAATTGCGACAATTGAATATCCTTCTGGCACTCCTATAGAAGTAACTCGCGATGGATTTAATGTGCTGACTAAAGCTGCCCAAGAATTGAACAAACAATTTTTAAAGGAACACCCTACAGAGAAGATAATTCACAATATTCTATCTACTGTAGGAGATCAGCCTATGCGGACAAAATCATCACAAGGTCCAGGATCTCTAAATATTTCATTTGATGGCTCAAATCTAGCTGAAGTAGCGCTAGAATTAGCACCTGGAGAATCTCGTTCTATAAGTACGGAAACCGTGGTGAGGCGTTGGAGAGAAAAGGTGACGGATATTCCTGGCGTTAAAGAGGTATCCTTCTTTTCAAGTTTGTTTTCAGCTGGAGATCCAGTTAATATTCAACTTTCTAGCAAATATATGGATGACTTGTTTTCCGCTAGAGATGAACTCAAAGAAAAACTAATTGAATACCCAGGCGTCTTTAACGTAAAAGATGATTTTAATATGGGTAAAGAAGAATTAATAATTAGCTTGCTACCTGCAGCAGAAAATTATGGAGTCACCATGAAGATGGTTGCCTTTCAGGTTCGCCAAGCTTTTTATGGTCTTGAAGTGCAAAATATTCAACGAGGTCGCGATGAGCTAAAAGTCATGTTACGTTATCCAGATGAAGAACGTTCATCTATTTCAAACCTTGAAGATATGACGATTCGAACGCCAAAAGGATCCACTATCCCAATACGCCAAATTGCACAGCTTAATATTGGGGAAGGAGTTTCAACAATAAAAAGAAAAGATAGAAAACGATCCATAAGTGTAACTGCAGATGTAGACCTAACGGTTACAACAGGCAATGAGGTTGTATCTTCGGTAACTAAGGATGTATTGCCTTCAATATTACAACGGTATAGTTCTTTAAGTTATTCTTTAGAAGGGGAACAACAAGAGCAGGGTCAGAATCTTTCCTCTCTGGGTCGGAATTTTTTGGTTGCAATGGTGGTCGTCTATACGCTTCTTGCAATTCCTTTCGGTTCATACTTTCAGCCATTAGTTGTTATGTCGGCTATCCCCTTTGGTCTGACTGGAGCTGTAATTGGACATTTAATTATGGGGATTAATTTTTCTATTCTTTCTCTTTTAGGTATTGTTGCTCTAACAGGTGTTGTAGTAAATGATAGTCTCGTAATGGTTGACTTTATTAATAAATACAGAAAAGAAGGTTTTTCAATTCACAATGCAGTGCTTGAAGCGGGACCGAGACGATTTAGACCTATATTTATGACATCATTAACGACATTTGCAGGATTAACCCCACTTCTATTTGAGAAAAGTATTCAGGCAAAATTTATAATTCCAATGGCTGTTTCTCTGGCTTTTGGTGTGGTATTTGCTACAGTAATTACTCTCTTTTTGGTGCCAATTTCATACCTAATACTAGAAAAATATATTTTGAAGAATGGTGAGTAATCATTTAACAATGTTGTG
>JAKZTE010000024.1:0-3262 GCA_047517285.1 Nitrososphaerales archaeon | reverse complement strand
TGGAAATTTACCTGAATATATAGAATTATTTAACAATACTGAATCAACTATTGATTTATATGAATGGAAAGTTGAAATTGATGGATTTCATATTGCAATTGATGATACGGAATTTTCAATTAATTCTAATGACTATGTTGTAATATTAAGTTCCAGTGGATTGCTCCGTAGTGCGGATGAGACTACCTATTGTTCCTCTTCTCATTATGGTTTCCCTTTTAATGTATGTGAATCAAAAAATGACAATTTATTCTGGAAAATTGGTACATTTTCTGATTTAGGAAATTCATCGGGATTAATAAAAATTTGGGATAGTTCTAGTGTCTCAAATATAATTGATTCTGTAGCATATGATATTGTTACTAACTTCCCTGTTGGAGAAAGTATCTTTGGAAAAGCAGCTGTATTTATAATTAATCCAAAATCTGAAAGTGCTCATGTGAAAA
The DNA here is from genome assembly GCA_047517285.1 of Nitrososphaerales archaeon. Taxonomy (GTDB): domain Archaea; phylum Thermoproteota; class Nitrososphaeria; order Nitrososphaerales; family UBA57; genus UBA57. The sequence continues at coordinate 2,816 of JAKZTE010000024.1, read as the reverse complement.
ATGATGACGGATTTAATTGGAGATCAAGTGAGCACCCATCAGAATATTTATGGAATGGTTCGAGTAGTGATTTTGGCAGCCCACTATCATCAAATTTTATAACTCCAACTATATCCATTAGAGCTAATTCGAATTCAATCTCTGATTCAACAAAAAATACAGTTTGTTCCTTTGAAAATTCAAAAACGATATGTCGTCCTCATAGCGATGGTTATCCTGGAGGTTATGCTGCAATTGAACTTATTGGCACTGGAATTGACTATAATAATGAAATCGTGTCCCTTGATTCTCTCTATTGGGAAATAAATAAAGATAATGTTTTAATAGATAGTAAAAACGATAGCCTTTGGCTTCCTAACCCTTTACTCCAGGATACTAATTTACTTTCAAGTGTATATACTATACCTCTTATTACCAGAAATTCTGACGGTTTTTTGGGAAAAACAGATACAACAATTTATATCAATCAAGAAATTAATGAAAAACCCAGTATCGTTAAAATAAATGGACAAAGTTCTCAAGCTGTAATTAATGTTTTTGAAAATACTTACAATTCCCTTTATGCAGAAGTTACAGATCCGGAACTTTGTTCTTCTATTAATGCACCCTGTAACTTTGATAGTTTAACATTTAACAGTAGTTATTTTGATAATAGTTTACCTTTCATATGGACATCGGACAGCATATATCTAGTAAGTGATGTAGCTAGTTTAGTTTATAATTTCATGTCTTCTCAAATAGATTCATTATATGGTATTAGTGCAAATAATAACCCAGATACATTAGATTTTCAATTTAAAGTAACAGATCCATTTGGTCTTTCAGATTCAAATAAGATTACGGTTATTATTAATAATTATAATGTACCGCCCGTACTTGATACCATATCAAACCATACTATATTGGAGGATACCTCGATTACCCTTGTACTGAGTGCAAGTGATTTGGATGGTGATACGCTAACATACAGTGCAGAAATAGACAACAGCCTGAAAGCCAATGTAATTATCAGTGGAAGCAGCTTAACCATTCAACCTACCCTAAACTTTAATGGAGATATACATGTAACAATAACAGTCACTGATGGTCAAGATAGTAACAATGAAGACAGTCAACTCTTTACTCTAACAGTTCAGGCAGTGAATGATTCACCATCACCATTTAGTATTTACCCAAAGTTATATACCTATAATTACAGTGGAATGGATACTACGGCATTTTATGTAGAAAGTGATTCACTCTATTATTTCCATTTACCACAAGAAATGGGATTAAGTTTAGATTCTATCTCTTTATTACGTTTTGAATGGGAAAAAAATGATGAATTAGATGCTGACACAAATGCCGATTTAAATCTCGGAGAGTCATTTCATCTTTACTACAGGTTAGAAGCAGTACTAAATGATATGTTTTTCATTATATTGAGCGACAGTATTGATCATGATGATGATTTGTTTGCTGATTCAAACTCTATTTTTGCAGATATTAACATGACAGATGAATTTTTATATTATGTTGATTCATATGAAGACCACCCTGAAAATACAAAAATAACACTGGATACTACTGGTTATACATCTTATAAATGGAGAGTTGTTGCACAAAATTACCAGAAAGATAATTTAGGTCATGATCCAATTCAAATTTCTTCAGGTTTTGATAATACAGATTTCAGGATTGATTTAATCCAACCCAAAGTTTCAAATATGGATATTATTATAAATGATATGTACCCGGGGTATTATGACCTATTATGGAATTCATCTGAAGCTTTTATAACTGATTCCACATTTCTTAGTATTAATGAAGAAACCAACCAATTCAGCGCTATAAGTATGCTTAATCCCAGAAAAATAACAGATAATCTGTTTCATTTTACAGGGCTTATTCCTACGGATTTAACTTCTGCAACCATTACTTTTGATTTACAAATTAGGGATAATGCGATGAACTCTGGCGAACAAATAGATAAAATATCCTATGTAAAAGTGAGTCCAGATTCTACCTCAACACTTATTTCTCCATCTGATAATGTAAGCATTACACTTTCAAAATATTCAGTATCAGAACCTGTTCATATCATTATTACGGAGGAAAATAGTAATATTGTCAGCAGGGAGAGTGATTCTGAATTTTATCAATTAACTCCAACAATCCATTTTTATCCAAAGGGATTGACATTAAATAATCCGGCATCCATTGCATTTAATATGAGCGATTATATATCATCTGAATTTGAGATTTGGCAGTTAGTAATTATTCAAATAATTGATAATGAACCCATTCAACTTGTAACAAAAAATTCTGACAATTTCATTACTGCAAGCATTAATCAATTGGGTGATTATACAGTATTTTTAAACTCCACATTAGAAAAATCTTTACCATCAAAATTTGAGTTAAAAATGAACTATCCAAATCCGTTTAACTCTTCAACAACAATTCCAATAGAATTACCTGAGGAATCTTTTGTTGAAGTGGTAATCTACAATATTTTAGGTGAGAAAACAGCTGTATTATCTGAAGGAGTTAAATCCTCAGGTTATCATAATATCCAATGGAATGGGACTAATCAATTTGGACAACCGGTCAGTTCTGGAATTTATTTTGTAAGAGTTCAATTTGGACAGAATATTTATCATCAGAAAATGATGCTCTTAAAATGATGAACCGTGTTGCATATATTAGCATTTTGATTTTATGGGGTTGTAATTCTCTTATTGAAAAGACAGCACCTTTAGAAGGAGAATTCTATATTCAGGATGGATGGCTGGCCTTCTCATCACAAAAATATGAAAAAGCGGACAAACATTTCA
>JAKZTE010000023.1:0-2832 GCA_047517285.1 Nitrososphaerales archaeon | reverse complement strand
ATATATTATGACATCTAGCGACATTATAATAAAAAATATATCAAATATTCCTGAAATACAATCAAATGATAATCTTTCTAAAATTATTATTCATGCATTGAAAAAAAATCGTTTGAAATTAAAAAATAAGGATGTTTTAGTGATCACACAAAAGATCATTTCAAAATCTGAAAATAGGCTTGTTCATGAAAATAATGTTATTCCTACTCAATCTGCTAAAAAACTATCTAAACAAATCGGCAAAAGTTCTATTCTAACTCAATTGATATTAGACGAAAGTCAAAGAATCATTAAAAAGAAATACGGAGTAATTATTACTGAAACTAATCATGGTTTTATTTGTGCTAATTCTGGTATAGATCAATCAAATATTCCACAGAATTATTTTTGTTTATTGCCAATTAATCCAGATAAATCAGCAAAAAAAATTCGCATAGCATTGGAACGTGAATTTATTGTTAAGATTGGAGTTATTATTTCTGATACTTTTGGAAGGCCATTTCGTTCAGGTCAAACCGACGTTGCTATTGGAGTTTCAGGTATTAGTCCATTATTAAATTATAAGGGACAAAAAGATTCATTTAAAAAAAATATTAATGCCACATCAATTGCAATAGCTGACGAATTGGCTTCTTCTGCAGAATTAGTATTGGGTAAGACTAATAAATCTCCTATTGCCTTGATTCGCGGTTATGATTTTCAAATTAGTTCAAAAAATTCTAAATTACTAATTATGCCGAAAAATAAAAGCATGTTTAGTTAATTGTTAATTAGAAAAAGATAAATTCTAATTATTCATACTAAATATATGGTATTACCTGGTCTGGGCGGTTCTGAAATTCTTATTGTTGCATTAATCGTTATGGTGTTATTTGGAGCAAAAAGGCTGCCCGAATTAGCACGTTCCTTAGGTAGATCTAAAGGTGAATTTGAGAAAGGAAAATCTGAATTTGAACCTGAATCTGGTTCAAAATCAAGAGTTGAACTGGAAAAAGCTGCAAAAGAATTAGGAATTGATACTGAAGGTAAAACTGACGAAGAATTAAAAAATTTAATTAAAGATTCACTTTAGTCTATATTGAATTAATTATAACATCTAATATCATTGCAATGAATAATATTGCTAAATACGGACTTGATATTTTGAATAATGTCCAAGCTCTTTCTTTAGTTGGTTCAAGAAGTAATCTTATACTTGCAAATAATACAACCGCTCCACTAATTATTGCAGCTATTGAATAAATTATTCCAATTTCATAAAGCATTAGCGAAAATATAATCAATATAATGGAACTTAATGCAATTAGTCTTATTGATGTTTTTAGACTAACAATGATTGGTAACATTGGTATGTCTGCTTTAGAATAATCCTCTTGAAATCTTAATGATAAACTCCAAATGTGCGCAGGTATCCATATGAACACAAGAGCTGAAATTAATAACCCTTCTGTAGTGATAATCCCTGAAACTGCTGTATATCCTATTAATGCAGGCATTGCACCAGAGAATCCTCCTAAAATAATATTTGTAAAACTCTTTCTTTTCAAGTATGCACTATAAACTATTACATAATCAAATAATCCAAATGCCATCAAGAATGTAACTATTGGCATTGATCCATTGTTGTTTATGTAATCTATTGAAAATGAAAAAATAATTGCAAGCGTTGCTAATATTAAACCAAATATTAATGAATTGGTTGCTTTAATTCTTCCTGTTGGTATTGGTCTTTTTTTCGTTCTATTCATTAATGCATCGATATCTCTATCTATGTAATTTGATATTGCTTCTGCACCAGCAGTTCCACAAGTTGTTGCTATAATAACTAGAATTATTATTTCTAGTTCAATAGAAAATTCCCCTCCTACTCCTCCGGCTCTTATCATTGCTCCAATTGCTGTGAATACTAATAACCACCAAACATTTGGTTTTGTAAGTTCATAATAATCTGCTATCTTATCTCTAATTGACCTGCTTTGCACAATGAATCTCTATGATTTCAATTATTTATTCTATATGCTGAAGCTATAATTTTTGACCTGATTAGGTAAAATAATTTACATCATTTAATAAGTGTCTCTGAATTGTATGATAGATTAGGTAATTATATTATGATGCACGCTCAAGCTCTAGAAAAATTAGTAAAAAAACCCGTAAAAGACACATATGGTCGAAATTTAGGTCAAGTAATTGGCTTTTCATTAGATAGTTCAGGAAGTATGAAAGGCTTAGGAGTTGATCATGGAACTGGTCAATTTGTTGAATATCCTAGAGAACGAATTATTATTGATGGTAGTTCAGAAACCATAATTTTATTACCTGAATGGCACGAAGATGTTGATAAATTAAAGAAAAATACCCAAATTGCAAAGAAACGTACACATGTTTTAGAGAAATTAAGGGCTCAAGGAGAAATACCAGAACACGCATTTGAAGATCTTAAATCATCATATAAAGGCGAAATTGATAATCTAAAATCATCATGTAGTTCAATTATAGATAAATTAGAAACCAGAATTGGTAATATTGAATCAAGTAGATTAAAAACTGAAAAATTCCTTAGTACACTTAAAGTTCAATATCATTCTGATGAAATAGACGTAGAAACATTCAAACATGCAAGTCAAAGTACAATAGACATGATGGATAAAGACACCCTTGAACGTCATGAAATTGTAAATATCTTGAGTTGGTTATCGGTCGATAATAAAACAGAGACAAAATTACCAGAACCAATTGTTCATGCAGAACCAGAACCAATTGTTCATGCAGAACCAGAACCAATTGTTCATGCAGAACCAGAACCAATTGTTCATGCAGAACCAGAACCAA
>JAKZTE010000022.1:0-9468 GCA_047517285.1 Nitrososphaerales archaeon | reverse complement strand
TAAACCAAAGGCTGCCGCTAAACCAAAGGCTGCCGCTAAACCAAAGGCTGCCGCTAAACCAAAGGCTGCCGCTAAACCAAAGGCTGCCGCTAAACCAAAGGCTGCCAGTAAATCAAAAGTTATTACTACAACAGAAAAAACCATTAAATCTAAATCTGATTATTTATCTTTACGATCACAAATAAATAAAAAACGACCTACTTTTCGAGCACAAGAATCGTGGAGATTCAAAAGAATCGATTCGCGCTGGCGAAAACCTAAAGGTTTTGATAGTTTTATGAGAATTCAAAAGAAAAGTTGGCCTGCAATCGTTAAAATTGGATATAGAGGCCCCAAAGCTGTTCGTGGATTACATCCTTCTGGATATAACGACATATTGATACATAATATAAACGGATTAAAAAACCTCGATCCATCTAACGATGCTATTAGATTATCATCAAAAATTGGAAAAAGATATAGATTATTAATCATTAATGAAGCAGATAAACTTGGATTTAAAATATTAAATAAGGGAAATCTACATAGGAGTAAATAAAATTGACTAATCTAAAAACTAAGAAAAAACTTGCATCCCGAGTATTTGGCGTTGGCCTGAACCGACTCAAAATAAACTCACAACAAGTTGATAAACTGGACGATGCAATTACACGCGGTAGTATGCGAAGTCTTAAGAAAGACGATGTTATTATAGTTCCTAAAAAACAAGGTATTTCTCGTGGACGTCAAAGACTAAAAAAGAAAAAAGTAAAACGTGGACGAACACAAGGTTCTAAAGAAGGCGCAAAATATTCTCGTTTATCTAAAAAAAGTCGTTGGATGATAAAAGTTCGTGCTCAACGAAAACGCTTGAAAATTTATAGAGACCGACAAGAAATTTCTAACGCATCATTTTGGGAATTATATAAAATGTCAAGCTCAGGTGGCATACGTTCTGTTAAACATCTGATTGAATTAGTTGCTGAACGTGCTGAACGTAAAGGTGAGAATTAGTTATCATGACCCGCAATACACATGTTCCTATACTTAGACGAAAACGAACAGGTCAAACTGATTATTCAAAACGTAAATCCATGATTGTTTCTAGATCTGTAATTCTTTCTATTCGAATTAGTAATAAACATTCAACATTTCAATTTATTGAACCAAAGATTGAAGGCGATTCAATCAAAAGTTCTTGTCATTCTAGCCAAATTATTAAACTTGGATGGAAAGGCTCAGGAAAAAGCCTTCATGGACTATATCTCACTGGATATCTTGCAGGTAAAAAAGCAAAATCTGCAGGTTTAGATAAAGCTATTCTCTATATTGGAAGACGCCAATTTAGCTCAGGTTCAAAAATTATTTATGCATTAAAAGGTGTTATTGACGCAGGTATTGATATTCCTGCTAATAATGATATATTTCCTGATAGCGAAAAACTCAAAACAGATACCACACAGAAGATAATCGAAGAAATAAATTCTAAATATTGATGATAATCATGAGTGAACAACAAACAAACAAAGATAAACCAGGTGCTGAGACTTCAAAGTCAAATGAAAAATCTACTGATAATAATCGTCGCGGCGATCGTCGCGGCGATCGTCGCGGTGATCGCCGTAATCGCCGTCCTCGACAACCAGAACCTGAAAAAATATGGATTCCACGTACTCGTTTAGGGACTTTGGTACAATCCGGTTCAGTTCAATCACTTGATACAATATTCCAAAATGGATGGAAAATCAAAGAATATGAAATTGTAAATAAATTACTTCCTGACATTAAATCATTTGTAGTTCATGTTGGTGTAGTTCAAAAACAAACTGACGCAGGGGAATCTACTCGATTTAAATCCGTTGTAGCAGTTGGCGACGAAACTAGTTGGTTTGGCATAGGAGCCGGTAAAAAACCCCAACTGAAAAATGCTATAGACAGCGCCACTCAAAATGCTTTACTTAACATAATTCCTGTTAAATTAGGTTGCGGTAGCTGGGAATGCAGATGTGGAACAAATCATTCAGTCCCTTATCGTACTGTTGGAAGAGGCGGTAGCGTTAAAATTGAATTAATTCCTGGTCCCAAAGGACTTGGATTAGTTGCTGGAGAGACTATTCGTAATCTACTTGCATTAGCTGGAGTAAAAGACGTATGGTCTAAAAGTTTTGGATCAACTAGCACTATGCCTTCAGTAGCTAATGCTGTTTATGATTCAATTAGACAGCTTCATAGTATGAGTTTGCAGTGATTTATGATGTCGGCATTTATAGTTGTTAATATTCGTGGCACCATTAACCAAAATAGTAGTGTTAAAACTACTCTTGCACATCTACATCTTGAATCTCGTTTTCGCGCTACTATAATTCCTAATACTCCTATTTCTAAAGGCATGTTACAAACTGTTAAAAATAATGTTGCTTGGACAAATGCCGATTCTTCTATTATTGAATCATTGATAACTACTCGTGGCGAAAAGTCTAATTCGATTAAATACGATGCAGATCTTGCGAAAGAAGATGGATATACAAATATCGCAGATTTAGCTAAAGCACTAAGTGAAGCTAAAATTAATTTATCTTCTGTTTCTAATCTTAAACCTTCATTTCGTTTATCTCCACCAAAAGGAGGTTTCCGAAAATCTACTAGAAGAATGTATACTCAAGGAGGAACATTGGGTTATAATCCTGATCTTCCTAAGTTAATCTCAAATATGATATAAAGTGATGGAAATGGGAACAAGACATAGAAAAATCAGGAAATTACGTGGTTCAAGATCCCATGGCTGGGGACAAGTTAAAGGCCATAGATCTCATCCTGGCGGAAGAGGAAATGCAGGATTGATGAAGTATAAATGGAGTTGGACTGTTAAGTATGACCCTGATCATTTCACAAAACCTTCTCTTAATCCACCTAATCGTAAAATTGTAAAAAAATGGATTAATGTAGGAGATTTGGATGGATTATTCTTACATTCTAAATCCAATACTCCTATCGATTTAGAAAAACTTGGTTATCAAAAGTTACTTGGTTCTGGTTCAGTACAAGGTTCATATGAACTGTCGATTACATCCTTTACTAAACAAGCACAATCAAAAATTGAAAAAGCTGGCGGAAAAATCTCACCGAGGTCTTAGTATTGGGAGTAGTTACTGACTTTGTTCGCCAAGTTGCATCAATTCTACCTGAGGTAGAGAAACCTAAAATCAAGTCTACTCTTACTAATAGATTACTTTGGACTGCAGTTGCAGTCACTGTTTATCTTATTATGGCCCAAATCCCATTATACGGCGTTGCATCAGGAGCAGATGATCAAATGTCCTATACTGCAATTATCTTTGCCTCTTCTCAAGGCACATTGATGACTCTTGGAATAGGCCCTATTGTTACTGCAGGTTTAATATTACAATTATTAAAAGGCGCAGACATAATCAACTTAGATTTTAAAAAACCTGACGATCGTGCTTTATTCTCGGCAGGAACTAAGATTCTTGCACTTATAGTAACATTTGCAGAAGCTGTAGCTTTTATGATTGGTGGTTCATTCGGACAAAATCTACCCTTTTCTACTTCTGCCACAATTATTGTTCAAATTATGTTTGCTGGACTTATTGTCATACTCTTGGACGAATTAATTCAAAAAGGCTGGGGTTTAGGAAGTGGTATCAGTTTATTTATTGCCGCTGGTGTATCACAAACAATATTTTGGAGTGTATTTGCATTAATTCCTGCAGGCAGTACTTACTTTGGAATAATTCCTCACACTATTTCTACACTTATTTCTAGTTCTGCAGAAAGTATACTCTTACGTCCTGGTGGTCTTCCTAGTTTAGTTACTTTATTACTTACTATTATTGTAATCGGGTTGATTGTATACGCAGAAGGAATCAGGATTGAGATTCCAATTACTTCTACTAAATATAGAGGTTTTCAAGGAACTTATCCAATCAAATTATTATATGTCTCTGTTTTGCCTGTTATTCTTACAGGCGCTTTATTGGCCAATCTTACATTCTTTTCTCAGATTGTCTGGTCTAGATTTAATCCCGCCAATAGTAATACGCTACTAAATCTATTTGCGCAGTATAATGCTGCAGATCCTACTTCAGGTCCTATTGGAGGATTTGCATATTTTATTTCTCCTCCTCGTGGCCTCGAAGTATTGGCGGTCGAACCATTACGAGCAATAACTTATGTTTTCTTTTATGTTGTAATGTGTACTATTTTTGCTCGTGTTTGGGTAGAAATTGGCGGCCTTGGTTCAAAAGCTGTAGCTGGTAAATTACTCGGAGCAAATGTTCAAGTTCCAGGATTCCGTCGTTCAGAAGGGTCTCTTGAAGTACTTCTTGATCGATATATTCCAGTTATTACTATTATTGGAGGAATACTTATGGGATTATTAGCTTCTGTATCAGATATCTTAGGTGTATTTGGAGGAGGAACAGGTATATTGCTTATGGTAAGCATATTCATTAATTATTATCAACTTCTCATGAAAGAAAGATTAGAGACGATGATGCCTGGATTGGCCAGTTTCCTAGGCAAGGACTGATTATTTATGACAAACACTAAACGTGTTGTTATTGTTGGAATTGCAGGAGTTGGAAAAACCACCGTAGTTAATGAAGTGCTATCGCTTCTTGCACAGAAAGATGTTAAAGTTGATAATCTTACTTTCGGAACAATTATGTTTGAAGAAGCTCAAAAACTTGGAATTTCTGATCGTGATGAAATGAGAACTTTGTCTACTGACAAACAACAAGAATTACAAATCAATGCCGCAAAATCTATTGCAAATATTGATTCTGACGTTGTTGTAATTGATACTCACTTGTTTATCAAAACCACTTCTGGTTATATGCCTGGTTTACCTCTTCCTATATTGGAGTCTCTTCTTCCAACTAATCTTATTCTTGTAGAAGCCTTACCTCAGGATGTACTTGATAGAAGATCTAATGATCCTACACGTAATAGAGATTCTACAACTATCGAATCAATTGAACTTGATAATCAAATTGCACGAAGTATGCTGTCTTCTGCAGGTATACTTACTAGCGCATCATTGTTGGTTGTACTTAATTCAGATGGAAAATCTAAAGAAGCTGCAGAATCAATTGTTAACTCTTTGGGTCTAGATTAGAGTTTTCTTCATGAAAGGAATTATTTTATCAGGAATGTCCGCTGTCGGTAAAACTACTGTTGCACATTCACTTTGTAAAGAATTTGATATTAAATACTATTCCGGCGGTGATATGCTTAAAGAAATTGCAAAAGAAAAAGGATTTAGTATTTCTGGTCTTGATTGGTGGGATAATAACGATGGAATGAAATTCCTATCAAATCGAATGCAAGACTCCTCCTTCGACAAACTTGTAGATCAACGTTTGATGGATTTATTAAATCAAGGAGGTGTAGTTATTACGAGTTATACTCTTCCTTGGTTGACTTCAAATGGAATCTCTATTTGGCTCGAAGCCTCAACGGAAAATCGGTCTATTCGATTAAGATCCCGCGATACCATTTCTCTCGAAGAATCTACTAAAATCATTAATGAACGTGATACAAAAAATCAACAAATTTATGAGAAATTATACAGTATGAAATTAGGTACTGATTTATCAGTTTTTGATATAATTATTGATACAAACGATATGAATATTAATCAAGTTTGTAAATCTGTTATTAGTTCCGTAAATGAATCACTCTAAAACAAACAATAACGAACAGATTATTCTCAATGAAGAATCTGATATTCTTGATTCTGGTTCATATCCGGATAAACGATCCATTGACGATTTAATTGATAATTGTATAATATTTGTCGATAAACAATCTGGCCCTACTAGTCATCAAGTTGTATCTTGGGTCAAATCTATGTTGAAATACACTAAAGCTGGACATAGTGGAACACTTGATCCGATGGTTACTGGGTTGTTGCCGATTAGTCTTGGTAATGCAACAAAAGCCTTACCTATTTTATTATACGGCCCTAAAGAATACATTGCTGTTATGCGTTTACATAATAGCGTAAATCAAACTAAACTATACGATTGCATAAATCAATTCAAAGGACCTATTTATCAAAGACCTCCGCAACGTTCTGCAGTAAAACGCCAGACACGAATCCGAAATATTTACGACATTAAAGTTTTGGATGATACTAGTAGACTCTTATGTCTACGTATACTCTGCGAAGCAGGAACGTATATTCGTAAACTAGTATATGATATTGGAGAAATAATGGAATGCGGTGCCACTATGATTGAATTACGACGCACTCGTGTTATGCACATTGACGAAGATAGTAATTTTGTACCATTACATGAGCTAAGTGATGCTATATATAGACTACAAAAAGAGAACGACGAAACTAGATTTAGAGAACTTGTTCATCCTGTTGAATTTATTACTAAACCATTAAAGTCTATTACTGTGAGATGTTCTGCTATTGATTCATTATGCCATGGAGCACAGCTCGCCATTCCTGGAATTCTGAGCCTATCTAAAGAAATCTCAATGGCTGAAAATATTGCCGTGTTATCTCAAAAAGGCGAATTAATTGCTCTTGCTGAATCTCTAATGTCTTCTGATGATATTACTAAAAATAAAAAAGGAATTGCTTGTAAAACTAAAAGAGTAATAATGAAACCTAGCACTTACCCCAAACTTTGGACAAAAAATGAATCTCAAGATTGATTTATTCATAAAAGATTTTATCTTTGTAAGGTGTTTCTTCGAATCATAGCCGGGGTAGTCTAGAGCAAAGGACAATCTGGTAAGGCGCAAGCCTGGAATATATTTCAGTAAGCTTGTGACTCGCAAGGGTCTCGTGGGTTCAAATCCCACTCCCGGCGTTTACATTTTTGTTATTTTCTTCATATCCGAATTAAAATATTTGTTTACTTTATTTGGGAATCTATCTAACTCTACCATTTCTGCTTCATTATCTTTTCCCCAAATTATTTGTAATATTTGTAATTCTATTATCTTATTTGCAGAATCTAATGCTATAGATACGTTATACGACGTAGATTCTTCGTTTGTATAAATTTTTATAAGTTTCTTTTTCTTATCTACATAAATCAATTCATATCCTATCAGTGACGCCTCCAAAAGATTGACTAATTTTCCCTCATACATTTATCTTATTCTAATTGTCTCTGTTATTTGTAGTTATTATCTTAATTATTGCATTATCATTCTGACTATATCTTCGTTTATTGTCGAAAAAATCATAAACGTTAAAAGCATTCTTGTAAAAACCGGTTTCACTGATTAGCAAATATGGCTCACATGTTACAATGTATTACCACTGAAGGAGAAATACTCAAAGACGTAAACATTGATCTTTCTGAAGCGGAATTGATCAAAGCATATCAGATTATGGTCCTTACACGTACTCTTGATACAAAAATGGTTGCTTTACAACGACAAGGCCGTATTGGTTTTTATTTACCATCTTATGGCGAAGAAGCTTGTTCCGTTGGTAGTGCACTAGGTGTTTCAAATAATGATTGGTTCTTTCCTGCATATCGAGAACAAGGTGCAATGCTTCTAAAAGGCGTTACCTTGAATTTTATTATTTCACATTTGCGCGGAAGTGCTGAAGATGAACATAAAGGAAGATCTCTTCCAGGTTTATTCGGTTGTAGTTCTAAAAGATTTGTTACACCATCTGCCCCTGTAGGTACGCAAATCTCTCACGCTGTTGGTACTGCCTTTGCTTCAAAACTTCTCGACGATAAAGTTGGCACTATTGTTTATTTTGGCGACGGTGCAACTTCATCTAATGATTTTCATGCCGGACTTAATTTTGCTGGCGTTTACAAAACCCCTACAGTTTTCTTCTGTAAAAATAATCAATGGGCTATCTCTACCAATATCTCTCATCAAACTGCTTCTGATGGAATTGCAATTAAAGCTAAAGCATATGGATTTGATGGTGTTGTTGTTGACGGTAATGATATATTGGCCGTTTATATGGCTACTCAGTCTGCTATGGAAAAAGCTCGTGAAGGAAAAGGCCCTACATTAATTGAAGCTAAAACATATAGACTTTCCCCACATTCTACTTCAGACGACGGAGCAAGATACCAAGATCAAGCCGAATACAAAAATTGGTTATCCCGGGACCCAATTGCAAGATTCCGTAAATATCTTGAAAATTATGGCATCTGGAATCGTGATCTTGAACAAGAAATCCAACAAAAAACCGAAAGACAAATTACTGAAGCAATTACTCAGGCCGAATCTTCTCCTATGCCTAGTTTGGACACCCTGATTACTGACGTCTATTCAGAAATTCCTGATTCTCTAAAATCTGATTTTCAAGATTTTAAAGATTCTAAACTTTAGATTATCTATCTATTACTCGATTTTTTATTATTAATCCTATGACGATTAAAGTAATTACTATTCCTAATATGAATGAGGAATCTTCTAATATCGACTTGTTTGCTACTAATATTCTGAATTGTGTATCAATTGCTGCTACATCTGATTCCTTTAATATCTCTATTTTTACATCATATATGCCGTCATTCTCAAAATTATATTTAATTGCAAAATCTCCTTCTATAATCTCACTTCCTTCTACATCGATTGTATCTAATATTCTTCCATTATTATCATAGAAAATAATTGTTGCCTGTATATCTTTTAATCCCTTTTCAGTAACTGCATCTTGTACACTAAAACTTAGATAGAAATCTTCATCTTCTACAACAAAAGCAGGGTCCGTTAGAAACTGAAAAATTACTTGATTTACTTGTATTTGTGAACCCCCTAATATATGCGCATCACTATGTGGAATAATTAATAACAAAAGTAACAATAAAAAAATTCTCAATATGTACTGTAACACCTTCAAGAGTTTAAATGTAATGTAATTCATCAACAATCGATGAATGCTGGTTTCATCATAGCTGGGGAATAATATTTCATGGAAACTGAAGTAGTTTTCTTTTCAATAGGAATAATTACAATAATTGGTTATATTGCATCTAATATCTTTGATAGAACCGGTATTCCAGATACACCGTTTTTAATTATCTTGGGTTTTATTGCGGCAGCATTCATTGCTCGTACAGCTAGTACAGCAACGGAGGGAGACGATTTGGCATTAACTTTAGTCCAAATTGCACCATATCTTTCTACATTAGCTATTGCTGTAATTCTCTTCAATGGAGGTATGTATCTGAAAATTCGACAAGTTATTGAAGAAACTCCACGTGGATTTTTTGTTACATCTACAAGTGTAATAATTACAATATTTGTTCTCACTGTTGTCGGATATCTAATTAACTCATTCGTATTTGACAATTCTTGGGGAACTGGACGTGACGCCTTATTTGCTTCATTATTCTTTGGAGCTGCACTATGCGGAACTAGTTCTGCAGTAATTATTCCATTGGTTAATAAATTAAATCTAAATAAAAAAGCAGAAACATTTCTTACAATTGAATCTGCGTTTACTGATGTATTTGTTGTAGT
>JAKZTE010000021.1:0-8942 GCA_047517285.1 Nitrososphaerales archaeon | reverse complement strand
GTGTGCAGTATATCCTTTTCAATATTCACATTGCCACTAAATCTTCCCATAATGGTATCATATTTCAATAGATAAGCTAATGATTCCTGATTACTTAGATCATTAATTGCAATAACTTCTATATCTTTATTTTGATCAAGAATTCGAAATACTGACCGTCCGATTCTTCCAAATCCATTTATAGCTACTCTCATTGATTAAACCCTTCAAGTTTGCTGTATGCTTTGATAACATCTAATATGCGCATAGCATGGCAATGTCCATTATCGTACCACGCTAATACTTTAACAAAACTATTTCCACCTTTCATAGTGGCCTTAACATCAAATACCAATGATCTTGGGTCTCCAATTATATCACTTGATACAATAGGATCATTGGTTATTCCTATAATATCAGGGTGTAACTCTGATGCTGCTATAATGGCACTGTTCACATCTTCAATGCCAACTTTATCATCCACAAAAGCAATTGATAAATCTAGCATTGAGCCTTTTTGAACCGGTACATTTAGTGCATTGCAATTGATTTTATCATTTAATTCGGGGAATAATTTTACTATCCATTTCTCAGCTTCACTGTTATTTGGAATAATATTTTCAGATGCTGATCGACTACATCTAAAGTCAACTCCAACAGTATCCTGAAGCGATTGATCACTGGTAAATGAGTGAATAGTAGTCATATTAACAGCATCAATACCAAATGGTAGAAGTGAATTTAGCAAATATGCCAATGCATTCAATGTTGATGAACCTGCAGATATTGTTCTATCTTCTAGATTGATAGAGTCTTGATTTATACCAAAAACAACCAGGCGATCAATACTTTCACTTGGCAGCGTTGAAATAATGACTCTCTTTGCCCCGGCATTTAGGTGACTGTCCAGATATTCAGGACTATTGAATTTCCCAGTTGCATCAACAACAAAATCAACATCAAATAAATCCCATGTCATCTCCCCAGGAGTAAATGCACTTAATATGCGGGAACGATAATTATTATTTATTAGATAGTTATTATCTAATGAAACATTTTTGGTATTTTCAAATTCCGCTTTAAGTAAATATTCAAGTATTTCAGGATCTCCAATATCACTTATAGCGGAAATTTCGATATTATTATTCTTTAAAGATTCACTATATAGCTTTCTTCCAATATTGCCAAATCCCATAAGTCCTAGTTTTATTGCCATACGTATCCTCTAGCGGTTTTATATAATAATAATTATCATTATATTGAAAATTATTATTATATTATTGATAATGAACCCTTAAATATAATCACAATTTAATATTAAAAACACTAATTAATTATATGAAATGCACACTAAAAGATTTAGCTCAAGAAACAGGATTTTCTGTCTCAACTGTGTCACGTTTCCTCTGCGGTAAAAGACGTTATTATAACCAAAAAGAGAAAATCATTTTTGATACAGCAAATAAACATAACTATCCATATATTCAAAACTTTTATAATAATGGAATAAAGTTAAAAATATCTCTGATAACAACTATTCGCAAGGGTGAATTCTTTTCAGCATTATTATCAGATTTTCATATTGCAGCAAAGAACAGTAATTGTGATATTGAAGTAATAGATATTGAAAAAAATGATTTTTTAAATAATAAAATAGAACCTTTGGCAAAAAATAAAGATGGTTTATGCATATTATTCCCGGATTTAAATAAAGAAGATTGTAACATAATAGAATCCTATATCAATAAGATCCCTATTTTATCACTTTCACCAATTATAGATGCTTCAGTTAATACAATTACTTTTGACAATTATAAAGGTGGTTACCTGGCTGCACAGCACTTAAAAGAACTGGGCTATGATAATATTGGAATAATTTCAGGCGATGATACTGTATTTGAAGCGTTTCAAAGAAAAAATGGATTTATGGATTATCTCAGAACTAATAATATGAAATGTCAATGGGAATTTAAAGGTGACTATTCATTGGAATCAGGCAATAAAGCCTTTATTGATTTCCAGAGCAGTAAGGTAAGTAATATAGGTATTTTTGGAGTGAATGATTATATGTGCTTTGGATTTATGAAATTAGCATTATTATCAGGTATCAATATTCCGGAAAAATTATCAATTATAGGTTTCGACAACACACCATTTTGCAATAATACAATACCAGAGTTATCATCCATTTCTACAAATTTTATTGAACTTGGGGAAAGAGCCCTATCATCGCTTGAAAAATCTTTTATTAATTATAACAAAACCGAACTCTTTACAAATTTAGTTCCAGTGGAACTAATAGAGAGATCCAGTACAAGAGACTTAAAGAATTGAAAACCATTCTATTCATCTTCCTTTCATGTATTTTTGCAAACCTTCCATATCATAGCAACGCAATCTGTTATGGTCCTTTTAGAGATGGACAGAGTCCTGGAGGCATTAACCCAACAGGAGAACAATTAACAGAAGATCTTATAATTTTGTCAAAACATTGGTCCGCTTTCAGGATGTACGGAAGCAGAGGATCCACCGAAAAAGTTCTTGAAATAATAGAAAGTAAAAAAATTAATATAAAACTATTTTTAGGTGCATGGATAGCCAATGAAACTGAAGATTCAACGGCATCTACATCCAATATGAAAGAACTGAATAAGACAATAGAGTTGGCAAATAAATATCCCGACATTGTTGAGGCAATCATTATTGGCAATGAGACACAGGTTTTCTGGTCATGGAATAGAGTTAACTACAATACATTGAAAAAATATATACTATATGTTAAATCAAAAACTAAACAACCAATAACTACAGCAGATGATTTTAATTTCTGGAATAAGCCTGAGGGATTAGAATTGGGATCAGAAGTTGACTTTATCATGGTTCATATTCATCCATTGTGGGCAGGTGCTCTGCTGGATGATGCGCTTCCTTTTGTTTCAAGAATTTATGATGAAATAAGTGTTTTACATCCTGATAAACAAATAGTAATAGGAGAAACAGGATGGGCTACTTCGGTTCATACTGAAGGTCAACAAGCAGAGCTAATAAATGGAACCGCAGGCATCAATGAGCAATTAATATTCTATAATTCAATAAATGAATGGACAAAGAAGAAGGGAGCTCTGGTATTCTATTTTGAAGCCTTCGATGAAAAATGGAAAGGTGGAGAGCATCCTAATGAAGTAGAAAAACATTGGGGCTTAATTTATTCGAATAGAACACCAAAGCATAATTTCAAGAAATGAAACTTATTTTCAATTATATTCTTTATGCTATCTTAGGAATATTTGCTTTTCAGCATTGTACAGACTCTACAAGTAAAAAGCACTACAAAGGACTTGTTATATCACAGGAGCAACAAGCTTCATGGATCCGGAATTTTAATCCCTTAACACCAGGAGGATCTGCAAGATGGCCAACATCTGCAGGCATATATGAGCCGTTAATGATCTACAATTCCATGAAAGGAGAATATATCCCCTGGCTGGCAGTTAAGCATGAATGGAATATGGGTAATGATGTATTAAAATTAGATATTAGAAAAGATGTCAGCTGGTCTGATGGTGTGCCATTTTTAGGAAAGGATGTTGTATTTACTTTTAACTTACTTAAGGCATTTCCTGCATTTGATGTACGAGCTTTATGGTCATATTTAGAAAGTGTAAAACTATTAAATGAATATGAAGTAGAATTTACATTCTCTTCAATATACGTACCTGGCTTAGATGCTATTGTAGGTCAGACTATTGTTCCAGAGCATATATGGTCAAAAGTAGAAGATCCAATTAAGTATACTAATCCAAATCCAGTAGGCACAGGCCCCTATACTGAAATATTAAAGTTTCAAAAGCAAGTATGGGAACTGGGGAAAAACCCAAATTACTGGCAATCGGGAAAACCCAAAGTAGAACAACTTACCTTTCCCGCTTTCCCTACTAATGTTCAGGCTACGTATGCATTGATAAATG
Organism: Nitrososphaerales archaeon; assembly: GCA_047517285.1. GTDB lineage: Archaea > Thermoproteota > Nitrososphaeria > Nitrososphaerales > UBA57 > UBA57. The sequence continues at coordinate 4,995 of JAKZTE010000021.1, read as the reverse complement.
GAGAGGTAGACTGGGCCGGTAATTTTATCCCCGCAATTGATCGTATATTTGTTGATAAGAATCCAGAAAATCATCATTATTGGTTTCCACGTGCAGGTGGATCAATATTTTTATATCCAAATACTACAAAAAAACATTTAGACAATAAAGCATTTAGGAAGGCTATTAGCTATTCAATTGACAGAGAGCTGATTGCTAAAGTTGCCATGTATGACTATACAGTACCTGCCGATATAACTGCACTGTCTGAAGGGATGTCAAGATGGAGAGAAAATAAAATACGAAAAGAAAATTGGAATATATTTAGTCGTGATAAGGCAATAAGCATATTAGATAGCTTAAAATATTCATTTTCAAAAAATAAAGCATTATATGATAATAATGAGATAACTTTTGAGATTATTGTAGTGAGCGGTTGGTCAGATTGGATTCGTGCTGCACAAATAATTTCTAGAAATTTAAAAGATATTGGAATTAACGCTTCAGTACGGACCTATGATTTTGGTACTTGGTTCAGTAAGCTCCAAACAGGAGATTTTGATTTGGCAATTGCATGGGCTGAAAAAGGTAATACTCCCTATAATCTCTATAGGGGCCTCATGTCCCAAAAATTAGTAAAACCAATTGGGGAAGTTTCAGCACTCAATTGGCACAGATATGGAAACGCGGATATAGATGTTTTATGTCAGCAATATGAAAAGACCTCTAGTCAATCTGCTATAAAAGACATCATATTTAAAATGCAGGATATTTTTATTGAGAATCTGCCCGCAATCCCATTATTTGCTGAACCAAGCTGGGGCGAATATAATACATCAAGGTTTACAAATTTCCCCAATGAGCAAAATCCTTATGCACAGCTTTCTCCAAACAATGTCCCCGAAAATCTATTAGTCCTGATCGAACTAGAACCTGTTAAATGAACACATCAGTAAAATATTTATTGAAACGACTGGGTATTTATGCCATTTCCGGATGGGCTGCAGTTACATTAAATTTTTTCCTTCCCCGTATGATGCCGGGAGACCCCGTTTCTGTAATGTTTGCGAGCTTTAGAGGCAAATTAAAGCCTGAAGCGATAGAAGCTCTAAAACAAACATTTGGATTTACAGATGAACCACTGCTTAATAAATATATAAGTTATTTAAGTCATTTATTAAATGGAGAACTCGGAATATCGACAGCTTATTTTCCTGAAGAGGTTTCATCCATTATATTGTCTAGTTTAGGATGGACATTATTATTGGTAGGTATTTCACTTGTAGTATCATTTATAATTGGATCATTAATAGGTATGATTATTGCATGGAGAAGAGATGGCAAACTAGATTCTATTCTACCTCCCAGTTTTTCTTTTATTAGTTCATTTCCATATTTTTTTACAGCAATGTTATTACTGTATTTTTTTGGTTTTAAGTTAGGATGGTTTCCAATAAGACATGCCTATAATTCAAATTTAATTCCAGGATTTAATATTGAATTTATAGTCAGTTGTCTTCATCATGCTTTCCTGCCTGCAAGCACACTGATTTTTATGGGAATAGGTGGTTGGATGCTCCAAATGAGAAATAACATGATAGGGACAATCTCTACAGACTATATTTCATTTGCTAAATCTAAAGGACTGTCTCAAAAGAGAATCATGATTTGGTATGCTGCTAAAAATGCAATTCTTCCAATTATTACAAGCTTTGGCATGGCAATAGGTTTTATTCTAAGTGGTACTATATTGACAGAAATTATATTTTCATATCCTGGGCAAGGCTACATCCTATATCAAGCAGTTCAAGCTCAAGATTATCAATTAATGCAGGGAATATTTTTAACAACTACATTATCAGTACTTGCAGCTAATTGGCTAATTGATATTTTAGTTTTAATCTTAGATCCACGTACAAGAAAATGAATAGATCCTGGTATAATCTAATTTGGATTAACAAAAAAGCCCGTTTGGGCATTATTATTGTAAGTAGTTTTATAATAATTGCAGCCGTAGGTCCTATATTTTTTGAAGATCCAAATGCGTATATCGGCACCCCATTATTAGAACCTTCATTTGTGCATTTATTTGGAACTACAGGGCAGGGTCAGGATGTATTTGCTCAAACTATTGCTGGAGCAAGGTCAACATTATTTATTGGACTGGGCACAGGGTTTATGATTGTTTTACTTGGCTTAATAGTGGGTTCATTATCTGGATATTTTGGTAGAAGAATTGACAATGTTTTGTCGCTGATAATTAATATTTTCTTATTGATACCTGGTTTGCCTTTGATGGTAATAATTGCAGCCTGGCTTCCACCAGGACCTTTTAGTATGATGGGAGTTTTAGTTTTTACAGGCTGGGCGTGGCAGGCAAGGGTTCTTCGGTCTCAAGTTCTTTCAATACGAGAAAGGGACTTTGTAAATGCCGCAATAATTACCGGAGAATCAAATATAAAAGTAATCATTTATCAAATATGGCCTCGGATGTCATCGTTAATAATGGCTTCTTTTATCGGAGCTACAGTATACGCCATTGGTGCACAAGTTGGGTTGGAGTTTTTAGGTTTAGGTGATGTTGATAAAGTAACCTGGGGTAATAACCTGTACTGGGCGACAAATGATCTTGCCCTTTTAACTGGTTCTTGGTGGACATTTGTACCAACCGGTTTATGCATCGCCCTGGTCAGTTTTGGACTGACTTTAATTAATTATGGGATAGATGAAATTTCTAATCCGCGATTATTATCTGAAAGAATTGTTAAATCAAGATTGCCTAACTTATTTAATCGAAATGGTTCTACACCTGTAGCAAGGGAGCTTTTTGGGAAATAAGATTTTAGATATTAATAATTTGAATGTTGATTTCCTTTCTGAAGAAGCATCAATACATGCTGTTAGAGATTTCTCCATGCATATTAATAAAAATGAAATTTTTGGCCTTGTAGGAGAGTCTGGAAGTGGAAAGTCAACTGTAATCAAATCAATTCTACGCATTTTACCGGCACCTGGAGTTATTACAAAAGGAGAAATTAAGTTTAAGGATCAAGATATTTTAGAATTAGATGAGTCAGAACTATCTTCCTTACGGTGGAGCCATATTTCGGTTGTAAAGCAAAAAGCATTAAACTCACTGAATCCATTATTGAAAATTAAAGAACAGATAATTGATACAATAAGAGCTCATGAACAGATAAAAACCAAGGATGCTATGGAAAGATGCAATGCTCTTATGGATCTTGTAGAAATTGATAGAAACTATCTTAACAGCTATCCGCATGAATTGTCGGGAGGGATGAAACAGAGAGTTGTCATTGCCATAGCTCTAGCATTAAAACCTGAATTGATTATTATGGATGAGCCGACCACTGCATTGGATGTAGTGATTGAAAAAGAGATTATATTAAAAATATTAGATCTGAAATCTCAATTAGGCTTTTCTCTTCTATTTATAACCCATGATTTAAATCTTATTCTGGGGTTTGCTGATAGGGTTGGTGTGATGCTGGAGGGAGAATTAGTTGATACAGATACAGCTGAAATAATAAAATCCGGAGGAAATAATCCTTATACAACAAAGCTTATCAATTCTATTCCTGACGTTTCAAACTATAACCATACCAAGGCAGATAAAAATGAACCTGAACTAATACATGTTAAGGATTTAGTTAAAACCTACAGTAGGCACTCAAGTATTTTTTCTTCAGATAAATTCCATGCAGTAGATGGGGTATCATTTAATGTTAATAAGAATGAAATTGTAGGGCTTGTTGGAGAGTCTGGAAGTGGTAAATCAACTATTTCTAAAATACTGACTAAATTAATTGATTTTGATGGTGGACAAATATTATTTAATGGAAAGGATATAAGTTGTATAACAAAACGTAGAGATTTGGTTGATTATAGAAAAAAGGTCCAAGTGATTTTTCAGGACCCATTTGCATCTTTAAATTCTATACACACTGTGTATCACCATCTATCACGTCCTATTCTCATCCATAGATCCTATGATAAATATTCGAAGAAACAACGCGATCAATTGGTTAAAAAAGAGATTATAGCTATTTTAAAAGAAGTGGATCTTTCACCACCTGAGGAATTTTTATATAAATTCCCACATGAAATGTCAGGTGGTGAGAGACAACGTATTGCATTGGCCAGGGTTCTTCTTGTCCAGCCCCAACTAATCATTGCGGATGAACCTACATCGATGCTTGACATGTCAATACGTATGGAAATATTAGATTTACTAAAGAGTCTGCAAGTTAAAAAAGGAATTTCCATACTGTTTATAACACATGATATTGCTTCAGCTTGTTATTTGTCCAACAGATTAATCGTACTAAAGAATGGAAAAATAGTAGATTCTGGAATTGTCAGTGAAATAATAAATAATCCAAAAGATAAGTACTCCAAGTTACTTATTGATTCATGTGAATCTGGATGGTTTGTTAATCAATAATATTATAATAAAAAAAGCCCTGCAAATGAAAGTAGGGCTTGTATATATTAGATTTATTTATGATTAGTTATTTCAATACATATTATCTTTTGTAAATACTAATTTCATCTTGTAAGAACTTTCTGTACCATTTATATGAGCGTTTTGGAATTCTCTTTTGGGTATCAAAATCTACATGTACCAAGCCAAAACGATGATTGAGGCCTTCTGCCCATTCAAAATTATCCATCAAAGACCAGCAGAAATATCCCTTTAGTGGCACTCCTTGCTCAATAGCTCTTTTACAGGCATGAATGTGTGATTCTAAATATTCAATTCTCTTTGTATCATCAATCTTTTCCATTTCTTGAACATTATAATCATACGAAGCACCGTTTTCAGTAATATATATGCTCTCTGGCGAATAATCGTTTTTAAGTCGTATAAGTAGCTCTTCTAATCCTTCTGGAAAAACTTCCCAATCAAATTTTGTTTTCTCTCCAGGAACAATCTCTATGGGTAAATTTTTATGCATATCAGTTTTAGAGCAACGGATTATTGCACGAGAGTAA
>JAKZTE010000020.1:0-32589 GCA_047517285.1 Nitrososphaerales archaeon | reverse complement strand
TCCTCCAGAACGATTGCCTCCGTATCCTCCAGAACGATTGCCTCCGTATCCTCCAGAACGATTGCCTCCGTATCCTCCAGAACGATTGCCTCCGTATCCTCCAGAACGATTGCCTCCTGATGAACTTCTATTCGGACTTCCTCTACCGTATCTTGGAGAACCTCCTCTTCCATTTCTTCGCCCTGAATTATTAAAACTTTGTTCGTCTAATGGAACCTCATATCTATAAATCTGCTTACCTTTGAAAGGTGTGACATTAGTTTTAATCTCTCTTTTCAGTTCTACAAAATCTCTTGTTTCTCTGCCTGCAACTATTGTTATTGCCTTTCCTTTATTTCCTATCCTTGCAGTTCTTCCAATCCTATGAAAATATGAATCTCTATTTTTTGGCACATTATAATTTATAATATAATCTACATTTTCAACATGTATTCCTCTACTGAGTAAATCTGTTGCAACTATTAGGCGTGTTCTTTTATCCATGAAATTCTTCATAGATCTATCTCTTTGCGATTGACTCATGTCTCCATTTATTACTACTGATTTAATTTCTAACTCTCTTAATACTTTATGGATTCTACTCGTGTCTGATTTTGTTCTACAGAATATTATTCCTTTTTCTGGTTTTATGTCTTCTATTAATTCAATTAATAAATCTTGTTTATTCCTTTCACTATTTGCACATATATAATATTGCTCTAATTTCTCTTCTGAAATTTTATTATCTTCATGTATCATAATTCTTTTAGCTTGGGTTTGATATTTTCCTGCTAATTGAACAATAGGTTGAGGAAATGTAGCTGAAAATAACGCTGTTTGATGTTTATTTTCTATCGATCTTATTATGAATTCTATATCGTTAATAAATCCCATTTCTAACATTGTATCTGCTTCATCTATTACCAAAAATTTAACCCAATCAAGATTTACTACTCCTCTTTCAATAAAATCGATTAATCTTCCAGGAGTTGCAACTATTAGACTTGGATTTCGTCTTATGGAAGCTTTTTGAATATTTGGTGATTCCCCACCACAAACTTTTGTTATTTTTAAACTCTTATACCTTGAAATATTCTTTATTTCCTTACTTACCTGCGCTGATAATTCTCGTGTTGGTACCAAGACTAATGCCTCTATATCCCTTGTTCCCTGCTTTATCATCTGTACTATTGGGATCCCAAATGCTAATGTTTTTCCTGTTCCAGTATTTGACTGAGCTATAACATCTTCTCCTTTTAGAAGTAAGGGTATTGCTCTTTCCTGGATCTCCGTTGGCTCTTCTATTCCTTCTTTGCGTAATGTTGAAATCAATTCTTTATCAATTTCAATGTCATTGAAAACTAACTTTGCGCTCACTAATATTCACGACATGTGGTTGCTTATAAAATCCATGTCAAAAATTTATCAGACTACAACAATCTTAATATTTGTCAAATTCGAGTTTTGAAGTAATGTCAACCGATTATGATGTGATTATAGTTGGCGCAGGCCCTGCAGGTTCAGCAGCTGCATATAGCCTAGCAAAGAATGGCCATCAGGTCTTAATGCTAGAACGCGGAAAGGAACCAGGTTCTAAAAATATGTATGGAGGAAGAATATATCCTTATTCTCTTTCCCAATTAATTCCTAATTTCGCAGAAGATGCTCCAATTGAACGAAATGTTACAAAAGAAAGTATTATGTTTATGACCGAAAAATCTAGTTTCCAAACTAATTTCTCTTCTGGCGAATCAGTTAATCATGGTTTTACTGCCTTTCGTTCTAAATTTGATAGTTGGTTTGCTAATAAAGCAGTTGACGCCGGTGCAGAATTATTTCCTGAAATCAAAGTTGACGATGTTATCGTCGACGAAAATAAATCAATTATTGGAATAAAAAGTGGATCTGATGAAATCACTTCAAAATTAGTTATTGCTGCAGATGGCGCTACATCTATTATTGCTAAAAAAGCAGGACTTAGAAATCAATTCCAAGCAGAACATTTTTCTGTTGGAGTTAAGGAAGTTATAGAATTACCTGACGATGTAATTAATGATCGATTCTGCATTAACGCTGATAAAGGCGCTGCATTAGTTTGTGTAGGTTTTCCAACTAACTATCTACGTGGAGGCGCATTCATTTACACAAATAAATCTTCTATTTCAATTGGCTTAGTTGTTAAAGGCATTGATCTTGTCGACAACAAAATTCAAGTCTCCTCGCTCATCAATAGTTTCAAAAATCATCCTGATATTTCTTGTATAGTAAAAGATGGCAAAGTAGCAGAATATAGCGCGCATTTAGTTCCGGAAGCAGGTTATAATATGTTGCCTAAGTTATATGGCGATGGAATATTGGTGTGCGGAGATGCCGCAGGCATGTTACTCAATAACGGATATACATTTCGTGGTGTTGATCTTGCCATATCCTCGGGAATAGCCGCTGCCGAAACCTTTATGGCATCTCAAAAAATCAATGATTTCTCAAATTCATCCCTGTCTAATTATGAAAAGTTACTTTACAAACATAATGTACTTACAGATATCAAAAAATTCAAAAAAGGACCTAAGTATATGGAAAATAAACGACTTTATTCTGATTATCCTAAGTTGATTTGTAATATTTTTGAAAATCTCTATAATATTGACGGAAACTCCCAACAACTTATGCGTGAAATTATTCGCAGCTCTATGAAGAATAATAAAGTTTCATCAATTAACTTGATATTGGATTCTCTTAAGGGATCTAATGCTCTTTAATTATTTTTTTTTAACTCAGTAATTAATTCTGGAATTATCTCGAACAAGTCACCTACTATTCCATAGTCTGCAAATTTGAAAATTGGCGCATTTTTGTCTTTATTTACGGCTACTATACATTTTGAATTTATCATCCCAACTTGATGTTGTATGGCACCTGATATTCCGAATGCAATGTATAAATCCGGCGAAACAATTTTGCCTGTTTGTCCCACTTGTTCTGAATACGGTCTCCAACCTGCATCAACTACTGCTCTTGATGCACCAACTGCCGCATTAAGAATTTCTGCTAATTCTTCAATTAATTTAAAATTCTCTGGTTCTTTCATTCCTCTTCCTCCAGATACTATGGTTGAAGCTTCTGATACGTCCAATACCTCTTTTTCTGGCTGTATTATTTCTCTTAATATTGGCAATTTCTTATCTTCTGATATATTGAAGTCAATTTGTTTTATCGAAATCTCATTTGCTTCAATCTTCTCAATTGCAAATGAATTTGATTTCAATGAAACTACTATTGGGGTTTTACTGAATCTTACTGTCTGAATAATCTTTCCAGCAAAAATTGGACGTTTTATTTCATATCCATCTTCTACTATTGAAATATCTATACATTCAGTTACTAAATTATAACCTATATTGGCTGCTATTCTTGGAGCTAAATCTTTTCCAATTGCACTACCTGAAAATAATATTATTTCTGGTTTCAATTCATTTATTGTATGCAATAATGAATCTCTGTATAATTCAGGTGAATATTTACTTATTTTGTCTGTAGACCCAATTAACAACGAATTTATCCCAAATTCATTAATCTGCGTAGAATTATTCTTCTCATATTCTCCTATGATAATTACATTATTGTCTAGATTCTTTTTTGACGATATCTTTCTAGCCTCTGAAAGTAATTCTAATGCCGAATTATTGATTTCTTTATTCTTAGATTCAATTACAGTTATCATGCCTGACATAAATATCACCTAGATTAATTTCCTCTCTTCTCTGAGTATTCTTATTAATTCAGAAACTGCTGATTTATCTTCTCCGATGATTATCCCTTCTTCTCTCTTCTTTGGATATTCTAATCTAATTAATTCTGAATTATTATCGTCATTAACATCAATATCTATTGTATTGATTGATTTCTTCTTGGCTGCCATCAAATCTTTTAATGAAGGATATCGTAATTCGTTCTTACCCTTTTCATGTGTTATAATTACTGGAAATTCTCCTTCAAATACCTCCACTGAACCTTCTACTTCTCTATTTGCTACAATCTTATTATTCTCTATAACAAATTCTGAACAATTTGAAATACACGGTATACCGTTAATTTCTCCAATTATTATTCCTACTTGATTATTATCCTGATCAACTGATTTCTTCCCGAATAATATTAGATCATATTGTTTCTTCTTTATCTCATCTGTGATTATGTTAGCTATTGCCATACAATCATTAATTGAATTATCTGTTTGAAGATGTATTGCTTCATCTGCTCCCATTGCTAACGTCTTCGTTAAAGATTTCTTCACGCGTTCTGGCCCAAGCGAAATTACTGTAATGTTTACAGTATTGTCTTTATCTTTCAATCTCAGTGCTTCTTCTAGTGCATATTCATCAAATGGATTGATTTCATATTTTATTCCATTATCTTCAATTGTTTTATTATCTTCTGAAATTTTTAGCTGTGATGCTGTATCTGGTACTTGTTTAATACACACTGCGATGTTCATATCAAGATTTTCATAAGTTCTTTTTACATTTTACCTTTGCGATATCGTTTTATTTCTTATTTACTATTTCTAATGATATAATTGACTAATAAGAAACTTTTTGGAACAAATGGCATTAGATTCATCCCTGGTAAGGACTATGGCCTTGATTTTATTGTAAATATGGGCCTGAGTATTGGTTCCTTTTTTGAAGGCAATAATATCATCGTTGGATATGATGGCCGTCATTCTAGTCCTTCTATTTCTCGTGCTATATCTGCAGGATTAATGGAATCTGGAAAGAACGTTGTTGCTGCTAATATGGTCCCAACTCCTAGTATTCAATTAATTACAAAGAATTCTTATGATGGCGGCGTAATGATTACTGCGTCTCATAATCCTGCTGAATATAACGGAATCAAAGTAATTTCTTCTACTGGAATTGAAGTTTCAAGATCTGACGAAAACATAATTGAGGATATCTATTTCCAGAAAAAATATTCAAGAAAAGACTGGCAAGGAGTAGGAACTATGTCATCTAATAGTTCTGTAATACCTGATTATATTAATTCTGTAGTAAAAAATGTTGATTCTTCCTCTATTAAAAAGCGTAAACTAAAAATTGTTATCGATTCTGGAAATGGCACTCAGGCCTTAAGTGCCCCGTTTATTGCTGAAGCTCTTGGATGTAAAGTAATAACTCTAAATAATCATATAGATGGGAATTTCTCTGGACGTGGAGGCGAACCTACTCCTAAAACATTAGATTTTTTATCTAAATCTGTTATTGAAAACGGCGCAGATATTGGCGTCGGATATGATGGAGATGGCGATAGAAGTATATTTTGCGATGAAACTGGTACTGTTTTTTGGGGTGATAAATCAGGAACTCTTGTAGGAGAACATCTTATTCAAAAAGGTATTGAATCTCCTATTATTACCACTATTGCTACTTCACAAATAATTGAAAAAATTGCATCAAAATATAACGTTGAAGTGTATCGTACTAAAGTAGGTAGTGTAGACGTCTCACATAAAATGATAGAATTGGATTCTAAATTTGGTTTTGAAGAAAATGGAGGATGCCTTTATTCTCCTCATGTTGCCGTAAGAGACGGAGCAATGGGTACTGCACTTATGCTTGAATTATTGTCTTTTTCAGATAAAAAACTCTCTCAACATCTTTCTATTTTACCACAATTCTATCAGCACAAGACTAAATTCTCCTGTCCCATTAATTCTCGCGACTCCATTATTTCTAATATTGCATCTTCTTTATCTGAAACAATTGATCAAACTGATGGCCTTAAAATTCTCTGGAATGATAACAGTTGGTCTTTAATTCGTCCAAGTGGAACTGAACCCATTATAAGATTATTTAGTGAATCTGACAGCCAAACTTATCTAGACACAATAACTGAGAGCTGTTCAAAATTGATTAACAATTTAATTAATGACTTGTAGAGTCACTGAGTAAATTCTTTATCTGATTCTCATATTTATAAATTAAATCCCGTGCATCTTTCTCATTATTTGCCTCAACTGACAATCTTATGCATTTCTCTGTATTTGACGGCCTAATTAATACCCATTTGTCATCATCGGGCGTGATCTTTATTCCATCAATGAATGTCACATTCTCTAATTTCAAAAAATGTTCTTTTATTACATTGAAATTTTCTGGATTCGTCTTTATCTTTATTCTTTTTTGTTTAAATTTTTCAATGTCTGAGAATATACTATCTACATCCCCATAATTCTCCACTAATTTCGAAACCATTAAAGCTAATAGAATTCCATCTCTGCATAGATTGAATTCCGGATAAATAAATCCTCCACTGCTGCCTTCTCCTCCTACTTGACATTTTTCACTCTGAATTTTTTCTAATACACTAATTTCTCCTACGGGCGTTGTAATTATTTCACAATTGATTTTTTTTAGATAATTGATTATGGATAAGGAACTGTCTATGCTAATTGCCGCTTTTTCCAATTTAAATCTCTGTTCAATATATTTTATACCTGCTAATAGAGAAAAATCAGGAGCGATCTTCTCACCTCTTTCATTTAGTATTACTAATCTGTCAACATCTGCATCAAACGCAAATCCTACCTCACATTCATTTTCTACTATTAATTTTGAAAGTGATCTCAATGGATCTTCAGTCGGATCAATTATTCGATTAAATGTTCCTGCCGAGTCATTTATTGTATAAACCCGACATCCTAGTTTTGTAAAAATATCCTTTACAAATATACACGCTGCCCCTCCTCCTAAATCCATGCCTATTTTCAACCCATGAAATCTTTCGTCTTTAAAGAATTCAAGTAAATCCTCGTAATAACATGTTTCTAATTCTTTTTTTGTACCTGTGAACGAATAATTTTTTATGTTTTTGTTATTCAATTCATCTGGTTTGATTATTCTTCCCGGCCTAATGATTAATTTTAAACCATTCCATTCTTTTGGATTGTGCGAAGACGTTATACATACTCCTCCGTCTAAATTATTCTTTTTAACATGACGAAATACCGATGGTGTTGACGTTACCCCTAAATCCTCTACATTGCACCCTTCTGCTAATAGACATGAAAGAACTACTTGATGAAGCATTTCTGACGTTGATCTCGTATCCCTGCCAATTGCACAAGTTTTTATCTCCTTTGAACTGACAAAATCATAAATCGTGTCTAATATGTCATTGCCGAATAAATCTTCTCCCATTATTCCTCTTAACCCGGATATTGTTAAAACAGCCACATTCATGTTATATTTGACCTGATGTTAACTTTTCCCCTGAATTAGTAACATTTTTGCTCTACTAGTTTCTAAGTCTAATTGATGATTAGATCCCCTTTCAAAGATAATTCCAAATATTTCTATGCATTTCTTGCAATAATTGCAGCTAGCTTGATACTTCTAGTAACCACACGAGTAGTACGTGGTTTGTCCGCAATTGTACTGAGTCTCTTAACTACATTGATCTTTCTTTATTGGTCTAATGAGATAAGATCAATTCTAAAAAAACAACCTGGATTGGGAATAATTCGTTCATCAAACAAATTCACTTACGAGTCTATAGAAACTAACAACGGGTTGAATATAATTGCACAAATTCCTGGATCACATTCTGAACCGAAAGTCACATTCATCCCTGGAAAAATTATTATCACTGGCAATAATGGCCTATCTGAAAAAATTAAAATACCAAAATCCCTTCTACTTGAGAAACACGATTTCAAAAATGGTACTTTGATTATTAATTTACTATATGATGTTTAGATAAATAAAATTTCAATTAAAGCTCCTAATCCAAGCAAGACGAAATTAATTATTATTATTGCCAAGACTCTTGTAAATTCTATCTTGAACTTTCTTTTAATTAATCCACGTATTATGTATATGCTCTCTGTCATGCTTGCTGCATATGCTATGAATTCTAACCAGAAAAACGGCGTTAATGCCGTTAATCCATATAGCAATATTCCAGAAAACCCTATACTCGCACCTACCGCTCCAAATACCATTCCTGTCTGAAAAATTACCAATAACCCAAATACGAATCCCAATACTGGCAATAACATTATTAATGAAATTCGATAATTATTAAAGAAAATTTTCCTTACATCAATGTCATCTGGAATTAATTCATTAGCTTCTTCTAATATTTCTGATACTTGTTCTCCATTTAACGGGAATGCAGATCCAATTAACCCAATTAGTACTGTGAATATAAGAACAAAAATAAATGAATTAATCCAATATTTTGGGAAAATATATTCTATTCTATTTCGCATAATTTAATCTATAAGTTTAATACGATAAATAATATGCCCAACGTTGTTGTCATAGTGGCTAATGTAACGACTACTGCTAATCCTATACCTCTTGGTCTTGGCGTACCACCCTTGAATAACCCTCCAGGAAGTAACATTAGACCTAATGCTAATACAAACATCGATGTTGCATGCAAGCCTTGTATGAACGTATCAGCTGGAAACAAAAAATTTGTATCATACGAAGACCAAATACCGAATGCGCCAGCAATTGTAAATGCCAATGCTGGAAACAATACTTCCCAATCCATGAAAAAATCATGTATTTATAAAAATAAAAACCTTGCTTTCTCGTTAAAATTCAATAATTATTCAAGTCTTTTCAATAATACATCCTTTTTCAAATAATTCTCTTATGTTTTTGACTAAAATCAATGGCGAGATTGTCAAAATTACTAATGTGATTAGTAGAAAAATCTGTTGATAAAGTACATTTGATAATAATAAGGGTGTTCCAGTAATTACTGAAATCGCAATTGAACCAGGTAATATACTTGTCAATATTAAACCCGCACATGTTGGGCATGCCGTAAATAGACCTGTCAAAATCCCTGTGCTCAATAACCATTTTTCATTATTCTTTGGCCTATTACTAAACGCAAATGCCATAAGCATTACATTCCAGGATACTAATGCTGAAATTAGTATTAATAATAATAAGCTAATGGGAATTAAAATTGCTCCTATGTGTTCTGTTATGTAGATTGCAACATTAGGATATTGACCGGGAGATCCACAACAATAGATTATTTTGATTGAAGGTATTGATACCTTAAAAGCATCGGAAAAAACTATTTCTGGTTGATAAACGATCGTTCCTGAAATTATCGAAAAAAATACCACATATAATCCTGAAGAAATTATAAATATTCTTCTGTATTTCATTTTTGCAAATAGATCATATGTGAGCGATCTTAAGTTTATTGAGGTCGAATTATTAGATAACTTCAATTTTTTTTGCGCAATTAATATCTTCTCAATCTGCACTGCAATCATTAGCATTCCGATTAATATGCTGATTATGTATAATGAAGCCACATATTGTACTAAATTGGTAAGATTCTGAAAATAATTGTTAATTATCTCTGCATATGTGATAGAACTACCGATTATTATCACGAGTCCAAGAATTACCCACTCGTAATTATATTTCAATATTGATATTCTCCTTTAATGATTTAAAAAGTAAAGCCTAATTAATACCAATCTGCTAAAAGCAATATTGGCTCGTAACTGGTTAGAACCATTTAACTTTACTTTTGCATTATCTTTCCTACTTACAGGCTTTATCTTTCCGTTTCCAGCATTAGATAAATCTAGTTTACTTGTTCAAGGTCTTAGATTTGGTATGATATTCTTAGGACTCTATCTTGTTTTTGGCATAATGAAAAAACGCCGTATTAAAAATTAATTTATTTGAAAATCTTTAGTTGTTTTGCCAATAGATAAAATACATATCCTACAGATACTACTCCTAACTGTGTAACTAGCGTTAGTAACAGTATCGGCAACATATCGAACCCTGTCACTGAAATTCCTACATATGACAACCACAGCGATGTTAATAATACAAATATCAGAGGCCCTACTATATTTCCTGGATTCTTATATTGTCTAATAAAGAACAATCCTAAAAACGTGAATAATGGCGATAAAAGGTCAATTGCACCTACTTTTGAAGTTGTAGCAATTACTAAATGGCCTAGTGTTATCCCAAATATTGCAGCCATACCAAAGAATGCAATGAATGGCGCTAACATGAATCCAGGAATTATTGTTAATAATACATGTAACTTTTCTGATGCAATTATTTCCCCAGAAGAATCTATTGCAGTTAACAAATTATTCGGCAATAAACTAAAAACCGATGTTTCAGGTAATCCTAAACTTCCTGCTGCAGTAATTCCAGCTGTAATTACAAATAAACCGAAACGACTTGTATTGACTATTCCCTTTAATGGATTATTTTGTTTCGACAACTTATGATACCGCCTGAAAATATGATAAACCATCTTGCCACAAAAATGCAAACAAGAATAACCAAACAATATGTACAAAGTGCCAATATGTTCCCGCAGCTTCTAAAAATCCGTGATTCTTCTCATCAAATTGATTTCTAAATGCTTTGATTGTTACTATGGAATTTGCAATCACTCCTGCAATCACATGCACTCCGTGAATTCCTGTTAACAAAAAGAAAGACGCTCCGAACAAACCATCGCTAGGAGTTAATTCACCTGTTGTTAATAGATGCGGCCATTCATATCCCATTTGTATTACTGCAAATCCTAATCCTAAAATTACGGCTCCTAGAAAACCAAATTTTACTGCTGTTTGATTTCCTTTCTTTACACCCGCAGTTGACCATTCAATCATAATACTACTGACAATTAATAATCCAGTTTGAATACTTGGAATTACAACATCAAGATGATGTAATCCTTCTGGAGGCCATACTGCATAAGATGATCTTAGATAGAAATACGCTACAAACGCTCCTCCGAAGAATGCTATCTCCGACAAAATAAACAAAGCAGTTGGAAAACCAACATCTCCTATTTCATGAAACTCCCCAGGAGTACCTCCTGCCTTTACCATGTGTTCAGATTCCTTTGTAATCTTTGGCCACCTTGGTATTTCTCCTCTAAGGAATATGAATAACAATAAAACAAACAATCCAACTAATCCTGCTCCTAACTGTAATGAGAAACCTTTTAGCATGAAGATTACTCCAGCTGCAATAAACGCTCCAGATCCTAAACCTATCAAAGCAGGCATATAAGAATGAACTTCACTCGTATCTACATGATGCTCAAATTCTACCTTTTCTTCATTATTCGTCATCCTTAAGTCAAAAATTTTATATCGATAACCACATTTAACTTTTTTTTCCTAATAACATTTAATTAAATTCTATACTTTGTTAATATTATTGAATCAATTATCATATCTTGCTGAATTGGAAGAATTAAGAAGACAACAAATCTCTGATAAAGTCTCTAAATACAGAAAATTCTCTATCTTTCTTGCCGTAATAATTCATGTTATTGCATTTGTTACCGGAACAGTAATGCTAGTCATACTATCTTATTCCTTTACTACCTTCCTTGTTTTTCACGCCACTATGCAGATTCTTGCATATCTGAATATATACTATGGACCGAAATTGTATGAAAAACGACTTAGAAAAAAAGCAATTGAACCCGACCCTCTGACGTTAAATCAACTTAAATAAATCTTACCAAATCTGGAAGGAGTAGAAATCCTAATATATTAAATCGATGCACTAAAATTTGGCTAAACATTGGGAATACTTTCAACTTTTGATAAAATTGTTTGGGGATTGACTATTATTGTAACATTTATTGTATTGTTTATTATTGGCGGCGGTTTTATTTTATCATGGTATCCTGATCCAATCGACGCACGTGCTGCTATGGTTAAACAATATTATGATATCGTTTATGTTTCTGGAATGTTTGTTTCTGCTTTGTTTGTAGGCACATTCTTTTATTTGATACTTAAATTCTGGGATCGTTCACAGCCTGCAGGACTTGAATAATTATGAATACATTAGAAAAATTAGAATGGGCAACAATTACCGGAGCTACTATTCTGTTATTTGGATTGGCCGCTCTAGCTCTTCCTGTTTTAGACGCATTAGATAATCCTGATTATTACGGAGAGCCTGATTATATTATTAATGTCCAAGCAGCTCAATGGTCTTGGAAATTCATTTATCCTGATGGATCAGAATCTGGCGAACTAAAAATTAAACAAGGCGATATAGTCAGATTGGAACTAGAAAGTGAAGATGTCATTCACAGTTTCTATGTTCGAGAAATGGGATTTAAAGTTGATATAATACCTGGCAGAACTAGAATTCAGATGATTAGTGCTGAAACTCCTGGAGAGTACTGGATTCAATGCGCAGAATTCTGCGGCGCTTATCATGGTGGTATGAGAACTAAGTTAATTATTGAGGAATGATGAAAGATGGAAATTAAAGAAGCTAAGAAAGAAACAACTGCACAAAAAGAACATAAGAATTTCTATTCTAGTTGGAAAACTATTCTGACTACTACTCATCACACAGATATTGGTATAATGTATTTGGTATTCTCTTTATTCTTCTTCTTTATGGGAGGTTTTGCTTCATTACTTGTTAGATATGGGCTAACTCGCGGAGGTTCAATAGCTCCAGAGGCATATTCAAGTTTATTCACAATTCATGGCGTTAGTATGATATTTCTGTTTGTAATCCCTGCTTGGGCAGGTTTCGGAAACTATCTCGTTCCAAAATATATTGGAGCTAAAGATATGTATTTCCCAAAACTTAATGCATTAGGTTTCTGGATGTTGCCTCCTGCTGCTATTCTTATTTGGGGAGGTATGCCTAATGTAGGGTGGACTGCTTATGCTCCATTATCTGTTTATGCAGCTGGTTGGGGTATGGATATGACTATCCTTGGCCTTCACTTGTTAGGTACATCCTCGATTATTGGCGCTCTTAATTTTATAGTTACAATTATGAAGATGAGGGCTCCTAACGTTACATATAGAAACATGCCTTTGATGGTCTGGACACAACTGACTACTTCTTTCTTACAAGCTCTTGCCACCCCAGTTCTCGCCATGGCTCTGACTTTATTGCTGTTGGACAGAAATCTTGGAACAGGATTCTTTAACCCCGCTCTTGGTGGAGATCCTATAATGTGGCAACATTTGTTTTGGTTCTATTCGCATCCTGCAGTATATATCATGGTTTTGCCAGGAATGGGCCTAGTATCACAAATCTTACCAAGTATGTCAAGACAAAGAATATTTGGCTATAGCTCTATCGCAGTTTCTACCGCATTGATTGGATTCTTAGGTTTTGGTGTATGGGCACATCATATGTGGACTAGTGGATTATCTATTACTGCACGTGTACCATTTATGTTTATGACTATGGCTATTGCCATACCGTCAGGTGTAAAAATCTTTAACTGGGTTGCTACACTGTATGGAGGCAAGCTTAAACTCAGCACTCCTATGCTTTTCAGTCTAAGCTTTATTCTTAGTTTTATTATTCAAGGAGTTGAAGGTGTTTTCCTTGCTGGTATTCCATTAGACTATCAACTTCAAGATACATATTATGTAGTAAGTCACCTGCATTATGTTCTGTTTGGAGTATCAGCTCAAGCTGTTTTTGCAGGAATTTATTATTACTTCCCGTATATGACTGGTCGAAAATACAATGAAACACTAGGACAACTTCATTTTGCTTTGACTACTGTAGGAATGTATACATTATTCACTGCCATGTTATTCTTGGGACTAGCTGGAGCACCTCGAAGATATTACCAATATCTTCCAGAATTCTTCAATCTTAATGTAGCTGCATCATTTGGCGCTATTTTAATTGCATTTGGCGCACTTGTATTCTTGTATAATATCATGTCTAGTTGGTATCGAGGCCCTCTTGTTGAAAACCAAGAAGATCCATGGAAACTCGCTGACTACGGTTTGAAAGAATGGCCTGACCAGCCTGACCAGCCTGACCAGCCTGACCAGTAGTCGATGAATCCTTTAAAGATTCTTTCAATATCTTCTGCTATAGGCGTCTATATGTTAATTGTTCTTGGTGGAATTACTACTCAGAGTGGTTCAGGTATGGCCTGTCCTGATTGGCCTTTATGTTTTGGCGAACTTCTTCCTAATCTCACTATGCATGTCTTGATTGAAATGTCACATCGTTATCTGGCCATGATTGTGGGTTTTCTTATACTTGGTACATTTATTGTTTCTTATCGTTCATATAGGAGTGAAAAATCTATTCTTACCTCGTCTGGCATTACACTTGTATTGGTTGTCATTCAAGCATATATTGGCATGCTTACTGTAACATCAATTCTAGACCCTGCAATCGTCACTATTCATCTAGCTGTATCTACCGCCTTGTTTGGTCTATCTGTTATTACTGCTTTATTATCATTGCGAACATAATCGATAATGAAATATGCAATATCTTAAAAACCGAAATAATTCAAAAAATCTATTTCAAGATGGTCTGTTGCAAATCATTCTTGGAAACGCATTCATCTTATTATTGACCTCTTCTACATTAGAACGTTACGAAGCACAGAATCTGTTTTATCATATCATGATTGAACATATATTATATCTTTCAATTGGTTTTCTTTTTGCATCAGGCACTGACTCTGTAATTAAATCATTCAAATATAATTCATCAAATTACCAAAGACAAATCTTACAATATTATTCTCGGTATCTTGTACTTAATAATCGATTTAATCCATTTGGCATGATTACGGGATTACTATTTCTCATATCGTTATTTTACTGGCATATCCCCTCTAATTTTGACTCTGCAGTTGTCGATCTCAATTTACATATGACAATGCACTTTAGTATGATTTTCTCTGGAATATTTCTTTATTCTAGCTTTAAAATGATCTCACGCATACAGTCACTCATCTTCATATTGTCTATTGATAAAACAATGGGGGTTCTAGGTTTCTTTCTAGCCAGTGGAAATTCTCAGATTTATCAAACATATCCCCTCTCCGTACAAATGACATCTGGATTTTGGATGATATTTATGATGGTAGGAATTGATTTAATATGTATACTTCTAATTCTAAAAACTTTCTTCACTTCTACACCTAAATAATCAAAGGATTTAATAATTGGAAAATAGGTAAAAACCATATGTTTGACATAGTCAATCTTGTTCTTAATATATTTGTAATGTTGTCAGGTTCTGAACATCATAATGACCAAGGAACTAAAAAATTAATTGTTACATTAACTGTTATTTTCCTAGTTCTTGGAATTACTTATCTTCTATGGCAATCATTCTTTGTAATTCCATCAGAGTGAAATACCCCGAATGCCATCTAATTCAATTCCGATAAATTATAGAAATCTAGCATCTCATCTTATCGAAGTTTCTAAACCTTCAATAATCTACCTTCTTGATTTTGTGGCTATTTCTGCATTATTAATTGCCTATCTTGATCCAAATTACGTCACTAATCCTATTAGTTTCACTATAGTCGCTGGACTTCTTATTGCAGGTACCCTTTCCTCTGCAGGTTCTGCCGCATTGAATTGTTATATAGATCGCGATATTGACATTAAGATGGAAAGAACTAAAAATCGCGCTAGTGCAACTGGTCAGCTTTCACCTAATATTACTCTGGCTTATGGAATTATTATGATTACAATCGCGGCAATTGTTTCTACTGTCTTTCTTAATTTATTAACTACGGGAATGATCCTGTTGGGCTCATTCTTCTATGTATTTATTTACACGATATGGCTAAAACGAAGGACTACTTGGAATATTGTAATTGGAGGCTTTGCAGGTAGCGCCGCTGCATTTGCAGGGTGGACCGCTATCACTGGACAACTTGACCTTATTGCTATTCTTATGGGATCTTTAGTTTTTATCTGGACTCCTTCACATTTCTGGGCATTGGCATTATTGAAAGACGACGATTATACCGAAGCAGGTATTCCCATGCTACCTGTTGTTGTAGGTAAAGTAAAAGCTGCACGTTACACTATAATCAATACTCTTTTGTTAATTCCATTTTCATTGGTCTTTGTCTTATTGGGCTTTGGTTATGTTTATCTTATAATTTCTGTTATATTCGGAATTTTATTATTATATAGTAATGTAAAATTACTTAAGAACCCCGCCGACAAAAAAATCGCTCTTACTGCATTCAAATTTTCTAGTCCATATCTTGCGATAATATTTATTGCATTGATCTTGGATGTTTTATTTAGGATTCCTATTTTTTAGTTCTTTGATTCTACTGTTATTTCTTCTTTAACAGTTTCTTTGTGTTTTTCTTCTACTGATTTCTTTACTTCTTGTAAACTTGAATCCATTCCGTTAATGACTTGCTTTCTTACATGCATTCTATCGATAATTATTCCAATTATGAAATTTGGAAGTATATAATCTGCCTCAAATGTTACCTTAGTTGTATCATTTATTTCCTCAAAGTTTACTGTAATTACATTCTTTTTGAATGGCCCATTTAATGCTTTTGACACAATTTTCTTATTCTTAGTTACTTGACATGTTATGCTATCCCATTGCATTGTTCTACCGCCAAATTCACCTATGATTCGCATTACCGTTCCAACTCCCCATCCTTCTGTAATCTTGATAGGAATAACTTTCATTTTTGACTCTTTTGGAAAATGACCTGCTACATGCTCTGGTCTTGCATAGTACATGAAAACATCTTCTACAGGTGCTTCCATCATTATAGTTCTAGATACTTTGCCCATTTTAAACAATATAATAGAATAATTATGAATACTTATATCTTTTGGATATTGCCATTTTAGAAATTAATCATCTATCATTTGCATGTTTGAAATATCTCCGGATACTTCATCGATCTCTAATGTATATGAAAATATGTCACTTGTATCATTTTGTTTTGCAGAAAAACCTACTATCCATGTCGACGAATCATTATCAAAATTAACTGTTTTTAGTTCATTCCATTGTATGTAACCAAAAAGATTTACATATTCCGTCGCTTTTTTTATTATTTCTTCTTCATTCATTTTTAATCTAGAAAAATTCTCTCGAAATCGTCCATAATCTCTGCTAATTTAAAATCAAAATTACTTATTCCTCCAACATCATGAGTTGTAAGTTCTACATTTATCTTATTGTATACATTAAACCACTCTGGATGATGATTCATTCTTTCTATTTCAATTGCCATTCTGGTCATAAATGCGAATGCATCCCCAAAGTTCTTAAATTCGAATGTCTTTTTAATACGATCCTTATCTAGTGTCCAGTTACTTATTCTTGACAATCTTAATTCAATCTCATCAGAATCTAGTTTTCTATAGGTTTCGTCCATAATTATGTAGCGCTGCGCTACTTTTTTATTCTTTTCCGTACTTTATTATCTCGGTCTCGCGACCCGCGGTATTATCTTATGATTTTCCGCAGGCCCGCGGTAGCTCAGCTTGGTAGAAATATTGCCAAAAGCTTCCGGCTGTAGGGTTAAGCCTTGGCTTATCCGAACAGTTTGCCAAGCAACACAGGAACCGGACTGTCGTCGGAGGGCATATGCTCAACGAATTCAAATTGGATGAAAATCCATGAAAGTCCGACCCGCGGGACCATTTTATTCACTATAATTTGATTTTGAAAAAATTATTCACTTTCTTTAAATCTGTTCGAATTAGAAAATATATATATATATAAGATATCACTGAATCATTAGGTATTAAAATTGGCAGACAAACCCCATCTTAATTTAATTGTAGCAGGTCACGTAGACCAAGGTAAATCTACTATAATTGGTCACCTTCTTGTTGACCTCAAAGTCATTGACGAACGAACTATTGAAAAATATGCAGAAGAATCTGAAAAAACAGGTAAAGGCGATACATTCAAGTACGCATGGGTAATGGATAATCTGAAAGACGAACGAGAACGTGGTGTTACTATTGACTTGGCTTTTAAGAAATTTGAAACTCCAAAATTTGATTTCACGCTTATTGATGCACCTGGACACAGAGATTTTATTAAAAACATGATTACTGGAGCTTCTGAAGCAGATGCCGCTGTTCTTTGTGTTTCTGGTAAACCTGGAGAAACAGAAATTGCTATTGCACCTGGCGGACAATCTAGAGAACACTGTTTCTTACTCAAAACTTTAGGTGTAAAACAAATGATTGTTGCCGTTAATAAAATGGATGCCAAAGAAGTCGGTTATAAAAAAGAGAGATATGAAGAAGTAAAGGTTGAAGTTGAAAAATTATTAAAAGGCGTTGGTTGGGATCTCTCAAAGGTTCCTATTATCCCTGTTTCAGGATGGAAGGGCGATAACCTCATCACTAAGGGAGATAATCTTGCATGGTATGACGGTAAAACTATCTACAAAGCATTTGACGATTTCGAAGTAGAATCACCACCTGTTGATAAACCGTTGAGACTTCCACTTCAGGACGTCTATTCTATTACTGGTGTTGGAACTGTTCCCGTTGGAAGAGTTGAAACTGGTACATTTAAAGTAGGTGATAAAGTTATTATAATGCCTAACGGCGCAACTGCCGAAGTAAAATCTATTGAATCTCATCATGTTGACATGCAACAAGCATCTGCAGGCGATAATATTGGATTCAACCTTCGTGGCGTTGATAAAAAGGACATTCGTCGTGGCGATGTAATTGGCCCAGTCGATGACCCACCTAAAGTTGTTAAAGAATTTACTGCGCAGATCATTGTTGTACATCATCCTACTGCTATAGCCCCTGGCTATACTCCTGTTATACATGCACATACTTCACAAGCTGCTGCAACTATAACGAAAATAGTTTCTAAGCTTGATCCACAAACTGGAGGTGTTTTGGACGACGCCCCTAAAGCGCTAAAAACTGGAGATGCTGCAATTGTAGAGATTCAACCATTGAGACCATTATGCCTTGAAACATTTGCTGAATACCCACAACTGGGAAGATTCGCACTAAGAGATATGGGCACAACCATAGCTGCCGGTGTAGTCAAAAAAATCAATGCAGAATGGGATATGAAGTAAACTCTATTAATTCTTGATGTTGATATTAATTATATTAACATCATTTATTTTATATACGGTTTATTACAAATACACGATTATTTATTAAATAATAATATCTGTAGCCAATACTTTAATATATTCTTGAACGTATAAAATATTGATTGATTATGACGTCCGTAAGTTTAAAGAATATTTCTAAACGTTTCAAAAATGCAGAGTCTGACGCTGTTTCAAATATCGATCTAAAAATTGAAAATAAAGAATTTTTAGTTATCTTAGGACCTTCTGGAAGTGGCAAATCTTCATTATTACGTTTAATTGCAGGTCTAGAAGAATCAACTTCTGGCGAAATATACTTTGGAAACGAATTAATGAATGATGTATCTCCTCGTGAACGTGATGTGTCTATGGTCTTCCAAAACTTTGCTTTATTCCCAAATATGACTGTTTTTGAAAATATTGCTTTCCCTATACGTGCTTCGGGAAAGGATACTACAAATCTTGACGATGAAGTTAAACGAATTGCTAGTTTGTTAAAGATAGAAGACCTCTTAGAAAGAAAACCTGGTGCATTGAGTGGCGGTGAACAACAACGTGTTTCCCTTGGCCGTGCTATAATTAAAAAACCAAAGATATTTCTTATGGATGAACCTTTGTCTAACCTTGACGCATCCCTTCGTGCTGAATTGCGTACAGAAATTAAAAAACTTCATGAAAAATTAGGCATAACTTTCATTTATGTTACACATGATCAGACTGAAGCTATGACTATGGCAGACCGTATTGCATTAATCAAAGATGGAAAATTACTCCAAGTTGATAAACCTGAAGAAATCTATAATTCACCAAATCACTCTTGGATTGGATCATTCCTTGGTTCGCCTCCTATGAACCTTTTTCATTCTGTTAATTCCGGCGACTCTTTAGTTATTGCATCACAAAAAATTAATTTCAAGTCTTCTGTAAAAAGTAATAAAGTTGTGGTAGGAATCAGACCTGAAAACCTACATATAACTTCTGAAAAAGGCAGACTTACTGGTTCAGTTTTATCTACTGAATATCTCGGCGATAGTAAAATCATCAACGTGAAATTAGACGATTACATAATAAAAGTTAAAGTCCCACATGATTCAATAATCCCCAACGACCATGATATTAATCTGGACTTCTCAGATAACGATGTAAAATTATTTGATACAGATGGCAAACATTTAGGGTGACTAACTTGAAAGTTCCATATGTCTTTCTTATTCCATGTCTTGTTATAATCTTTCTCGCAGGTATAGGCCCCGTATTACAATCATTTCTTTTGAGCTTGTCAGAGTTTTCATTAGCCAATCCTTCACGAGCTCCTGTCGGATTTCATAATTATATTGCACTTTTATCTGATTCGATATTTTGGAAATCAATTCAAGTTACTTTATTGTTAGTTTTTGGTTCAGTATTTCTTGAATTCGTAGTTGGCATATTCCTTGCATTATTAATCACAAGTTCAGGACAAAGAGCTAGGAGTATATTTTCATCAATTTTTGTAATTCCTATTGCAATTGCTCCGATAGTTACAGGTATTTTATGGTCTCCAAACTCTGTTTTCGACGATCTTAATACTTTGCTGTATTACGGTCTTTCACTTGGAACCTATATTGATACTACTCGACCGGTTATATATTATTCACTAATTATGATTTCTGACGCTTATATTTGGGCTCCACTCCTGATGTTAGTTACAGTTGCAATCATTCGTTCAATACCAAGAGAGCAATATGAAGCTGCCGAGGTTATGGGAGCTTCTTCTTGGACTAAATTTAACAAAATAACTTTTCCTGCAATCATCGCGTCTCCCGCAATAATTGTAACTTTACTTCTAAGAATGGCCGATGCATTTAGAATGTTCGAAGTTCCTTATGCGTGGAATTTCTGGCTTGGCCAAGACTCTGAACTGGGCGCGTCTGTAGACACTGTTAGTGTTTTAATGTGGAAAATGTTCTCATCTACTATGTATGATTTTCCTATTGCACAAATTACTGCAATCTCAATCGTTCTATTAATTATTACATTATCTCTTTGCGCACTTGTCTTAAGAAGGTCTTCTAGTTTACTGGATTGATGAACGATGAGTCAAACTAATAAAAATAATTCTCGATATATCCGATACATATTATTGATATCTGCAGCTCTTTGGGTTCTATGGCCTATCTCAATCATGATTGAGGAAGGATTTCATGTAGATATAGGTCCATTGTTTTCTGGACGCGGAGCTAGTTTTATTGGGGAATTCTTCCAAGGACAAGGAGGAGTTAAATTCACGACTATTGAATACACTAAAGCACTTAAAATTGAAGCCTATCCTAGACTACTTACCAATAGTGTTATAATAGCTGTCACCAGCGTATTTGTCGCTATCCTTGCAGGACTTCCTGCTGGTTTCACCTTGGCCATGTATAAGTTTCGCGGTAAGACATTCATTACTTATGCGTTACTTGCAATGAGAACAATTTCTCCATTTGCAGTATTATTGCCGTTCTTCTTGATATATGGAAGACTGGGATTATATGATACATATCAGGGTATGTCCTTCATTTATCTGATCATTAATTTACCAATAATCACTATGATGATGAGAGGTTTCTTTAAAGACATTCCAAAAGAAATATTTGAAGCTGCATTTGTGTCGGGTGCATCTGACTCGTATATCTTAAGAAAAGTAGCATTGCCTTTGGCCTTACCTGGTCTTGCAGCAGCAGCTGTATTTGCTTTTGTTGGCACATGGAATGAATTCTTTTATGCATTATTCTTAACTGGCACTGTAACCAAAACCGTTTCACGAGGCGTATGGTCTGGTTTCTCTGAATCAATTGAATCATTCAAAATACTTGAATTCTCCGAATTAAACGCAGGTGGCACTCTTGCTATTATTCCTGCAGTTATACTTTCACTTGCAGTTCAAAGATATCTTGCTCGCGGATTTACTCTTGGCGCTGAAGAACAATGATGGAATCACGAAATAATCAAATTGCCATAGCAGTAGCATTAATTCTGCTTCTCGGAACTGTTGTTGTTTATTTTTCACTAGGACAATCTGATACTGTTGACGTTCTTCCATCTGGAGAAAACGAATTACTTTCATTAGCTCAAGAATCAGGTAGATTAAGTATATTTGTAGACGATGAAATTTACGACGAATCATTTTTTAATTACATAGATGATGAATTTTCTACTAAATACGGCATTGATGTAGAAATCACAACTGGACATTGGTCTGGCGTGCAGAAATCATTGATTAATGAAAAAGTTTCTGGACGTGATTCTGGTTCCTTTGATTTAGTTATACTTAATGACGAAGCAACTGCACGTTTAATCGAGAAAAAATTAACATTTTCACAAACGGGCAGTATAATTTCTGATATTTCGGCTAGTCCTGTTACTGACGAAGTACTAAAGCCAAAGATCGCTGGTGTTGATAACGACGGTTCAGGTATAACCCTGTGGTTTGATGTATATTCTTACATGTATAATTCAGAAGAATTTTACAAATTTGAAAATGTATATTGTTACTTCGGATTAGTTGGCGAAGAAGAGGATGACGATGACGACGACGATGACGACGACGATGACGACGGTTCAGGAAGTGGAGACGACGACGAAGACCGATGTCCTACTGCCGAAGATCATGACGATGACGACGACGGTTCAGGAAGTGTAGACGACAACGATGATGACGAAGAAGTGGAAGGCATATTCTTCCCTAATCCCATTCAAGACCAAGCTGGCACTGCACTGGTAGTGAATACCGTTCTTCATTATGGAAGCTCTGGATACTATGTTTCATCATACGATGGTTCATTAGAAGAAGAATGGCCTGAATTATTGAACTTTGAAATTGAAGACGAGCCTGAAATGGAAGGAATGGATGAGTTATTCGGCGAAATTGAGGAAGAAATTGAGATTGATTCAATTCTTGAATCCTTTGAGGAGGAAGAGATATTAGTTGGATATTTTCGATACGGATCCATTCTGCTTGAATCAATTAGTCGTGAAATTGACGATGATATTCGAGTGTATTTCGGCATTGAAGGTAGTGTAAAAACCAGCGTTCATGCAACTATCCCCTTTAATTCTATGAATAAAGCTGCCGCGACTTTGATGATTAATGAAATCCTTGGAGAAAATTCTCAAACACAGATTGCATCAATCTATGGCAGTTATCCATCTGCTAATGTCGAAGCAATAGAAGATATCTTTGGTAGCGCTCAATTCTTTATTCCATTTGATGATATTTCTGACTCATTATACGAATGGCCTTATTACTCTTATCCAATAAATATACTTGATATGTGGCGTGTGTTATTCGAAGGTTAGAATATGATTGATTCAATTCTTCGTAAAGGAAATAATATTCTAAATAAATTAAACAAAAAGAATGTCACTGTTATAGTTCTTGTTTTCCTTTTACTATTCGTCTTCTCATTAAGATACAATGCAATAAATCTGAGTACTCAGTATGCTTCTGATTTAGAATTCGAAATTCATAATATCCCAAAAGACCAACTTTATAATGCGTCTTTCATTCATGAAGTTCCAGTATCTATACTTACTGTAGAAGGAAATGGAAAATCCATTGAAATCAAATATGTAACTCTTGTTAATCTGATATCTGGAAAACATTATATCGATCTTAGCGATTATGATAATTTTGATTCCATTGAAACTAAAAACTACTATTTACCGGGAAAATATACTGTCTACGTTACGATTGAAGATGATGTCTTACAGCTCGAATATGAAAGATATATAGGACGACTTGGTGGAATTTGAAAGTTTTTCAGTAGATGATATAAGAGAAGTAGACCAAGTTTAACCCCTTAATTCCTTTAAAATTTCTTAGTAACTTTCTTTATATGATTTATTATCGTATCCATTGACGTTCCTGGACCAAAATTACCAGTAATGCCATTTTTCTCTAATTCCTCTTTATCTTCTTCAGGTATTATCCCTCCACCAATTATTGCTATGTCATTTACTCCTTTGTTCTCGAGATATTTCTTTACTTCTGGAAAAGCTGTTAAATGAGCTCCATTATGCAAACTTAATGCTATTACGTCTACATCTTCATCAATCGCTATACTTGCAACCTGTTCAGGCGTTGGTAATAACCCGCTATAAATAACTTCCATCCCCGCATCTCTAAACGCCCTACATAAAACCAAAACTCCTCTATCATGAGCATCTAACCCTGGTTTTGCAACTAATATTCTGATCTTTTGCGCCATTGACAATCTACCATTCTAAAATATTTGTGGCTCTTTCCATTCTCCAAAGACCTGCCTTCCTACGTCAACTATTTCTTGTAGTGTTGCATACGCTTGTACTGCCTTTATTGTATCATACATACAATTTTTATCATTATTCTCATATGTCTTTCTTAAATTCTCTAATGCCTCGTTTACTTTTTTACTGTCTCTCTTTCTCTTAAGATCACTTAATCTGTTTATCTGAATCTTTTGCGCTTTATCATCTACTTTTAGTATCTCAATTTTATCTTCTTCTATTTCTGCATATTTATTCACACCAACAATTACTTCTTTCTCTTTTTCTATATCTAATTGACTACGATAAGATGTTTCCGCAATTTCTTTTTGTAAATATCCTTTTTCTATTGCACTGATTACTCCTCCTAACTCGTCAATCTTTTCAAAATATCTATAGGCTTTTTCTTCTAATTCGTTTGTCAGATGTTCTAAATAATACGATCCCCCCAAAGGATCTACAGATTGTGTTACCCCTGTTTCTTCTGCGATTATTTGTTGAGTTCTTAATGCAACTTTAACCGCTTGTTCAGTTGGCAATGCCCATGCCTCATCATAAGAATTTGTATGTAAAGACTGTGTACCTCCTAATACTCCTGCAAGTGCCTCAATTGCCGTTCTAACAATATTGTTCATTGGTTGTTGCCAAGTTAATGAAGCGCCAGACGTTTGCGTGTGAAATCTTAATGCTAAAGATGATCCTTTTTCTACTCCGTATTTTTCTTTTAATACAGTTGCCCATATTCTTCTTGCCGCTCTGAATTTTGCTATTTCTTCAAAGAAATTCATTGTACAATTGAAAAAGAATGATAATCTTGGTGCAAATTCTTCTACTTTTAAACCTGCTTTTTGACCCAATTCTAAATATGTAAATCCGTTTGCTAATGTAAAAGCCAATTCTTGCGCTGCATTTGATCCTGCTTCTCTTATATGATACCCACTAATACTTACATAATTCCATTTTGGCATTTCTTTCGTACAATATTCCATCATATCACGAACTATTCTCATATGATCTTTTGGCGGATAGGCCCATTCTTTTTGCGCAATGTATTCTTTTAGAATGTCAGTTTGAACAGTTCCTCGTAATTCATTCAATGAAATATTATTCTTTAATGCTACAGATGCATACATTGCAGTCAATATAGACGCAGGCGCATTAATTGTCATTGAAGTACTTACTTTATTCAATGGAATTTCTTTAAATAAAACTTCCATATCTTCAAGAGAAGATATATTACATCCACATTTTCCCACTTCGCCTTTTGATCTATCGTTGTCTGCATCATACCCATATAACGTTGGCATATCGAATGCAATGCTTAAACCAGTTTGTCCATTTTTTATCAAATACTTCAGTCTATTATTTGTGTCCTCTGGTGTTCCAAATCCAGAAAACATTCTCATTGTCCATTTTTTTCCTCTATACATATTTGGATATGGGCCTCTAGTATATGGAAATTCACCTGGCATTGAATAATCCTGATTTCCTTGTAAATCTGAAGGCGAATACGACGTCTTCACATCTATTTCCGACGTAGTAGAAAAATCATCATTATTGTTTGCATTTTTTTTATTCCAAGGATCTAAAACCTTACTTTCCCATCTCGTTATATTTTCATTTGATTTACTATTTTCCTCTTTAATTTTAGTTAATTGATTTATCTTATTCTTCCAGTAATTTTCTGTCTCAAGCAATATTATTAATCCCTATGTAAAAACTAAAAATACTACTTTAATTCATTTCGGTATTATCAAATAAAAATTCGTCAAATGGCAAAGTTATCAAATTATATATTTACCATAATACAAAATATTAGCCTATGACTAATGATTTTATTAGTTCTATATTGTCAGGTGACAGGCGAGCTATCGCAAAAGCAATTTCTATGATTGAAAACGAAGATCCAAAAATCAGCAATATAATCTCTGAAATATATCCAAAAACTGGAAATGCCTTTGTTATAGGTATTACTGGACCGCCAGGTACTGGAAAAAGCACATTGATTAATCGATTAATTGAAAATTATCGTAAACTTGATAAAAAAATTGGTGTTATAGCAATAGACCCTTCTAGCCCTATTACCGGAGGTTCATTGTTGGGCGATCGATTACGTATGAGCGATCATACTCTAGATCCTAATGTATACATTCGAAGTATGTCTTCTGGAGATAAATCTGGAGGTTTATCTCGTTATACTAGAAGAAGTTTATCTATTCTTGATGCTTCAGGACTTGATATAATAATTGTAGAAAGTGTCGGCGCTGGACAATCTGAAGTTGATATATTAAAAATTACCGATGTTGTAGTAATTGTCTTGATGCCTGAATTGGGGGACGATATTCAAATTTACAAAGCAGGTCTTATGGAAGTTGGAGATATATTTGTAGTAAATAAATCGGACCTTGACAGTTCTGATCAAATGTATACAAAATTACTCAATGCATCAAAAATAAAAAATGACAAATGGACGCCACAAGTGATTAAAACTAATTCTATAACAGGTTCTGGCATTGACCGTCTTATTGCTTCAATATCTGAAAGGGAGAAATTTCTTACAGAATTATCCGAACAATCTTTGACTCATGAACATAGAATAAAAAATGAAATTCTTGATGTTGTGCTGGACGATCTTTCTAAATCATTTAGTAAGAAAATAATAAACCACCCTGACTTTCAGAATATTGTGGACCAAGTATTGATGAAAAAAATTGACCCTGAACAGGCTGCGATGATACTGAAAAAACAACTTAATTACGAGTAATTTTTCTATTCTCCTCTATCAATTATTCTCGAAATAGAAGCAATAACTTCAACTATTCCTTCATTCTCTACAGTCGATATCGGTATTAACTCATCAATGATATTGGATTCTACAACACTCTCTGCCATTCTACTCGTCAAATCATATATTTCTCCCCCTTCCTTGAGGTCATCTAATAATTCTGAAAAATCATCCGCCCATTTCAATATTCTGGCTTGTTCATCTTTTATTAAATCCTTTTTTGTTAATATTGATACCTGTGGTATTCCTAACCTCAACTTTATTGAACTTGCTAAAAGAGCAATCGATAGAAAATTTGATGGATCCGAGACTAATGTCGAATCAAATAAAAATAAATTCACATTTACCTCACTTCTTATATTCTTAACAAAATATGGCCCACTATTTCTGTATGCAAATAATTCAATCTGCCCCGGAGTATCTATGATTACATAATCTGGATTATATTCATCTATTTCTTCTTCGATTTGTTGTAATTTAGTTGCAATTAAATCCGAAGCTAAAACCAAAGATCCATTTGGCCCTAAATTATATTTGTCCATAATCTCTTTCAAATTTATATAATCTCTAATATCTACATCAATTCCATATGGCACGTTGCTTACTCCTGGATCAAGATTAACAGTAATTACATCTTTACCTTCATGTTGATACCAGTTAGATAAAATCCCCGTTAAGTTACTTTTTCCTGAACCTGCAGTTCCTGTTAAAAATATATTCTTCATCTGTAACAATTGTCTTTGTGCTATTTAGTTTTTTATAAAGAGTTAAGCGCAATAATATATATTTTCATGTCTATGAAGTTTGAAATTATCTCAATAGGCAATGAACTTCTTTCTGGCAGAACATTAAATTCTAATCTTCAAACCATTTGCCAGAAACTTACAGATATTGGTTGTAATGTTTCACGTTCTTATGTTATTCAAGACGATCCTACTGAAATCTCTAATGTTTTGAATTTATGCATTTCCAGTGATTCTGACTGGATTATCATCTCTGGCGGTCTTGGACCAACTTTCGACGATATGACTTTATCATGTATCTCTTCTACGCTTAATTTACCCTTAGAAATTAACGATATTGCGCTGGAAATGATAATCACACGGTATACCGATCTTGTCAAAAAGAATGTCATTGAATCTTTCTCTCTTACTGACAGCAGGAAAAAAATGGCCATGCTACCAAAAAATTCAATTCCATTAAAAAATCACGTTGGCACTGCTCCTGGCGTATTGATTAAATATAAAAATAAAAATATTGTTTGCCTCCCTGGGGTTCCTAAAGAAATGGAAAGTATTCTGATTAACGAGGTATTGCCAACTATTGATACTAGTAAAATCAATAAAATAAAATCAAAAGTACTATTTATTACTGGAATTACTGAATCGGAACTTGCTCCAATTATTAATGATTTTTTATTAAATCGAAATAACTTGTATATAAAATCTCATCCAAAAGGAATTTCTAACGGTGTTTATCACATTGAACTTGTTATATCGTTCCAATCAAATGATTTCTCTGACTCTTTGATTAATCTAATCATTAAAGACTTGATTATTTCTATAAAAATAAAAACAAATATTACTGTAGACGAATAGTACTATTTCTTCTTCTTATCGGACAGCCACCATTGAAGATAATCATTTCCTCTTTGTGAATTGTCCTCATCATCATATCGTTTGTCTTTTATCTTATCTCTAAGATTTACTAATTCATCTCTACTTAAAAATAACCCACAACTTTTACATGCCATTTTTCTTGTCGAATAATCAAAATTCATAGATCTATCACATTCGGGACATTTCGTTGCAGACATTAATAAATGCGCTTTGTTCCTATATATAAAACTGTTTAAATAAATCATGCATAGATTTACTATCAATGCTATTATGTATTATTTAATAAAGTACTAGTTTATTATGAAAATATTGCTTATATGTATAGTAAAATCAATAATCACTGAACAAACGTAAGGTTAATATATCTATTACTGAATAAGTATAGTTCATGGATGCTGGAAGTATTGCCTGGCTGTTAACAGCCTCGGCATTAGTATTGCTTATGACACCTGGACTTGCTTTTTTTTATGGCGGTTTGGTAAGAGCAAAAAACGTTCTAAATTTAATGACTCAATGTTTCATGATTATGGGACTTGTTAGCATTATCTGGGTTCTTTGGGGTTATTCATTAGCGTTCGGTCCTTCGATCGGCGGTTTTGTAGGAAATCCATTAACCCATCTTGGATTGGCAGGAATCAATGGAGCTGAAGCTCAAAGCTTTGCAATGTTCCAAATGATGTTTGCTATCATTACACCTGCACTAATTGTTGGTGCAATAGCTGATAGATTCAAATTTACAACACTTATTGTGTTTGTTGCTTTATGGTCGACATTAGTATATTCACCTATTGCTCACTGGGTGTGGGGAGAAGGAGGATGGTTATTAACAATGGGAGCACTTGACTTTGCTGGCGGAACTGTAGTTCACATATCCTCAGGTTTCTCTGCACTGGTAGCTGCTATTGTAGTAGGAAAGCGCAGTGGAAAGCTTGACAATTTTAAACCACATAATATTCCATATGTCTTACTAGGAACTGGTTTACTCTGGTTCGGATGGTTTGGTTTTAATGCAGGAAGTGCACTTGCAGCAGACGGTATTGCTGTAAATGCATTTCTTGTAACTAATACTTCTGCTGCCGCAGGAGCACTTATGATGATGTTCCTAAGCATGCGTTCAACAGGAAAACCAAGTGCAGTAATGGTTGCCTGTGGAGCAGTAGCTGGACTAGTTGCTATCACACCTGCATCAGGATTTGTTGGCCCTGTAGCTGCAATTCTTATTGGCGCTGGAGTTGGGCTTGTCTCATGGTTTGCAATTCAGTTCAAAAATAAACGTGGATGGGATGATTCTCTAGACGTATGGGCTGTTCATGGAATGGGCGGTGTCTGGGGCGCACTGGCAACAGGTTTGTTTGCCTCATCTGCTTATGGCCTTGGCGTTGATGGAATCTTTAGCGGCGGCGATATCTCGGTATTAACAACTCAGATTATTGCAGTTGTTGCAACTATTGCCTATGCCGGAATCGTAACTTTCATACTATTGAAAGTTCTCGATAAGACCATTGGCCTACGTGTAGATGCCAAAGACGAAGAAGCTGGAATGGATATCTCTGTTCATGCTGAAGAAGCATACAACTAATCATAACTTGAATCAATCGAATATTAAATTCGATTGATTCTTTATTTATTTATACATAAGGTAATATTATTAACAATACTCTCTCAATCAATTGTGATTATATTGTCTGAATGGATTGTTATGTCCGGACCATCATCTATAGAACTCTCTACTTCTATTTCTGACTCGCTTGGAATTGAATTATTTGAAGTTGAGAATAAATCATTTCCAGATGGCGAACATAAAGTTCGTATACATAATGAAGTTCAAAATAAAAATATAATTCTTGTGCAATCTCTATATCCATCAGTAGATCATCAATTTATGCAATTCCTATTCACTGCCTACAAATTGAGCCAGATGGGTTCAAAAGTTTATGCTTGTGTTCCATACCTCGCTTATGCACGTCAAGATTTAGAATTTCAACGAGGGGAAGTTGCCAGTCTTGCCGTTGTATCTAGATTATTTCGATCAATTGGCGTGAATTCATTATTAACTGTTGATATTCACAGTACCCATGGCTTGGGATACTTCTCCTTTCCAACTTACAGCGTTTCTGCAATGCCTTTGTTGGCTAAATATGTAGAAGATAACCTTGATTTGAATTCTCCACTTGCTGTATCTCCTGATTTTGGAGGTTCTTCTCGCGTAGAAGCTTTCTCTAAGTTACTTGACATAGAGTTTATTTCTCTAAAAAAGACCCGTAGCCGAACCACTGGGGAAGTTGTCATGGAAGAAAGTAATGTGGAAGTTAAAGGACGTGATGTATTATTGGTGGACGATATGATTAGTACGGGCACAAGTATTGTTCGTGCAGCTAATTACTTGAAAAAACTTGGTTCAAAACGTATTATAACTCTTTGCACTCATGCCTTACTTGTAAACGACGCTGTTGACGCTATCAAAGCTGCAGGAGTTGATGAAATTATCTCTACTAATACAATTCCTAATGATGTGAGTAAAATAGATGTTACTGAAATCATCGTTGATCACTACAAATCCTTACGATGATTCCTTCATCAGTGTTTTTGTCTTATCTGGAGATTTTCCACAAATTGGAAGGAGTGAATTAATCTCTATCCTTGAATCCAACGATATTCATTATGACATTGTGGACGAGAATTCTAGAATAATTATTCTTTCATTTGTAAATTATAAAAATTACTACGAAGATTTATTCAAAAGAATTGCTTATTGTAACTATTTCGGAACCCTTTTATTTACTTATGATATTAATTCTGGCAATCTTTATCCTCATACCAATAGTATTACATACCTCAAAAATTATCAAACATTTTCAGTTAGAAAAACAAACATCTCAACTAAACTTGATACTGCATATGAAAGCATTATTGGTGGATTGATTAAAAATCTAACTCCCCATTTGAAAGTAGATTTAACTTCTCCTGATGTTAGTTTGATTGCTTGCAAATTCAATAATTCACTACTAATCTTCTCAAATCATTCAATCTCTAATGAACCTCGTTGGATTAATCGTCGACCTCGGGCTCGTCCATTTTTTCTTCCATTTGCCATACATCCAAAATTATCTCGAGCTTTGGTTAATCTATGCAGATTAAATCCTGGACAAATGCTTTTAGATCCATTTTGCGGAACGGGCAGTATAGGAATTGAATCATGTCTACTTGACATCCATTTCATTGGCATTGATATTTCAAAAAAGATTTGTTTTGGAGCACAGAGAAATTTCACTCATTTTAATTTAGAAAATTCTAATATTATTCATGCAGATTCATTAAATATTCCTCTTTCTTCTATTGATGGAATTGTTACTGATTTTCCTTACGGCAGAAGTACAATCAAAAAATTCTCTGATAATGTGAAATTTATGGATAAATTTTTTGATATTTCATCTAGATTACTGAATTCAGGCTCATATGTTGTATTTATGTCGCCTAAAGACTGGCCTGAATATCACTTCTCTGACTATCGTCTTATTGATAAACATGAGATCTATATTCATAGTAATCTTACTAGAGTGATTAGAGTAATTCGTAAACTCTGAATGTTTATTATTTATTCTAATTTATATAGAATAATTAGAATGACCGATCTAAAAATAACTCTGCTTGGCACCTCTGGCGCTATTCCTACAAGTCGAAGAAATCTAATTTCTAATGTCATAATTCGAGATAATGAACTGTTCATATTTGATACAGGAGAATCAATTCAGCAATCTATGATGAAAAATAAAGTTGGTATGAATCGCCCTACTCATATTTTCATCTCTCACATGCACGGAGACCATATTCTAGGGTTATTGGGATTAATTCAAACTATGTCATTATTATTGCGTGATAAACCTTTGTTTGTTTATGGCCCATCTGGTATCTCACGTTTTCTAAAATCTAATATGAATATATTCAATATTAAATTAAATTTTAAATTAATTATTAAAGAAATTAATCCTGGATTAATTGTTAAAACTAAAGATT
>JAKZTE010000019.1:0-10854 GCA_047517285.1 Nitrososphaerales archaeon | reverse complement strand
ATCAAGAATATTTTAGATTACGTTTATCAATAAACGTTTGATATGAATAAGGATCTAATTTTTTCTGTAATGTTTTATTAATTTGTACAATAAGATTAAGACCATGAAACGTTATTCCGCTATATAATTCAATAAAAGAAGCGCCTTTATTTATTAAAGACCAGGCTTTTTCTCCAGTATCTACCCCTCCGCATGCAATAATAGATAATTTAGGATATTTTTTATGAACTGATTCAACTAATTTCTCAGTATATGGATACAAGGGATTTCCGCTCAATCCTCCTCTTGTATTATTAAAATTTGAGATATTATATGTATTCTTAACATCAATTGACAAACTATTATTCAATACAACCATGTTTCCGCCAGAATCATTAAATTTTTTAATTATTTCAAATTTACTTTTAGATTCATTCTCAGATGGGGATAGTGATGAATAAGGAGAAACTTTTAGAATTTTTATCTTTGATGGAGCATGAGAATTTAATATTGACATTAAACTAGCCGTAATTTCAGAGGTTTGTATCAATTTATTATATTCGGTATTAGGTGAACTTCTACTATCTTCATAACCGTCAACGTATTCATGTGTAGATTTAATAATTGTTTCAGAATTATCTAGAAGATCATCAATAGATTTATTTTCGGATATGCCTGAAAAGCTTAAAATTAGTTTTGATTTACTATTTCTGTTTTTAGAATATTTCTTCAATTGATTAAGGGTATAATCAAGACCTTCGCTTGGATATCCTTGTGAGTTAATAATTGATTTATTTTTACTATTTACGATAACTCGTGTTTTACCGTCAAGTGGTTTTTGGATATTTCCTAAATTTTTATTTTTAAGTACAGTACCAATGGTAACAATACCGAATATGTATGACATTGGGACAAATAAATCACAATTTTTATCAAAACCAGAAGCTAATCCAATAGGATTTGGAAATTGATATGAATTTAACTTAATTGTATTAGATTTATCTGATTGAAAATAATCAGAATGATTTTTGAGACTATTAGACATAGATAGTAAATGTTTTTTTGACTTTTCATGAATCAATTCTGCTTGTGAAAGACTTTCAGAATCATTGTAACGCAAATATAGATATTGTCTATATAAAGCAAATAAAACAGGATTTAAACTTGCACTAACAAGATTAAACCTATTCATAATTTTTTTATCATAAAATAGTATAAGAATTCAACCTTAATAGACAAAGATTACGTCGTTTTTATCAATTAACGATGAGACATCATTATTAGTAATTATCGTAATGCCTTTATCGATATTTTGTTCAGAAATAATAGAATCCTCAATATCTTCTTTTATGGCATATACTTTTCCATTAATCTGATCAGAAATCCATTCCCATGAAGCATTATATTCTGATTCAGGAAAATCATTTTTCCAGTTGGATGAAACAAGATAGTCAACAGCGCTTTTTCGTAATAAAAATGATAAGCTCATACCGCCTTCAAGTCCTAATAATAATGTAAGGCCATTTGGATCAATAGAATCAGTAGTTAAAATTGTAGGTTCATTATATATTATCAATATATTTTTTGTATGGACAATTTTGTGATGCAATATAAGATTTCAATAAGATACTTGCATAAATATATAACGAATAAATCAATGATAAACAATATGAATAAGAATTCAGTTTGTATATTTGCAGAATCTGGCGAATACGTAAAGTTCCACAATTTATTATCCATAACAATGGCAGCCATAGCAAATGATATGGATGTAAGTATATTCTTTTCATATAGTGCGTTAGAGAGATTAAAAAAAGACCGTATAAACAATACAGTATTTGATGATGAAAGGTTAAAAAAGAAATTTATAAAATCAATAAATTCAAAAAAAATTCAAAATATTGAACAAATGATAAAGACATTAAAAGAAACAGGATTAGTAAAATTTTATGCATGTAGTGCATCACTAAGCATTATGGAAATTGAAATGGATGAACTATTTGGAATTGATGGAATTATGGGATTATCAACTTTCTTGAATAAAGTAGAAAAAGCTTCAATAGTATTGTATATATAATTAACAAAAAAAATAGGGCAACAGATATGTTACTTGCCCATTTCTATTTCGATTGAACTTACATTACTTAGTTCATTAGTTTCTCGATTAGGAACTTTTTCAGTAGAAATAATTATACTTTTAACAGTAACACCTTGTGTAAATCTACGTGTTAATATCTGTGCGACATCAACTGCAGCACTAATACTTCTTCCGCGAGCTTTTATTGATACTTTATCCGAACCACTTTGAAGTACAGTCATACATGCCATTACATAATTCATTACACGTTTCTTACCAACGTAAATTGTATTAGGATCACGTGGAGGTTCAGTAGAATCTGCATTGCTTACTTCAGTAGAATCTGCATTGCTTACTTCATTTGATGTAGTTGCATCAGTTGTTTCAGGGGTGGTTGCATCAGTTGTTTCAGGGGTGGTTGCATCAGTTGTTGATGGAGCATCCTGATCAATAGGGGGCTGTGTTTCTTCATTATTAGTTTTATTGAATTCTTCAGTCATTTAGTTCACTTATAGTATGATTTGTATTAAATAATTATAAATTTTATGCATGATTATGATTAATTGTAGAATATACAACATACTTCAATAGTAGAATCTGTATAGAAGATTATGAGTAAAGCATTTGTTTTATTGAATGTGAAATCAGGTCATGAAGACAAAATTAAAGATGTATTTAAAAAAACAAGAGGCGTCATAATATCACATGCGATATATGGAAAATATGACTTTATGATAACAATGGAGTCTTCCACCCAGGACGAGTTAAAAACAGACATATTTGCTTTAAGAAAAATGACAGGGGTAACTTCTACTCTAAGTATGATAGTAATAGAATAAATTTCCGTAAGGTTCATATAAAGAAGACATCTTATCAAAATAACATGCCTATTACGGATATAGCTAAAAAACAATTAGCGCAGAAAAGAAGACTTTTCTTCAAGATTTGTTTGAAATGTGGTGGAAGGAATCCAATCACCGCAACAAGATGCAGAAAATGTAAAAGGAAAGATCTAAGATTAAAGAACCGTTCAGTAGGCGTCAAGAAAGGATAGTTAAATAATTTTTAAAATGGGCCGGGAGAGATTTGAACTCTCGATCACCGCTGTTTGCCCAATATAATTTGTGAGAGCGGTATCTTAACCAGATTATCCGAGATTAGTCGCTAGACTACCGGCCCGATTTACTAAGTATTGTGAACTCTATATTAGTAAGCTTTTGTTAATCAACAATAGCCCCGAAAGCCCTGTCGATGGATTAGATCCAGCAGAATCTAGTTGGTCAAATTAATGACTAAGGACACGAGGTTCTGGAAATTGGAAATTCCTCGAAACTCCAGTTCGAATCTGGGCGGGGCTATAAATTCCTACTATTCATCTACTACTATAATTGTTCCCGTCATCCAAGGATGTGGTGGACAAGTGTATTCAAATACACCAACTTCATCGAATGTGTAACTCCAGGACTTGCCTTTTATCATCATGCCAGAATCAAATAATCCATTCAATTCATAGACTTGGTGGAAGTTTACATCTCCGCCAGCTCCTAGATTGTCTTCGGTAGTTTTCCAAGTAACTGTAACGCCTTTTTGGATCTTTAATTCTTTGTATTGAAATAGACCATTAATTTCCATAAATACGTCTTCACGAATAACAATTAAATCACATGATTCAACCATATCTACTTCTACTTTAGCAAATCCAAATTCACATTCAGGAGCAGGTTCTTCCACAACAAGTTCTGCAATAGTAAATGTTTGACTGACTTGTTCGCCAAGCAGTGAATGTGATGAATCAACAGCGCCAACATATACTGTATGCTCTCCTGGTTGAATATCTTCAAACTTATAATTGTAAGAATTAGTCACCATTACTCCGCCAGCCACACCCGATTCACTTAATTGAGTGTCTAGATTGATATGCCAATGATCAAATTCGCCTTCAATGTCAACACTAACAATAATGGTATTTGTTTCAATATCTAATGATAAAATCGATATAGAACTAGGATTTGATGCAGGAGGTGGATTTGCCATATCTGGTTCAGGTTCTACTACTGGTTCAACAACAGGTTCTGGAACTGGTTCAGGTTCTACTACGGCAATATCGTTAGACATATCATTTTCAGTTTGTTCATTAGAGCCAAGAAACAGATAGCCGCCAATTAAGAGAAGAGGAATTAATATAAGTATAGAATATTTGGGATTGATATTAGACATTAAATTACAAGAAGAATTCGTCATATTAATATTTATTTAAAAAGGAAACAATAGTGGTAAAAACATCAATGATGAATTCTTGAATAATAAGGAGAGTATGAAGAACCAACGTCGACTTGATTAAGATTATTATCAATAATTTTATCCATTGATTTGTTAATCTCAAATCCCAAATAATGTCTATATGATGATTTAGAAGCTACCGCAGTGGTTCCGTTACCCATGAATGGATCAAGAATCAAATCTCCAGGTTTAGATGAGTAATCAATACATTTCATTACAAGAGAATGAGGAAGTTTAGTGCCATTTTTTAACTCGTTTGGAGAATATGTTCTATTAATTTCCCAAACGTCAAGTGGATAATTATCGATTTTGTTAAAAAAATAGTCTTTTGATTTTGTAAGGAATAATAAATGATAATGACTACTGACAAATTTTCGTTTAGTATACACGCCAAATTGATATTTCCAGATTACATGGTTGATTAAATTAAGATTAGTGTAAGAGATAGCGTTTAGAATAGACGATAAATTAGACCATCCGCTGAATATCCAAACAGAACCCTTATCATTTAACATTCTAGAAAGTTTACTAATCCATAATTTACAAAATTCGTCATAATATTTGTCGACTTCGACATAACCAGATTGTACATTAGATGATTTGCGGTTATATAGGGACTCTTTTCCTGTGAAAGAAATTCCAAATGGCGGATCCGCAATTATACAATTAACTGATTTATCAGGTACAAGATTAGAAGATTTTATAAAATCAAGATAATGGATAGTATTAGAAGGAAAAGAAAAATGCGAATTTTCGTATAAACTAGACGCCTTCTTTTTAGACCAATCGTATGTAGGTCTATAATTATTTATTTTTTTAGTCATTGAATGAAACTATCCCAGCCACGTTTTTTGAGTAATTTATCTTTATAATAAACAGATACACTGCCTTTTTGAACTGTTCCAAACTTATTAAAATCAATATTATATTTATTGAGAATTTGCTCTAATTCATCTACATTAGAGGGCTTGACGGTAAACACAATATTATATTCTTCACCAGAATACAAAAGTAAATCATTGATACATTTATCGTATTTTGAAGCGAATTTTTTAAGACCGTCACAGAATGGAAGTTTATCGATGCATATAGAAACAGAAGAACTCTCTGCAAGTTTATACAATGACAAACAAAGACCATCGCTAGAATCAATACTAGAATTAATTAGTTGACGATTAACTAATTTTACAAATATATCTAAATCAACGTTAGGATTAAGAACTGATTGGATTGCTTTTTTTTCAAAACTATTTGAAGGTTTGATTTTATTAATTAGAAGAAACAAACCAGAGCCAGTTAAACCAAAAGTACCCAAACAATAAACAACGTCATTATTTCGAGCTGATTTTCGTTTAGGTATACGAACATCTGAGAATCCAATAATAGTGCAATCAATAATTAGTTCAGAACTAGAGTTTGTATCCCCTCCAATAAGTTGGATATTATATTCTTTAAGGCCTTTAGCAACGCCTTTTACCAAATTTTTTATATCTTTTTCAGAATAGGACTTAGGTATACCAACTGATAGAATACAATATTTGGGAATTATACCTTTTGATGCAAAATCACTAACAGACATAATAATTGATTTTCTAGAGGCTTGAACTAGATTCATAGAAGGGGGAATATCAGTAGATTCAACAAGCATGTCAGAACTGATAAAAATTTTAGAATTATTAAATTCAATACCAGATACATCATCGTCGGATAGAAGCCTATTTTTAGGCATTATGCGATTAAATAATTTGATAATTTTATCTTCAGAGAGTGAATTTGTCATCTTAAACAGGTATTCTGTTACATTAAATACAATAAATTTTTATGGGCGATTACAATAATCATAATAAATTGATGGAAAAATATAGAGGGCCTTCAAATCAGCATAGTGAAATGGAAAAGAAGTATTTCATACAGCTATTTTTTGGAATAGTTCTAATACTTTTAGCAATCCCATTAGAGACCTATAGAGCAGAATTGGGAGATGTA
Source organism: Nitrososphaerales archaeon (assembly GCA_047517285.1). GTDB lineage: Archaea > Thermoproteota > Nitrososphaeria > Nitrososphaerales > UBA57 > UBA57. Next base: position 4,532 of record JAKZTE010000019.1, on the reverse strand, counting down.
GAGATACGACAACCTCGACCGGCAGGAGGAGAAGATAGGCCGCCACCTGTGAAAATTGAAACGAATACCAGTCCAGCACTTTCATATATGTTTGTTATTGCAGGTACAATAACGAATTTTCATTCAATATACAGATACAGAAATGAATGCAATGAGATTAAAGAGAATTATTCAAGACCTGCAAATATATTTCTAATAATTGGAATTGTTATTACACTCTCAGCGTTAGGAATTTCATTAATCTCGATATAACTATAAATTAAGATCGAAGAATTTATTTTTTGGATTATTTTCAAAGAAATCCCACATCATAGTAATAATTCCATTACTAATAATTCCAGGGGGAAGGTATTCTTCAAAATTACCATGTCCTGCTGAATAAACTGCATAAACAATTATTTCACGATAATCATTGCAATTATAATATTTGTAGCGAGAAACACCATTAGGAAAATTATTTTCTCTTGGTTCAGAGTTACACATAATATTTTGACTTATTGTAGTAACTGTATCATAAACTGAATTTACATACAAATCATCGGATTGAGCAATAGGGCCGCCATTAAAAGGAACTGAATTATCCATTTGTCCATGAAGATGTAAAATGGATACAGGTTGATCAGGATGATTTAACGGTCGTCCTTCCACACATCGTTCAATTACTACAGAAGATTTTTCGCAATCATAATAATTGCCCATTACAAGACCAATAGCCGCAAAGTCATGTTGTCGAGAAACAACTTGTTCATAAAGAAACATGGCGCCTGCAGATTGACCAAATGCAAAAATTCTATTCTCGTCAATACGAGTATTTGACCTCATCCAATCAATCATTTTTATTGTAAATCCATAATCATCTGTTTTGACATAAGCTTCATCGTCAGAAATTACACCAGAATTCCAAGTATTATGAATGCCATTTGGATAAACACCAATAAAATTTTCGGCATTGACCATATCTTCCATAGATGTGCCAGTTCCACTTCCTCCGAAATAATGAAAATAAACGACTATAGGATATTTATGATTAGGAGAATATGACAGCGGGGTTTCGACCCAAAATGTTCGATTGATTCCATCATGTTCAATAACGATACTATTTCGACCAGGTTCTAATACTTGATCATAAGATGGTCCAAAATAAAGATAGGAAGAATTACGAGCATCAAGATAATATGACGTACTATAAAATATCAATAAAAATAATATGATTAACAATATTGGGTTTCTTTTTTTCAAAATAAATAATCATCCAAATTTATAGTGTTTTTTAACATCTTTTATAATTTTCCATGTACATTTCATACCTTTTGGAAATATAACAAAATCATTTTTAGTCAATTTAACAGATGGCTGATTTTCAGGAGTTATAATTACTTCCCCGTTGAGAAAATAACACATTTCCTGAAGATCGTATTCCCAAGAAAATTCAGAGATTTCTTTTGTCCAGATAGGCCAGTCATACACATTTAACGATTGAAGTTTAGATTCATCAGGAGAATTTTCAATTGATATTTCCATATCAGAATAATGCATGTTCTTGTAATTAATTATTTCCACTGATGCCAACTAGGAAATTTTAAATTTGAATTTATATAAGATTTCGGCATATACATAGTGAATATTTTGATTAACAATCTCAGATTAATTTCATATTCTTCATTGGTAGTAAGCAGCATTACATTAATTTTATTATTATATATAATAATAATTAATCCATCTGTTTTTCAAGGTCTTGAAGGACCACAAGGAATGCAGGGGCCAGAAGGAGAAATAGGACCTAAAGGAATACAAGGAGAGGAAGGTAGGCAAGGTCAAGAAGGAATGCCGCCGAGCTATTACGCTCAGAGAGTTTATGAAGAAAGTAAATCAGGGGTAGTGTTCATTAAAGTATATCAATCAGGGCAACAGATTGCAGTAGGTTCAGGATTCATTTATGATGAAAGGGGTCATATTGTAACAAATAATCATGTTATTGAAGGAGGTAGCGACTTTGTGATTGTATACTTTGACGGAACAATGAGTGAAGGAGAAGTAATTGGAAAGGATAGCCAGGGAGATCTAGCAGTTATTAAAACACAATTACCGACTTCTGTAAAAAAACTAGAGCTTGAGAGCGATATAACTATAGGAGAACAGGTATTTCCAATAGGCAGTCCTGCAGGACTAGTAGGATCAATTACTGCAGGAGTGATAAGCCAAGCAAATAGGACCGGTCTATTAATATTACCAATGATACAAACGGATGCGCCAATAAATCCAGGAAATTCAGGAGGTCCATTAATAAATGCCCATGGAAAGGTAGTAGGAATTAATTCAATGGGGTATAGAGGGGGTGATTTTGAGGCTTTAGGATTTGCAATACCTTCAAGCATAGCAAAGATAATTATTCCAAATTTAATTGAAAATGGGTTCCATGAACATCCATTTATCGGAATAAGCGCATCATTTTTAGATCCAATAGAAATCAGAGGCAGAGGATTGCCTGAAAACATAACTTCAGGAGTAATTATTCAAACTGTGAGGCCGAATACTGCGGCAGAAGAACATGGATTGATAAAAGGAGATATAATAATTTCAATGGGAGGATATTCATTAAGAGCCCAACACGATATACCGTATATTTTACATCATTTCTTTGCGCCAAATGATATAATCAAATTAGAGGTATTTCGTAATGGCGAGGTAATAAATATGGAATTAACACTAGGTGTAAGACCATTAAATCAGCAATAAAATAGTTATTTCAAACCACATACTAAGTTTAGTGATAATAATTGTCCGAATTAAGTGGATATAAAAATGAATCATTAAAGATATTGAACAATGCAGGAGTCAGTATAGGAGATTTAATCAAAATTATAACAAAAACAACTGAATATTCAGGGAATCTTCTGCCAAGGTATGAATATTCTGAAGAAAATTATATTGTAATTAAATTATCAAATGGGTATAACATAGGAATAGATGCAAGAAATATCACAAATATACAGAAAATAATGAGTGGAGAAAAACCAAAATTCAGTCCTCCTGAAAAACCAAACGTGAAAGAATCACTGCCAAAGATAGCAATATTAGGAACTGGAGGAACAATCGCATCAAGAATTGATTACAAAACAGGAGCAGTAAATCCTGCATTTTCGGCTGAAGAACTATATTCAATAATACCAGAATTATCAACATATGCAAACATAAACACAGAATTAATTTCTAATATTGCAAGTGAACAAATGAATCCAGAAGACTGGACAAATATTGCAGAAAAAGTAATAGAAAAAATCAATGAAGGTAATCAAGGAATAATAATTGGGCATGGGACTGATACTATGGCATATACATCTGCGGCATTGAGCTTTGCACTAAAGAATTGTCCAATACCAGTAATAATAACCGGGGCTCAGCGATCGACAGACAGGCCGTCTTCTGATGCTTCGTTGAATATGATTTCATCAGTGATTATGGCGTCTAAAAAAGTTCTCAATGGAGTATATCTAGCAATGCATACAAGTATTGAAGATAACGAAGTTTCAATTCATTCTGGAACAAGAGTAAGAAAGAACCACACTTCAAGACGTGATGCATTTCAATCAATCGGGATAGATCCAATTGCCATTGTAGACCATGGTAAGGTTACAGTTGGAGAAGAATCAATTGAGAATAATAGTAAATTTGATCCAAAAATCAAGTTTGAAGAAAATGTTTCTCTTCTAAAATTTCATCCAGGGTTCAATACAGAGATGATAGACAAGCTAATTGAATTAGATGTAAAAGGAATAATACTAGAAGGAACAGGTTTAGGTCATGTTAATTCTCGTTGTAATAAATCAATCAAAAAGGCCATAGACAACGGAATGTTTGTAGGTATGACATCTCAATGTTTGCATGGAAGAATAAAGATGACAGTTTATTCTGCAGGTAGAGACCTACTCAGTATCGGAGTAATACCACTAGAAGACATGCTTCCAGAAACAGCACTAGTAAAATTAATGTGGGCTTATGGGAATTATGAGAATAAAGAAATCAAAGATATCATGATAAAGAATATTGCAAGAGAATATACAGAGAGATCGATATTAGGGAGATAAATAGTGTGGATAAGAAGAATTATGAATTAAAGGTAGGATTAGAAATACATCAACAACTTGCTAGTTCAACTAAATTATTTTGTAATTGTAATGGATTCAATGTTAATGGGAATGAAGTATATTTTAAGAGAATTTTACGGCCAACGCAGAGCGAACTAGGAAAAACCGATCCTGCTGCATTATTTGAGTCAAAAAAATCAAAACAAATGAACTATATAGCGGACACAAATACTAGTTGTCTGGTTGAAGCAGATGAAGAACCTCCGCACGAAATAAGTCAGGAAGCGCTAGACATCGCACTAACTATATCGTATCTATTAGGATCAGAGCCTGTAGATGAGATACATGTTATGAGAAAATTAGTCATAGATGGTTCAAACACTACGGGTTTTCAGAGAACAGTAATCATTGCAACAGGAGGCGAATTACATGTTCAGGATTTAACGG
>JAKZTE010000018.1:0-14917 GCA_047517285.1 Nitrososphaerales archaeon | reverse complement strand
AGATGTTCAGGATCATTAGGATTTACGGCAAGTACTGGTTCAGTTTGAACAGGGGTAGTACCAAAATCTCTTGTAATAAGAATATTCCTACTAAATTTTTGTGATGGGTCACGATAAGGAACTAAAGCGGCAGCGCCAGCTGCTTGGAATCGAACATCTTGATTATTATCAGCGCCGGCAAAATCAACATTGTCATTAATCCATTCTTCCATTGCGCCTTTCTTCGCATTAGCAAAACGGACATCTTCGCCTCTAACTACCCCTTGGGAAGCACCGGAAAATACTTTGGAAACAGGTTCATGAAACATTATACCGCTTTCTGGAATAAGTGGAGAAATTGCTCTGTATGGTCGAGCGCCACTCCAAAGAATATCTTCAGGTCCTGCAGACGCAGGATTATACAAAGGAATTAGTAAAGTGAATACAAGAAGGAATAATGCGGCATAGGGGAATATTTTCATTTAATTATATTTGTTATTAAAATATTTAAAGAGTTTATTAATTAGAGAAATAATTATCAACAGGATTAAGAAATAATACTGATAGCAGCGTCCATTCTGATAATAACGGCCAATAATGCATCATTTTGGAATTGTCCGATTTCTGCTGTATAATTAATTGCGCCACTAATATTACCTTCAACAATCCAGTTAAAGAATTCTGTATCAGTGGAATTAACTCCAGGTTGGTCGTCAAGCCAATCATAGTATGCATCAATCATAGAGATAACTTTATCAATTTTTGGACCGAGTGTTGGATCACTAACTACTGCTATGCCTTTGACTCTACCCCAATGATCATGCGCTTCATTTCTACTAGAAGGAATTTCTTTTCTTAGCTCTACAAGTAAAAGCTTATCATTTTCAAATTTTTCAATAGTTACAGTTATGTAATCTAGACGAGAATTTAATTTCGATAATTCAGATTCAGAGATTTCTGCTCGCAGAATAGAATCAGAAAGTTGAATTTTGTTATCTTGAAGTTGATTTTCAAGAACATTCAGTTCGTTATTTAATGATGAAATTTTTTGCGACATAGACTCATTTTCGAGTTCGTTAGAAGTAGCTTGTGATTGTAGATCATTAACGATAGTTTGCGATTGGGCTAATTCAGATTCTTTAATTTTGAGTTCAGTGATTCGATTTTCAAGAAATGAGATTTGTGATTCAAGTACATCTTCGTTGGTTTTTAAACTGTTAACTTGTGGTTGTATTACGACATAACTAAGAATCGATCCAAATATGAATGCAATAAGAATGGGTACAATTATCTTATTTTTCAATAGTTCATTAGATTTAGAACTTTCTTTCTTTTTCCTCGATAGCATTTCATATTTATAGGCGCAACATAATTTATAGTTTTTCAGGGATTAAATAATTTTAGTCATTAATTAGAACAATATTATTAACAAGATTGTGCAGTTATGCGTGTGGAGATACTGTTCTTGCTGTATATCCTATCAACAAGTTTCATAGCAGGAATGATAGGATCGTTATTAGGACTTGGAGGAGGGATAATACTAGTACCTGCATTAACAATATTATTCGATATGCCCATACATGAAGCAATTGGACTGAGTTTCATAGGAGTATTAGTAAATTCAAGCAGTTCATCTTTAGTATATATAAAAAATGGCATAACCGACATAAGATTAAGTTCAATTCTGGAAATAGGTGCAGTAATTGGATCAATCGTCGGTGCATATACTGCATTATCAACAGATAGCAATGTTCTGAGTATAATTTTTGGAATTGTATTGGGATATGTGGCAATTGATATGTATAGAAAGACTAGAACGATGAAAGAGAACGATATCAAAAGAGAATTGAATTCCGGGGAAGAAAGAGAATATTTTGAAGAGAGTACAAAAAAGATGGTAAAATACTCACTGCTAAGAAAGAAAGAGGGGATAATATTAAGTTCAGTGGGGGGAATTTTTGCGGGACTATTAGGAGTTGGAGGCGGTGCAATTTTTGTACCTATAATGAATAGAATAATGAATGTTCCGATAAAAGTAGCCATTGCAACAAGTAGTTTCATGATTGGAGCAACTTCACTGGTTGGAATGTTGATTTTTTTTAACAATGGTTTTATTGATGCTGTAATTGTTTCTCCGATAATCATAGGAATGTTTTTTGGCGCGCAATTAGGATCCAGAATAAATATGGGGTTAACTGAAAAATTACTTACAAATATTTTCATCTTAGTAGTTATTTATATTGCGTTTAGAATGTTTACGAATGGATTAGGAATCGAGGTGTTTAACATATGACTGCGATAGATGATAGGAACTTAGGAGAAGATTTGATATTAAAAATGATGAAATTATTATTGATGATTTCAATAACTATGTCGATAGCTTCAGTAATAATAGAAATCAGTTTCATGGATCAATATATCATCAGTGCAATGGTGAATGCAAGTCTATTAGGAATTGACTTGTTAGAATTTCTGGCAATTTTAGCATTATTCATGATACCAGTCGTAAGATTGTCTATAATGGCAATAGAATTTTGCAAATTGGGCAATTATATTAATGGAGTGACAGAATCAGTCGTACTGATTATAATATTAGTACTAGCTGCTAGAATAGTAATTTAGAGTATGTCAAGTGTGCCGTATCGGCCAACATTTAACTTAACTTCTCCGCGAAAACTGTTAGTGTAGCCATTACCAATTTTTAGTTTGGTACCAACTTCTACTTTCTCTATATCGTCGTTCCACAACGACAGCGTAATTTCTCCTGTTTCGTCCTTAATTTTAATGTCTGCAACACGGGCTTCCGTGCCAAAACGTGTATTTACAGTTCGTGTTTCACCCTTTTCAGTGACCTCAGCTTCTGGAATTTCTACGTTTCTTGCACCATCAGTTAATTCAGTAATGTTCATTTTATAACAATATATGAGTTAACAATATTATTTTAACTTTATTTTTTTATTAGTAACCATAATAGAAGTGTAATAGAGGATGAATTTAGGGTTATTTGAATATGGATTAGTATTAATGTCCTTCATTATTACTTATTTTGCTACGAAAATATTGATTTCTTTATTAATTGATTCAAAAAGAGTAGTTCTAGATTATCATAAAGAAGGAAGGAAGTTTGTTGCACACCCTGGTGGACCTGCATTAATTATAGGTCTTATATCGTCACTCTCATTGGCATTTGTAATAACAAACGATATAAGAATAATAGCAATACTCGGAGTAGTAACAATTTCCTCGGCAATTGGATTAGTTGATGATTTTAGAGCATTAGGCGGAAGGAAAAAGCCTTTGATTTTATTATTAGCTTCAGTACCAATAATTTTATTGGGAACGTATGAACCAAATTTGGATTTCTTATTTTTTGGTTCTGTAAAATTATCAATAATATACCCATTACTTGTATTGGTATCAATACCAGTCACAGCCAATACAATCAATACAATAGATGTATTAAATGGTGTATCAACAGGATTTGTAATAATTACTTCTATTCCATTGTTAATTACACTCATACTGATAGGAGATAGCAACATGGTATTAGTGACATTAATTTTGATATCTGTTTGTTTGGCATTTTTTGTCTTTCACAGATATCCCTCAAAAATATTTCCGGGTGATTCAGGTACACTCACAATAGGAGCTATGTATGGAGCAATTGCCATCGTGGGAGGAATAGAACTAATTGGAGTATTTGCAATATTACCAGCAATATTGAATTCATTTTTCTATTTAGCAAGTATGAGAGACTTTGTAGAACATAAAAATATCAAAGTGAGGCCAACAAGAGTGTTATCAGATGGTACTATTGAAGCAGAAAGTAATGAGAATGCACCAATAACTCTTGTAAGATTAATAGTAGCAGGAAACCCTTCAAAAGAATTATCGATAGTAAATACGATTTTTGTATTAAGTTTAGTATCGGCATTGCTTGCAACAATAATGGGAGTATTAACCTGGGCGATATAAATGAAGAACGTATTAGATTTGGTTTTTATTATAATTTCTGCATTTGTATTAGTGTTTGTAATAGCGGCAATAATTTTTACTACAATAGTGCCGTTAGAGAATCCATTTACGTTTGAGTTCGGGGAGATATTAATTGTAATTATTAAATTAATAACAAGTTTTATTTTGTTTTTGATTTGGGTTGTTATTATACAGAAGATGATTACTGGATATTTAAAAAAGAAATTAAAAGAAATAAACTAGTTCATTGAAGATAGTTTAGAATCAATTTCAGCGTAATCAGGTTCTTGGCCAGGATTATCAGCAATCCATTTGTATTGGATAATTCCTGCTTTATCCACAATAAACACTGATCTTTTTGCGACAGTATATCCTTCTAAATTAAAAAAATCTGAGAATTCTATATCAAATTGTTTAATTACTGTTTTATTATAATCGCATAGAAGTAAGAAATTAATATTGTTTGTTGTAGAAAATTCTTTTACACTAAATGGATAATCAACACTTATACCAATAACTTCGGCTTCCGCATTAGAGAATTTAGACAAATCATCGCGAAAGTGGCAAAGTTCAGTTTTACAAACTCCTGTAAATGCCGCCGGATAGAATACCAGAACGATATTTTTACCCTTAAATTCAGATATATTTACAAACTTGCCATCTGCATCAGGTAATTCAAAACTTGGGATGTTAGAACCTACACAGGCGTCAGGAGAACTATCAGTCATAATAATTATAGATTATAACTAATATTTAGGACTTGCTTCCCAATCTTTCATTTTTTCATCGTATTGAGCTCGAGAATAAACAATTTTTGCAGGAGAACCAACAACTACAGTATCTGGAGGAACGTCCTTTGTAACTATAGAACCCATTGCTACAACACTATTCGTTCCTATTGTAACACCAGCTTTTATTACAGACCTAGCGCCAATCACTGCATTGTCTTCTATGCATACACCTGCAAGTTTAGTACTCGGAGGATATGGATCATTGGTCAGTGTTGCAGAAGGTCCAATAAACACGTTTTTACCAATAATACATTTAGGAGCAATGTATACGAGTCCTTCAATTTTTGTATTAGAACCAATTTTTACATCGTAATCAACATGTGCAAGTGAACCGATAATTACATTATCGCCAATTTCAGTATTATTACCAATATAAGCCATATTCCAGATTTTGACATTATTTCCAAACTTTATTTGGTTACCAACAAATGCAGTGGTAGCAATATTAGGTTCGTTGTTACTCATGGCAATTCACTATGGATTTGATTAATATTAAATGGCATGCTGTTAGATTTTATTTTTTCAGGTATTTTATTAGTCCATTTAGATAGAAAATCAGATTCATAAATAAGATTCCTTTGATTATCTGGAACCATCATAGGTATACCGTTGATTATCGGATAATATCGAATACATTTAGTGCAATAAAGAATACCGGAGTTGACGTTAGAATTATTGGTTTCAAATTCGATTAAAGCAAGATCATCGTATTTATCAAAAGGGCATATTAGAATATTCATAAGTTGTTTCTTCATTGTTAATCACAAATCTAGATAAATCGGAGAACCACGTTTAGCAGATGTTATTGCAGCTTCTGCGATTTTAATAGTATTCAATCCGTCCAAACCAGTAACTACAGGCGAGGTATTAGATTCAACTGCATGAATAAAGCTAGTCAGCTCATTTACCAATGGTTCTTCGTATTTTCGAGTAGGAATAGTAACAGAAGTACCGTCGTCTTGTCTAATTTCTTGGGACATATAATCTCCTGACAGATTACCATCAGTACAAGTAACAGATATCCTTCGAACTTTATATGGAGTAATCCAATTTGCGATTATTATGGCAGTTTTTCCGTTTTTAAACCCAAGAATTATAGTAGCAAAATCCTCATAATCAGTACCAACAAATCCAGTAGCTTTAGGATTTAAGACATTACCAGTTCGTGCAAATACTACATTGGGTTCCTCATTAAATAACCATCTAGCTCCATCAATGTCATGAACAGAAGAATCCAGAATAACCCCTATATCTTTTGTAACACCCGCCCATCGATTTTCGCGTTGAAATTCAATCAATAGAGGATCTCCAAAAGTTTGTTTCTGAAGATTTTCCTTAATATTAACGATAATAGGATTAAATCTCTCTACAAAACCAACAGTAAGAGCAGCTTTGTTATCACGAGCAAGGTTAACTAATTCTTCACCTTGAGAGGATGAATAGGTAAGTGGTTTTTCTACCAATGTAGATATCCCATTAGACAACGTAATTTTAGCGATTTCAAAGTGAGTAATTGTTGGAGTGCATATATTCACAATATCAACATCGTGATCGTTAACAAGATCATTAATATTGGAAAATCCCTTTATTGAGTATTTTTTTTCATAAAATGTCCTACGTTCATTATCCATTTCAACAAACGAATCAAGATGACCTAAATCATTCAGTACACGAAGATGGTGTTTTCCCCAAGATCCTGTGCCCACAACAGCTGCTTTCAATATAGATATTTCCTCTTAATAATTACCTAGTACATAAAGTATTAGCGTGAATTAAAAACATATTGTCGTCTAGATTTCTTTTGAAGGTTTTTAATATTTTTTCGTCATTTTTTGAGCATAATATCAATAATTGTTTTTTATCGCTAGTGGGTAAATAATAACTGGCTTGGCCATTTTTGGTTGTCGCATAATCATTAATATCGTTAATGTTTCCAACAACATCATAAATTTTATCGATGATATGTTCATGCATGATAATTTTATCGCCGCGAATTTCAGATTTATCTATCGACCAACATAAATAAATTTCTGTTTTACTTGCTTTGAGGGAATTCTTTTTCATAAAAGATTTAAGTTCGTCAATGAAAAAGCGAGTAAACGAATCAATGCTTCTCAATATACCAGACATCATGTATAGAGACGGATCACCTGAATCCAGAGATGAAGTGTAACAACGTATGTCTGAGAGGTGATTTGTAAGATCTTCAATATAATAAATATCATTTTTTAGTACTTGACGTTTATCATAATCTTTAATTTTTTTTAATGATTCAGATTTAGCAATAATTGGAGAGTATAGAGAAGAGATTTTTTCTAGGTGTATGAGTTCGGATATTTCTAAGTCATATGTTTGTGTAAATTTAATATTGGCACTCTTTGCAAGATTCTGTGCAGTTTTTTTATTATCAAGATTATATGTACCAAAGGTAATAGATTTATTAGTTTTTGGTTCAAGAGGGAGATATGAATAGATGAAATCGGTTTCAGGATCAAGACCGCTACTTCTTTCTATAATCTCAATCATTTCAGAATTTTGCCCATAACCTAAGGGAACGCAATTAAAAAATACAGCGCCTTTAGAGAGTTCAGTAGAAAGTTCCGAAACCATTGAAAAGATTTTTTTCTTATAATCGTCAGTTTCACGGATTTTAGGAGTAAAGAAGATTATAGGATTCTCGCTAATTGCGTTTTTTTCAGGTTGAATGCTGAAAAGAGCTTCTTCCTCAATTATAGATCGTGCAGTAGGATATTCAGACAAGATTTGAGGTGTTATTTCAGTAGCGACGTGCAATTTTTCATCGAGAATCGTGGTACGAATAGAATTTGAAACAAGTGAATTAGATAGAATATAGCCTTCTGTGCTAAGACCATAAACTAAAACAGAATTATTATTCTCCAAGGTTACATTATACAAGCAATTTTTATATTAATAAATTGTCAGAATGACGGACTATAACATTATAATTAGTTAAAAAAATTTATATCTGGGAATTATGATGATATACTACATTAAGACATGAGAGTTTGGATTGACATACTAACACCGAAACAAGCGTTGTTTTTCGAGCCTTTGATTGACGCGCTTGAGGATAGAGGAGACGAAGTAATAGTAACTTCACGCAGGTATAGAGAAGCAGAGCTAATTTGTCGGAAAAGACAGATAAATGCAGTATTTATTGGAAGCCATGGAGGCAAAGAATTAAGGAATAAATTAGAAGCAAGTTTAGAGAGAAGTAAACTTTTGTTAGAATATTTTGAAGATGACAAGCCGGATGCTCTTGTATCTTTTAGTTCGCCAGAAGCAGGAAGAATAGCATTTGGATTAGGAATAATAAACATATGTGTGAGTGACTCACCGCATGCAGAAGCTGTATCAAAATTAACCATTCCATTAGCTGATTGTTTGTTAACTCCATGGATAGTTCCTGAAAAATCATGGACGGTATATGGAATTGAAAGAAGTAAGATAGAATCGTACAAAGCTTTAGATCCATTTGTTTGGTTATCACGAAAAGATTTATCAGAAAAATTTCCTTTAGGATTAAATATTGATAAATCAAAGTCTACAATATCATTAAGATTAGAAGAGAGTTTCGCATCATATATTAAAAATGACACATACACACATGAATTTGCATTAATTCAAAGACTAATCGAGGAATTTAGGAATCAAAATATTGTAATTCTTTGTAGATATTCTGAACAGGTAGATGCGGTATTAAAAAAATTCAAAGGAAGAGTCATCGTTCCGAATGACATAGTAGATGGAGTTGCGCTGCTTCAACAATCTGATTTATTTATCGGACTTGGAGGAACGATGACTGCAGAAGCTGCACTAATGGGTACACCTGCAATATCATTCTTTAGTGGAAGTTATTTTGTAGAAAGATATTTAGTTTCAAAAGGTCTTCTAACTAAACCAAGAGATATAGACGGAGTAATTCGTGTATCAAAAAATTTCTTAAGAGATCCTAAAATGAAAAAGCAAATAAAAATGCGAGCAGGAAGAATTAGAGCAGGAATGGAAGACCCAATTCAAATTATAGTAGATAGATTAGATATTTTAATGAGAGCAAAACTTAATCAAGAACTATCACGAAAATGATACCATGCCCGGTTTAGCCCGGTGGAGGATGTTAAGTCCATCGAGTGTAGCGGTCAAGCATATCGCCCTTTGGAAGAGGAAGAAAGGCGGTGACGGCAGTTCGAATCTGCCCCGGGCTATCATTATAAAATTTCACCAACAAGGTAGTTAGATTGTGCTTCAACAATCTTTACATTGTAATGATTGCCCAAAACAACGTCAGAATTTTTTAAAACAATAGGTCTGTATGCGAAATTTCTACCAATCATTGTGCCATCAATTTTACCGTTTTCATTTACAAAACAATTACCAGTCAAATCAAGCCATTTTTTATTACGTTCCAAGGAAATTTCTTTTATAATTGATGTCAATGACTTTGATCTTGCATTAATTATAGAATTAGGAACCGGTTCCATCTCTATTGCTTTGGTTCCAGGACGTGCGCCATATTTAGAGAGATTAACAACATCAGGTCATGTAGATTTGATTAACTCAACTGTATCATGAAATTCTTCGTCGAATTCAGTAGGATAACCAACAATTTAATTGGCCAGCGCAAATTTCTGAATCAGAAAAACTTGCACTGCGTCCATAAGTTTCGATATATACTTTTGATCCAGTTGACATAGTGTAGTCTAGCTATGTTTAGCAATTATAGGAATAATCTTAATCATTATTCGTGATTCAGCAGTATTTTTCATAGGATATTTGGGTATTCCTAGATATTTTTGAGACATTTTATCTATATGAGTTTCAGCATCAGCAGTGGAAAATTCTACAACTTCTCCAATAATAGAAGCCCACGTGTATGGATCTTTATAATCAGTAATACTCAAAGAAACACGTTTGTCATTTTGTACGTTTTTATATTTAAGACGTGAGGAAGTGGTATTAATTATAATAGTATCTCCATCTCTATCAATCCAGACAGGTGTAACATGAGGACTACCATCTTTTTTAAGAGTGGCAAAATGCGCCAAGTTTTTATCATCAATTAATTTACATATTTTTTCAGGTAATTTAAGACTCATTCAGATTTTCACTACTAGAAGAACGACAAATTTATTTTATAAAGTTTCCGATAAAATTTTCAATAAAATAATAGATAAGGAATAAGAGATAGAAAAACAGGAATTGGTAAACCTGGAAATATTTCAAAACGTTTTAGAAGATACAAGGTTAGGATTATACCAATATGAATAAGAAACAGACTTAAAAAAGCAAATGGTAAACCAATTAACAAAAATACTGACGAAGGAATCATAGAATAAAAAATTAGATCGCCCGTTCCTATATTAAAACGACCAAGACTAACGAACAATGGACGAAGATCGAGTGAATTATCAGATGAATTAACAATGGATTTTAGAGGGCCTCGAAATACAGCATAGATATCATAAAGTGCGAACGCAATTGGAATAACGATTATAGTAGGTGGTTTAAGAAATACTGCGAACATAGTTCCATATAATGAACTTATAATAAAGGAAGAAAGTAATTGGAATTTATTTGATTTAATAATAGTTAATGCTAGAACAGGAACAAAGCAAAGTAATATAGAGAAAATAAAGATAGAGGAGCTTGAAAATACAGAATCAAATGCAGTAGTAAGAATGATATAACTTACCGAGAAGGTACCTGCACTGATTGCTAAGATAAGTAAAGATTTAAGGAGTAGAAAGAATTTACGTCGTAGAAGGAATAGAATTACTGATGTAATAATAAAAGTCGGTAAGATAAGAATAATTGAATTTATAATTGAACCGGTGGTATTGTTGCCTGCAGGTTGATATGACGGAAGAGTTTGATACAAATTAAGAAAATTATTTGTAAGAAATAAAGAAGTAATTTGAACAGTAAAGATAAAGAGAATTATTGGGAATATGTCTTTAATGGAGAATGAATCATCATTCATGATAGAGAATTAACGTACAATTAATTGTCCACGATGAGTAGAGTGACCTTCGCCACAGAATATATTACAAAAGATTTCAAATACGCCCTTGTCTTTGGCTATAAATGAAATATCTACAGTTTGACCTGGAGGGACGAATGTATAGATATTGTATTCGTTAATAGCAAAACCATGAGGGACGTCAGTGCTGACAAGTCTAATAACTACCGTTTGTCCCTGTTGAACGATAATTTGATTAGGTTCAAATTCCCATTGTTTAGTTGTGATTTCAAATACAACTTCATCAGAATCTTGTTGGTATTCTGGAAGAAACTGTATTAAAACAAAGAATCCAAGAATAATTAAAGATAATAATAATTCTTTTTGATATGAGAATTTCATTTATAGTGAATGGAGAAGTCCGGCCATATAAATTAACACAAATCCGGATAAGATAAAAAGAATATCGTATATTTTTCTAGTCATAATTAGATTATCATTTTTAATAAAATCTACTATAAAGAAAAAGAGTGCTCCAGAACTCATTGCAAAGAAAATAGAGCTCAAAATACCAGGTAGACCATATAATCCAAAGATTGATCCTAAAATGATTGGGAAGCTACTAATCAACGTAAATATGATTATAGAGCTTAATGAAAGACTATAAAATAATGGAATGATAAAACCTTCCGCCAATTTATGAATGATAAAGGATGTTGATTGTATGCCTCGAGGAAGAGAAAGAGATATACCAAGATTATTAATATCATATCCAATGATTATTCCCTCTGCAAGACTGTGAAATGAAAAACTGACAGCCAGTAATAATATACTTGCATGTGAAAATTTGAAATTAAGAGATGATAAAAGGAATATAAATACAAAACCGAAGATGAAACAAAGTAAAAGAGTAATAGAGTATATATTTAGACCTAGATTAACACCCAACTGTGATGAATTAACAATAAAATCGATGAATAAAGCAAACATGATTCCAAGAGAGATATTATTTAGAGCGGATTTTGTAATGTTGGTGCGATTATTTAATACGCGGAAAAATATTCCGATAAAAGTTGGAATAATGCCTAAAACAATTACTAGGGCAACTAGAGCTAATGGATTAGTCATCAAATAATGTTATAATTTGAATATTCTTAAGGATGTCTACGTTGAAGTTTACGCTTTAAAGGATTTCCGCAATTTTTACAGACGTCGTCTGTAGACTGATATACACTATTACAGGCAGAACAGTAATTAATCCATTGACCAGAATATTTGATGCCAGCATATAGCAATGGTTTATATGATATTCCGAGTTTTTTAGCTACATTTTGGATGGCAAAATCATCCGTAAGAACCATCACCGAATAATCTTCAGAGATGAAATCTTTTGCCAAGGCAAGAATCGAGATGTCAGCGTCAGACAAAGATTTCTTATTCTCAATATTAAGAGAGTCTTTGAGGATAGATTGAAGAGAAATAGAACTAGGATCAATAATTTGAAGGCGATTAGAATTAAGAAGAGTTTCGATTCGATTATTAAAGAAAGGAATGCGCTGAAGTTCGTCGGCAATATGAGGAGTAGTATAATACGTATCTAGAGATCTAAATGGAAGACCTGCATAAAATACAGTAGAATCAATAATAATTTTAGAATCCAAGACTAGTTAACTGCCTTAAAGTAGAGTCTGAGAATCTAATAAACATCGTATCAGAAATTTTTGTATTAATAATTATCTTTTCCAGCGCTGGAACGATGAATTCTATTTGTCCATCAATTATAACTTTTGTCTGACCATGTGCAATTAATGAGAGATTAGAAATAGGTATTGCAATAGGAGGGATTCTAGAGATTGGTGCAATAGGTGTAATCAAAAGAGCCGAGAGGTCTTCACTAAGCATTGAAGAACCTAGAGATAGAGAATGTCCAGTAGAACCAGTAGAAGTTGATACAATCAGTCCGTCCATACGATCTTTAATAACAGTAGAAGGAAGGTTTATTTCATAAGTTATGGCACGAAGTTTTTCAGATCTCTCAATGTATACTTCATTGAGGGCGTTAACAGGAGAATGAGACTTTGAAGAAACAGATATACGTTTTCTCTTATCAAGAACATAATTATTATTATTAATTTGTTCAATCAGCATTGGAATTTCATTATGTTTTAATTCGGTCAGAATTCCCTTACCTCCCTTGTGGATTCCAAGAATTGGAATTTGTTTTTTTAATTGTCGAGCGGTTTTAAGAATTGTTCCATCTCCGCCAACTGAGATGATACAATCTATATCCAAGTTATTATCAGTAAGAGAAATTATGGGATAAGCAGAAGAGACCAGTGGTGAAATAATTTTAATATTAAATCCGGCTTTTTGAAGAGTTTTTGCTATATTTAATGCAACTTTCTTAGCAGTGGTATCAGAGTCTTTAGAGGTAATGCCAAAAGAGTTAATCTTTGTTGGTTTCAAGTATATCATCTATATTTTAGTGAATTGTTATATATCTTGTCTATTATTGAGCATGTTAGATATGAGTAAACCTGCCTCTCTAAGCGATGTGAAAATTGGTTCGTATATTCTCATCGATGGAGAACCTTGTAGAATAATAGAATATGATAAGTCTAAACCAGGTAAACATGGCTCTGCAAAGGCACGAGTTGTAGCAACAGGGATATTTGATGGATCTAAACACAGTTTAGTTTCTCCTGTTTCAGCAGGAATAGAAATTCCCATGATTGAAAAAAGAACAGGGCAAATAATTTCTATAAATAAAGAACAAGGAATAATTCAGATTATGGATATGGAAACATTTGAGACATTTGATTCTCCGCCTTCTGATGACAAGGAAATTAGTAATAAATTAATTGAAGGTGTTGAAGTAGAATACTGGAAAGTGCTAGGAAAAACAAAGATAGTTAGAATAAGATAAAAAGTTAAAAGAATTTTCTTTTAGATATATCACTACCAAGTTCAGATGACAGTTCTTCTATTAATTTTCTTTCTTTGGAATTAACTTTTTTTGGAATTTTAACATTTATTTTTACTAGTAAGTCGCCTGTTCCAAATCCATTAATTCGAGGAAATCCTTTTCCTTTTAATTTAAAGATTGTATTATTTTGTGTGGCAGAAGGAATTTTTAGTTTAGCATTTTTATCAAGAGTAGGAACGAAGATATCACCGCCAAGGACAGCAATTGGATAATCAATATCAGTTTCATAAATTAGATTCTCATTATCACGAAGAAATGAGTCATGTGATTTCATATGTGTAACAACATATAGGTCTCCAGGTTGTCCTGTTCCAGAGGTTACGTCTCCAGAACCACGTAAACGAATCCTAGAACCTTCATCCACTCCAGATGGAATGTTTAATTCAATTGTTTGTTTTTTCTCCATGATTCCAAGACTGTTGCATTTTTTACAGGGTTTTTTAATGATTTGTCCGCGTCCTTGACAAGTAGAACAATTTTGAACACTTACAAAACGTGCAAAACCTGCAGAACGTGTAACTTGAACTTGACCTCTACCATTGCAATTTGAACAATTAATGGGAGAGGTTCCTTTTTCTGCACCTGAACCAATACAGTATTGGCATTTTACATGACGAGGAATAGTGACATTCATTTTTTCGCCTTTGAAAGCTTGTTCTAAAGTTAATTCTATATCATATCGAAGATCTTGACCTCTAGATGGATCACTAGATGTTGATGAACCAAAGAATGAATCAAAGATACTTCCAAATCCACCGGATCCAGTTCCCCCTACACCACGAAGTATATCTGCAAAATCAGTAGAACGAAATATATCTTCTTGATTAAATTGACCATCAATACCAGCATGTCCATATTGGTCGTAGATTTTACGTTTTTCAGGGTTAGAAACAACAGCATAAGCAGTAGAAATTTCTTTGAATTTATCTTCGGCGCCTTTAGACTTGTTACGATCAGGATGATATTTCAGAGCTAGTTTTCTATATGCTTTTTTAATGTCTTTTTCGTTAGTGGTTTTAGAGACACCTAAAATATCGTAATAATCATTAGTACTCATTTAGCATCATTTGAAGGATCATCTGCGACAGGTTCTGCGACAGGTTCTGCGACAGGTTCTGCGACAGGTTCTGCGACAGGTTCTGCGACAGGTTCTGCGACAGGTTCTGCGACAGGTTCTGCGACAGGTTCTGCGACAGGTTCTGCTAC
>JAKZTE010000017.1:0-5266 GCA_047517285.1 Nitrososphaerales archaeon | reverse complement strand
GCTTCGGATAATCCAATTAATATGTAAATAGTGATTATATAATAACAGATGACTGCACTAAAAACCAATAGACGCATATTAAAAAAGATAGAAAACCCAGCGTCAGAGCCTTATGAAATTGAGATAGATGCACCAGAATTTACATTTTATGGAGCAAAGAATCAACCAGATTATGCAACAATAACTATAACAATGATTCCAGAAAAATCTGTAATTGAGTTAAAATCTTTCAAATTATATCTACAACAATATAGAAATCAAATTGCTTCGTATGAAAGGGTAATTAATGTAATTTATGATGATTTGATACAAGTGTACAAACCAAAGAGGTTGTTAATTGAGATGAAATTCAGGCCTCGTGGAGGAATAACGTCAAAATTGGCAATAGACTCATTCGAACGTGAATTATTTATTGAGCGAGAAAAGTAAATTCAGAATCATTAGAACAGTAAATGGAGTAAAATGCAGCTCATGTCCACTTAAAGACGAGAGTGGAGGAGAACTGCCATGTTCATTAAGGGTAACAATGGATCCAAAGTTTAGTTTTATAAGAGTAATTTGCGGATATTGTGACTTCAAGTCAAAAGTATATTATAAGGACATACTGGCGATAGAAGGAATTTTAGATGAACATGCAAAAGTAAAGAAGTTAGAATAAGTTTTTTATAACCAATCTTTATTGATAGGTTTCAATTTGAGAGTTGATTCATCGAATATACTATAAAATGGATCTATAATATCTTTTTCAGAATTCAAAGGTTGACGTTTAGCGAGTAATATGGAATACCACATTTGATTTTTTACAAATTGTTCCCAGTTTAAGGCAGCATGATGAAGTAATACAATGTCACTTTCAAGAGTGTTGCCCATTATTCCAGTAATGGGCTCTCTGCCAAAATATGGTTTTAGTTTTTCTTTGCCTTGTAAATGTTTAATTAATCTTTTCCATAAAGCTCCAGCAGGATTAGGAAAATGAAGGGCAGGAGTATAACGAACTAAGTAACTATTGTAGGCAAAAGAAGAAAATTTTTCAGGTCGGTCAACTCGATATTGTTCCGCTGTATTCCAAAGCCAATATCGGCGAAATTTATACATTCCTGCATCAGGATTATTGATGTAATCACGAATTGTTTCCTTGAATTTTGGTTCGAATGTTTCATCTGCGTCCATAAACAAGATCCAATCTGCGGCGTGATTTTTTGCCATACGTAAAAGAGAATTCATATCGTTCCATTCAATACGAGATTGATCATCAGAATAGAAATTAGTCTCAACGACCTTGTTGCATCTTTCAATAATTTTTTTACTATCGTCAGAAACGTTGCCGCCAACAAGAACAATTTCATCAACTATTTCAGACATATTTATCAGACTGGAATCTAATATCCAAGAACAGTTTCCTCCAACTTGCATACAGCCGACTATTTTCATATAAACAGAATTCATGAAGATTCATATATAATGTATTGGAATTCCAAAGTATTCAATGAAGAACTATCTAATAGTGGGTGGCTCTGGATTCTTAGGGTCGCATGTAATTACTAAGTTACTAGAAAAACAAGCGGATGTTTCTGTATCAGACATAATTGGACCTCATTATGCAAATCGAATAGGGGATAAAATGAAGTCAATCAATTATATTTGGAAAAGTGCAGAAGATTTGAATGAAAAAGATATTGTAAATATTGATTGCATATTATTTTTAGCAGCTCAGGCAGATGTTCCTCTAGTTCTTTCTTCTCCTAAATATTCGTTTCATACAAATACCGCAGGTTTGATAAATGTTTTAGAACTAATTCGAGCGAAGAAGAATACACAATTAATTTTTATGAGTAGTAAAAATGTATATGGAAAGGCAGAAAATTCATCAGTGTCAGAAGACGACGTATTGAGACCGACAGATCCATATGGTGCAGGGAAAGCTGCTGCTGATTTGATGTGTCAAAGTTATGCTGAATCATTTGGGTTGCCCATAACAGTGATTAGAAGTAGCGGGTTATTTGGTCCGAATTCGAGGTTACAGCAAGTAATACCGATATTTATCAAACAAGCTTTAGAAGATGCGTCAATTACAATAGAGGGAGACGGTAGCCAATCAACAGACTTTAATTATGTACAGAATCTAGTTGATGCAATGATATCAATGGCAGAATCTGAAGTCAAAGGTGTTTATAATATAGCATACGGTAAAGATTATTCGATAAAAGATATAGCAGATTTAGTCATAAAACAAACAAATAGCAAATCAGAGATAAAGAACTTGCCATGGAGGTCAGGCGAGAAAGGAATGAGATTATCGTTATCTATAGAAAAAGCAAAAAGAGATTTTGGATATACGCCAAAGGTATCATTTGAAGAAGGTATAGAAAAAACAGTGAATTGGATGAGAGATTTATAATGTCAATAAAAGTAATCAGGATAAAAGAATCGTTTGTAGACAAGAGAGGAAAGATCACAAATATCTTAGAGAATCCAGTCACAAGCATTGTGATTATAACATCCAAAAAAGGTGCAGTAAGAGCGAACCACTACCATAAGAGAGATTCTCATTGGTCATACATGATTAAAGGAAAGATGGAGTATTATGAAGAGAGAAAGAGTGGAAAGATAGAAAGGGCAATTGTAAAAGCTGGAGAAATGGTATACAGTGCACCGGGAGTTCCTCATGCAATGAAGTTTCTCGAGAGTTCAGTATTTTTAGCAATGACAACAGAAAAACGACTTAAAGGCAAATATGACAAAGATACAATACCATATGAAATAATATGAAAGCATTCGAGAATAAGATAGTTGTTTTGACTGGAGCGTCTAGTGGAATAGGGTATTCACTATTAAATTATTTCATCAAAGAAGGTGCACGGGTTTATGGATCTTCAAGAAACGAGAGAGAATTAACAACTGAAAGTAAACAAGAATGTAATTTTGAATTATTGGATTTAGCCGATGAACTAAACGTGGAGAGATATGTAAAAACCATTTTGCAAAAAGAGAACAGAATAGATATTTTGATTAACAATGCCGGAGTAGCGCATAATTTAGCTTTAGTAGAAGAGATAAGTTCAGAGATGTTAAATTCAGTTGTAAGAGATAACTTGTTACCGACATTCAATATGATGAAATACACAATACCAATAATGAGAAAGAACAATTCGGGAACTATAATTAATATATCGTCAAGAGCAGGAAGGAGAGCGGTGCCAAAATTATCAGCTTATACAGCGGCAAAATTTGCTGTAAGAGGATTAACTGAATCAGTTGCAAAAGAAGTACAAGACACAGGAATAAAATGTATTTCAATCTCTCCTGCAGGAGTCAATACAGGAATGAGAGCAATGGTATTTGGGCAAGAAGATGCAGAAAATCAACAAGATACATCGAGAATAAATGAAGTGATATCAAGAATATTATCTGGAAGTTTAGAAGTATCTAATGGTTCAGATATTGTCATTATAAAAGACAAAGAACCAATAATCAGGGTGCCAGAAATTTGAAATGTAGGTCATGTAATAAAGAAGAATTTTTAGAGTTTATTTCATTAAACAGCCAGCCTCCAGCAAATGCTTTTCTTAAAGAAAGTGATTTTGATAAAGAGGTTGTGTATCCATTAGATGTAACTTGCTGCAGTAATTGTTTACTTGTTCAGTTGACCGATGAGAGCTATATTCCAAGAGACAAATTATTCCTGGATTATGCCTATGCTTCGTCTATATCAGGAGGACTAAGAAATCATTTCGCAGGGTTAGCTGATAAGATAAAATCTGAATTCAATCCCAGAATAGTAGTGGATATCGGATCCAATGACGGAGTTTTACTAAAGCCGCTATTGGAATTGGGATGTGAAGCGATAGGTGTAGAACCAGCAGGAAATTTAGCAAAACAAGCTAATAATAACGGACTTGCAACAATCTGTTCTTATTTTGATAAAGATACTGTTAACAAGATAATATCAGATAATGGAAAGGCAGACATAGTCGTGGCATCAAATGTTTTTGCTCATTTAGATGAATATCACGACATTATTGAAAATGTCAAGAGAATATTATCGGAAAATGGAACGTATATTGTTGAAGTACAATATTTTGCAGATATGATAAGAGATATGACGTTCGACAACATATACCATGAACATGTATTATACTATACAATACATTCAATGATTAATTTATTCGACAAACATGACATGACGGTATATAATGTTGAAAAGATTCCCACGCACGGAGGTTCAATACGTGTCTACATATCTGAAGGAAAAAGTCCACGGCAAAGTGTTAATGATTTGGTCAGAGAAGAAAAAGAGAACGGAATTGATAATTTACAGACATTAGAGAAATTTAACGACAAACTTCAGAAGAACATAAAGGAGATTAGAGAACTATTCAATAGATTAAACAAGGAGAACAAAAGAATTTTTGGATATGGAGCTCCTGCAAAATCAAGTACAATGATCAATTCCATTGGTTTGAACAACAATAGTGTTGAGTTAATCATAGAAGATTCTCCATTAAAACAAGGATTATTTACACCAGGCAGCCATATACCAATAACAGGACCAGAAATATTAGAAAAAGAGACTCCAGATTATCTAATGATTTTTGCATGGAACTATGCAGATGAAATAATTAAAAAAGTTGAAGAGAAATACTCAAGGATGAATTACATAATTCCTATGCCTGAATTAAGAATTATTCAGAATAAATAGAACAAATGTTCCACTAACACAAAAATAAAAAAAAAGAAATGGAGCGCGTAAACGCGCCACATTCATCTAGTTTTTGAGGATGTTTCCTCTAACGATTACGACTATTTGTAGTATTACTGCAATTGCTGCAAGAACTGCTGCAATTAGAGCTGTAGATGCTGCCTGTGATGAGCCAGAGGCTGCTGCGTCTGCATTCTCAACAATGCCGCCAATTGCGTCTTCGAGATTGTCTTCACTTGCGGAGACACCCTCTTCAACGGCTGATTGACTGCCTGAGACTGCTGACTTCATGTCGGCAACTGCTGCATCTAATGCACTACTGATCTGAGCTATACTCACACCTTGTGGTACTTCAACATCAATAGAACCAACATTATCGTTAACGTCATCGATATCGTCGGAAAGACCGTCGACATCGCGTGCTATGCTAGCGATTGCGTTGAGTATTGGAGCATTGCTTTCTGCTTCAGGGATGTCAATTTGGACACCTGCTGAAACTTGGAATGTTCCAACTGCTGCTGCTGAACCCAAATTTGAGTTTGCTTGGACTAGAACACCATAGGTGCC
>JAKZTE010000016.1:0-5927 GCA_047517285.1 Nitrososphaerales archaeon | reverse complement strand
GAGACTGCTGTAGAAGAGACTGCTGTAGAAGAGACTGCTGTAGAAGAGACTGCTGTAGAAGAGACTGCTGTAGAAGAGACTGCTGTAGAAGAGACTGCTGTAGAAGAGACTGCTGTAGAAGAGACTGCTGTAGAAGAGACTGCTGTAGACGCAGTTAATGAGAATGAAAATTCTACCTTATAGTTAGGTAGATACAACTTTTATTATATCATTATTCTTTAATACGTAATCATTTGATACTCTCTTTTTTGTTTTTGCATCTATTGCATACAAAAACTTATCACCTATCTCTGAATGAATCTTGAAAGCAAGATCTTTTGCAGTTGATCCATTTTTTAATAAATACGCATCTGGAAGTACATTTCCTTTTTTATTTGTATACTTGTTCTCATCTTCTACTGGATATACCGTAATCATATCTAACAACCTAAAAAATGCAAAATTTAGAACCCGTTGCACTCCTGTAGTTTCCCATTTCTCTAATATCTGTTTATTTACAGTTTCCAATGCTTCCATTTGTTGTTTAGTGATCCTTTCACTTTCATTAATTATAAAACCCATATTTCCTGGAATGTATTGGATTATGTCATTTTCACTTGCTCTTCTTAATAATAGTTCAGCTTCTGACGCAGTTGGTATTATTTCTATATCTAGATCTCTTATTCTATCATAATCTTCTGTTTCTGCTAAGTCTATTTTATTTCCTGCTATTACAATTGGCTTAGATTGTTTCCTTAATTCTGACACTAGTCTCATTTTATCTTCACTACTAAATTCTGTTATATTTTTTGTTGTTAATTCTGATTTATCTATTGCATTACTAATATGGTTCTGATTTATCGATAATCCACTAAGTTTGTTACTCAATAAATCAATAAATTTCTTCTTATCTCCTGTAGAAGTTCTTCCAATCTGATTCCAGTCTTTATTTATAATATCATATATCCAATTATCTAATTCTATTTCAATCATTGTTATATCTTTAATTGGATCCCTCTTTTCGTTTGTTAGAATTCTTCCCTCTTCATCCGTCTTTCCTGATAAATCTATTACATGAATTAATACATCCGCTTGTCTTATATCATCAAGAAATTTATTTCCTAAACCCCTTCCTTTTGACGCTCCTGGAACTAAACCTGCAATGTCTACAATCTTTATTGGTATTAATCTTTGATTATCTATACAAATTGAATTTACTGGACTGTCTTCTATTTCTAATTCCTTACACATACATGACGTTCTTACGTACGCTACTCCTGTACTTGGTTTAATAGTTGTGAATGGATAATTTGCCATATTTACATTCAACAGCGTACAAGCATTGAAAAAGGTCGATTTTCCGGTATTTGGTTTACCGATTAATCCTATTTTCATTAAGTTTAATAATCCTATTCAAATATATAGCAATATTATTGTGAAAAAATATGTCTAGAAATAATAATTTCTACCGTGGTATAATATACGATCTTGATGGAACTCTAAATCTATCTACTAGTTATTATTCTGTATATGACGATTATTTTACCTCATTATTATCTAAATTTCTAGATAAATCATTAGAAGAAACAGAAAAGATAGTAAACTTATCTTTACATAATAAAACAGGATTAACTAGTCTTATTCAATCATTAAAAATTGATTCATCGTTATTCTATAATGAGTTATCTAATATTATCCCAATCTCATCTTTAGTTCATCGAGATGAAAAATTAATCAGTATTGTTGAAACAATTAATAATATGAATATTGTTCAAGCTGTCTGTTCAAATACCGGTTATGGCCTAATTTCAAAGATTTTGGAATCTATGGGTATTAGGAGACATTTTAGAGAAATAATAAGTAGTGATGAAACCGGTTTGAAACCTTCTCCAGAACCATACATTTATACGTTAAACAAATTAAAAATAAATGCCGTAAATTGTATTTATGTAGGCGATAGAATCAAAATGGAAATAAACACTGCGAAAACCTTGGGAATGACAACTGTATTTGTCAAAAGCTATCTTATGGAAGAAAAAAATATTAATTACAGTACTGCTGATTACTCTGTTGAATCAGTATATGAAATGCCTATTTTACTCAATAATTTGTTAGGAGGAATATAATTTGTATAAACACTCATCAATTACTTGGAAAAATATCTATAAGGATAATTATAAACAAATACGTGAACGTGTTGTCGAATGGCGAAAACAAAATACAATAACACGTCTAGAGCGACCTACTAGAATTGATAGAGCACGTACCTTGGGTTATAAAGCTAAACAAGGAATTATTATTGTAAGAATAAAAGTTAGTCGTGGTGGTATGCGTCGAGCTAGGCCAAAAGCCGGTAGAAGACAAAAACATGCAGGTGTAGTAAAAATGAAAGCCAATGTAAATATGAAACAAACTTCCGAAAGCCGTGTTTCAAGACGATATCCTAATCTTCACGTTCTTAATTCATATTTTGTTTATAAAGATGGAAAAAATACATGGTATGAAGTTATTCTTGTTGATCCATCTCATCCATCTATAAAATCTGATAATGATTTTAAATATCTTGTTTCATAAAAACGAAACTTTTTATTTATTAAGTTACTCATTAGCTAAGTCGATATGCCTAATAGATATGATGTTCGTGCAGAGAAAATAACTACTGAAAGCAGTGATTCAAAATCATTTATATTTACTCCAATTGATAATGACGAAGGCCTATATGATTATCTTCCTGGCCAATTCTTTATGTTAGAAGCAAAAATATCTAGACCTGAAGCAATAGTCTATGATAAAGAATCTAAACAAATGATTCCTAGCGGTCCTGATATCGAGGTTGTTGAAAAGAAAGCATATTCTGTAGTTTCATCTCCAACTCAAAAAGGACATGTTGAATTAATTATTAAAAGTGAACAAGGTGTATTTGCCCCATATTTGCTTGATCAAATTCAAGAGGGTGATAAATGTACACTGATTGGCCCTACTGGCAAATTCATGAAAGAAATATTCGAACAAAATTCTAAATACATTGCTTGTTGGTCTGCTGGTAGTGGAATTCCTTCAACTCTTAGTTTAATGCAATATTGTTTAGATAATGAATTAGATACAAAAGTAGTTGCTTTTGATAGCAATAAAACACAAGATGATATAATCTACCATGAGAAAATCAAAGATACGGTTTCAAAATCTGATAATTTCAAAGCAGTATTTACTGCAACTCGAGAATCTCTTGATAAACTTCCTAAATCCACATCTGATATAAAATATAAAAGCGGTCGTTTTTGGACTGATGAAAATACTCTTGATAAATATACCGACGATCGCGGTATTCTGGCCAAACTTCTTAGTAAAAAAACAAATTGGCAAGACTATTACAATACTATATGTGGAAGTTCAAGTTTCATTAATGGTAAAGGCAGGGACAAAGCAGGAAAAATGGCAAAACTTGGCGAAGGTGTCGAAGATCACCTTCTAAAATTCAATTGTCAGCCATCAAATATAGACAAGGATCAATATTATTTACAATAATTATAATAATTTCAATTTACTTGTTATCTCATCTATTTCTAATGAATTTGCAGGACCTATTGCTAAACATGTTGTTGTTCCTTCGTCAATCTGTGTAAGTCCTTTATCCTGAACCAGATAACAGAATATCCCTTTCTTTTTTGCACTATTTTGTAAATCTAATAGTTGTTCTAAAGACTCAATCTTTAATGCTACTTTTGCTTGGCCATTTACCCTCCATCTTTTGAATAACGAACTATTGTGCTTTTTTACAATTTCTGCAGAAGATAATGAAGCATGAGCTACTTGAACTGCTATTTTACCTTTCCCCATCTGAAGATCGGTTCTTACTATGATGACTTGTTTAATTTCTACAGATGACATACATTGTAATTCTTTCTACAGATTCATTAATATATCGTTATAATTACTGGTTTTATAATCATGAGTATTGATAATCAAGATGTTGTAATTGCCGGAGGTAGTATTTCCGGCTTATTATGCGCCCATGAATTAGCACAAAATAACCATACAGTAACTGTACTTGAAGAGCATGATGAAATCGGTATGCCTGAAAAATGCGATGGCCTTATCAGCGTAAATGCATTATCTTCATTAGGTGTAATTCCCAACAAACGTACTATACAAAACAAAATCATGGGAGCAAGATTTTTTTCCCCTTCTGGTAAACTAATTGACGTCGATTCATCAAATCTTGATATTGTCGTCTTAAATCGTAAAAAATTTGATAATGAATTATATGAAAATGCTATTCATGAGGGTGCTATTGTGGAAAAATCTACTCGATACATATCATCTATTTCACATAACTCACATATTACAGTAAATTCATCAAGACATCAATATAATTGCAAATATTTTGTTGACGCAATGGGCGTTTCATCATTAATGAAAAGACAAAAATTTGGTGTTCTACAAGCCGCAAAATATATAATAAAAGCTAATTGGTTTAATCCAAATAAAGTTGATTTATATTTCAATCAGTTACTCTCTCCCGGATTTTTTACTTGGGTGATTCCAATTAATGAAAGTCTTGCTAAAGTTGGTATTGCTGGTTACGGAATTAACAGTTTTTCAAATCTTGATTATTTCCTAAAAGATAAAAAACACACTATTATAAAAAAAATTGCATGCCCGATAATTGTTTCTGGACCTGTTGATCAATTTATTGACAATCATAATATTCGTGTTGGAGATTCTGCCGCACAAACGAAACCTACTACTGCTGGTGGTATATTTTCTGGTGGCTTAGCCGGTCTTTTTGCAGGTCAAAGTATTAATCAAAGTTTATTGTCAAATACTGATTTGTTATCTATTTATGAAAAAAGATGGAGGAATACATTTGGTTCTGACTTTAATTCCACTCGAAGATTTAGAAAAATATTCGATAATCTTGACAATGAACATTTGGAAGAGATTTTTGATATTCTATCTTCATCTTCTGATCTTCAGGACTTTATTAATAACAGTGGAGATTTTGATTTCCATTCTTTAACCCTTCTAAAAGCATTGGGTATCAAAAAAATTACTCGATTGTTTAATATAGTCTCTTCAAATGAGATAAAGAAACTATTTAATAATTAATCTATTAAATGGTAAACTGATAAATAATAGGAAATTTGCAATTAGATATTGACTGATCAAATAGAATTACCTACTTGTACTTCTTGCAATAGACCTATTATGCCTGGCGGCCTATCTGTTAAGTTTCAATGTCCTAATTGTAATGAAAATACACTCTGGCGATGCGCAAAATGCCGTAAATTTAGTCGATTATACGCTTGTTCTGGCTGTAGTTTTGAAGGACCATAGGTGTGATATGTAATTTGAATATTCTTGTAGCTCGTATGAAAATATTGCCAACTGGACCCGGAATAAAAGCTTCTACGTTTGAACCTCTCATTATTGATATACTTCCTGACGGTTCAAAAATTAGACAAATTACTGAAGAACCTATTGCATTTGGTTTGTTTGCTATATTTGCCGATGTTGAATTTGAAGATAAACCTGGAGCTCTTGATGTTGTCGAAGAATGTGTTAATAAATTAGAACAAGTTAGTGAATTAGAAACTATTGCCGTAAGTAATACATCTACTGGCGTCGGAGAATAATCTCTTAATCTTTAACTGAATTATTATAAAATAATTTTAATATGTTGTCTTTCTACTGCGTTTTTTGTACTGACTCTTTTTATTATCCTTATTTCCACTTCTAGTTTTTTCTGAATTATTTCTATTTTCTCCTGAAAAATATCCTGATCTATTTTCTGAGCCTTCTCTATTTCCTGACGATCCTCCAGAACGATTGCCTCCGTATCCTCCAGAACGATTGCCTCCGTATCCTCCAGAACGATTGCCTCCGTATCCTCCAGAACGATTGCCTCCGTATCCTCCAGAACGATTGCCTCCGTATCCTCCAGAACG
>JAKZTE010000015.1:0-50888 GCA_047517285.1 Nitrososphaerales archaeon | reverse complement strand
ATTTATAAGAGCATTTATTATTATGGCATCTCCTTCAAAATCAATTTTTCCTATATCTATATTTTTTAGTCTTTTTTTTGTAGTTTCTTTTAAATGGTCTCTGATAAAAATAGAAATATTGTTGAATTCTGTCTCTCTTTTTAATTGTTCATAAAAACTACCTGCCCCAAATTGCATCTCCAATGAAGTTCTGGTGGACGTAATTGGTTCAAAATTCTCTATTGATTTATCTTCAATAAGTATTAGATTATCATTCATGTTTTTTCACTTTATTGAATTCTTTGAAATTTTTTTCATATTCAGTTTTACTACCTAAATCTAAAATATTTCCTGATACTGGAAATCCATATATTTTATTATTCTTTTCTTGAATCTCTTTAAAAACCCGGTCCATCTCGTAGATCTTATTTCTTGGAATATGTTTTAGAAATTCTGAATTCATGATAAAACATCCAGTATTTATCAATCCCTTTATGGCCGGCTTTTCTTTCCATTCTGCTACTGATTTATCTTTATTTAGCTCAATCATTCCATATTTTAATCTTGTTTCATATTTACATACGACCATTGTGACTATTGGATTAATTTTCCTGTGGAATTTTACTGCAGTATTTATCTTAAAATTAAATAAAGAATCACTATATATGCAAAGGAAATCATCATCGAGATATTTCTGCGCAGATTTTAATTGTCCTGCTGTACCTAGTGGTTTTTTCGCTTTCACATAAGTAATTTCTACTCCATATTTTTCACCATTTCCAAAATGCTCTTCTATTATTTCACTCATGTACGACGTACAAATAATTATTTCTTTTATGCGCTGTTTCTTTATCCAATCAATTATATGACCTAATATTGGTTTATCGCCCAATGGAAGCATTGGTTTAGGTAAAAATAATGTATATGGCCTCACTCTTTTTCCTAACCCTCCTGCAAGAATCACAGCCTTCATATTACTTTATGTTAAGCTGAACTTTATTTAATAAATGCGTCTTCAATTGGCTATATTATCTCTTATTTCGATTAATAAATTATTCAACGTATCTAATTTCTCAGTAATCCTTTGTTCATCCATTGGAATTTGTAGCATTTTAATTGTTGATTTTCCTACACTTGTTGAAATATCTTCTTCTAATATCTCACTGATTATCTTGTAATTATGTGTCGATAAATACTTTAGATCACAGTATTCTTTGTAAATTTCCCCTATTACTAACGTATTTTCATAACCTAATAGAACAAATGCATTTGTTATCATTTTATTTTTCATAAACCAGCGTATCTTACTGTCTATTAATTTCATTCTTCTAGCGAATAATTCATTATTATTATTTGTTATTGTAGATAGCGATCTGTTTAGATTGTTCAATGCTTGCAGTCGACGTTCTACTGATGATTTTGTAGCAATTTCTAAATCTAATAGATCAAAATATTGATCAATATTACGTTCATTTTTTCTATCTTTTAATTGACTCAATAAATGCGATGGACTTTGAATTAAACCCTTGCACGCAATTGATAATTTGCTTAAATTATAACTTGCCGACAATGTCCAATATGCCGAATCATATAATGATGATTTATTCATTGCATTAGTTGCTTTCTGAATATCTGTTGTAACATCAATCATTGTTGAATTGCAATGCTGTTTAATTATCTTTGATTTATGTTCTTCAATATCTTTTATTTTAGTAGAAAGAGTAAAATAATTATCTTTTAGTATCTCATTATTAATCAAATAACTCGCATCTTTATTACTTGTTTCTAAAAATTCATCTCTATCCATACTATTAATTTGTATAAAACCAATTTTTTTATCATTTATTATTCTAGATTCCGTCTTATCTCCAACCATTAATATGTTATATTCACAACATTCATGAAAATATTCTGTTGCCCTACATCCAACTATTAATATGGAATTGTTATTATCATTCAATGATTCAATTAATGTATTTTTTATATCTTGATTCATATTCCCTGATTATACTTTAGTAAATTTTCTTTATATTATTGTATATGTTGTCTGATAATTCACTATATTCTACTAATTTATCTAATTTTTTTATTCCTATTCCTTCTCTTGTTGTAGCAAATGCTATAGCTTTTGATATTGACCATAAAATGTCTTCATTCTTGATATACATGCTAAAAAATACCCCATTTAATATATCCCCTAATCCAATTGTATCTTCTAAATTATTTGATTGATAATTTCTTATTTCATGACATTTCTTATTCGCAAATAAATATGTAAATTCATTATCTGTAGTTCCTATCGTTATTGGATAAATTTTTGATATCTTTTTTAATCTATTAAAAAATTTATCTGAATTATCTATCATCTTTGATTCTTCTTCACTAATCTTTATGATATCCGCCTTTGGCAATTTGTTAATATCTAAATACCTTAATTCACAAACTCCATTTTCATTAAATCTTCTTAAATATCCCTGAGGATCAAGTAATATTTTTTTATCAAGTTTATTTATTAATTTATTATTCTTTACATCTAATTCATTTACAATCGGACTTAATATTATTCCTTCATATTTCTCTACTTTCTCTTTTTCTATTCTTATTTCTTCACATTTATTTATTAATTTTAATTGTTTTCTTTTTTTTGTTTCAGTTATTTTGAAACTTGTCGTATTTAATTCTGATTTATCATTTAACATTCTGATTCTATTCTCTTTTAACCATGATTCATATTCAGCTGGAAAGTCATTGCCCACTTTTGTATAAATTTCCACATCTAATCCTTCATTTACACAAGTTAGACCTGAATAACATGGCGGGCCTCCTATTGACTCGGCTTTAATTTTATTATTGTATATTTTATCAATTGAAATATGGCCGATTATACATATATTTGACATAATCCTAACCTGATAATTATCTTTATTCCGTAAGATTTATGCGTAAGTAATATCTTTAATTTTTTATTACAATGACTAAGAAAAGAAAAAGCGGCGGTCGTGCAGGCGGTAGTAAAGGTTCGACAGGCTCAATTTCATGCAGTAATTGCGGTACTCTTGTTCCTAAGGATAAAGCTAAGAAAAAAACCGGTCGAATTACACTGGTCGAACCCACATTGGCAAGAGAACTTCGTGCAGCAGGAACTTATATTGCATCTCAAAAAACTACCAAATATTATTGTGTTTCCTGTGCAGTACATTACGGCTTAGTTAAAGTACGTGCTAAAGATGAACGACGTCGACGCACTAAGTATTAGATTTATCTGCTCTTTTCATTACTGAAATAAATCTCTCTATGAATGTTATGCTGGATAGTATCACTATGATTATTATTGCATATCTGACTTCATTAAAGAAACTAAATAAACACAATATTAGTATTCTTTCTGAACGTTCTGCTATTCCAACTCCTCTTAAATCCACATTAATTGCTTCTGCCTTTGTTCGTGAATAACTTACCAACATTGACAACGTAATTGCAAAGAAAATCAATATTGATTCAGCATATTGCCCAATTAATATTCCACTAAAAACTATTATTTCAGTTACTCTATCGAATATAGAATCTATGAACGCACCTCTCAAGCTAGATTTCTTAGTAACTCTTGCAATCGCTCCGTCTAACATATCACATAATCCTGCAATAAGTAAAAATATTGCTCCAAGAGCTTGATTTGGGATGATATTGTTTATATTGAATTGAACTAGATTTGAATAAAAAAATGCCGAAATAATTGAAAAAACAACAGCTAATGCGCTCAGCATGATTGGCGTCATTCCCAATTTAGATAATCCAAGACCAATTTTATTCATTATTGGTTCTACCCTGCTTCTCATTTTTTCTAACAAGTATTACTAATATGAATAAATTATTAATTATGTCTTTCTAAATCAATACTTTAATATTAAAAAAATGCTAATGAATTATATCATGGGAAAAATTAGCAAGGGAGTTGAATGTTCATTGGATAACTGTTCAAATTCTGCTGTAAAATCTATTAGTAGTAAAAATGTAGATTCAAGTGAATTTTCTATCTCATCAGATTCAAATAAAGTGTATTTCTGCACCGAACATTATAAATCCTGGAAAAAATCCACAAAAGAATTACGAAAATCCGAACGAGCAAGATACTAGGTGCACAAATTTGCGAATTTTACTATTGCATTCTAATTATATTGAATATCAAGCCATCAAAAAAGAAATTGATATAGCTGAAGAATCAGATACTGATCTAAAAAGATACGAAGATGTTGTAGTTTTATTTACTTGTTTAGAATCTCAAGATGATGAAAATACAATCATAAATTCTCTTTCTGAAATCAAATCTTCACTTAATAATTTAAATTGTTACCGTGTTGTGGTTTATCCATATTCGCATTTGAGCGATAACCTTGCCAAGGCCTCTAAAGCTATATCTTTATTAAATCAACTCAAGGATAGTTTATCTGCCGAAGGCAATGATGTCCAAAGTAGTCCTTTTGGTTGGAATAAGTCATTTACTATTAGTGTTAAGGGCCATCCATTAGCTGAACAATTAAAAATAATCACATCTGACCGCAATGAAACATATCAGAATGACGCTTTAAAATCTGAAGAACGTTTAGAGTCTAAATATGTAATTATGTCTGTTGATGGAAATACAGAATCAGTTGAGAAATTCAATTTTAATAATTACAAAAATCTTAAGGCATTGCAGAAATATGAGTCAAGTAAATCTAGAGTTGTAACATCTCATCCTCCACATGTTGAATTAATGAAAAAACTATCTCTTGTTGACTATGAACCTGGTTCTGATTCCGGTAATCTTCGTTTTTATCCTAAAGGTCGATTCATTAAATCTTTACTAGAACGTTATGTTACATCCCAAGTTAAAAAATACGGTGCATTAGAAGTAGAAACTCCTATTATGTATGATTCTAATCATCCTAGTCTTGCAAGTTACTTGAACCGTTTTCCAGCAAGACAATACACTGTTAATTCTGACAATAAAGAACTATTCTTGAGATTTAGCGCATGTTTCGGACAATTTCTTATGCTTCATGACTCTATAATTTCTCATAAACAATTACCTGTTAAATTATACGAATTAACCCGCTATAGTTTTCGTCGTGAGAAATCTGGTGAATTGGTTGGTCTAAGAAGATTGCGTGCTTTTACAATGCCTGATTGTCATGCCTTATGTAAAGATATAGAATCCTCTAAAACTGAAATTTTGAAAAGATTCACTCTTTCTCGAGACGTTCTTCTGGGAATCGGTTTTAGTCAAGATGATTATGAGTTGGCAATTCGAGTCACTCAAGATTTCTATGACGAGAATGTTGATTTCATAAAACAAATTGCAAAAGATTGGAATGGCCCTATATTCATTGAAATCTGGCCTGAAAAATTCTTTTACTTTGTGTTCAAATGGGAATTTAATTTCATTGATAATCTTGGTAAGGCTTCCGCTCTTTCCACTGATCAGATTGACGTTGAGAACGCTGAGAGATATGGAATTACTTATGTTGATGATAACGGTGATAAGAAAACCCCTATAATCTTACATAATTCCCCAAGCGGTGCTATCGAAAGATGTTTGTATGCTTTATTGGAAAAAGCAGCAAAAGCCCAAAGGGAAGGTAAAACTCCTTCTATTCCATTCTGGCTATGCCCAACACAAATCCGTATAATTCCATTGTCTCAAGATTTTCATGAAGTATCATTGGGTTATCTTGAGGAGTTATCCAATTCTGGCCTTAGGGTTGATTTTGAAGATCGCGATCTTTCTGTAGGTAAAAAGGTCCGTGAAGCCGAAAGAGAATGGATTCCATTCATACTTGTAGTAGGTAAAAATGAGGTTGAAAGTAAAAAATTCCAGGTTCGCGACAGGTATTCTGGAGAAATGATTGTTATGTCATTATCTGAATTAACCGATCATTGCAAACAACTACTTAATGATATGATAACTGAAGAACTTCCTCTCCCAAGATTTATCTCAGACAGACCTCAATTCAAGTAATCTAGTAGATATATTTCATTTCTGTTTATATGTGAGAAAATTATTTATCTGCAATACAAATTAGTTCAGCTAGTAATCTTGCCGCTAATGCCGATGTAGATCCATTATCGTACGCTGGTATTAATTCAACAATATCGAATCCTGTTAGCTTGAAATTTTCTAAACAATAAATGAATTGAAGCATTTCTCTACTGGATAAGCCATTTGCCTCTGGATTTCCTACCGCTGGCGCAAATGCCGGATCAATTACATCTAAATCGATGCTGACATATATGTCATTTGAACTACTTAGTGTATCTTTGAATTGTTTTAATCCTGCATTTAGGTCATAGATTTTTTCCATATCAATTATTGTTATATCATCTCTATCCACGAACCCCCATTCATCTTTTGTAGCTGCTCTTGAACCAATGTGTATTAGGTTTGATATACATCCATCTTCATACAATCTCCTGAGAAAAGTAGCATGACTTAGTTT
Organism: Nitrososphaerales archaeon; assembly: GCA_047517285.1. Classification (GTDB taxonomy): domain Archaea; phylum Thermoproteota; class Nitrososphaeria; order Nitrososphaerales; family UBA57; genus UBA57. The sequence continues at coordinate 44,433 of JAKZTE010000015.1, read as the reverse complement.
CAATCCCTCGAATTCATCTCTAAAATCTAAATGCGCATCGAATACTACTACTGTACAATTATCAAAAGCTCTTACTGAACCGTTTGTTAATGAATGATCTCCACCTAAGATGGCCGGAATCTTATCATTGGCAATAATCTCTCTTGTAACTTCCTCAACCATCCTATTCATTTCATTGATTTCTCCTACTTTCGTTAAATTACCTAAATCTCTAATATTTATCTCCTCTAAGTCTTTTCCTAATCTCTTTGAATAGATTTCGATGTTCTGGAACGCCTCTCGAATTGCATTTGGAGCAAATCTTGAGCCAACTCTGTATGTGGAGGTTGCATCAAACGGAACTCCAAAAATATTTATTTTACTGTCTCCGGTGTTATTCAGGTTTGTAATTAATGGATCATTTGACATGTAGAAATCTGTTTTACTCATTTTTTATCCAATCTCTCAATTAACGCTGAAGCAATTAAAGGAAATGCTAATGTAACTTCTGATACTAGAAAAATTTTGTTTCCATCTGGATTAATTTTTCCCCAAGACACTGCTTCCTCTGGCGGAGCTCCTGATAATCCTCCTGTTTCAGGTCTGTCTAATGTTATTTGTATAACATTGTCTAACGTCTTATTTGAAAAATAGAACGACTGGAATACGAAATTCTTAGGAACTCCTCCTCCTAATATTATTGCTCCTGTTTTCTCTTCTTTTACTCTTATATCCCATATGTCTTGCAAATCTTTGAATACGTCTACATTTAGTTTCCCTGGATTCTTTCTATTGTAAATTGCCGCCTGTAATCCGAATACTGAATCGTGTATAGTTGGAACAAATAATTTGACATTATTTTTGTAACATGCTTTTAATATTGATTCGGGTTCTTCTGGTATTCTCTGCGCAATCTCATTAATCAACTCTGAGATGGATAATATCTTTCCCTCATTATTCTTTGCTATATCGTCGTATAATTCTAATAACGGTTCATCAAATTTAGATTGAAAATCATCTTCAGAGACTAATACATCGTAAATTCTATCTATCTTCTTTTCAAGTAATAATTCGTCTTTCATGTTTGCATCTCCTTTGTAAAAATTTCCTCCATAAGCCAACATCATATCATGAACTAGATTAGCTCCTGTTGTTACAATCGAATCTACTAATCCTCTCTCAATTAATTCTATTATTACTTTGTTCATTCCTGCCGGGACTAGTGCGCCCGAAAGCGTTAGGAATATATAAGAATCAGTTTTTACCATCTCTTCATACGCGTCTACTGCTTTTGAAAGTGTACCTGCCATAAATGATCCCGATTTGCCCATTTCATTAACTAACTCATTAGTTGTCATACCGGGCCAGATCTTCATCGGCTTAACTTTTCCTTTATGGAAAGTATGTTTCTCCATATCTAGCAATTTAATCTCTTGAATATATATTATGCGCCTATTTTTCACTATTTGAATTCCAAAACAAGTCTTCTAATTTTGTCACTCCTAATACATCATCAAATGAATATCCCAATGGCCCTAATAATTGGTCAAATGTACTTCTCATAATCTCTTCATACTTTTTCTTGTCTATCTCTCTAATTTTTGCTAGTTTTAATGGTTTAACTCCTTCCTTTCCTATTGTTTTCACGAATGAAATAATATCTCCAGCTTTCATTCCTTCTGTATCGCCATTTTCTCTATTGTATTCTTCTAATAATTTTGCTGCACGTACATGTTGTGGTATTGTAGTCTTGTACATCTTTGTAGATTTACTCATCATCATTTTAAATGCTAATTTCTCAATTGGTACTTTGCCTTCCTTTAGTCGATTATTACTTTCTTTTGCAATATTTCTGATTTCTGTTTTAACACCCTCAAAATCTTTTTCTGTTTTCGCCTCTCCTAATCTATCTATTGCCTCATAAAATGCTTCTCTTACAAATAATGGTATATGACTCTTCTTTCCAGTTAATCCCTTGATTATTACTTGACCATTATTCTTTACTACGATATAGTTTTTCTTTCTTTCTGAAAATACTGCATATCTGTATTTATCTTCTAATTCTAAATCCACTCCTTGATTTTCATGTGACCATTTAATTAAACCATCAATTTCATTTTGATCGGTCGATTTGATAAATAGTGAATCAGTGTCTCCGTATAGTACATCTATGTTGTTTTCTTTTGCAGCTGCAACTGTTTCAGTAATTATGTTTCTTCCAATTGCAGCTGTTGAATCCGCAACAGGTAGGAAAAATAATGGAAATATTGGAGATCCTAATACTCCATAACTCGCATTTAATATTACTTTTAACGCCTGAGAAACAACTGAATATAGATTCCTTTCATCCGATGATAATCCTGGCATCTTTGGTAATGGTTTGTAATAATTTACTCGTATGTCTCTTAAAGATCCGACCAATAATGATATTATTCCCCTTCTATTGGTACATACCCAATGTTTACTGCCTTTAATCAAATTTGATTGATGTTCCTTGTGTTTACATCTGACAGTTTCGTATGATAGATTGTTCACTTTGATTATGCTTGGATATAGACTTGCAAAGTCAAGTGCAGAAACTCCGAAATAAACCCCTCTCTTTGGTTCCAGAACCATTCCGCCCTGATATTGTTTCCCTTCAATCATTGCTTCTGAAGACATCTCCTTTAATTCGTCTTCTTTAATTGCTAATTCATCTTTTCTGGGGATTAGTGCATTAATTTTCCTATGTTCAAAATATACCATGCTTCTAATCCAATTTGAAACTCCAATCCTGGATAAATCATTGATTGGCATCTTTGTTATTCTTGAAATTACTAATAATAACTTCATTAGTAAATCCCCGTCAAAACTTGTTAATTCTAATGTTATTGCTGCATCGTTGTGATTATATTTTGCAAGGTGATAATATGTCTGCTCTCCTATCTCTCCTTCATAATCAATCTTAGTTTTCCCAATTATTGCAGAACTTACTGCATTCAAACTATGTTCTGAGTATTTATTTCCAAACGCATAGATTTGTATTGATCTGTTTAGAAATGTTTTATATAAATCTAAATGTATTCCTTGTTTTAAATTTGCCTCAATTGTTCTTTTAAATCCTGACCCGGGGATTTGAATAGGTATGTCGCCTCTTTTCATTCCTGATTTTATTGCTCTGTTGTAGATATATTTTAAATCAAAATCGTCACCATTGTATGTAATAATACATGGATATCTTTCAATAACTCTGAATACACTTTCGATTAGTGATTTTTCATCATCTACAAAAATAACTTCTATGTTTTTCTCTAATTCATTAATTCCAGTCTCTATTCCTTCTCTTCGAAGAATACATACTTGATTGAACCCATCACTAGCTGCAAATCCTACTGATATGATCGGATATCTTGCTTCATCCGCATCTGGGAATCTGTCTGCTTTGTCAGAATGCACTTCGATATCTAATGCAACTCTCTTTATTTTCGGTAGTGGCTGACTGAGAAGTTCTGCCCATTCGTTGATCTTATTTTTTATATCAATATCTGCATTTTCTATTCCTTTTTGCAACATCTCATTCGTTTCTTTTGGAGTTGTAAATCTGGTCGGAATAATTTGATTATTTATGATTTTATAGTATATTCCAGGAATTAGTGATTTATCGTACATGTACGTTTCATAATATTTTATGTCCGCTTCCCAAGCAGGTACTCTATCTCGTATGCCTATGATCTCCAATGGATTGTCCGCAATGATCTTTAGCATATTTTCCTCTTTATCATTTAATAAGTCAATTTTTGTCGTTTCTTCAACGGCTAGAACCTTATTTTGATTTTTGATTGATTCTAGTAGTTTTTCATCAATGCCTTTTTTAACTAAACAATATGGCTTGTGTTCTGTGTTGTCATACCATAACTTTATGGTATCTGTTCTCTCATCGTAAAATTTTAGATATGCCTTTTTTTGTATACCATCGTAAGAAGCTGATAATAGAACCATGCTATTCTTATCGATTTGTTCAGTCATCTGTACTTTTATATATCAAAGCAAACATAAAACAATATCAGTAATTAATGGATGTCTATTGTAATGAACAAATCTATCACCGTTTTATTTGCGATAATTGGTATTTACTGGATAGTTTCTAGCTTGATTCAGCAAGGTTCTCCGTTATTATTTATTCCAGGAATTCTTTCATTGTTTGTTGCATGTTCTCAACTTCCAATTACTTCTACGAAAATAAACCAATATGCGAAAAAACTATTTCTTCCTGTATTGTTATATGATTTGGTCTTAACTTCTTATCAAGTATATTTCTCTTCTTCTGCTCTATTAAGCCGAATCATTGTTATTGAACTTGGTATATTTATCTTAAATCTTATATTTACTTTATCTCTAATCTATTTACTTTTACAAACATCTCGCAACGCACGTGTAGATATCTCTTAAATATTCTTTTCACCGTGAAACTATCATATGGATATAGAGAATAAGATCGCTTTAGTCAAAAAACCTCCTACTGAAGAATTAATTCAAGAAGACGAACTTAGAACCCTTTTTGAAACTAATCATTCTCCTAAACACTATATTGGAATTGAACTCTCTGGAAAATTACATTTAGGCAGTCTCCTAATATCTGGTTTTAAAATTAATGATTTCATCAATGCTGGCATTCAGTCATCTGTTTATCTCGCAGATTGGCATAGTTTCATTAATAATAAATTTGAAGGTAATTGGGATAAAATTAAACAAGTTACAAATTACTATGAAGAAGCTTTCAAATTTTTCTGTCCTGGCATTGATGTCATAAAAAGTAATTCTCTATATCATAATAATGACGAATATTGGATGAATCTTATCAAATTCTCAAAAAATATGACTTTATCTCGTGCTGTTAGGTGTCTGACCATTATGGGAAGAACTGAAAAAGATCAGTTAAGTTTATCACAATATCTTTATCCTTCGATGCAGGCAGTTGACATCAAAGAACTTGATCTAGATATTGTACATGCTGGAACCGATCAACGTAAAATCCATATGCTTGTTCGTGAGGTATTTCCTAAACTGAAATGGAAAGTTCCTGTAGCAGTACATCAGCATCTTATTCCTGGTCTGATAAATGCAGAAGGCCCTACTGATACAACCTTCACGAAAATGAGTAAATCCAATCCAAAAAATTCAATATTCATTCATGATTCTGAAGAAGAGATTAAATCTAAAATAAAAATTGCGTGGTGTCCAGAAGGAATTTCTGATAACAATCCAATTCTGGAATATTGCAAATATCTGATATTTCGTGATTCCAATTCTTTTACAATTGAACGACCTAGTAAATTTGGCGGTGATATGCTGTTCTCTACTTATGAAGAATTAGAATCTGAATACAAAAATGGAAAAATCCATCCACTTGATCTAAAATTATCTGTTGGACGAGAACTTAACGACATTATCTCTCCAATTCGTGCACATTTTTCAAATAAATCCGAATTATTCTCATCTATCTGAAGAATTCTATAATAGCAAGTTGTTACATTTAATATTAGGGATTGTTCAATGATTGCGTTAATAAATTCTATGCTGCTCGATTATCCAATATTATCTAATATTCTTCCATTATTATTTCTGATCATTGCATCATATGCATCATTCAAAATCACTCGTAAATTTCTTATTCGTTTAATTACATCTCAAATTAAGAAATCAAAAACTAAACTGGATGATATATTAATTAAGAATCATCTATTTTTGAGAATTTCTTATTTAGTTCCACTTCTTATAATTGATAATTTTTCTTATATACTTACTTCCAATTTGCCCGTTACAATATCAACCATTGACACTGCTGTTAATATATTGACCATTTTGATATTCAATCGTATAATTGATTCAATCTTGTCTTCCTTTGCTGACGCTTATTCTGGCAGATATAAACAAATACCTTTGAAAAGTTATATGCAAATATTTAAAATTTTTGTTATAATATTGACTGGATTAATAATTCTATCAATATTGTCTGGCATCTCTCCTTGGGGGCTTGTTGGCAGTGTCGGTGCACTTGGCGCTGTATTATTGCTAATTTTCCGCGATACAATATTATCTTTAATTGCAAATCTACAAATAACATCTAATAAACTTGTTCAACTTCACGATTGGATTGAAGCGCCTGCTTTTGGAGCAGACGGCGATGTTATAGAAATCGCTTTACACACAATTAAAGTTCAAAATTGGGATAAAACAATCACTGTCATTCCTACTCATAAGCTAATTGACTCTTCTTTTAAAAATTGGCGTGGAATGGAACAAAGTGGCGGACGTCGAATAAAAAGATCCATCAACATAGATATTACATCTATAAAACTCTGCGACGATAAACTGATATCTAATCTAAATAAAATTGATTTGTTATCCTCATATCTTAAAGATAAAAAGACCTCGTTATCCAAATTTAATAAGAATATGCAGAAAGGCGATGATTTTCATTATTTAAATTCAAGAAATCTAACAAATATTGGTACTTTTCGCGCATATATAGTTGCATATCTTCGAAATCATGAAAATATAAACGAAAATATGACATTTCTAATTAGACAATTGCCGGCTTCTGAGAATGGCCTTCCAATTGAAATCTATGTTTTTAGCAATGACAATAAATGGGCCAATTACGAAAATATTCAGTCCGATATATTCGATCATCTTATTGCATCTACAAAATATTTCGACCTTCGAATCTTCCAAAATCCGTCGGGCCATGATTTTAAATCAATAGTAAAAGGCTAAGAGATTATTTATGCCAAAAAAAATTTCTGTTAATGAACCTATGTTTGATGAAAGTGAAATAAAAGCCGCTCAAACTATTCTTGACAGTGGTTTACTTAGTAGTTCAAATATCCACGGTGGTAAATACGTAAAAGATTTCGAGAATGATGTCGCTCAATTTCTTAATGTTAAATACGCCGTTGCAATTAATTCTGGAACTTCTGCATTATATGCATCCCTTCTATCATTGAATATAAAATCTGGAGATGAAGTCATTGTTCCATCATTTAGTTTTACTGCTACTGCTAGTGCTGTTGTAGCTACCGGCGCAACACCTGTATTTGTTGATATTTCATCATCGAATTATAATGTTGATCTATCCTCGATTAAATCAAATATAACTAAAAAAACTAAGGCGATAATCCCTGTTCATTTATACGGACATCCTGTTGACGTAGATCTTATCGCTGAAATTACTTCTCCTAATCACATTGCAATAGTCGAGGATGGCGCACAGTCTCTTGGTTCATCTATTAACGGAAAGAAATGCGGAACTTTGGGAAATCTAGGCTGCACTAGTCTATACCCTACTAAAGTTATCACTTCTGGAGAAGGCGGAGTGATTACTACTAACGATGAAACATTATATGAAGAATTACTTCGAATTCGAAATCACGGTCTTGATGAGTCTGGTCAAACTACTAGATTTGGACTAAATCTAAGAATGCCTGAGATTGAATCTGCTATTGCATCTATTCAATTGAGTAAACTTAATGATTTCATTCGAATTAGGCGAAGAAATTCTAATATACTTTCTGATATGATTAGTAATTCTAATCTTAATCTTCCCGTAGAACCTGAGAATACTTTTCTTAATCGTTATTTATACACTATTTCTCTTGATAAATCCCGTTCTGAAATTATGAACTATATGGAAAAACAGGGCATCAATACTGCAGTTTACTATCGCATGCCCATTCATAAAATGCCTTATTATCATGGCATGAATAATAGTTATAATTTACCCAATACAGATCTGGCTTCTTCTAAAGTTCTTTCTATTCCTATTCATTCTGGATTGTCTGAAGACGATGTCCAAAATATAGGAAACAAACTTAATCATGCTCTAAAAACTATTTATTGATTATTATGAATGTTTCAATCATAATCCCAACCTATAATGAAAAAGAAAACATTGTAATCCTAACTAATAAATTAACTGAAATATTCAAGAATTCTGTACATGATTTAAAAATTATTGTTGTCGATGATAATAGTCCTGATGGAACCTCCTCGGTAGTAAAAAAACTTGATTCATTCGAACAAACTATATTTCTAATTACACGACCGGAAAAACTTGGATTGGGTTCCGCTTACCAAGCAGGTTATGATTGGTGCAAAAATAATAATTCTGAATGTATTATTCAGATGGATTCTGATCTATCACATCCTCCTGAAATAACTATAAATCTTGTGGATTCTATTGCTGAAGGCTATGACGTGACTATCGCATCTCGCTATGTCGATAAAGGAGGAGTTAGTTCTTGGCCAATTCATCGTAAAATTATTAGTTTTATTGCAAATATGTTGGTTCGTGTATTTCTGGGCTCAAAGTTACACGATAACACTACTGGATACCGTGCATTCAATTCTAATACTATTGAACTCTTGATAAAATACGACGTAAAGTCTAATGGATTCTCCTATCTTATTGAATCAATATATTTATTCCATAAGAAAAAACTAAAAATCAAGGAAATTCCTTTCATATTCCAAGAGCGCAGTATGGGAAAAACTAAACTCTCATCATTTGAAATTCTTCGTTTTCTTTTATCAATATTTCATCTTCTGATTTATGGAATAAAAGAAAAACCTAATTAGCAAAAAAGTAAATATACTAGCATCTACAAATAACATTGAATAAATTGGAATCAGATAGTGAGAGTTTCGGTGGGGTAGTTTATGAATGTGTTCGCTGTGCTACGCCTGTTACAAATGAAGATTTAGCCTCTTTACCTGAAATAAAGTGTATATGCGGATATCGAATATTGAAAAAAAGACGTCCATCCATAGTAAAACAAGTTAAATCAATTTAATTCGTCATTCTACTAATATTTGATAAATTTTCTGTATCTTTTTAAACTTTAGTTATGATTATTCCAGCTATGAAGAGCTCTACTCCTGTCTATATCTCTGGCTATGGAGGATACGTACCAAAATTACGACTTCCTACATCTGACATTGCCAAATTATGGAAAGGAAGTGGATCTGGACCTAATAAAACAAAAAGTGTTGCAAATATTGACGAAGATACAACAACTATGGCAGTAGAATCTGCAAGGAATGCTTTATCGATGTCTGGTTTATGTGATATTGGCGCAATATTTGTAGGAACTGAATCAAAACCTTATGCCGTTAAACCCACTAGTACTATTGTAGCTCAAGCATTAGGAGTTCATAAAACCCTTGCAGCTGATTTTGAATTTGCTTGTAAAGCTGGAACTGAAGCAATGCAAGTAATAACTGGTTTGGTAGGCTCTGGCATGATTTCGAGTGGTATTGCACTTGGTGTTGATACTGCGCAAGGAAGACCTGGAGACAACCTTGAATATACAGCAAGTAGTGCTGCGGCAGCTTTTGTATTAACTAATAATAGTAAACGCAGTGTTGCTAAAATCGAAGCAAGTACTTCATATGTAACTGATACTAGTGACTTTTGGAGAAGACAAACTGAGTCATTTCCTAGACATCTTTCAAGATTTACTGGAGAGCCTGCATACTTCCATCATGTTGAATCGTCGGTTAAACAATTATTATCTGAAATTAATCTAAAGCCATCAGATTTTAAATACGCTGTATTTCATCAGCCTAATCCAAAGTTTCCTATTCAGGTTGCTAAACGTCTTGGTTTCACTACTGAACAAATTCAACCAGGTCTTTTGAATCCTATTATCGGCAATCCATATTCTGCTAGTTCTCCTTTGGGATTAGTTTCAACTTTTGATGTAGCAAAACCTGGCGACAGAATCCTACTTGCTTCATTTGGTTCAGGTGCAGGAAGTGATTCATTTTCTCTGTTAGTTGAAGATGGAATATTGGATAAGGGACCTAATTATATTCCATTGGCCGATATAATAAATGATAATAAAGAAATTGATTATGCAACTTATACTAAACTTAGGGGAATTCTAAAATAATCAAATATAGGTGAAATGTTGTGCAAACTAAGATATCTGGAACCGGACTTACAAAAATTACTGATCATTGGTCAAAGTCAATAGTAGACTTGGCGATTGATTCTGCAAGACAGGCAATATCTGAATCAAATACTACGCCCGATATGATTATCTTTGCAAACACTCTGTCATCATATTCTTCAAGTCAAGAGAATCTCTCTACGATTATTTCTGAAGAATTAGGCTTGTCAGATATTACTGCCTTTAAGATTGAATCATCATCTTGTTCGGGTGCGATGGCTGTTAATATAGGTCATAAATTATTGAATTCAGATGACCTCGAATCTGTTTTAATAATTGGGGCTGAAAAAATGACTGATCTTTCTCCGGCAGAAACAATCAAAGCTACTGCTCTAGGCGAAAGTTATGAATATACCCAATTTTTTGGCATAACTATGAATTCACTCTATGCACTATTCTCTAGATTGTATATGGAAAAGTATAACGTCACTTCTGAAGAATTATCACAGTTTTCAGTTTTATCTCATAGACATTCAGTCACTTGTAAACATGCACAGTTTAATCGTGAATTTTCATTAGACTCAATTAATAAATCTGCCACCATATCTTCTCCTTTACGCATGCTTAATTGCTCTCCAATCGGCGATGGTTCTGCATCTTTAGTATTATCAAAAACCAATAATTCTAATTTCGACGATGTTAATATATTGTCATCTACTTCATCTAATTCTTCAACTAGTTTCTTTTCAAGAGAAGATCTTTTGAAATTTTATTCTACGACTAGTTGTTTGAATAAATCACTTGCTGAATCAAAAATTAAATTGGAAGACATTGATTTATTGGAAATTCACGACGTTGTTCCCGCGATTACTGCAAATATTTTAGAAACAATGGGATTCTCCAAACCTGGTAATGCATCATCTGATGTTCTATCTGGCGGATATGATTTAAATTCAAAAGTCACTTTATCTTCTTCCGGTGGATTGAAAGCACGTGGAAATCCCCTTTCTGCTACTGGCATATATCAGATAATTGAAGTTACAAGACAATTACAAAATCGTTCTCATGCAGATCTTGAAAATAAAAATATTGGCTTATGTCATAATATGTCTGGTATTGATTCAAATACTGTTGTTCATGTCTTAGGAGTTGCTAATTGATTTGTCCGTTTCATACTGGAGATTAAGAGATAGATATTATAGAATTATTGGTTCTATTTGCGACTCTTGCAATTATGAATCTTTTCCTAAATTCAATACTTGCCCGAAATGTAAATCTCATGATATTTCAGATAAAGAGATGCCACATACTGGAAAAATAATTTCTTACACTCTTTCGTATGAATCCATGCCTGGATTTGAACATGAATTACCTATGTCTATTGGTTTAATTAAACTCGATAATGGCGTTAATATTGTTTCACAACTTGTAGATTCTGAAGTTGAAGATATTAAAATTAATGCAAACGTTAAATCTGTTTTCAGAAAAATTCATGCAGATGGGAATTCTGGCCAAATCTATTATGGATATAAATTCAAAGTAATTAATGCGTAGAAATAGGGCAAAGAACCATAGGATGAAGGGGATTTATCCCATTGATGCCCTATCTCAACTCGACACTTTACTAATGTAATTATTTCATTACATAACATAACGACAAAAATATTTGACTAATTTATTTATTTTTTTTACTCAATTTACTCATGAATCATAAAAAATTCATTAAAAATATCAATATTATTATGTTTATTATTAGAATTCCAACCATCTTGATCTCTTTTTTATCAATATATTCTCCAACAATATTAATTGTCGCATATAATAGCATTCCAAATGACAATGGAATCAAAACTGTTGATTTAGTAAATACAGAATATATCAGTATTGTAGCTGTTGTTATCTCCGCAATTATGTGAGTTTTTATGTAGGTATTGTTCAATTTTGACCTTCTCAAATAATTTATCCAATATGCTATGATGGATATTCCTGCTATTATTGCATAATACATTATATAGTCAGACATAATATTTCTTGTTAGATAATTTAATTATCTCGCTCCAATATTCTTTTGTTACAGGCATTACTGATAATCTGGGTATACGTACTAAATCAAAATCATTAAAAAATATATTTGATTTAATTTCTTTTAGTGTTACAGACCTAGTTAATTTTTTCACGGGTTTTATATCAAATACTGCAAATTTTTTATCATCTTTGTTTGGATCACTATATGAACCTCTAATTACTTTTACAATTCCTATGATTGATTTTTCTTTTCCTGTATGATAATATAGTAAGTCATCTCCTTTCAAAATTTTTCTAATATGTTTTAAAGCTAAATTATTTCCCACTCCATCCCATACTGTTTTTTTATCATTTACTAAATCATTATATGAATATTTTGTAGGTTCTTCTTTTATCAACCAATAATTGTTTTTCATAAATTATATTAAATTTAAATGTATTAATTCTCTTTCTATGTATATTAATTATAATCTTTTTATTATTAATCATTTGTGATTTGTTGTTATTTGTTCTTAATTTTCTATAAATAACAGCCGTTATGATAAACTAAATCCTGATTTAAGACCACATTTTTATATTAAAAACAAAGACAAAACTCATGAACCAAAGAAATTGGTTAGCGTTAGCTGCCGTCCTATTGGGTTATTTATTAGTAGCATCTACTTTGGTAGTTGTTGCACCTGTGGGAACAGCTGAAGGACAAAACAATCTCAGCCGTGAAGAGCGAAATTGGGAGTTCATTAATCATAATAGATTCGGAACAAACCACAATCCTCAAACACAAATCAATAAAGAGACAGCACAATATATTGAATTAAAATGGGTCGCACCTATACCTTCTACAACTCAGTTTGGATCAGGTAGTTGGGGTGACGCAGAAGGTTCACAAGCTCCTCAATTGGTTGTAGACGGTATTGTCTTTAATGTCCTAAATCGAAAGTCAATTCTTGCATACGATGCAAAAGATGGATCTGTTGTTTGGCAATGGGAACATCCTGAATATGATCAAGATCAAGGACGAGCAAATTATCCTATCTCTGTGGATACAGCCCACACTCATGGTATGTATTACAGTGATGGCTTCTTAGTACAAACAGACTTTGGATGTAAATACACATTCAATGATCCAAAGACTGGTGAAGTAGCAAAACAAATTCTTCACTTATGTGTTGAAAATACAAATGCAGCTGACGGATGGTATCCTGCAAGCAAATTAAACGAAGCTGGCTGGGGTCTTCCAACTAACAGTGGCGAATACAGAAGTAGAGGAACACATCCTCCAACTACTTGGGTCGAAGAGGATTTAATTTACCATCAACTCGGTGGTCATGCTGAAGGAACTTATGGAGGCAGACACTTTGCTTCTGCAAGAAGTTATTCTACTGGCGAATTAGTCTGGAGAACTTTCTTACAACCTCCTTGTGGTGATCCTACAACCTGTGGTCCTGGTAGAGACGGTCCATTATTTGTTGAAGAGAAAGCCGAATGGGGTCAATGGTTAGTAGATAACTGTGACAAGATTTGGATATACTCACCAAAAGTAACTGAAGCTCCATATGCTGTAAAAGCCTGTGAAATGAACCAGGACATTCTCAGAAACGACTGGGGAGACATGCGTTCTAACTCAGGTATAAGCAATGTCTGGGGTCAGATGCCTATAGACAAAGAAAATGGTATAATTTACTATGGCACAGCACAAGCTGGACCTGATAGAAACGCTACTCATGCACCTGGTCCAAGATTATTCGGAGCAGCATTTGTTGCTCTTGACGCTAAAAACGGTGAATTCAAATGGGCGTATCAGACAACTCCACGAGACCTTTGGGACTTTGACTGTTCATGGAATACCATGTTAGTCGATACAGTTGTTAACGGTGAAGAAAAACGTGTCATTCTTGGTGGCTGTAAAAACGGTATAATTTATGTACTTGATGCAGCAACAGGCTATGCATACCATGCAATGGAATCAACATTCATTCAACGTTGTGCAGTAATCTGTGAATTATATGATCCATTAAGTGACGCAGACATGACAAAACCATGGACTAACTATCCTTCCTCAGATCCGTTCTGGATGAACTGTCAAACAACAGGCTGTCTGGAAGCTGACTTTGCATTCGATCCTGCTAGAAACATGATCTATGCAGGTCTATACAATATGCCTGAATGGGCATCAGTCGGTAACGCTGAAACTCGAGGAGTAAGTGTAGCTGGTTGTAATGCAGAATGTCAAGAAGATCGTGGTCATGCAGACATGCCTTTCGATCCAATAATCAATTCTAGTATAGTCGCATTCGACGTCAACACTGGCGAAGAAAAGTGGAGATACTTTATGGATGGCTATGGATTCCGAGGCGGAGTAATTGTCAGTGGTGGAGTAGTATGGTTTGCCGCTGTTGACGGATGGGCAAGAGGCCTTGACGCAGACACCGGAGAAGTTATATACGAACACAATATGGGTTCTGGTTCTGTGGTTCAACCTACAATTGCTGCAGATGCCGACGGTGACATGAAGATATTCAGAGTTATTGGCGGACGTGCAATTCGAGGAATGGGTTCATCACAACCTGGTGCTATTATGGCATACGGTCTACCTGACACTCTTCCAGAACCAGTAATACTCGAAGTCGAAGTCGAAAGAATCGTTGAAGTCGAAGTAGTGAAAGAAGTTGAAGTAATCAAGGAAGTCGAAGTTACTGTAACTGAAGAAGTCATCAGTCCAATTTCATACGTTGCAATTGGATTAGGTGTAATCTTGGTAGTAGTATCTGGCGTACTTTACACACGAACTAAAAACGCATAATAATCTAAGTTGCCCTTCGGGGCAACTTACAATTTTTTTTAAACGTAAACATTAATTATTGTTAATCATTATCATATTGATAATGAATTACGATGATATTCAGAAGTTATTTCTTGAAAAAGGATTTTTCTTTCCTAGCTCTGAGATTTATTCTGATGCTCCTGCTGGATTTTGGGATTATGGTCCTTTGGGCGTAAATTTCAGGAACAAATTCATTGAATCATGGAGAAAGAATATCGTTCGAAGGGACAGTATGATTGAAATCGATGGCAGTCAAATACTTTCGAAAAACGTATTTGTAGCTTCTGGACATCTTGATAATTTTTCTGACCCTATAGTTCGTTGCAGTGAATGCAATTCTGTATATCGCGCGGATAGGATGATTACTGATGTATCTGGCGATATGATATCTGAAAAATTATCTAACGCTGAATATGATGAAAAAATTAAATCTCTTGACATTAAATGCTTAAAATGCAAAAATCCTTTGTCTTCCGTTTCTAGGTTTAATATGATGTATGATGTTGGAATAGGTCCTAAAGGAGATGCTTCTTATTTACGACCTGAAACATGTCAAAATATATTTGTTGATTTTCTTCGTCTTTCAAAAACAATGAGAATAAAATTACCTATCGGCATAGCTCAATTTGGTAAAAGCTTCCGTAATGAGATATCACCTCGCCAGAGCATACTCCGATTAAGAGAATTCTATCAAGCTGAGATTGAAGTATTCTTTAATCCAAATAATGTAGATGTTTTAGATGAATTCTCCACAGTTTCCGATTGTATATTGAATATTCATAATTCCGACGATAAAATTATCACTGCTCCTTGTAATGAATTAGTAAATCGTGGAGTTCTTCCAAATAAATTTATTGCATATTATCTTGGTTTAGTCCAGCAATTCTATATTCGTAATGGCCTTTCTCTAGAAAAAACTCGTTTCCGTATTCTTCCAGACGACGATCGCGCATTTTATGCCACTCATTCTTTTGATTTTGAAGTTCTTACTTCAGTTGGATGGCTGGAATTAGTCGCATGTAACAATCGTACAGATTACGATCTAAGTAGACATCAAAAGATTAGTGGCAAAAACCTTCAGATTCTTGATAATGATGAAAAAGTTCTTCCACATGTGTTTGAGATATCGATGGGTGTAGATCGCAGTCTATATTCTATAGTAGAAGAATCATACCACAAAGACGGAGATAGATTACTTCTTTCTCTTAAACCTGAATTATCTCCTTTCGACGTTGCTATATTTCCACTTTCTAATAAAAATGACCTTCCTTCTTTCTCAAAACAAATATTCAATGATCTTAAGTTAGATTTTCAATCATTTTATGATTCATCTGGCTCCATTGGAAGAAGGTATAGAAGACAGGATGAAATCGGCACTCCTATATGCATCACAATCGACTTTGATTCTATTGAAAATAACGATGTTACTATTCGTTATCGTGATTCTATGGATCAAATTCGAGTTCCTGTATCTGAGATTAAAAATAAATTACGAGAATATTATAATAATTAATATTGATAATCCAGAACCTATCGTGGTAGATAATAAATTAACTATGTTATTATCTACAAATCCAAATCCGCTGATTAATCTACTATTCTTTTCGTGATGAATCTGTAATTCTGTGAATTTCTTACATTCATCACAATAATATCTAGCTTGTATTGTTGCTCCTATAATGCTATCAATAATTATTCCAAATAATGATCCGATCATAATCGCCATTATTGAATAATTATTAAATGAAAATCCAATTATCCACGAAGAAATAGTAATAATAATTATTCCTATTATTGATGCAATTGACCCTAATAGTGTTATTCCTCCAGATTTTCCTGTTTCTACTTCTTTAAAATTTGTAATTAATCTGGGCTTATTTGAACTTAATAACCCTATTTCAGTTGCTAATGTGTCCCCTGTTGCAATAGCTATTGATGCAATAAACGCTGCTAAAAATGATTCAATGTTTGTAAAAAAATATAATGTTCCAAAAAGTGAAAAAGCAAATCCATTCGCAATTACATTCTCCAAACTTCTAATTCCTCCTTTTTCTTGTGCAATTCCTTTCTTCCGTTTCTGTTTAAATTTGAATTTTGTACAAATGAATCCTATGATAAAAAATTCTATTACTAAAATAAATCCTTCAATTCCTGTAACCAGATATATTAGATTTCCCATAAATATTGAACTTACAGTTCCCTTAAAATCCAATATTTTTAATTTTAGTACAATTATTGACGTTAGTATGATTATTGTTGTGAATATTAGATATTGTATATCTAGCAACATTGTAATTTTCAATTGATGCCTTTATATATAAAATTCTATAATTTCATTAATTTCTCTTTAATCTTATTCTCATTATCTCTTGTTAATCCTAATATGATCTTATCTTTATCTGCTAAATCTACTGCTATTTTGTCAATTTCATTTGGCCCGTGTAATATTACCATTCGGGGTTTTAGTTGCGAAACTCTAATTGCTACTAGAGGCGAACGTCCTATTCCTACTTTAGTAAATATTAATACTCTTTCTGTTGTTGCGCCAAATATCTTGTAAAAGTCTATTCCTGATAACATGTATATTGTATTGATGCTATCTACTATTGTATATCCATAAATTTTCGTATCTAATCTATTATCGCCATTTAATATGTCAATATTGATTATCTTCTTTAATTTTTCTGCACTAATTGGTTTCTTGAATTCTCCAATTCCTAATATTGCAGAATGATCCTCTTTCAATAATCTATTTAACGTCTTATTATTTGATTTATCAACAATTACCATTGCTTCTATATACCGCTTAATGAAAATAATTCCTGGCGAATATCTTCTGCCACTTTCATAATCACTTAACACAGACGGAGAAATTTTCATTTTTCCTGCCAAGACTATCTGTTTAATCTTTAATCGTTTTCTCCAGATCTTTAACATTTCACCTGGATTATTACTAATAACTACGTTTCCAGCAATCTTTGCTACAATTTCTAAATCTGCATTTTCCAATATAATACGTTAATCAGCGAAGTTTATAATATATGTTATTCTAATATTTCATCATTCTCTTCGAGCCAAATTGCCCATGCATTTAGTTTTCTAAGTTGTGTTTCTCTTGTTTTGTTTTCTTTAATAACTTCGAAATATGTTTTTCCTAATTCATTTAATTTTATTTCAATTAATTTATTTAATACTTTCATAAAACCTTCTTTTTCATTATTCTGTTTATCTGGAGTCTCTATATTATCCAATAATTCTATTATGCTTGTTTGATTTTTCTCCCGTGTAATATAACTCATGCCCATCTTGCCCAACATGGAATGAGAAAGATTCAAATATAAATGTTGTGCAAGATGCACAATAAGGATAAAAATGTCTGATAAAGAAAAAATTACAGTAAAATTGAAGCATGGTGATTGGGACGTAGAAATATCTTGTCCTGAAGACAAAGTTAAACAAACTGTTGAAAATGTAATTAGCGGTATTGATACAAAAATATCTGTTCCATCTATGTCAGATGATGCTAAACCTACTATTTCTAGCAGGGTATCTAAATCCACTGAACATGTTATATGCAGAGATTTAATTGAGACTTTATGGCAGGAAAATTGGTTTACTGAAGAAAGAAACCTATCTGAAGTAGATGAAGAATTATCACGACGAGGTTACCATTATGATAAAACAAGTATTTCACACTCGTTAAAAGATCTTGTTAGAGAAAATATATTAACTCGTAATGGTTCTATGAGGAATTATCGATATGTCCAGAAAAGACCTCCTTTACAATAGGTTAATATAGAATTTTTTAGGAAATTATTTGATGACCACTTCTATTACAAAAATTAAATTAAAAATTTCTAACGCCGAAGTTGATATTGAATGCGATATTCATGATCTTGACGAAATAATATCCCAAATTCCAAAAATAATTGAATCCCTGAGTGACGTATCTGCCTTGAATTCTATCGATAAGAAATTTTCTATAAATGATAATACTGCGGAAAACACTTCTAATATTCCGCCCGATATTATGATAAATAAATCTGATTCATTGACTGATATATTGATAAAATTATTTACTAGTAATTGGTCTAATTCCCCAAAGAAGCTTAATGAAATAAGAGAAATTCTACAATTATATGGATTAATGTATCCTAAACAAACTGTTGCAGTTACACTCTTGAGAATGGCAAAATCAGGGCGCCTTCGAAGATTCAAAAGTAATACTGGAGAATATGTTTATACTGCATCTACTTCTCTTATATCGTCTACTGAAAAACTTTCAAATTCCACTTTGTAGCTATTTTGATGTGATTTGCTAATGGCCAAAATAGTAGAAGTAAAGAAAAAAATAGACTCATTGTATACGACTGAACTATCCGTAACAATAACTCACGAAGAAACAAAAATAGATTTTAAGGGAAATCCCGAGGATGTATTACATTCAATTAATGAATTCCTTCTCAAATCCATTCCATCTCTTGAATTAGCTCAGAAAATTACAATTAATTATTCATTGGATGATATCTTATCGAAATTTCATAACTTGATAAAACTTACATCTGAAGGACCAAGAATCTGGACTAATTCAAAAAAAACGAGCGATCGTGAAAGAATCTGCCTTCAGTTACTTGCTAATTATGTTGGATTTCTTGCAGGAAAAAATAATTCATTTACACCAATATCTGATATATGCTACCTGACCGACCTTAATCCAAAATCTGTCAGTTCTCGACTTAGCGAATTGCAAAAATTATGCTACGTAGATAAAAAAAATATCGACAGAAAAATTATGTTTAAGATAACTACACAAGGAATAAATTGGTTGGAAAACACTATGATCGATAGGAGATAATTTATTTGAAAAAATTTACATTCATTGTGGGGCTTTTCTTTTTGGTATTCGGTTTTATGGCATTTCAAAATGCAATTGATAATATAATTGCTCTAGAAAACTACGCAAGAGACGCTCACGCTGGTTTACTTCCTGAAGGCGGAATTGTTCTTGACGAACGAGAAACTATTGATGAATTAAGGAGAGGAGAGGCCATATTGCAAGTCACTCGTGCATTGCTTGTATTCGGATTTGTAACTTTTATCTATTCAATAGTTGACGAAATGAAGAAAATTAAAACTAGATTATTTAATTAATCTACGTTTGTCACAACAATCTTTCTTTCCTGAATTATCGCATTGATTATTGATCTTCCTATGTCTGAATCCTTTGCAACTCTTATTTTGTTCTTTTTTCCTACTGTAGCGGATAAAATATACTCATTATCGACGTATAGATTTAATGTTTTTCCATCTAGTTTTCTTTTAAACAAAATATCTAATGAATTTCCGGTTTCATGAATTACATGGTCGATATTTTTACCTAATGCATTATTGTTGGGTTCAACATCAATCTTTATTCCTAGTTTCTTTTCCATATTCATAATATTCTGTCCATTCCTCCCGATTATCTCTGGAATATTCCTTTTATCAGTTGTAATTAATGCCCGTCTAGACGAAACCATCTCAATGTTCATTTCATTCATATATTTGCCATAATTGTCTTGAAGTTTTTTCATAGATTCATCTTTTGTCATACGTTCTTTTTTTTCAATTTCTATTACTGGAATTATTATTTTTTCTTCTCCATATGTGTATATCTCATATTCTAGAGTCGAATCAATGAAATCTCTTATTTCGATAACTGGCCTTGTAAGATCCGCTTCTTGCATTCCTGTCGGTACTTTCATGACTAATTCCAACTGATATGTTTTAGATATCTCTCCGTCTTTAAGAAAAATTACTGTATCTACAATATTACTGATCATGCCCATTTCAATCCTTTCAACAAATCTTTGAATGGCATTTACTGGGTTGCTCGCATGTACTACTCCAATCATACCCACTCCAGATAAACGTAAATCTGCAAAAATCATAAAATCTCTCGTTTTTCTTACTTCATCAAATACTGTATAGTCTGGTCTTACCAACAATAATATTTCTGCCGTTTTCTCAAAATCACCATCTAATTGCCCATATTGTGTAATTTCAGGACTCACTTGCAGATCCTTTGGCGATTCAATTGTTTTAACGATTTTATCCTTTGAAGAATAAAATTCTGCCAAACTAGAAGCAAATGTACTTTTACCAGAACCTGGACTGCCCGCCACTAATATTCCTTCTGCCGATATTTCAATTCTTTCCATTAGTTTTTTAGGAATACTATAATCAGTAATCTGTAACTTTTTAATTGGTTTAATTATTGTTACTTCCGGTTTATCTGAAAACGGAGGATTTGTAATTGTTATTCTGAATTTATCAAGCTGAAGTACCTTTGCCCCGTCACGAATTATTTGTTTGTCTCTTTTTTGACTTACTCGTGCAAATTCTTCTATATCTTTAATTATTTTGTTTATCTCATCCTCATCAATAGATTCTCCTATTGAAATTAATTCAATTTCTCCGGGCAATCCTTTTTTTATCCTTATTGGTATTCCTTGTTTAATATGCACACTTGAAATTAATTCATCTTTAAAGAATCTGTCAAGGTTACTGCCCTCTTCATTAATTACCTTTGGGATATAATTCACTTTTGCACCCATTGCCTCCGCTACTATTGCTTGAACATAATCCCCAGTAAACAATATGGCATCATTTTTTATAGCTTCATCTCTAATGATTGCATCAATTCTCCCACTTCTGGATAATTTGATATCTTCTAGTGACGGTCTTGTTCCTAGATACCTGAATTTAATCTTCTTCTTAGTTGAGATTTCCTTGATTTTCTTTAATTCTTCTAATCCTAAAAATCCTATTTCTTTATGCTTTGAGGCTTGTGCCTGTAATTCATCTAAAACTGCTATTGGAATTATAATTTCGGAATTTTTAATTTCTCCTTTTCCTATTTTTTCTGATAATATCTGGTTAACTATTATACTTGTATCTGGAACTATTCTTACTTTATTAAATTTCTCTTTACTTATTTTTCCCATCTTAATAAAACTAATATTGCTGCCGATTATTATAATCTACTATTGACTGCCAATTCATTATCAAAATATGAAGATTTACTTTATTCAATTATTAATGAAGCACAGAAATATAACGTAGAATACGCTGAAGCTAGATTTCATTCTACACAACACCTGGCCGCAATATTACAAAATGGCGAATCTAAACCTACAATTTCTTATGAAAAACAAGGCATAGGAATTCGTATGATTTATGATGGCGTGATGGTTTTTGCATCTACTAATATGTTTGATGGCTCTCTTAATACTCTAATTGAAAAATCAATTTTAAGAGCAAAATCATCTAAAAAAATATTAAAGTCTCCTATTGAATTCTCAAGTGAAAAATCAGTAAATAAAGAATGGGCTGCCTCAGAAAAAGAAAATTTAAAAAATGTTCATGTTGCAGAAATGATATCAATTCTGAAAGACGTTGATGGATATATTACATCATTTAATTCTGATATTTCTCTTCCTAATAGAACTCTAGGTCTTGATAATTCGATTGAAGAAAAATTTTATGTGAATACTGAAGGCACGCATATATTAAGCCGTGTTCCTCGTGTTTCATTCCATAGTATTATTACTGCTAATTATAATGGACAATTGTCCGCATTCAGTATTCCTGCTGGCTATGCAGGACTTGGACGTTCTGGCGGCTGGGAGAAAATAAAATCCTTTGATCTTAGTTCATATGTTCCAGAACAATTGGCTATTGCATCTAATTCCATTAAATCTAAATCTGAAATATTTGATGAAGATATTGATATAATCGTCGGTCCAGATATTGCTGGTCTAGTTGCTCACGAATCATGCGGACATCCATTTGAAGCTGATCGTATTCTTGGTAGGGAAGCTGCTCAAGCCGGAGAATCTTATCTTGGTTTTGATTGCTATGGAGCTAAAATTGGCAGCGAAGAAGTATTTGTTAGCGACGATCCTACTATCCCTGAATCTATGGGTTTCTATTTATTTGACGACGAGGGCGTTGAATCACGAAAACGTGAATTAATTAAAGGCGGAGTTATCACTGATTTATTACATAATCGTGAAACATCATTTAAAATGAATATTCGAAGTAATGCTGCATCTCGCAGTGTTGAATTTGATAAAGAACCTATAATCAGAATGTCTAATACATTTATTGAACCCGGAGATTATGATACCGCCGAATTACTCTCGGACATAAAAAAAGGAGTCTATATAAAAAATTTTATGGAATGGAACATAGACGATAGGAGAGAAAATCAAAGATATGTTGGTTTTGAAGCATATTTAATTAAAAATGGCGAATTAGACATAAATGTTAAATCCCCTGTTTTAGAACTCACGTCCAAGAAATTCTGGTCTTCGGTCGACGCACGTTCCAAAAATCTTGATTTCAAAGCCGCAAACTGTGGAAAAGGCGAACCGATGCAAGGAGCTCCTGTATGGACTGGAGCGCCTGATGTTCGATTAAGAAATATTAGAATAGGCAATAGATCATGAATCTAAATAATATATTATCTATAGTTGAAAATAAAATTTCTTCTCTTAACTGTGATGATTATTCATTTCTTCTATCTAAAGAACATGAAGATCTTATAAGATTTAGTAATAACTCAATCGATGTCTTTGACAGTACCGAAAATATTGCAATTGAGATCTATTTAGGAAAAGATAAAAAACGTGCTAGTGGGATGATTTATAATCTCGACGAAACTAGCATTCTTAATTATTTGGATTCCTTGTTTCAATATTGTAATGATTCTTCTATGAATAATGATTATACTCCTCTTCCATCTGGACCTTTTACTTATGAAACAAACAAACATGTAGAGATTGATCAAATACATAATTACGAATCTATTATCGATCATGTTGAGAATTCTATCAATTCTGCTTTACAATACGGCGCATCACGAGTATGTGGATCATTTACAAGTCGTATGTCCGAAATAATGTTAATTACATCTACCGGTGTTGAATCTAACGACGAATCTATTACTAATTTATTAAATATTCGTGCATTTACTGAATCTAAATCTAGCGGACATGGTTTGTCATGTTCATCTTTAATTGACGATATAGATTCTGAAAAAGCTGGAATCGACGCAGGAGATTATGCAAAATCATCAATAAATCCAAAACAATGCGATCCTGGAAAATATGATATTTTATTTACACCTACTGTTGCAGCAGATATATTCCAATTTGTCGGTCATGCAGCTTCGGCCGATTCTGTTGATTCTGGCGATTCATTTTTTGCCAATAAAATAAATCTTAAGGTCTCATCCGACGATTTATCTTTGTCTGATGTAGGCAATCCAAAAAATGGCATTTATCAACGTATTTTTGACGATGAAGGAATGCCTACACAATCTACCAAGATAATCGATAATGGTATTTTGGCAAACTATCTTCATAATATTACTACTTCTAATAAATACGGAGTGAAATCTACAGGCAATGCAGGAATAATGGCTCCTTTTTGTTGGAATATTGATGTGTCTTCTGGAACCACTACTTTCGAAGAACAACTATCTTCTATCAACAATGGATTATTAATCACAAATAATTGGTATACTAGATTTCAAAACCCTGCCGCCGGTTCATATTCTACTGTTCCCAGGGATGCATGTTTTATTATAGAAAACGGTAAAATTTCTTCTCCTATTCATGGTATCCGTATTAGCGATGATATTCCAAGACAATTACTTAATATTGATTCATTATCTCAAACTCGTAAATGGATCAATTGGTGGGAAGTTGAAACCCCTGTTTTATCCCCTTCTATTGTCATAAAAGACGTACCTGTTACTCGATCTACTTAATTAACATCAAATTTTATGTAAATATGATGAATAACTGCTCATTATGCGGAGATACATTTGTTCCAACAACTGAGGCACATATGATTGAAAATTTATGTTATCCTTGTTTATTCGATCCAAATAGAATTGAAGAACTAGATTGCGATATGTGAAAATCCGCACAAAATATATATGCTATGTTTAACATCCATCAGGTTATATGGCACATCAAGCAAATGTAGGCGTTGCTCCTAATGGACAACCGGTAATTATATTAAAAGAAGGTTCGAGCCAAACAAAAGGTCGTGAAGCTCAAAAAAATAATATTATGGCTGCTAAGGTAGTCTCTGAATTAATTAGAAGTTCATTGGGCCCTCGTGGTATGGATAAAATGTTGGTAGACGGCATGGGAGATGTTACAATTACTAACGACGGTGCAACTATTCTTAAAGAAATTGACGTACAGCATCCTGCTGCTAAAATGATGGTTGAAGTATCAAAAACTGCCGATACCGAAGTTGGCGACGGAACCACATCAGTAGTAATTCTTGCAGGTTCTTTGATTGAAAAAGCTGAAGAATTAATCGATAAAGAAGTTCATCCAACAATTGTTGTTGATGGTTATAAAAAAGCAGCTAAAGAGGCATTGAGAATTCTTGACGAAATTGCTATAAAAGTTACTCCTGGTGATAAAAAATGGCTAAAAAAAGTTGCAAAAACAAGCATGGCTTCTAAACTAATCTGGAGAGAATCTGATAAGTTATCACAAATTGTTACTGACGCAGTAGTTGCTGTTGCAGATGAGAATAACGGCAAATACACTGTTGATATAGATGATATTAAAGTAGAAAAGAAAGCAGGCGGATCGCTAAAAGATACATCCTTGATACAAGGTATTATTCTTGATAAAGAAGTAGTTCATGCAGGTATGCCTAAAAAGATCGACAACGCTAAAATTGCTTTAATTGCAGCTCCACTTGAAATCGAAAAGACTGAATTCGACGCTAAAATTAATATCACCAATCCTGATCAGATACAAGCATTTCTTGATCAAGAAAGTACTATGTTAAAAGACATGGTTGATAAAATTGAACAATCAGGAGCTAATGTATTGGTGTGTCAAAAAGGAATCGACGATACTGCACAACATTATTTAGCTAAATCAGGAATTCTCACTGTTAGACGTGTAAAACAAAGTGATATGGAAAAATTATCTCGAGCAACCGGCGCTAGAATTATTACTAATCTTGAAGATTTAAGTGAAAATGACATTGGAAAATCCGCGTTAGTCGAAGAACGTAGAATCGAAGAAGATAATTGGGTTTTTGTAGAAGGCTGTAATAATCCAAGATCCGTAACTATTCTTATTCGAGGAGGAACACAACGTGTAGTCGACGAAGCCGATAGATCAATTCACGATTCGTTAATGGTTGTTAAGGACGTCTTAGTTAAACCATCAATTGTTGTTGGAGGGGGCGCTCCTGAAGCCGAGCTCTCAAGACGGCTTAAATCTTATTCTAATAAATTACATGGAAGAGAGCAATTAGCTGTACAAAAATTCGCCGAAGCATTAGAAATTATTCCTATTACATTGGCTGAAAATGCAGGTCTTGATCCAATTGATACTCAAGTCCAAATCGCTGCGGCACATGGCCAGGGTAATAAATGGTATGGAGTTAATGTTGTAAAAGGTCAAGTAGACGACTGTGAAAAATTGGGAATTTATGAACCAACTATTGTTAAAGAACAGATCATTAAAGCAGCTACGGAAACTGCTGGAATGTTATTGAGAATAGACGATGTGGTTGCATCGTCAAAGACTCCTGCTCCTCCTCCAGGCGCTGGCGGCGGCATGGGCGGCATGGGCGGCATGGGCGGCATGGGCGGCATGCCTGGCATGATGTAGAATTAAATACATTCTCTCTAAAATATATTTGGCAGATAGCCTGCAATCAAATCGCTTAGGTATACTAGTATTATACTTCTTAATACTGCTCCAATCAATGCTAGTATAATGAATGTCTTAAAATTAATTTTTGTTAATCCTGAAGCAAATGCAATTGCATCACTTGATAAAAATGGCGCTGCTCTTCCGACTACTATTATGTAATTTCCCCATCTTTCAAACCAATTCTCAAATCTCTCAATTTGTTTCTTGCCGATAAATCTCATCGCTATTGGTTTTCCTCCTTTTCTGGTAAACATAAATCCAATTGATCCTCCTGCTGTAGATCCTAATGCAGATGCGATTATGACTAAAACTGGATTTACGTCAAGCAATATGGCCGCAACGATAATTATATCTGATGGAATTGCTACAGGTACTAGTGCTTGAAGAAACATGGCAATAAAAACACCATAAAATCCATAGTTTTCAATAAATAATTGTAGGCTGTTATTTATTATTTGGATGAATTCCATGATAAAAATATACATATTCTCATTATTTTCTTGTAATTAAAAAGAATTCCTGCAAATAATTATAAAGCCATTTTATTATATATAATTTATCTGGAGATTGTACGAATGTATTTTATTTATAATGTGCTATCTGTGATTTTTCTACAGGCCTTCCATCTCTTGAAGTCTTAACTTTTCTTATTGCTGTCTCAAAATCCTCCATTTTTACTATTGCTTCTTTTATACGTGAAGATGTTTGTTCTGAACCGGATTTCATAAATTTCTTGTATTTAACATTAATTTCTTTCAAAACCTTTCTTAGATCATCAGAACGTTCATGAATTAAATTACGACTTGAATCAGTAGCAACATTTCCAACACCTAGAACTATAGAATCAAGAGATGATTTCAATTTCATTGATAAATCATCAATTTGAGAGATTTGCTTTTCAGTAATTTTATCCTTAATATCCGCCTTAATTTGTTCTGCATCATAAATTAATGAATCCGCTTCCAAAATCTCTTTTGCCTCTTCTGGATTGTATTTACTTACAAAATTCTGCAATACACTCGAAACTGCCGTATTTACAACTGATGCTAAATCTGCTCCACTGAATCCTTCTGTCATTTCTGCAATTTTTGATAAATTGACTTCATTGCCGGGTTCCTTACTTAGTAGTTTACCTTTAGTGTGAATCTTTAAAATCTTTGCTCTTTCATCCTTTCCTGGTTTTTCAATGTATAGTAGTTTATCAAATCTTCCTGATCTTATTAATGCAGGATCGATCATGTCTATCCTATTTGTTGCGGCTAGCACCAATACACTATCTAATGATTGTATTCCGTCCAATTCTGTTAATAGTTGACTTACTACTCGCTCTGATACTTGACTATCACCCGACGCACCTCTCAGCGGAGCTATTGAATCTAGTTCATCAAAGAATATTACACAAGGTGATGCCTGTCTTGCTCTTCTAAATACCTCTCTTATTCCTCTTTCTGATTCGCCAACCCATTTTGAAAGTAATTCTGGACCTCTGACACTTATGAAATTCGCTCCACTCTCTTTAGCAACTGCTTTTGCAATCAATGTTTTTCCTGTACCTGATGGCCCATGTAACATTATGCCCTTTGGCATTGAATAACCAATTTTTTCATATGCATCTGGATACTTTAAAGGCCATTCTACTGCTTCTTGTATTTCTTTTCTAATATTGTCCAAACCACCAATATCTGACCAATCTACATCTGGTGTCTCAATATACACTTCTCTCAAAGCCGATGGCGTTATGTCTCTCAATGCTTGGTTGAAATCATCCCTTATTATTGTGATTTTGTCTAAAAATTCTGGAGATATTTTCTCCTCATCAAATTTCATATCGGGAAGCAGTCTTCTTAGTGTCTTCATAGCGCCTTCTTTGCATAAACCTTCTAGATCTGCACCCACGTATCCGTGTGTTTTTGATGCTAATTCTTCAATGTCTACATCCTCGTCGAGAGGCATTTCTCTCGAATGAATTGCCAGTATTTCTTCTCTTCCTATCTTGTCAGGTACTTTAATTTCTATTTCTCTGTCAAATCTTCCAGGCCTTCTTAATGCAGGATCTATTGCATTTGGTCTATTTGTTGCCGCTACAATGATGACTTCTCCTCTTCCCTCTAGTCCATCCATTAACGACAAAAGTTGACTAACTACACGACGTTCAACTTCTCCAGTTACTTCTTCTCTTTTTGGCGCTATTGAATCAATTTCATCTATGAATATTATACTTGGCGCTTTTTCTTTTGCCTCTTTGAATATCTCTCTTAATCTTGCTTCTGATTCACCATAGAATTTACTCATGATTTCAGGTCCACTAATGCTGATGAAATGAGCGCTACTTTCATATGCAACTGCTTTTGCTAATAGTGTTTTTCCTGTTCCAGGAGGTCCGTAAAGCAAAATTCCTTTTGGCGCTTTCACTCCTAGTTTTTCAAATATCTCAGGATGTCTTAATGGAAGTTCGATCATCTCCCTTACTTTTCTAATCTCATTCCTCAATCCGCCAATATCTTCATAATTTACTGGAGATACCCCTTTTGCTGATTCTCCCTTCTCAGAGATTGAAAATACTGTTCGTTGCGTGATTAATACTGCATCACTCGTTGGTGTTACGCCTACGATCTGAAATGTTAATCTGCCTCCAAAATATGGTATCATTATATTATCGCCCTTAGTGACTGGAACACTTTCTAATGCATCTGCCAAGTACCTCTCATCTATTGGCGGTATTGATTCTAATGGCGCTACTACTACTTTTTCTGCAGGAGGCGCTTTAATTTTTTTAATTGTAACAGTATCACTAATTGCTACTCCTGAATTATTTCTAATTAATCCGTCGATTCTGATTACCCCTCTTCCCTCATCTGATGGATATAATGGAAGACATTTTGCTACCGTGTTTCTCTTACCTCTAATTTCTATAATATCCCCTGTAGACGCATCTAATACGTCCATTGCTTCATAGTCAATTCTCGCTACTCCTCTTCCTACATCTCTTGTATATGCCTCTAAAACTTTTAGCGTTACATCAGATTCGCTCATATAAGATACTCACTATAAGTAAGTAAGACCTTGTAATATAAAAAAGATTTCGGAAATAATTATATATAGAAATAAAAAATAACTACATTCATATGGATCTCCCTATTATTTCTAATTCACATAGAATTGCCGCATTAGACAAAGACAGTTGTTTGTCAAAAAAATGCCATCTAGAATGCATAAATTTCTGCCCTGTAAATAAATCAGGAAGCGAATGTATTATTTTAGATTCTGATGACAAAGCATTGATTAGTGAATCATTATGCAATGGTTGTGGAATCTGTGTAAATAAATGCCCATTTGACGCAATTACTATTGTAAATATGCCGCATGAACTCGGCGACGAGAAAATACATCAGTATGGTGTAAACTCATTCCGCCTTTATCGATTACCTATTCCTATACCTGGTAAAGTAGTTGGTTTAGTTGGAAAAAATGGTGTTGGAAAAACAACTGCAATTAATATCCTTTCAGGTAATCTAAAACCTAATCTTGGAAATTATGAAGATAACAATGCAACTTGGGATGATGTCCTGAATCATTTTCAAGGAACTGAGTTGATAACACACTTTAAAAAAATAATTAATAAAGAATTATCTATTTCTATAAAACCTCAGGCAGTCTATAAATTAAAAGACTATTGGAAATCTGATGGTTTATCTTTACTTGAAAGCATTCCGAATAGTAATTATTCTTCTGATATTGTTGACGAACTAAATCTCACCGAATGCATAAATAAACCTGTTAACGATCTTAGCGGCGGCGAATTACAAAGATTATCTATTGCTGTTGCCGCAGTAAAAGACGCCGACGTTTATTTCTTTGACGAACCATCTTCTTATAATGATGTTTTTCAACGTTTAGCTGTATCAAATACTATAAGAAATTTGTCGACTAAAGGAAAAAGTGTAATTCTAATTGAACATGATATTACATTTCTTGATTATCTGAGTGATTACATTCATATTCTATATGGGGAAGCTGGCGCTTATGGAATAGTTTCATCATCCAGTTCTACTCGTACAGGAATTAACAATTTAATAGAAGGCTACCTTCCTACTGAAAATATAAAATTTCGTAATAATAAGATTCAATTTAACGTATATTCTCCTCCAGAACTAAATGATGACACCCCATCAGTCATTGAATACGATGAATTTAGTAAGACATATGATAATTTTAATCTAAAAGTTTCATCTGGTAAAATACTTCAGGGGCAAGTTCTTGGAATTATTGGCGGTAATGCACTTGGAAAAACCACTTTTATGAAAATCCTCTCAGGTATAGAAAAATCCGACCAAGATAATTTGGAAACTAAGGTAAAGATCTCATACAAACCCCAATATTTAGATTCTAATTATTCAGGTAATGTGAGAAATCTCTTATATTCACAAGGCTCTCAAATAGAAAATGAGATCTTTAATAATGAAATAATCTTACCTTTGTCTATTAATAAAATATTTGAAAAGAATGTCAATACACTTAGTGCCGGAGAACTACAAAAAGTTGCAATCGCAATTTGTTTGATGAAAGATGCAGATATTTATGCATTAGACGAACCTTCTGCATTTATTGATGTAGAAGACCGTATAGTATTGGCTCGATCGGTACAAAAATTCATTAAATCAAATAATAAATCCGCTATAATTATTGATCACGATATTCAATTAATAGATATTCTGAGTGATTCATTGTTGCTGTTTAACGGAAATAACGGTGTAAATGGCATTGCCCACGCTCCTACCAATAAACACGATTCGATGAATAAATTTCTTAAACAATTACAGATTACATATAGGCGTGATATTGAATCAGGACGACCAAGAGTGAATAAAAATAATAGCCGTTTAGATAAAGAGCAGAAGAATAATAATCAGTATTATTATTTATCCAAATCTGAATAATGAATATTTGATTAATTATGAAATTATTGGACGCAAATTATAAAAAATATCTTTCTGGAATGGATATTATAGGAGAAATCGCTATTATAAAAATTAAACCTGAGTTTCTCTCTGAAAAAATAAAAATATCTGATTTAATTATTAATAGCTTGAAAAATATAAGATCAATATATCTACAAGAAAGTGGCGTAAAAGGAGAATTCCGTGTAAAATCTATGTCTTATCTTTCTGGAATTGAGGATCCTGTTACTATCTATAAAGAATCTGGTTGTCGGTTTCTTATAGACGTGTCAAAAGTGTATTTTTCTCCACGCTTGTCAAATGAAAGATTAAGAATTGCTCAACTTGTACAACCAGGTGAGAAAATACTCAATATGTTTGCAGGAATTGGACCTTTTTCTATTGTAATTTCAAAGTTTCAACCATCTTGTAAGATTATTGATATAGAAATTAATCCTATTGCGTCAGAATACGCTCTAGATAATTATTTGTTAAATAAAATTAATAACATTACTTCTATTTGTGGCGACGCTCATGAAATTATTCAAAAACAGATGCCTTCAGATTTTTCACGTGTAATAATGCCTTTACCTGAAAAATCTACTGAATTTATTGATGACGCTTTGACTATGATTCATAAACGTGGTTGGATTCATTTATACGCACATCTTAATTCCTCTGATGACAATATACTGATGAATTGTAATAACATCATGTCCAAAGAATTAGATGAACGATCTAGAATTGCATCATCTAGAATTGTTAAGCATATAGGCCCTGGTTGGTATCAAATTGTGTTTGATATTGAGGTAACCAAGTAAATTATTAGTTATTTCTATTTAGTTTTGAAGACATCAAAAATGCACTTCTGCCGTCTTTATAATATGTATTTAACGTTGCAATCTTATTAAATCCTAAATTCTCATATAGTTTTATTGCAGGTATATTGTCTGTTCTTACTTCTAAATATGACTCATTACATTTCTTTATTTTCATTCCCTCTATGGATTGCACTACTAATTTTTTACCTATTCCTTTGCCTCTATACTCTTCTAACACTGCGAATGAAACTACGTGACCTTTTCTTGCTAAACTCATCTTCTTTAGAATGGAGAATCCATATTCTATTCTACACATTATATAACCAATGATCTTATTGTTATTCTCGGCCACCACGAATGTTTCTGGAGAATCTAATAATAGTTCCATGAAGAAACTATTTGAATAATGTTCTGGTAATGTTTTAAAATTTATAGATATGACTTCTGCTATATCTTTGGACGTCGCAAATCTTATTCTTACATTATTTCTTGCATCTGGCACTATTTTCTGCAATATTAATTATAATCTCTTGTTTAATTTAAACTGTTTTACTAGTCCCTACCTTCATAATCATGTTATTTGCATTTGGAATTATTGCAATTTCTACTCTTTTTCCTTTTCTCCTAATCGTTGAATTTAATGCACTATTTACAGTATTAAATGGACGAAATTTGAATCTTTTTTCAATATAGTGGTGTGGTATTGTCGAAATAACATCTATTGAATATTCTTGTCTAATCTTTTCTAGAAATATTAGATTTTCTAATCCTTCAAAGTATTCGTTACTACTGATTAGATTTTTTATATTTATTTGATTCATTGCATACTTATCTAACGCATCTGAACCAAAACCATCTAAAGATTCTGATACTAGTGTGATGTTTCCCCTTTTTTCAATTGAGTTATATGAATTCCAAATCCCATTTAATGAATCATTTAGTGTATTTCTCTTATTATAATCACAACTTATAATACAACTCTCAAATTTATTCTCAATATGTCTGATACTGTTGGTTAATACTTTAGAAGAATCTACATATGAATCATATAATTTACCTACCACACAATTACTTATTCCATCTGCATCTTCAATTATTTGTAATGAAATTATATTGCTATATTTTTCATATTTTTTTTGTATTATCTTACTTCTATTTGTGATAATTCCAGATTCGGGATAAATGATTTCTTTGTCATAGAATGCATCTTTTATTATAGGATCTTTCAATATCCTTGCTAGTGATATGGCACCTCCACTGAATCCAAATAAGGAATCGAATGACGAATTTGATAATAAAATAACTTGATTATCATTAATTATCTTCTTTATTTCATCAATTGATAATTCTTCTATGCTCTTGATATTGTGTTGAAATTCTTTATCTTTTAATAGATTTTCAATATTTTTCTTATGATTTTTTCTAATAATTACCTCTATTCGATTAGTCCTTTTTGAATTCTTTATTATTTCTATTAACATCTCAATTACTGAAATTGAACCTATTGAATTACATATGTCAAATATTATGACTTCTTCATTTAAATTATTTAATATTTGATTATTCTCTAAAATAGTATCATCAAATTCAGTTTTTTCATTCTTAAATATGCCTGATAAATTATTCGAATCTATATCTACTGATATTTCTACATCTCCATATGGAATCCATATTTCAGGCAACTTGGTTTTTTATTATATTGATTTCATTATAAAGGCTTTTAATATGTAATATTACAGTTGATATTGGCGTTATTCCCTTTTGATAAATGATGACAAAATAGCTGAATTAGTAGATGCATTGAATGTTTGTCAATCATTTAAATTCGGTACATATACACTGAGCAGTGGAAAATCCAGTTCATATTATCTAGATCTTCGATTAATTCAGAGTTATCCTGAATGCCATAAAATTATTATTGATTCTTATATAAATTTGATAAAAAATATCGGGCTTGATTCATTTGATTATATATGCGGCATTGCAACTGCAGGTTTACTTTTTTCTGTTCCTGTATCTATTTCTTTAGGTAAACCACATGTATATGTTCGCAAATCAAAAAAGGTCTATGGCCGGGAACAAAACCTTGAGGGAAATCTCAAAGATAATTCGCGTGTATTGCTGATTGACGATATATTTACTACTGGTTCATCTTTAATTGATGGATTTAATATAATTCATGATTCAGGAGGAAAAGTCTCTTCTGCAGTAGTTCTTATTGATAGATTGGAAACATCTCATTCAATTTTTAATTCTCTAAATATGAAGCTGTCTAGCGTCGCAAATATTATTGACATTGCAAATTTTCTCTTCTCAAAATCTATAATTGATGATAAACAAAAAAATATGATTCTATCTAATGTTATTGATTAATACAACATTAACTTCTTCTTTTCTAATAACTTATGAAGATTATCTACTGAATTTTTGACCTGCGACTCTATTTTTGCCCCAGTGCATACTAATTTTCCACTTGAAAATATCAAGATTACTGTTTTTGGTTCTTTCATTCTATAAATTAACCCAGGAAATTGTTCTGGCTCATACATAGAATTTGATAATTGCCTTGCCGCTTCCTCTAAATCTATCTTTCCGCCCAAGTCTACTGAAGCTACTATGTTTTGAATAGTGACTGTTGCCCTTTTTTTAATCTCAATATTTTTTTCTTTAAGGCTGGCCACTACTGACTTTATGGCAATTTTAGCCAATTTTTCAGATTTACCGCCTGTACAAACCATTTTCCCAGAATTAAATATCAATATTGCAGTTTTTGGATTCTTTATTCTAAAAACTAATCCCGGGAATTGTTTTGGATTATATTCTACATGTGTAAATTTTTTGGTTATTTCAATTAAATCTATCCGTTGATTGACTGTTGCAGATGCAACTACATTTTCAATTTTAATTTTTGGTATTGTTTTTGGCATTATTCTATAATTCAAAAATCCAATCAATCTATTTAAGTCTAATAATTTTGAATTAATAATATTTTATTTAATATTATTTTTTCTTTACTTCATTTGTCAATAAAATCAATACAACAAAAAATATAATGTAGTAATTGACTGGAGGTGATAGCCATATGGTTATTTTTCCTATTGTTGGAACTGATGTAAATACTGTTCCAATATAATCCTTTTCAAGAACTGTCCATCCATCAATCTTTGGATTATTGTCTCCTTTAGTTTTAACTTCTATTCCTTTCTCCCCTTCTTCATCTATTGAATTGACTCTATGTACAATTACTCTTTTCGAATCTGCAGGTAATGTAAATACAATTATGTCTCCAACTTCTAATTCATCATAGTGATCTCTTCCATTTACAATTATTATATCTCCAACTTGTAACACTGGCTTCATACTTCCACTACTTACAACAAAGAACGGCGTATCATTTTGAATTATTGTAGTTGTTCCAATCCAAATTCCTCCGATCACTAATACGAATAATATTAATGGCAAAATATCTTTAGCTATGTTTTTTATTATTACTTGCATTTTAATCAAATGTATATTTTTTATTATATATTCTTACCACAGGGCATTTGATTTCTGATCATCGTTTTCTGATACTTCAATTCTTTTTGAATTCTTACCCATCCATCTTACTGATATTAAATTCATTATTTCTAAATGTAATAATGCTTTATTTATATCATTTTTACTCTTCTCTATGTTCTGCTTTTTCAGTAATTTCATTAATTCTACATCTGTTGTATTCTTCTCAGATTTGATTAAATCATAAATTATATTTTTTAATGGAAGAACCATGTTTGTTTATTATATTTTTAATATTTAAATCGATTTATACCTAATTTTGATTAAATTGTATCTTTTTTTGCATCTATAATTGCATTATTTTTTAAGTATTCTCTAATGCTATTATAATTATTTATATAATTATTAATTAACTTCTTTATTTCTACAAATAGATTTTCTTTATCACTTTTTGAATCATAACTGGTTAATTTCTCATTAAGATTTATTCTGATGTTATTTTGATTATTAATCATATTGGATAATTCTGAATTATTAATTCCTGCATCAGGATATCCTTTATCTATTCCTTTCTCAATTAATTCTAATTCTTTTAATATGTTAACAAATTCAGGAAAATTATTCGGATGCGCATAATCTTTAATAACTGATATTATACTGCGATCTAATTCATGTAGAAATCTCAAATCTTGCATATTTTCAATAATACATACTATAACTAATCTTTTACTATGTATATTGTGAAATATCTAAATAATTCGATAAAAGTTTTGTAAAATTAGGTTAGTTAAACTAACCTAAATGTTGAATAATCTTCACTTAACTCGAATTAAACCTGAACTTCCATTTCAATAATATGGGTATTATGGGAATATTAAAATCCAATTCCAACAATGGTGCAGGAAGTAGTCCAGAATTGAACTTCTATGATGTCAAAGGACGTCAGAAATTTAATTCTACTAAATATAGCATTGTTGTAAAAAGTGGACGCAGATTTGCAGTGTCAAAAGCTCCATCAGGAATAGATGCATATAGAATAATCGGTAAAGCATAAATTTTTAATGAAAATAACGCGGTAATGCGTTTTTATTAAAATTATGTAATAACAGAGTTATGGCAAAAGGCCATAACTTCTCTTTTTTTTAAATTCTCTTCAAATATTCAATTCCTAACAACCCAAATAATATTTCTAATGAATCTTTAAACGAATTAACGAGATGAAGT
Organism: Nitrososphaerales archaeon; assembly: GCA_047517285.1. Lineage (GTDB taxonomy): Archaea > Thermoproteota > Nitrososphaeria > Nitrososphaerales > UBA57 > UBA57. The sequence goes on along the minus strand of JAKZTE010000015.1, from coordinate 7,446 downwards.
CTTGCATTCATTATATCTTTGTCTTCTTCGCGCAATACTGGACTCTTTTCATAAAATGAATTGAATAAATTGCAAAAATTATACGTGAATTTTGCAATTCTCATTGGCGACATATTTATCACTGATTCTTCAATAATCATATCAATTTTTGACATATTCTTAATCAATTCAATCTCATGCTGTAGGGAAAGATGCCTGTGAATGCCTCCAATAAATTCTATTTTAGGTTGATCTTTTGCTTTTTCTAATATGCTTGTAGCCCTGGCAAATGTATATAGTAAATACGGCCCTGTTTCACCATCTAGTTTTAACGAGTTCTCTAAATCAAAAATAATAATCTTATCTAAATCACTTTTTAATAATTCATATCTAAATGCAGCTACTGAAATGATTTCTGCTGTATTGTTTATCCACTCTTCATTCTCTTCTGTGTTCCTTACTTTAGTTTCTTCGTATACTTTGTTCTTGATTATATTCAATGCATTATCTACATTGATGTACATTCCTTTCCTTCCAGACATTTGAATAATTTTCTTATCTTCTGTTTTTATTCCTAATGTTTTTGCAGTTCCTTTACTTAATGACACAATTTCATAGCTAAGATGTTCATACGTTCTATCTTTATTTTCATTAAATCTATTCAATATTTCTTTAATAATTTTCTGCAATCGACTTTGTCTTGCGTCAATTAATGTTATTGCTTTGGAATTGTTTGTAAATTTAATTCTATTATCAGTTTTGTTTAATGTCGAAGATAACAGTCTATTATTTTGGTTATCAAATACTTCATAATTAAAAATTTCGTCAATTATTCCAATCTTCCATGCTGCCAGTACTATATCTTTTGCAATGTACGTGGAGGTGCCATCGCTTCTGATTATTACTTTGTCCGTTTCATTTTTGAATGAAGTTTTAACAATCCACGTTCCGCTTAATTTTCCTTCTTTTTCTAATCTGATTATATTCTCATCTTTCATTTTTTCAAAAATTTCTTTCCATCCATTAGAGAATATTATATCTGATTCAAATACTAGCAAATCATATTTTGCTCCTAATCTTTTTGCTGTTTTTAATTGCGCTTTTAATATCTTATTTGTTATTTCTTTTGCATATTGTCTTATTTCTGATTTTTTTTCTAATTCTTTTAAAACATATTCTCTTTTTTCTACTAATTCTTTTCTAGTTTCATATAGCTCATTTATCTTTACATATATTTTATCTCCAGCATATTCGTCGAATTTCATGTCATTTTCTGGTATTTCATTAAATCCTGCATATTTCAAACCTACAATTACGTCTGCTACCTGTAATCCTGAGTCATCGATGTAATTCATTACTGTCAAATCATGTCCTGTAAATCTTAGCATTCTTGCTAATGTATCTCCTATGAATAAATTTCTTGCATGTCCAATGTGTAATGCTTTATTCGGGTTTACACTTGTATGTTCTAATATTACTTTCTGATTATTTCCTATATTTACTGAATCTTTAAGCTGATTGACACCAGTTTTTAATGTTTCTTCACATAAATTTTTATAATTAATTTTAAAATTAATATAACCTGGTTTTGATACTTCCACTAATATTGAATCATTGAATTTTAACTTTTTTTGTACGTCTTCTGCTATGTCCATTGGATTTTTTTTAATTGGTTTTGATAGAATAAACGGTATATTTGTGTACAGCTCTCCAAATTCGGGATTTGCATTCTCTTTTATCTGATATTCTATCTTAGGGTAATTATTCTCTTGTAAAACTTTGTCTACTTCTTCTTTAATTATTGATTTATATTTTTTAAATATCAATTCCTTGCATCATCTATGTTTTTTTTGAGGAATTTATCTGCTATGTGGCCGAATGCCTCGATTGCACCTTTTGCCCTTCCACTATTCATAATACGATCAGCTCTTTCTTTAACATTATCTTCTGCATGACTCATTGTTATTGAATATCCACACATGTCAAATAACGGTATGTCTGTATCACTATCCCCTATCGCAATACAATCTTTAGGATCTATATCTAATTTATCTACAATATGTTTGAACCCTGTTGCTTTATTCATTCCTTTTTCAGTTATGTGGTATGAGTATTTACTATCTATCAAGTCAACTTCAAGATTATTTTCTTTAACAATATCTATAGCCCTGTTTATGTCAAACGTTCTTTTCAAAACAACTTCGGTCAGTCTTGGTATGGTGAGTAATTCTTCTGCTTCGTTTATTTCATTCTTGATAAGCTCGAAGGCTTTTAGCGGAATTGTTTTTTCAGCTAATTTTGTAATATTTGAAGGGGAATTCTCTATTGCAACTCCGCCATTCTCACCTATGACAAACGGCTTTAGTCCTGTGTGTTTTGCTAAGAAATACATCTCATACGCCGTCCTTCCGCTTACCATGAACACGTCTATTCCCATTCTCTGAATCATAGTTGCGGACCACAGAGCATCAAGATCCATTATGTGATTCTTATCCGTTAGTGTTCCGTCAAAATCCAGCGCTATGTATTTCATAATCATCCTCCCTTTATCTAGTTCTTAAACTTGTTTTATTATTTAGTTTCCCTTACTATGATATTATCAGGACTACTTTGGAAAACACTCTTTCAAATCTAATTATTTCGTCTACCTTGTGTTAATTAATTCTTAATTTTATCTGATTAGAACTACCTGTATATTTGATCTGCAGCAACCCGGCGAACCATTTACAACGCTTGATTTCTCATATTGCTCATTAATGATTTCAAAGCTGTATCTTCCCTCTGGTTCCTCCGACTCTCTTTCCTCCCAAAGCCAAATAATCTCATACCTCAAAGATTCCAATATTGACAATGTATCGCAATCTTCATTCAAAAATAAATCATCGCACGCCACACGTTCAAATCTTATGTACTGTTCAGGGAAAATCAACTCAGTTCCATTCGGATAAGTGGCAATTATTCTTATGTTGTTTCTATCTTCGTAGTTTAAGGATCCTCCATAGATGACCATTATCTGGCCTCGATAGAATTCTTCAGTCGAATATTTGTATTCTGCTTCCATTGGTTCGCCATTCTCATCAACCTCTCCCCAAAACATCACCTCGATTGAAGGAATATACAGTTCTGTCTTCATTATCGTCTCTTCACGCTTGTTTGTTTCACCTACGTATTGGTAGAATTCTAAACCGCCTACTAGTAAAATGATTACTAGACCAAAAGCTATTGCAGACTTGTAGTTTATCCACTTATTTGCCTTGCTTTTCTGTTTCTTTGGACCTCTGGATTCGGTGAATCCTTTGTCAGATTTGTCAGTCATGTTTAATTATATTATTTTATTCAATACTTTATCATTATAAAATTACATGTTAAGTTAGAAATAGGTATATGCGTTCAATGTATTATATAGCGTGCAAAAATGAAAGAACAAAAAGAACTGAAGACGTCGCCAATAAACATGGAGCAATTTTACGTAAAAAGCCCTCCATATTTCCAAACAGCTAATAATAACCTGGATTATTTAGTCTCACATATGGGACAGGATAGTCCAACGCCATTATGTTTTGTCGGCCCGAAAGGCACAGGCAAGACTTTGGTAATAGCACATTATGCATCGGAGAATAATATACCAATTATCCAATACGATTGTTCAGAGAACACACGTAAGGGAGACCTGATTGGAAGATACATTCTTCGAGGCGACGAGACAGAGTATCAATTGGGAGTATTACCTACTGCTATTGAATTGGCCAATGATAAGCGAAAGGCAATACTCGTTCTAGAAGAACTAAATGCTTTGGCCCCTAACATGCAAAAACAACTAAACCAATTACTTGATTGGAGACGTCACGTGTTTGCAGACAACGGAAAAACCTACAAGCTGAACAAAGGAGCAAAACTTTTGGTCTGTGCGACAATGAACCCATCAACTTATGGTGGCGTATTCGAGTTGAATGAAGATCTAATATCAAGATGGGCTCAAGTTTGGGTGGAGTTCCCAACGGTGGAAGAAGAGAAATCAATCGTAAATCTTAATGGTTTTAATGTCAAACTTTTACCATTTAACTCGGACGGTTCACAAATTACAACAGAACAAATTTGGCGTTTAGTTGGAGAAACAAGAACGGACGACGCTTTGTCTTATGCATTATCTCCCAGAGATACTGTTCAATTGTTACAAGGATATCAAAGTTATCTTTTCAATATCTTAAAAACAAAGTTTGGAATAGAATCTGATAAAGCGGAGAAAAATTTCAGAAAAATTATTTCCTCCTCCGATCCAACTTCTGCAACTGGCTTTCATGACATCTCTGAAAGCTCATCCTTTGCTTTTCGTATGGCTCTAAATGCATTTGTTGTAGGAAAATTTCAGGATTTGTCTGAAAAGGAAACATTGCTTAATAGAATTGATTCTATTTTCGGAGCATCATTTTCGCCATAGAAATGAAACGCATAATATTCAAATCAATTAAAGCAACTGACGATGAGCAATTCACTCTTGATGAGAATATTTATCAAAATATTTGCGGAATAATTGGTGATATTACGGATACTTCATTGATATTGAAGTTTAATGGATCGGAATCTTTTACCGACGGTCATACTATTAACGTTCCTGTTGTCATGCCATTTTCAGCACCTAACATCAGTGATGATAAAGCGCATTATACATTTCTTGAGCATGAACTCTCACATATTCTATTTGAAACAGACATTCGCAACTATGAAATTTTCGATAAATGGTTCGATAAATATGTCGGTAAATACTTGGATGAATATTTTCTTAAAAACAACTTTGACGCTGCGCAAATAGAGATATTTCTAGAAGATTTTAAAAAATTTGATTGGTCAACACTTACAAAATCCATATTTGATAGAGTGGAATGCCATCGTGTTGAACATAACTGGGGTGAGGTGTACGCTGGTTCTCGTATACGTTTTAAGTATCTTCAAAAGGGTTTGGGGGAAACCCAGTCAGAAGAAGAAATAAAAGACAACATCTCTGACCAACATATCACAAATACTTTACTGATTAGTCGAATCCATAAAGAAAACATCTTAAGAAAAACAGCAACTCCAGATATTTTGAACCACCATGAAAACGTTGCATTTTGTGTTGAAAGACTTGGAAACGTCGAGAATAAAAGCGCGATTGCCACACTGATTGAATGCAGACTCATAGTCAAGAAGTGGATGCCTAGAATTTTTATTGATATGCTTGAACTGATGAGAAATGATATTTCTGATTCCAATCATTACATAGATAAGTTCAACCAGAGGATTAATCGACTATGCGTGTCTGTTGCTGGAAAACCTAGTACAACCCCTATGCCTGCCATGTCCGGTGATGAAAAACCTGTAGACGGGAAACCAAGCGTATCAAGTAATCATCCACCCGGTATCGAAAATCCCATTCAAAACGATAGTGTTGCTGACGGATGTAAAACCAGAAAGGTGTCTAAAATACAGGAGGATGCATTTGAAGAAGACTCAGAAGAAGGAGAAGAAATGCTAAAAATAGCAGGACAGAAAACACAACAAATGATTCACGCAAAGATTATATCAGTTATCGATCCAGAAACTTTCTATGACGGAACAAAGACAAGCTCTTCAAAAGTGATTGGTAAAATTATGGAGGTCGATGTCTTTGATTCTAAAATTACTGATGAGAGACGTCGTATGCGGAATATAGATCAAGAAGACGTGAATAAATTGAAGCGTTTCTTTGCTTCTGTTAGGTTAAAAAACAAATTATACTTGGACGAAGAAGGGGACTCGATAGATGCCGACGCATACATTCAATTCAAGGCAAACTCAAATCTAAACGAGATTTTCAATAATGAAGACATTGAGCAGGGATTGGACGTTTCGCTTGTTATTGATTTATCGGGTTCAATGGACGACGGATTTAAACTGGATTTGGCCTGCAAATATACAAAAACACTTTACAAAGCCCTTGAATCTTTGCCAAATGTAGAGTTAAAGGCCTGGGTATTCTCCGGGAAGGATTCTGATATAACACCTGTGGTCGAAATAGACTATTCGAGATTGAGTAATATAGTTGCTACCGACAAAGCACCTTTCACACATACTTGGAACGGCATTGCACACGTTGCGAATAAAATGCGCGGTTCCTCGGGAAAAAAACTGATGATTGTTCTTAGCGACGGCATGCCTTATGCCGGCGGGGCAATGCATCATGTTAATGCAATAAAAGCGACCAGGGCTGCGGTGGATTATTCATTCCGAACAGGAACTAAGGTGTATGGAATTCAAATAGAACAATCTGACTCGACTAAAAAGTCTCAAAAACAAACGGAAGAGTATATGTGTCAAATGTTCGGACCAAAACAAAATTGGGTTATTGTAGCCGATATGGACGATGTAAAGCAGCACCTGATTAACGAAGTTATCAGGGGAGTTTATAGGACACTGGTCGCATGATTTTCCACTTGGGATTCAATTCGAATTTCGGCGGCTGGTTGGACATTTCATGGCCACTTCCAGGCCCCAGTCTATCTCTGAAGCTAGAGATCTTGTAGTTGTCGCTGTCTACCTCAAGATTTACTAACTTTGCCTGTCCATCTACGTCGCGAATGTCCCAGACGCTGATCCTTTTCCCTTCTGGAATTATCTCATTCTTGCTTACGTCGGTTCTTGCTCCGCTATTCATGTAGCCGTTGACGCTTACCAGGAAGAACCAGTCGCATCCGTGTTCCGCCGCCTTGTCGGCGTATTCCAGGGCTTCCGCATCGAGCATTCTCATCGAGCGATTGAACAACTTTATTCCCAGCGCGTTTCCTTTTTTTGTGATACGGTCGGGATCCATTCCAGGATTCGAAGGCATTTCGGACAAACCTAAAAGCCGTGACGGAGAAGTCTTCTTGATGGCCCTCATGAAATCCGCCTTCCCAGTCCCTTCAGCGCCTCCGCTTTTCTCCATCTCATAGCCGAATCTCCCGAACAACTCTGTTACAAAAACCTCAAATTCCCAGTCGTATCCCGCCAGCAGTCCCTCTTTGATCATATTACTATCTTATTCAATACTATCTCACTATAATCCTTTGTCAGAAGTTTTGTCAATATCAGCATAAATGTATTTGACCCTAGTATTTTTTGCTGATTGACTACTATATACAATAGGGGAGAAATTGAAGAAAAAAACACTTGCAAATCATCCTAGATTGCTTAAAGAATGGAATGATAAAATGAATGCAGAATTAGAGATAATTGGAAGAAATGGGAAGAATATCATATTACCTTCAGATATACCTGCTCAATCTCATAAGAAAGTTTGGTGGATATGTGAAAAAGGTCATGAATGGAGGCAAGTAATAAGAGATGTTACTAGAAATTATAGTCGTTCTAAAACTGAAGTTTGTAAATATTGCACTTATGATGGATCTAATCCATATCTCAAGAATGTAATAACTACAAATTAATCATTTTAATGTAATATTAGATGATTTT
>JAKZTE010000014.1:0-3221 GCA_047517285.1 Nitrososphaerales archaeon | reverse complement strand
ACTTGGAAAGCTATAGGGAGTAATTGATTTGTCGAATCTAAGAAACAAGAAGGTATTTTCAACAAACGAGATGGAGGACTTTGAGAAAGTCAACAACTATTCGTCAAAGGCCAGAAAGAGAATAGCGCTGAAATCAATTCTCGGGATAGTTCTAATCATAACTGGAATAATTGTATATTCAGAAGGTATGTTTCCAGGAACAATAAACAGCTATAATAGAAGAGGAGGTTACAGCGAAGTGATAACGGTATATCCGTCATACATGATTCCGCTATTTTTAGCCATACCTGGAAGCATATTGGTAAGCAACGGAATAAGGTCTTACAGAAATATTTATGAATTAAGAGGATATCGACAACGATATCGACGTCGATAAAGACTAAATAGACTCTATAAATCAAAATAATTCATGGAAAAGAAAGCACGCAGTCAGTTTTTGATTGGAGGATTAATTATGCTAGTAGGAATTGGCATGTATTTTTCTGAAATAACTCCAGGTCAAGTAACTGAATGCGATCCGAGAATAGCAGGAGGAGGAATTGAGGATTGCAGAGATTATTCAGCTTTTGATAAAACGACAATACCGACTCTCATAATAATTGCTGGAACAGGATTCGTCGTCAGAGGAATACTGATACTAAGAGATTCATCTTAGAACAACAACTTTTACATCATAAAGAAAACATCGTTTCGTGGAAACTGAGGCATTCATTGCAATGGTGTGGTTCATATTTTCAGTAAGTTTTACACCAGGTCCAGGGAATATTTTAAGTTCGGCTCACGGAGCTCAATATGGATTTCGAAAAACAGCAAACCTATTGTTTGGTCTGATTTCTGGATGGGCGTTATTAGGATTATTTGTTGGTTTTTTCATATCATACATACAGCAATATCCAATCATATTAGATGCTTTGACATGGATATGCGCAGGCCTAATAATCAAACTTGCATGGAGTTTAGTAACTGCTAAACCGATAAAAACCGAAGATGAAAAAACAAATAATTTGGGATTCATAACGGGATTCTTCTTTTCGCTTGTCAACGGTAAAGCGTGGGTATTTCATCTTACATTGATGGGAGGTTTTGCACAAGATTGGGGAACGTCATTTTTGGGAATATTGAGTCTAGTAGGGTTTTTATCAATATTTGGACTGGCAGCAATAAGTTCTTGGGCTTATGCTGGAACTTTACTGAAAGAAATATTCAATTCTGAAAAAAATGCAAAGATTCTAAATGTTATATTTGGAATTTCTTTAGTTGCAGTGGCAATAGAAATCATTCTCACTTAGTATTCAATAGCCGTTCAATACACATTATAAATCCGAGTAAAATCTTTCTATCAAAATTTTTGTCGATTATGTGTATTGCGTGAGTGTCTGCTACATCAAGCCATTTTGGACTTATCAAATCTCTGTATCGATCAAGTTTTTTAACTTCTGCAATAATTTCCCCTTCAGATACAATTTTAAAATTCCACCCTGCAAAAGATCCATGGGCATCTAATCTTTTGCTAGGTTTACCATTATTATCTGGAGCATAATTTAACCACATTTTTGGTCTAATTATCGAAGTAAATGCTCTATAACATCGTGCAAATTGCTTGCCATGCTTGCCATCGTCTTCATGGCTTTCGAATACATCAAAAGTAAACCTCGGAGATAGAATCTTTCTTTGAATTTTCAGGATTATGGTTCCGTCAATTTCAGATAATTTTGTTAATCCTCTAATATTGCGTAAACGTCGATTCATTTTACCAATGACATTGCCATCAGAATCATATATTTCGCCAGAACCCGTATCCCAGCCTTTTTCTTTTAAGACGTAATATTCTATCGAAGAGTCAAGTAAGGACATATATAATGAAATGAAGAAAATACTATTTTAGGATGTAGGGCCGCCAATACAAAGGCTGTCGTTAGTCTTTTTGATAGATTCTTCTCTAGTTGCAGTATTAAGAACTGCACGAATAGCATCGACATTTTCTGGCAATACTATTGCTTCTTGTGCTACTGCCATGTACATGTAAACACGATTTCCAATAACAGTAATTGAATCTTCCCAAATCATACTTTCGTAGATATCTCCTCGATCTCGACCGAGTTCTCGTCCAAGATCAAAAGTGTGAGCAGTAGATTTTATACCTTCTTTAGATGAAACCAGCATTACTCTAGGAGTATTCTTTAATGTATCAATTATTGCATCGGGAGTTGTTGAACTATTTAGATCAATAATAATACTATGAACATGATTATGTGTTGTAGGAATCTTGATAGCCATTGTAACAATATCAAGATTAGGCAATATAGTTGAAACGTCAGGTCCATGGTGAGACGGAACTGATACAGGATCTAATGAAACTGAATCTACCAGGCCTTTAGGAAGATCTGGATCTACAGCTCGTCTAGCAATAACAGATGTTACTTTAGAAATATCATGAACATTATCAATTGAACCTAAAACTCGACTTAAACCAGTAGTATTACAAGATACGACTCGGACAATATTTTTACCAGTTGAATTTTCATAATTACATTGCGCAACAAATGAGACCTCAGCTAAATCCTTAGACTCACCGCCTTGAAATAAAGCAGGTGTTTTAGCATTAAGATATTTCTCACGATACATTTCTCCTAGAGATCCAGGAGTAGCATCAACTATAATATCAACTTTCTCAATAAGTTCGTCAATAGAACCTGATACTTTTAATCCAGTTTTATTAAATTTTTCTTTATGACTATCTTCAGGAACATAAAAATTAAATCCTTTTTCAATACCAATTTTTGCTTTATAATCAGGACTGGTTTTACCAATACCAATTAATTCCATATCTTCTTGTTTATTTACTGCATAAGCAACTCGTCTACCTATAACACCAAATCCATTAATTCCAACCTTTATAGACATCTATATCCCCAATAAATTCTCATTGTATAACCCAATTATAAAAGTAACGATTATTGCCGGTATTGAAAATTAATGATAAAAATAATTTGAATATATTATACATATTATATAATAATTATATGTTTTTTGTTATATATTTATAAATATTACAGGTAAGAAAAGTAAGACGTAAGTAAGATACGAAAAATGAATTTTCAAAAATCTGGAGAATTTTCAAAAATCTGGAGAATTTTCAAAAATCTGGAGAATTTTCAAAAATCTGGAGAATTTTCAAAAATCTGGAGAATTTTCAAAAATCTGGAGAATTTTCAAAAATC
>JAKZTE010000013.1:0-5177 GCA_047517285.1 Nitrososphaerales archaeon | reverse complement strand
ATTTTCAAAAATCTGGAGAATTTTCAAAAATCTGGAGAATTTTCAAAAATCTGGAGAATTTTCAAAAATCTGGAGAATTTTCAAAAAAAGTGATTTGTGAAAATAAAAGGATTAAACCTGAGAATTTGGATTTATAAGAATACGACTGTTTATTAGTATACAAAATCAGATTAGTCACATGATTTCAATAATAGGTGCAGGAAATGTAGGAAGTACTGCCGCATTACAAATATTAAGTCATAATCTAGACGATGTAACATTAATAGATATTGCAGAGGGAAAAGGCGAAGGAGAAGCAATGGACTTTTCACAAATGGTATGTGAAATGGGCATTGATAGAAAAATTATAGGAACTAACGATTTTAGTAAATTAAAAGGATCAGATATAATAATTGTTCCAGCAGGCATGGGAAGAAAACCTGGGGAGACACGTATGGATCTTCTTCATAAAAATATGAGTATTGTAAAATCGGTAGGTGAGAATATTAAAAAATATTCGCCGGAGTCAATTGTATTGATGGTAACAAATCCTCTTGATGCAATGACATATGTTATGTATAAAATATTAGGGGTTAGTAGAGAAAGAGTATTTGGAATGTCAGGTGCATTAGATAATTTAAGATTTAAGAATGTACTTTCAAGTAAATTAAACGTGTCAAGAAAATCAGTAACAACATTAGTAATTGGAGAACACGGAGAAGGAATGCTTCCACTTATCAGATATTCAACAATTAATGGCGTGTCCTTAAATAAATTTGCCAGTAAAGAGGTAATAAATGAATGTTATGCAGATACTATTGGCGCAGCTGCAAAAATTATTGGGTTAAAAGGTGCAACATTTTATGCGCCATCTATGGCAATATATTCAATGGTAGAAGCAATAAAATTAGATAAAAGAATTCTCATGCCTGCATCTACGTTCTTAAAAGGAGAATATGGACAAGAAGGAATATGTATAGGAGTTCCAGTAATATTGGGCCGCAATGGAATTGAGAAAATAGTTGAAATTGATCTAGATCAAAAAGAATCAGAACAGTTCAATAAAGGTGTTCAAAACTTAAAAAATGCTGTAAAAGAAACTAATTTGTAAGAATTTTACTGCAAGAATTATGTTTTGATTTATGAATAAAGCAATATATCGTTAAACAAGATTTACATTTAAAGTAATATTCTTTGTTCAGGTATTTGCCACAATAATTGCAAATTATTGAATCTAAATCAGTTTGTAACGAACTAATCATGGATATTATATAATATTCGGAAAAATAGTTATTATGACATGTCTAATATTTCAACGAATAAAGTAAAATAAAATTATAGTGAAATTACATCATCTACTGTGAGTGTTAAACGATCAATCAAACGTCGTTCTCGTCTTGATATTCCAGTATTATAATCTGAATAAGGAAATTTTGCTCTGAAACAAGTGCCAATAAATGTTGAAGATTTAGAAATAGTTTCCATTAGCCAGTGTATAGTTCCCATATGAAGATAAAAATTTAATTCATTAATGAATAGAATCCTAGTGGGTCTTTTTCTAAATTTATCTAAACATTCGATGAGAGCGCGTGAATTTTGAACAGATAACTGTACTGCGTCTTTAGGATTATTGGCATATATACGTGGCCAATGAACTACTTCAGGTTTTATATAATTAAAATCGCCTATATTATCTATATATTCTGCTAATTGCGCTGCAAATTTAATGTTCTTGAATGAGGTTTTATCAGGACACATTTCAATAATAGAGATTCTATTATCATAATCTTTATTGATTGCATCCTTAATCAAGTCAGCTAGAAAAGCATTTCGATTAACAGAAATATCACTATGTATGCCACCGACAATCAATGTATTTTTACCAGAATAATAATCAAATGTTTTTTGATTCAATTTATTTAATTAGTAATTAGTGAATAATCATATATAATGTGGACATTGCTAGCAGTCTATGGAATTGTAACAATCCTTTCAAGTATATTTCTAGTGGCGATAACTGGAGTTTTTGGAATGGTAATTGGATTAATGGGAGTAATTATGTTGGTACTTTCAGCAGTCCTATCAACTCCTGAATCTGAACAACCTGATGATCAATCTAAGAAGTATTGTGAGTATTGTATAGCCGAAATTAATAAAACAGATATTACGTGTCCTATATGTCAAACTGAACAATAATAAATTATTTTAAAAGTTGAGAAATTGCATCAATAACAGTGCCTTTTTTGATTGTATCGTCATATTCAGACAATATAGTTTCAAGACCAGTTAAGAAACAACCAACCTCATTAGAACCAATATTGGCCATATGGCCAACTCGTAAAGCATTATTTTTCATTTCGCCGAATCCACTTGCTACTTCTACATTAAAGCGAGATTTTAATTCAGATTGAATATGAATAGATTTTCCTAGAGGGACATGGAACCCAGTAACAGTATAAGCTCTGTAATTTTCTTCGGCAACAAAATCTAAACCAAGAGATTCAATACCTGTATGAATCGCATTAGCGACATTTTTATGACGATTCCATCGATTTTCTAAACCTTCTTCCATAATCATTTCAAGTGCTGTTTTTAATGCAACCATTACTTGAATCGCAGGAGTGGCGATGTATGTTTTAGGATTATCCATATGAACCTTCCATTTTTTAAGATTTAGATAATATGAAGGAATAGTTGATTTACGATTTTCAAGTAACTCAATAGCGTTTTGCGAGAGCATCATAAGCCCGGCTCCAGGAACTGAACCAATTGCTTTTTGAGATGTAGTTAATACAACATCCGCGCCAAGTCTATCAAAATTCAATTCACAACCTCCAACACCGCATACAGAATCAACTATTGCAAGAGAATCGTTATCTTTAACAACTTTAACTAATTCATAAATATTATTCATGACCGTAGAAGAGGTATCAACATGAGTGATGAAAACTGCATCATATTTATTTTTCTTAAGTTCAGTTTTTAGAACATCGGGATCTGCATGACTGCCAAAATTAAAAGACAAAGTATTTGAATCAATGCTGTAACAATCAAGCATTTGACCAAAACGTTGCGCGAAATAACCAGTATCTACAACAAGACCTTTATTATTTTGTTCTAATAAACTTAAAACAGTAGATTCCATGGCAATTGTTCCAGAACCGGTAATTATAAAAGGCGAACCAGTATCAGTTCCAAATAATTTTTTTGATAAAACAAGTAATTTATTAAAGTCTTCAGTGAATTCTTCGCTCAAATGTCCCATTTGGTTGTTGCTCATAACCTTTCTTACTCTTGGATCTACTACAGTAGGTCCAGGAACCATTAGAAATGAATCATATGGATCATGATTATCATCTTTAGACACGTTATTCATTATTCAAATGTTGTTTAAAAATTGTTGGAAAAATTTAAATTTATAATAATAACAGGTAGCTCGGTCAAATGCCTTCTCGTCATAATTCTACGTAACTCTGAGTCCTCATTGCTACCATATAATCATCTATCATGACGTTGATTATAAGTTCATATTTTCTTTAACGTGAATTACTCTATTAGCTATATTCAATATACGTTCGTCGTGAGTTGTAATAAATACAGTTTTTTGGTTAATAATTGAATCTCCTCGAATTAACGACAAGATCATCTCAGAAATTATCGGATCTAGGCCTTCAGTTGGTTCGTCCATTAATAATATTGGAGGATCATTAACCATACTACGTGCAATAGATACAATCTCAGATTCTCCAACACTCAATGTACCGGCTAACCGATCACTTAGAGAAATGAGACCGAGTTTATCTAAAGTTTTATTAACAATTGACTGTCGTTTATTTTTATCAATACCACTGAACATTAATGGAAGTTCTAAATTTTGTGATATCGATAATTCAGGAACCAAATTTGAGTTCTGAGGCACTATGCCAAATATTTTTGCGCGCAGTGCAGATAATTTATTTGATGAAAGCTTAGTAATATCATACTTATCAATATAGATTCTTCCAGAATCAGGCTTCATAATTCCACATATTAAATTGAGTAATGTTGTTTTACCTGAACCAATAGTTCCTTTAGCAGCAATAATTTCACCGGATTGAATTTCTAGATTTACGTTTGAAAAGATAGTATTATTCTCATAACTCATTGTAACATCCAATAATTTTATTATCGGAATTTGCATAGATAGTCACTGATATAGATTATTTTGTTTGAATGATTGAATAATTGCAACATATGAACCAATACATATACCAATAATTGTCAAAATTGAGATATACAATATAGAATTTTGTAATAAATTTGGAATAACGTTTAGTGGAGTATGTAAAGTATATACAACACTTGCACCTATGATTATACCACTTAATAATCCAATTAAACCAACTATTATGAATCTAGATATCATGATAGAAATTATAGAACGGGTTTGTGCTCCAAGTTGATTAAATAACATTAATTTACTTTTTGATGATTCGATAGTCTGCTTTGTAAGTAGATATTCTGAAACAAGTACAAAACAGAAAGTAATCATACTGATAAATATAATTCCAGGGCCGGTTAACAGACTAGACAATATGATTGCATTGATTGTAGTCATAGCAATTATTAATATTGCAAGTCTGGATTGGGACTTACCCATTGTTAATCCAGTAGTAAGTAATTCTAATAACAAATTATGTACCAGCTAGGATTATTCGAAAGATATTTTCCAACCGTTATCAGTACGTTCCGATTTAGGCATTGGTTTATGTTCATTATTTGTAACATGTTTGTTATCAGGAATTGAATCATCTTCCATAGGACTTAAATCAGGATGTTTATTTGCAAAATCAGTAATTTTTGCAATGAATGAATCAGCAGAATCATCAGTCTCAGGTTCATCAAATAATTTAAAATCATTATGTTTGTCGTCATTAGGTGTTTCCATTTCACTTGTAGCGGCATGAGGACGTTCATTAATAAAAATTGGATGTGATTCAGGTTCTGGATCAGAAGGTACGATAGTAGGATGAATTTCTTTATCTTCTGTAATAGTATCAGGTCCATATTCAATTATTTTATTCTTATTCATAAGTAATCCGAAATCTGGATTATAGCCGGGTTCAACAATTGGTTCTGGTTCTGCATGAACAATTGGTTCTGGTTCTGCATGAACAATTGGTTCTGGTTCTGCATGAACAATTGGTTCTGGTTCTGCA
>JAKZTE010000012.1:0-20760 GCA_047517285.1 Nitrososphaerales archaeon | reverse complement strand
GGGATAAAATCTTCAACCTGGAAATTAGAATCAAGTAAAATGGATTTTTGTGTAGATATTGAAATAAAATTATCTTTTTTACAGATATAGAGAGGTTTACAACCAAGTGGATCACGACAGCAAATAGTGCCCAACTTGCCTCTGACCACCATGCAATAAGAACCGTCAAGTCGATATAGTTCCTGAATGTTTGATTTTAATTCATTTACATTATTAGAAGAAATGATTTTATCAATAATAGGAAGATAGTCTCCGTATATTTCTCCGTGAATTAAGATTTCTTTATCATGAACTGCAGAATCACTTAGACAACCAATTATTTCATAAGAAAAATTATTTAGTTTGTCAATAACAGAATAATCTGATTGTTTGTTATAGCATAAATATCCACCCCATGCACGGTGATCCATAAAATCAAGATTAGAGATAGTTATCCCATTATTGGGAGTGCATAATAATCCTCTAACGTATGTCGGAGTCATCACTTTCAAAGTCCTTTAGTTGTTCTTTAATTTTTTTAGCAAAAGAAGTAGTAATAAGAGGATGAGGGGTTTTTGAGATATCGTCAATAGAAGCTATATATAATGACTCGCGTGTTTTGAATCCTGAATCAAATAATGCTCGGCCCAAAACACGTCCTACTCTATCTAAACTTATAATTTCTTTCAATTCAGATTTGATTCCTTTTTCTATCCGAAGCTGAAGAAGTAAGATATGATCAAGTAGATGTCTTGTTTGGAACAGAACAGTTAGTTTATAAAATGCATTTAAGAGCCATTTTGTATTCTCAGTGGCAAAGTACAAGTCCCCAGGGTCAATACCCACAAGATTAAGAATATCATTTTCTTTCTTTTCATTAATCCATGAATTCAGAGCGGCAAGAATACGAAAGGTGGAGCGATGTTCAGAATCAGAGTGGCCAATATCAAAAAATTGAGATTGATATGTACGAATAAATGAATAATAAGGAGATTCATCAGATTTCCTAAACGAGAATAGTCTGCCAAAATCAGTACTAGATGCGATTACTTGAAGAATACCCATAGTATAGTTAGTATCTTTTTGAGAAGACTTTATAGCATCACGAAAATCACGTGCCGTTAATGGATTAATATAGAGTAATGAGGTTTGTTTACCAAATCTAGTTGAAAGAAATTTATTATTGCGTTTTTCAATAAAATTCTCATCTAACAAGAATTCAAGAGAGTCTTCAACTTTGGATTCAAGTTCGTCGTTTCCATTTTGAAGTGTATAAAGAGTATTATTGAATAATTTCAATATATTAGGTTTGGATATTCCAAATGGACTAGACGATATAGTAGCAAGAAGATGGGTTCGTAATGAATCTTCGTTACTTAATGCAGATTCAATATCTTCAACATCGCCATTAATATAATGATCAAATAATTCATCCTGTTCTGATTCATTATCAGCAATCAGAATCGTTTCTCCTTTATCATCATATTGGGGTCTACCCGCACGACCGCACATTTGTTTATAATCCAGAACAGAAATAGGAGACATTCCTCCGTATTTCATATCATATCTAAGATAGCTACTTAGAACTACACGTCTTGCTGGAAGATTAACACCGGCGGCGAGAGTGGGGGTTGCACAAATGATTTTTATTTTTCTTTCTCGAAATCCTGTTTCTATTACCTGGCGTTGTTGATTACTGACACCGGCATGATGAAAGGCAACTCCGTGTTTTAATAATTTTACAAGCAATTCATTCATGTCATTACTAGTATCAGATTTTTTCAATAACGTAGAGAGATCGGATAATTCGTTAGATTGTTCTTGGGTCAAAAGTAATGGCATCATCTTTTCAATTTTTTTTGCAAGACTGGAAGCACGTTTTCGTGTTTCAGTGAATATTATACACTGGCCGTTTTGTTTAACCATGTCAATTGCAACATCAATGGCAGTACCTTCTCCAGAATTTTCTATATTCACAGGTGGATTTCCGTCTTTAAAGTCAATTTGACCAAAACAAAATACTCCCTCGGAGAGGTCTACTGGTCTCCATGTAGATATAACAGATTTTGCACCAATCCAATCAGAGATCTCTTCTATATTGTTTATCGTAGCGCTCAATCCAAGGATTTGTGGAGAATGTTCAGAGATAAGCATTTTAGCAATTATCATCTCCAATGTCGGGCCACGATAAGAATCGCCTATAAGGTGAATTTCGTCAATAACAACTAGACTGACTTGAGAGAGCCATTTAATTCCATGCCGTTGAAGTGAATCAAATTTTTCATTTGTAAGAATAATTATATCAGAATTTTTAAGGTATTCGCTATTTGATTCGAAATCACCAGTAGAAATACTAACTTTTATTGATGAGCCATCAGGTTTTGAAAGACTTTCTAATTTTTTAAAATCATTATATTTTTCGCTTGCAAGTGCTCGTAAAGGAGACAGATAGATAATTTTTCCTTCATTTTCGATATGTCGAAGTGCAGATATAATTGCGACCAAAGTTTTTCCACTTGCTGTAGGAGTGGAGACTATCAGATTATTATCTTCTAGTAATCCAGTTTTTATACAGTCTGCTTGTGGAGGATAAAGAGTTTTAAAACCCTGATTATGTAAAAATTGAATTGAGGTTTCAGATAAATCAAGTGAAGATATGTTCAAACAAGATATCTAATTTACCTTACGATATAAATTATCTTGTACATTATAGATTTGCCCACTATCACTCATATTTTTAAAGTATTTTCTTGCTTCAGTAGAAGTAAATTTACCTGTATCAATTAATTTTTGGATAAATTCATCTTTATCGACTAGATTTTTAGTGGATTCTTTTTCAAGTTCTTCAAACATACTTAGAGATGTTTCGAGTTTACTTCTTTCACTAACAGGTTTACCATACATTATTCCAAAATCAAAGTCTCCAGTCTCTGGGTCTGTTCCAATGGAGTCATACATGGCTCTAACTAGATTTCGAGCAAATTCTGCATCTTCTTCAGTAGCAATATCACGGAACAATGCACGTGCTCGAGCCTTTGCAAGACGAATCATTCCTTCTAATGCACGAGGGGTTATAGGAATACCCTGATTGCCTTCATCATCTTTAACAGGACTTTGACGTGTTTTTACATAATAATCTTGAATGAGTTTTTTCGCTTCTGGAGACAATCGGGGTTCAAAGTTTTTTGCATAACTAATGTATTTTTTGAGTAGATCAAATTCAAGCGGGGCATTGTCTTTTATTTTTCCAGTATCATGTATATCCAAAATATGTTTGGCAAGTTTTTCGTCGCGAGGAATATTAGGAGTGTCTCTTATTACGAATATTAAATCAAAACGAGTCAATAAAGGCGTATCTATATTAGTTTGATCTTTGAAAGTTTTATACCTATCATAACTACCTAAATCTGGATTAGCAGCTGCAAGAATTGCAGTACGAGCATTAAGAGTAGCATTAATTCCACCTTTTGCAATACTAACAGTTTGTTGTTCCATGGCCTCATGTAGTGCAGTACGATCTTCGTTTCTCATTTTGTCAAATTCATCAATACAGGCAATGCCCTTATCAGCAAGCACTACTGTTCCTGCTTCTAGCATCATCATGCCAGTTTTGTCTCTTACTACAGCGGCAGTTAAACCTGCAGCAGTAGAACCTTTACCAGATGCGTATAAACCACGAGGTGCAAGTCTAGAAGCATATTTTAATAATTCACTTTTAGCAGTTCCTGGATCTCCAATGAACAGAATATTTATGTCGCCGCGAACTGAGCTGCCGCCATCGGTAGTTTTATTTGGAGATCCAATTAGCATAAGTAAAACAGCTTCCTTTTGTAGATCCAGTCCCTTAATGTTTGGAGCAACAGATTGAATTAGTTTTTCATATGCGTCAGGGTCTTTAGAAAAGTCAATTATAATTTCCTCCTCGTCATTAGTTAATTCAATATCTTCAGGACCTTTAGATTCAACGTCAATATAATTTCCTTCAATCTTGGATCTAAAAATTGAGGATACTTCATTACCTCGTGATTCTGGCTGATCAATTCTTATAACTCCCGTCAAGTTTAAACGATCACCTGGACGAGCAATATTTACCATTTCACTAGTAAGATGCACGTCAGAAGATTGAGGTAATTGTCCAGGGGGTAATTCTTCAGGTAATTCCTGAATACGAATTAATTGATAATCCTGATAGATAGATTCTTTTTCATTAAATACAAAATTTTTCGTTTCCGTGCAATCAGGAGTGACACATGTCGAAGGTTTAACCAATAGGGGTGTAATTTGAGGAACAGTATTAGTTTCACCGCATTTAGAACACGAAAAAGCTGCGGTGGTAGCTAATGGTTTTAATTCTGAAGTCCTTACAACCAGGCCTTCCACAGATATTAAACGGTGTAAGTTTTTACTTGATATATCACGTAAGGGAACTTGGTCAGGAAGTGACCTAATTCTAACTTGAATATCATTTTTAATAAATTCAGTGTATTCAGAATTAACTGAATATAATGATTCTTTTACAGCTAAATTGAATTGATAAAGAACTTCGTCAGGTCTTTCGATTAAAATGGTTGAAATTTCATAATCAAATAAAAGAAGGTCTTCAAAATCAACAATTAATGATTTAGAATTATGATAAACCATTTGGGATAGAGATTCTTGGTATTTTAATACGTGGGATTTATCTTTAAAGTTTTTTATAAATCTTACAAATGTATCATTCCAACTAGCATGTGTTCCAATAGATTGTTCTATCAGAATTCATCTCCGATCATTGATTTACGCCACTCATGAATATTTAATCGAACAGTGTCAAACAACAGATATTCTTCAGGAGTGATTAATTTTTGAATGTCGTCAGGAGGGAAAGGTAATGAAGCAAGAGAAATAATTTTATTAATTCTGATATTAATTAAGTCGTAAACAGAAGTAGATATTTTATCATATTCCGCAGATAATTCTCGATCATTATTCATTTTAGAACGAAGATTTTTCAATAAAAAATTTATTTTTTTATATAAATCAGGTTTTAATTCATATAGTTTATGTACGCCGAGCATTTTTTCTTTAGATATAGCTTTAATTACTTCAATTTCGATTCCAACGTCTGCAAGTTTAACTAAATTTTTTTCTACCAATATAGATGCAACCCATCTAGGTACGTCGAATTTAGAATCAGTTTCCTTATACTCTATTTTAAAACCTCCTATTTCAGTTTCGTCAATATCATCAATAGCAATTACTCTTACAAGAGATAGTTCCGATTCTACTTGTAAATCATTCATCATACTAGCAATTGAATTTTCCGTGACAAATGACATATTCTATATACTTATACAACATACTTAGGGGTTTAAGAGAGCGGAGATTGTACATCGACTCAAATACAGTAGACAAGGATAAGTAAGATTGAATATTATGAAAAATCAAGGCTGATTAAACAGGATGAGTGAAATAAACAATTTAATGTGGGTTGAAAAATATAGACCGTCGAAGATAACTGAATTTATTAATCAAGAATCAACGATAAAAAGGATAAAACCCATTATAAAAAATCCTTCGTCAATGCCGCATTTATTATTTACAGGTCCTCCAGGAACAGGAAAAACAACTTTAGGAATAATTATTGTGAAATCCATTCTAGGTAATAATTGGCAAGATTATTCCATATTATTAAATGCGTCCGATGAAAGAGGAATAAATACAATAAGAAATCGAGTGAAAACATTTGCGAGATATGCAGATAATCGAGAGAAGATTCCGTTTAAGATGATCATACTTGACGAGGCAGATGAAATGACTAATGATGCACAAACGGCATTAAGAAGAATAATGGAAGAAACGTCAAAGGCTTGTAGATTCATATTGATTGGAAACTATATTTCAAATATAATTGAACCAATACAAAGTCGATGCGCGTCATTTAATTTTACAAGAATAGAAGAAAATGAATTAGTTAAACATTTAGAATTAATTTGTGAAAAAGAGAAAATAATATTTGAAAAACAAGCATTACTAGAAATATTCAACGTAACAAATGGAGATCTTAGATCTGCAATTAATTTATTGCAATCATGTTCTTCTTTAGGAGATATTAATATGAAGAATATTGAGAGAGCTACAGGCCATTCATTCAAAATTAAGATTGAAGAAATATTAGAATTAGCGCTAGATAATGATTTCAATATGGCAAGAGAAAAGATGTCTGCATTAACAAATGTATATGGTTTATCAGAGAAGGATTTTCTGAAATATATGAATGAGGCAATAAACAGAAATAAGTATAAAGAGATTAAGGAATTAATTGAAATATTAGCGAAATATGATTACAGAATAATAACAGGTTCAAATCCAGATATTCAGTTAACAGCTTTATTAGCAGAAATTTCTAATTTAAGAAAAGAATGAATAAAATTGATAAATGAAAAAAGACATTGTAGTAATTGTATGACAAAAACAGCACATACAATAATTGAACAGAAAGATATAATGATGAGAAAAGGAAAATCTTTGTATAATTGTAATAAATGTAATACGACATCTTGGAAAAGACACCTAAGGCCGTTGGCAGAAGGAAGTTATTAGCGGGTCTGGTGGGATTTGAACCCACGACTTAATCACCTATGTCAAAGACATATCTGGTTAAGAGCCAGTCGCTTTAGGCATAAATACTGCCTGGCTGAGCCACAGACCCAATGTTATGCTTGCAATGTACTTTTTATTGAACATTTTCCTTCGTTATAATTAGAGAGAATATGATAATTTTTGCAGGACTTGGATTAAATGAGAATACAATAACTCAAGAGATTATAGAAACAATAAAAAATGCAGATAAAATCTATTTTGAGAGATATACAAGCCCACCAATGCCTTATAATGAATATAAATTTGAATTCCAATATGAACAAGTAGGAAGAGAATTTATAGAGAATGGAAGTAAAATTATTGAAGAATCAAAAAATAGTACAGTAGTACTATTGACTTATGGGAATCCAATGATTGCAACTACACACATGGATTTAAGAATGCGCGCAGAAAAAGAAGGAATAAATACACAAATATTACACAATAGTTCAATTACAACAGTTCTGCCGGGAGAAACAGGACTACATTCATACAAATTTGGAAGAATAACAACATTGATGACCAAATCAAAAATTGCGCCGTTATCAGTATATGATGTAATTTTAAAAAATTTATTATCAGAATTACATTCAACAATTTTATTAGAATACAATCTTGATGAAGATGAATATTTGGATCCAATCGAAGCTATAAAGCAATTGTTAGGTATAGAAAAAGAACAAAAAAAACAAGTAATTAATAAATCAAGTACGATAATTATTGCTTCAAGAATCGGGATGGGTAAACAAAAGATATATTGTGGAGCAATAAATGAATTATTAAAAAAACAATATGACAGGCCGCCTTATACAATAATTATACCAAGTAAACTTCATTTTACTGAAATAGAAGCATTAGTTCAATTATTTGGAATAAAAGAAAATGAGATTACAGATAATTCAATTAATATTAAATCAATTTCTGTAGATATGTTAGACAAATATATTCCAAAAGCAAGAAATACACTAAATAAAATAAAAGAGATGACGGATAATGAAAAGAGGTATACGGATTTATTCAAGAATATAGATGCGTATATTGATGACGCAGAGAGATTTAAAGATGAAGAACGATTTGAATTAGCAATACTTAGTATTGGATATGCAGAAGGATTAATAGATTCATTGATTTTCTTAGGAGAAGTGAAATTAGAGTGGTAAAAATGAAGATAAATAAAATTGAAAGAAAGATATTAAAAATTATGTATATAAATAATTTACAAGGGAAAAAATCAGCAGGTAATATTCAAAAATATTTAGATATAGAGAAGAAAGAACTGGATAGAAATATTGCAAAAATGAATACTATGGAGTTAATTAAACAAGTTAAAGGAAATTTTATATTAACAGATAAAGGTAGAAAAAATATAATAGTTGTATTTACAGGCGGAGTGTACGACATAATACACCCAGGGCATATACATACGTTGAAAAAATCAAAAGAGGAAGGAGATGTATTGATTGTTTCTATTGCAAGAGATGACAGAGTAAGGAAAATTAAAGGAAGAAAGCCAATAAATAATGAAAATAGAAGATCAATCTTAGTATCTGCGATTAGATATGTAGATTACACATTAATAGGAAATAAAGGGGATATTTTTAGAATAGTAAAAAAAATAAAACCTGATGTAATTACTGTAGGGTATGATCAGAAACATCAGTTAAGTAAATTAAGAGAACTTGTGAAATCAAATAATTTAAGGATAAAAATAAAGAGATTAGATTCCCCAATACCACATATTAAGAGCACGCATATAAGAAAAGAATATAAAAGCAACTAGCCTAAACAGAAATATTGGCTTTAACTTCGTCTCCGTCTTTAAGTTTTAATTTTTTACGAAGAAAAATAGGAGAAATCAATTCGATAACAGAACTATCATGGTGTGTGCGTTCAATAAGAATTACACTGCCTTGAATATTTGAATTAATCACTGATGGATAACAAATAACATTACCATATGTGCGTTTCTTATCTGTAAATCCTTCAATTATAACCCCATCCGTATTAGACAATTTCTCTATGAATTGTTTATGTAAATTAGAAGATAGTTTGAGGTTAAGAGTTCCAGGATATGGTTCATAACCTAGTTTTGAGATGAATTGTTTTTTATACCCAGGCAGCGATATGTAATATGCGCCTTCTCCAAGTCCAGAAAATACTTCCCCAGTAACAAGAGTCGAACTATTATCATCAAAAGCAGACTGAATTTTTTGATTTATAGACAATAAGTACTTTAAACCAGATGCGGATATTTGAATAACATCGCCTCCGTCAATTTTATATCGGGTAATCATATCATTCTTTTCAAGAAATAAAAGATGCATTGATGCAGTTTGTTGAGTTTTATCTATAGAAGTGGCAAGATCAGATGTAGATAATTTGATGGGGTTTTTTGCACCAAGAAGAAGAAGTTGAATAAGGGTAGTAAGATAGGAAGACTTCATAATTAATTTCTCATATCTAATAGTTATTAACACATTCCACAGATATATATTCAAAGTTATGTCGAATTCGTATATTTTAGGTAGGGCAAGAGAGCACAATCTATTAAGTAAACTAAGAATCAATGGGTGGTTTGCTATGAGAGGATCTGGTTCAAAAGCAGGGATGGTAGTAGTAGATGGAAAGAAATATTATCCAATAGACATTATTTCAGTAAGAAAAGATAAAAAGAAAACTATTGTTTGGTTTATACAAGTTTCTAAATATTTGAGTGATATTGACGAGATAGAAAGAAAATATCTAAAAATATGGGCAAAGAAAGTAGGAGCTGAACCAATTCTTGCATGGACGTTTGAAAAAAGGAGAAAGGCAAATCTAAAAAGAGGAAAATGGGAATTCTATAATTTAAATGATGATAAATATATTAAAATTGATAAGAAAGATTCCAAATAGGAATTCGTAAAGCTATTTATAAAATTTAGGTCTTCGATCTTTAATCAAATCGTTGTTCTTAAATAATGTTTTATTTCTTGCATTTAATAGATTAACATTTACAGAATTTACAGAATTACAATTTGATCTAGCACGAGATAGTATTTTCATATCAGGCCCTACAATTTGACTCTGGCCGGTATAATGGAAGGAATCCTTGCCACGTTTTTCAATACCAGTTCGATTTGCAGTAATAGCAAAAACACTATTTTCAAAACAACGAATTGGCATAGTTTGTTGGCAAAGTCCTTTAAGAATAAGATTTGCAGGATGGGCGATTATATCTGCGCCTTTTAATGCAAGAGTTCGTGCGGATTCAGGCCAAATCCAATCCGAACAAATCATTACTCCCAATTTAAAGTTATCAATATTGAATATTCGAAATCCAGTATTCCCTTTGGAGAATAATTGTTTTTCATTATAAAATAAATGTGTTTTTCTGTATACGCCAATAAATCTACCCTTTGATACAACCATTGCGCTATTATAGTAATGATTTTTTGATGTTTCAACAAAACCCGCAACAATGGTGGATTTAATATCTGATGAAATTTGAGATATCAGCAAAGATGTTTTTCCAGTTTTTGACAATTCAGATAAACCACGAACTTCATCGTTAGAGATAAAATTATATCCGGTATTCATCAATTCAGGAAGAACGACAATACCAGGTTTTGCCTTATATAATAACTTGGAGGCAATTTTTAGATTTTTATCAACATTTCCAAATTCAGGGTTAAATTGAACGTAACTAAGATTTACACGGTTACTCAAACTACGAATAATTAAATCTTAAGATTTTTAAGTGTAATAAATTCGAAAGAGTTATAGTTTGAGAATGTTTTGAAATATTTAGCCCCGGTGGTGTAGAGATTAATAATCGCACATCTCGGCCTAGCATTGGAGCCTGTCACGCTTTAGACGCGGGTTCAAAAGGAATTGAAACAATTTCGGAATTTCCCGCCCGGGGCGCTTATTAAATTTGAATAAGAAATAAACATACAAGTAAACACACTAATAGGTGAATATTAATTATTTTTTGTGGGTCCTTAGCTCAGCCAGGTAGTATAAATTCCTAGAGCACCGGACTTTTAACACTAGGAAAGAAATCCGGTGGCCAGGGGTCCGAATTCCGATGGAAATCCCCTAGGACCCGCATTTATCAACTAATTTATATGTGAAGTTAATTGCTGAAGATTGTATAAATGAAGGATTTCCAAAAGAAAAATGTTGATTCAAGATTTACAGTAGTAAGATTATCAATTTCTGGAGAAAAATTTGAGATTTTTGTTGATCCAGATCATGCATTAAAATTTAAGAAAGGTGAAACGCATGAATATGAAAAGGCAATTGCTTTTGATGAGATATATTCAGATGCAAAAAAGGGAGTAAGAATATCTGATGAGAAGTTAAAGAAACATCTGAAAACTGACAATAATCAAGAAGCTCTGAAAATAATTTTAGAAAAAGGTGAATTGTTACTTAATACTCAACAAAGAAAACAAAAAATTGAGGAAAAACGAAAGCAAGTAATAACAATAATCTCAGGCAATTATGTTGATCCAAAAACAAAAATTCCGCATCCGCCACAGAGAATAGAACAAGCACTGATAGAAGCAAGAGTGAGTATCGATCCAATTAAAAATACCGATGAACAAATTAAGGGAATAATTGAAGAATTGAGGAAGGTAATTCCAATGAAATCAGAGATAAGTAAATTGAAGATTACAATTCCAGCACAGTATGCGCCGCAATCCATAGGTATATTAAAAAAATTTGGAACTGTGGAATCTGAAGAATGGAAGAATGATGGTTCGCTAAGTAGTGTAATTTTAGTACCTCCAGGTTCAAAAATTACGTTAATTGATAAATTGAATTCGTTGACTAAAGGTAATATAATAGCAGATTCGATAGAATAACAATGAAAACAAATTCAGTAGAAAGAAAATATGTCATGCCGGGTGATGTAGTGATTGAAGGAGATTATAATCCGATTGCAAATGTAATAAAAGACGGTAATAAAATTATTAGTACTAAAGTAGGAATGGCCGAAATTGCATATAATGGAGTTAGAGTAATACCATTAAACGGAACGTATATACCAAGAATTGACGACGTGGTTATAGGAAAAGTTGCAGATATGAACGGCTTTGCATGGGAAATAGATATAAATTCATGGTTCTTTGGAATATTAACTGGATCGGCAGTGTTCGGAAGACAGTTTTCTTCTTCAAGAGATTCAATGAAATCACAATTCAATAAAGGAGAATGTATGATAGCAAAGATACTTTCATTTGACAGAACTAGAGACCCGTTAATTTCAGTTAGTGGTCCGGGATTAGGTAAAATAAAGGAAGGAGAGATAACATACATCACATCCTCAAAAATACCAAGGGTAATTGGTAAAAAAGGAGTAATGATCAAATTGATTGAAGAAAATACAGGTTGTCGTATGACAATAGGTCAAAATGGCGCAATATTATTGAAAGGAACGGATGAAGCAAGAACAAAAGCAAGAGATGCAATAAAATTAATTGGAAATCAAGCACATACATCTGATCTTAACGATAAGGTTATAAGTTTAATTTCAAAGTGATTTGTATTGTCAAAAAATAATATAGAGAGAATTAGTGGACGAGCCCCTGATGAGCTTCGGAATGTTTCTATCAAAGCAGGAGTAATAAAAAATGCAGACGGATCTGCATTAATTGAATTTGGAAAAAACAAAATCATGGCCGCAGTATTTGGACCAAAGGAAGTACATCCAAAACACATGATGGTTTCAGATAGAGCAATTATAAAGTGTAGATATCACATGATGCCCTTTTCTACAGATACGAGAAAAAGACCAAATATATCAAGGAGAGAGATAGAAATATCAAAAGTAATAAGAGAAGCATTACAACCAGCAATTATAATGGAAGATTATCCTAGAACTGCAATTGAGATATATATTGAGATTCTTCAATCAGATGGAGGTTCAAGATGCGCTGCAATAAATGCGGCATCCACTGCATTAGCAGATGCAGGAATTAACATGAGAGATCTTGTAACTGCATGTGCAGCAGGTAAAGTTAATGGGCAAGTTGTATTGGACGTGGACGATACTGAAGACAAAACAGGAGAAGCAGATATGCCAATAGCATTATTACCAAATACAGGTTTAATCACCCTGTTTCAACTAGATGGAAACTTATCAAAAGAAGAATTTGATGAAGCATTAGAATTAGCAAAAACGGGTTGTGACAAACTATACAAATTACAACGTGATGCATTATCAGAGAAATATTTTGATAATAAGAATGGGAAAACGGAGGAATAAGAAATGCCTGCAGTAAAAAAACATAGAATCGTAGATTCAATTACTAGAGAGAGTATAATGTCAAATCTTGCAAATTCTACCAGATTAGATAAAAGAGGATTACTTGATTATAGAAATATAGAGATAGAGACCAATATACTAAAAGATAAGACAAATGGTTCTGCAAGAGTCAGGATAGGAGAATCAGAAGTTTGGGCAGGAGTAAAGGTTGAAACTGCGCATCCGTTTCCAGATACGCCTGCGGAAGGAGTAATGACTTGCAATGCAGAAATGTTACCTATTAGTTCACAATATATTGAACCTGGACCACCAGATGAAAATACAATAGAACTATCAAGAGTTTCAGATAGAGGAATTAGAGAATCTGGAATGATTAACATAAAAGAATTGTGTATTAAAGAAGGCGAACTAGTATATTCAGTGTATATTGACGTTGCAGTAATTAATGAAGATGGTAATTTATTCGATGCAGTTTCCTATGCAGGAACAACTGCGCTATTAATGGCAGATATGAATAAATTTACAATAGAAGATGATAAAGTAAAAATCTTAGACGAAAGACAGCCACTGCCAATAAAATCACTGCCAGTATCAACAACATTTGCAAAAATAGGAGACAAAATAATAATAGATCCAAATGCAGATGAACAAGAAATGGCAACCGCCAGATTAACATTAGTAACAGACGAAAATGGAAAATATGTATCTGCGCAAAAAGGTAAGCCCGGAGGTTTTACTTTTGATGAATTAAAAGAAATTTCTGTTATTTCAAAAGAAAAAGGTGAAGAAATAAGAGCGAAAATAAGAAAGGCGGTAGATAGTGGCTCGTAAAACAAAAACAACAACTGAATTTGGAGCTAAATTCGGTTCTTCCGTTAGAAAAAAACATACAAAAGTAACCACAAATCTTCGACAAAAAAGAAACTGTCCTGAATGTAATTCAATTAAATTCAAAAGAGTTGTAATAGGAATTTGGGCATGTGGTAAATGTAAATTTAAAGTAGCGGATTCCGCATATGAAACAACAACAGTATAAGATATCAGCAGTAATTAGAATAAAAACTAATAAAAAATCATCAGAATTAGTAAAAGAATCAATAAAACAAGACATTAAGGAGACTGATTCTATTCAAGCTAAAAATGATAAACTAGTCATGGAAATTAATGCAAAAGAAATATCAGAACTACGTGCAAAGATATCATCTCATATTCGTGCGGCAAAAGTGTCTTACGATATTCTAACAGAATAAAGCTTTATTTATAGTAAAAAGCAAATCGATTACAGTATGAGTAATCAAGAGGTGCCACCATGGTTAAAAGAACAAATAGAAAGATATGAACAATTACAACAGAATTTACAATCAGTTTTAGTACAGAAACAGCAGATTGATTTGGAGATTATTGAAACAGATAGAGCATTAGCGGAATTAAATAAATCGACAGATGATGTGAAAGTGTACAAATCTGCAGGTACGGTAATGGTATCGAGTAACAAAGCAGATGTAATAAAAGATTTAACAGAATCAAAGGATCTTTCAAACACAAAGATAACAGTATTAAACAAACAAGAAGAGAGGTTGAAAGTAAGTCTTAAAGAAGTGCAAGAAAAGCTGGATGGGTCAATGAAAAGGGGTACAACCGGTACTAATACTCAATAATACTATTATGTAATTAAAATTTATCAGAAATAATGCCTAAAAAAGAGATAATAAAATTCAATGATTTTTCATTCAAGTATAGTTCATCAGATACCAATATATTAGAAAATATCAATCTGAGCATTAAATCAAATGAAATAACAGTTCTGGCAGGACCGACAGGATGTGGAAAATCTACTTTACTGAAATCCATTGTGGGATTAATACCAAATATGTATGATGGAGAATATTCAGGAGATGTAATAGTAGATGGAATAAAGGTTAGAGATGCAGAAATAAAAGAAATAGCTAAACGAGTAGGATTCGTATTTCAGAACCCAGAAAATCAAATTTTTATGTTTTCAGTGGAGAGAGACATTGCTTTTGGATTAGAGAATTTAGGTATTGAACAAGGAATAATAAAAGAAAGAATTGAAAAAATGATGGAGACACTAAACATAACACACTTGGCAGAAAAAGCACCACATGAACTATCAGATGGACAGAAACAAAGAACTGCACTGGCAGGAGTTTTGGCAATGGAACCAAAAATCTTAATTTTAGATGAGCCAACTTCTCTATTAGATCCAAAAACAGCGTTGGAATTTATGGAATTAATGGATAAATTATGTAGAGAAAAGGGGATATCAATAATTATTGTAGAACATAGATTAGACTTAATTCTGAAATATACAGATAGATTAATTATTTTATCTAATGGAAAGATAATTTCTAATGATAAACCAGAAAATGTATTTGATTATAAAAAACTCATCATACCTGAATTAGGTATCCCTTTTTCTACGAAGGTATACAGAGAACTTGCAAAAACACATGTAAAATTTTCTAAACCAGTAACTTGTGCAGACGACATGATAAATGAGGTAAGGGAGAAAAATTGATAGAATTTAAACAAGTAAGTTATAATCATCCAGATGGAACAAATGCACTAGATAATATCAATCTAAAAATTAAAAAGAATTCAATTACAGCAATTGTAGGGAATAATGGAGCAGGAAAAACAACTTTAGTAAAACACATAAATGGATTATTAAAACCGTCAAAGGGCGAAGTAATGATAGAGAACAATAGTACAAAAAAGTCATCGGTAGCAGAATTATCAAGAAATGTGGGAATGGTATTTCAGAATGTAAATCATCAATTATTTGCAGATACAGTGAAGAATGAAATATTATTTGGGTTAAAGAATTTTGGATTTGATCAGGAGTACATAGATGAGAGATACGAATTAATGACAAATTTATTTGATTTAGGAAAATATGAAGGAATATCTCCATTAAAACTTAGCGGAGGAGAGAAGAAGAAAGTATGTTTAGCGTCAGTATTGGCATGGAACCCAGAGATATTGATTCTAGATGAACCAACCGTAGGGCAAGATGAGTTACAA
This sequence comes from Nitrososphaerales archaeon, assembly GCA_047517285.1. Classification (GTDB taxonomy): domain Archaea; phylum Thermoproteota; class Nitrososphaeria; order Nitrososphaerales; family UBA57; genus UBA57. Next base: position 4,859 of record JAKZTE010000012.1, on the reverse strand, counting down.
AAGAATATTTTATTTGAGTTCATAAATACACTACATAGTAATAATAAAACAATAATCATTATTTCGCATGACATTGAATTTTTATGGAGATTGCAACCAAACATAATAACAATGTCAGATGGAAAAATAGTAGAGATTGATTATTCAGAAAAGATTTTTACAAATAAAGAATTAATCGATAAAGTAGGACTAATTCCTCCACAAATAATTAAAATATTTAATGGTCTAGGGATTGAAAAGGACATTCCAATTAATCTAGAGGATGCATGTAAAAGAATTCAGGGTTTAATGGAGGAATGAATGTATTTCATAGCTAACGGATTTATTTATAGGAAAAGTAATTCAATCATACATAAACTAGATCCAAGAGTCAAGTTACTAATCTCAATACAATTATTTACACTTGCACTATTAGTATCAAATTTATACAATCTAGCCATAATATTCGCAGCGATATCAATATTCTCACTATTAGGTAAAATAACAAAAAGGTTGTTAAGAACTATGGTTTTTGCTACAGGATTTTCAGCATTAATTTTGATAATAAATTATTTTGCCGGATATAGTTTTATATATTCGATACAAATTGCTTTAAGATTTATTGCGATAGTTTGTTCTACGTCGTTATTTTTCCTTGTAACATCTCCAGATGAATTAGAATATGTATTAAGATGGTTCAAATTACCAAGAGATTTGGTATTTGCATTCGTAACATCAGTAAGATTTGTTCCAGTGATATTAATGGATACGTTACAGATAATTGATGCTCAAAAATCAAGGGGGCTTGAATTAGAAAGAGGAAATCCAATTATAAGAATCAAGAAATTTATTCCAATATTAGTGCCATTAATAATAAACGAAGTAATAAGAAGTGGAGAGCTTGCAGAAGCTATGGAATCAAGAGGTTATGGAATCAGTAAGAAGCCAACATCGTTATATTCTCTTCAATTAATCAACCAAGATTTAATTGTGATATTTATCACATCGATATCGTTCATCAGCATAATTTTCTTTGGTTATTAGGGACGGCGTGGTTTGAACGCGCGATCGCCAGCATTCAAGCAGAGCTCCAGTGTTGCCATTAATTATTCTGGAATCTTAGACCAAGTTTTCCTAAATAGAATAATAATCTAAATAACTAGACAACGGCCCCATGTAAGAATTAGATTTACTAACGTATTTAATTCATGTTTAAGAGATTGAGTAAATGAAAGAAATTTAAATAGTTTTTATTTGATTTATACTGGCGAAGTAAAAGAATCACTTTATCAATATCAATATCAAACAGAGTTTGAATTGTTTTGGAGTGAGGACCGCCGATAAACAGATATTGAACAGAGGAGGTAAGATTAGATGTTTTTCGATTAGTGCTAGAAGAATCAAAATCAATAATATTAACACGTTCATTAATTATCACGTGTTTACGTAAATCGCTCAGTTCTCCATGATCAACTCCGTAGAGATCGAGTTTATAACACTGATTCAATAATGATTTAATCATACAGCGGATTATTTCAGTATTGATAGAAGGCATAAGATAAAAATCAGATAATACCTTACCATTAATCAATTCCATCATAATAAAATTATTAGAGTGGTTAATTATTTTAGGTCCAATGCCAAATGAATTTACATATGATTGAATTTTTACTTCGTTTAATAAATTAATTCGAGGGGAATCTAGTCTTCTAATTTTTAATGCGCAGTAAAAATTTTTAGAATGAGCTTTTACTACTATTCCTCGAGTGCCTTTACCAAGAATTGCATTACCGTTTATTATTGTAGGGCCAAATAATTCAAGATGTTGTACGCCAAGTTGCTTTAATTCTCGCAATCGTAATTTGAATAAATTATGATCATACTTAGGATAACAAAGAAGGTATTGTAAAATTTCATTATTTGTACGTTTATTGATATCAAGATAAGTATGATTCAGTTCCAATAACATCACCTAAAGAGTCGTATAACCAAGATTTATTAGTTGAAAAAGAAATTACAGATTGGCCGGTATAAGTCTTAGAGGTTTTATCAAACGAATCTTTAATTCCAGGAGCTATGCCGAGTACGTTATTAGAATCAATAGAAGAAGTAATTAGATCTTTAATTCGTGAATATTGTCTAGGTTGTAGTGAATTAAGTTTCCCATCTGAATCGATCCAGAAAGATAGAGATTGTCGTTTATTCTTTTTAATAAAGGCAATTGATTCATTTTTCATATGAGAAGAAGGGCCAATATGAAGGCGAGTGTTTGAGATAGATGGGCTTTCAAGTAGAAAGATAAAGGCACTTTGGTCTTCGTCATTACTGGAAATAGTAGAACGAATGATATTGAAATTATTTTTTGAGAGATATTTAGAAGCATGGTTAAAGGATCTACGTAATTGTCCCCACAAGGTATCTATAGTTTTTTTATCGTGTTTAAAATAAACAAGTAATAGATTATCTGAAAGGGATTCATTAAATTTGGTTTTATTTAAAATAAAGAATTTATGAGAAGGGTTATTCAAAAATTTGGTAGAGAGATAAATAAATTTATTAAGATTTTGAGATGAGATGGCAGTTCCAAGATTTCTTTTAGGGTCTACGGGATCAAGCATTATAATCGGAGAGTCGTGTAATTTAGTGAATTTAGAATGAGATTCATCAAAATAAACACTATTTTCTGGACTAAAATTGCCCATGTGTTTTAGAACATTGTTAAAATTTTTGTACTTGAGAATAAGTAATTCACATACATAGCCACTAAATCCTTGAATTTTGATTTCAGCGCCATAGATTTTATTTGAAATTAGGAATTGTTTCAATATTCTAACTTCATCCTTCATTTTAGGAGTGAATTTATCGAGAATATAATCAGTATGATGTGGAGACCTATCTGCTGCGCTTTTCCAATTTTTTGGATTTACATCAAAACATGAAACAATATTAATTTTTATTATTTTACCTAGAAACTTAGTTTCAGCTTCGATATATGGATGTTCAGAATAACGCAAGGACCAAGAATATCCTTTTAATGAATCGAGTGTATTTTTTCCTATTTCAAGTGAATGTTCCAAATCAGTTCTACTTGAATCTGCGTCAAGTTTGACAAAGATATCTATGTCAGCAGAGTCTTTTAACCAAGTTCCTTTGGCGATTGAACCCCCTAATACAATATCGGATATTGGAAAAATAGGTGATTTTTGTTGATCGTGATAATTATTGAACCAAAGTTGGTCTATGAGATCATTCGCAAATTTAGATAATTGTTGATTATATGATGATGACGGTTTATGCTTTTTTAACACTAATTTTTTGATCGAGTTAATGTCCAATTAATCACTCAAACATATTAACAAAAACTACTTATTAATTGTGTTCGTTATGGTAAAAAGAAAGAAGTTGATTTGTGTTACGGGTTTGCCAGGTGCAGGGAAGTCACTATTTTGTGAAATAGGAAAAAGATTAGGATATGAATTAATAATAATGGGAAATCAAGTTAGAAAAGAAGCAGAAAACAGGGGAGTAGGTAATGATTCAGAATCTTTATCCAGATTAATGCTAGAATTGAGAAGAGAAAGAGGAAATAATGTAGTTGCAAACATGTGTATAGATAAGATAAACGAGATAACTAATGAGAATATAATAATTGATGGAATTAGAAATATTGAGGAAATTGAATTATTTACAAAGGTAGGAAATGTCAAGATATTATTAATTAGTAATACTTCTGAACAAAGAATGAAGTTTTTACTAGAAAGAAAACGAAGTGACATGCCAATTGATGCAGAAGAGTTTAATCGACGAGATAACAAAGAATTAGAGGTAGGACTAGGTCAAGTTATGGAAAGGGCAGACATAATTATAGAAAACATCGGATTAACAAAAGAGCAATATGCGAAAAAGACTGAATCAATTCTGCATAATTTGAGGTGAATAAGATGGAAGAGTTACAAGATAATATCAAGATAACAATAAAAACAGAATTGAATAAGACAGAAGATAAAACCAATTTAATAGATGCAATGGCAAACATCGTCGATATAGATTATGATGTGAGGGGCAAGGAGATAATTGGAAAATTTACCGATTATAAAAAATTAATGAATTTATATGATACGTTGAGAAATAGGCAAACAACACATATTGCTAGAAAGGTGCTAATGAGAAATTCAGAAAAAGATATGACTTACATTTTATTCAATAAACAAGCTGCAGCAATAAATTCAATTGTAATCTGTGAAAACTCCAAAGAGTCACCTTTAGGGCCAATATTCATGAAGATTAAGACAGAAAATATTTTAGAATTTATTGACTGGTTTGTTCCAAGATATAAGACTTAGTCAATCGCTTTTCATCACGGTAAGGAACAGTAAAAGTCATAGAATCTAGACCTGCAACAGTATTACGATGGACTTTACATGCCTGTTTTTCAAGCAATTTAACATCGTTATACCGTGAACTAAAATGAGTAAGAATAAGTATAGTTGAAGAAGATTCTTTAGCAACATTTGCAGCTTCTGAAGAAGTACTATGAAATCTTTCAATAGCTAAATCCTGTTGATCGTTTGAGAAAGTAGATTCATGGATTAATATATCGCATGAAGAAAAAAAACGAGTTAATGATTTGGAGGGTCTTGTGTCGCCGGAAATACCAATCTTTCTACCAGGTCGAGACTTTCCCATAACGTCAGTAGGTCGGATAGATTTACCATTATAACGAATAGAACGTCCACTCTGAAGTTTAGACCAAAGTGAACCTTCTGGAATTCCGAGTTTTTTTGCTTTAGAAACATAAAATTTCCCTGGGCGATCGGATTCAATAAAAACATATGAATAATTTAAGATAGAATGATTAGCTTTCTTTGCGTAGATTTTAT
>JAKZTE010000011.1:0-66148 GCA_047517285.1 Nitrososphaerales archaeon | reverse complement strand
TACTGCATTTGGAATTCTTGATCTCTTTATTACTCTTATCTTAAAATCTCCGCTTAAATATGCTGAGATGAAAGCTCCTAGAATTAAACTTACAAATAATATCATATCTAAGCTAATTGAAAATATGCCATCACGAAATACAACACTATTCCAATAAATATTATTCTGAAGAGTTTCTATACCAAATATTTCACTATAAACTAATCCTGTCCATCTTGCCTGAGGTCCTGTTACACTTAATGTTCCCCAAATTACAAACCACAATGTCGCTAATACTCCCATTCCAACACCAACTAATTTTGTATCCCATTCTGCTTTGAGACTCTCTGACGAAATATTAGATATTTTTAGACCTTGGATTGTTTGATTTATAAATAATTTGTTCTTACTTCGTAAATAAACCACTGCCGCACTTATCAATAACACTGGGACAATCGGCGAGAATAATTCTAAACTCGAAATAACACTATAACCATCAAAAATTTGTAATGGAACAAAGAAATATGGTAAAAAGACTTCTGGAAATAGTGCAGCAAATGCTATGTATCCCACACAGGCTGAAATCAATAACAACCAATAATGCATGTATCCTTCTCCCGCACGATATAATGTACCTGACGCACATCCTCCACCGTAGACCATTCCTATTCCGAAAATGAATCCTCCTATGACGTTCGATAGTCCGTAATTTGATACCCAGAAATTAGAACTAGAAACCCCTAACACATATGCTATACTTGTGCCAAGCATCATCGTTACAATTCCAATAATTACTCCATTTAGCACTCTTGTATCTTTGAACGCAATAAAATCTCTTAATGCACTAGTAAAACAAAAGCGTCCTTTTTGCAGAAGTATTCCAAATCCCAGTCCAATGAGTAAAGTTGCACCTAATGATAAAATATTATTGTATTCTAACATGCTCTAACCTCCACAATTGAAATTCGCACTAACAATTTTTGCATCATCTTTTGCCACATTTAATCCCGTATTACTATTCATTATGTTGTAAAATTGCACATTGTGAGATCCATTTCCTGTTTTTATTGTTGCAATAATTTCAAACTTATTCAAATCAATTACAGATACAGTTGCATCGTTACTATTGCTGATATATCCATAGTTTCCATTGGGTTCAATATCGATATTATGAGGAAAATCTCCTGTTTGAAGCTCTTTAATTATTTCTCCCTTCATGTTTATGATCAATACCTTGTCTTCTTCAGGCAACGTGACAATAACGTTTTCCCCATCTGCAGTTACTGCTATTCCATGCGGATCTGATTCTAAGTTTATGCTATTCTTTACTTCTTCATTATCTATGAAGAAAAGTTTTGCAGGTCTTATTGCTCCTACAATAATTCTTTCATCTTTATCTGATACTATCATTAAAGGGTCTGCATCGATCTTAATGTTATTTACTACCTCTAATTCTCTGAAATCTACAATGGATATTGATTGTGATCCTGTATTTGTAACTGCAACAGAATCCGATAATAATGCTACGTGATGTGGCTGTTCTTGAACTTCTATCCTGGCTATTATTCTATCCGTCGTCGTATTAATCATTACCAAGGAATTCGAATCTCTACTTATTAAGAAAAATATATCTCCTTTGTCATCAAATATTCCTGCATGTTGAAGATTTGGACCAACTCTGACTTTTGATTGTATTTCTAATGATTGCGGATCTAATGTTAACAATTCAGATTCACCATCATGAATAAGATATAATTTGTTATTCTTTTCATTATAATGTGCGCCATATTGACCAGAATCGATTTCAATATTGATATTTGTTAAACTAGTAAGAAGATAATTATCTATTACAGTTGCTGTTTTACTTATAGTATTGAATACTACTGCTTGATACTGTTCTAATTCTATTTCACTATTCGTATGATAAACAAAAGTTCCTCCAATCAAAAAACCTATTGTTAGCGCTGTTATTATTGCGCTAACTAATAGCAGCTTCTGATTGTTCTGTTCTGACAACTACTCCACTTAGTAATTGTTTGTATTTATTGGAACAATTTTTGATGGCGAATAAGGTAATTTTAGACTGTCTACTTTCTTAAACGAGCCTACCTCGAACACATCGACTGAACTGTCTCTTGGATTTGGTATATATGCAAGACTGCTATCTGGACTGAACGCTGGATGACCTGAATTTTCGATTTCAATCTTTGTAACTTCCGTGAGACTTTCCGTGTCATATACTATTGATGCTGGTCTAGTTCTTACAATGCAGTATTTTCCATCAGGAGTAAATTCACTTGTTCTTGGAGATGCATCTTTTAATGGAAATCTTTTTATTATCTCTTTTGCTTTTATATCCCAAACCATTTCTTCTCCATCCGCATTAGCAAAGATATCTTTATCAATAATTGACCAATTTGCTCCTGAATTTACTTCAATGAATGCCAAATCATTGTTTGGAGAAATTGTTACCATGCTTCCTCCCCAATCTGAATATTCTTCCGCTAAATGCTCTTCCACAGTGAAACTATTTGTATCTACTACTGTTAACAAACTCTCTAATTGATTTGTAAGCCACAATTTGCCATCAGGTGCAATAGCAACATCACAACAAAACTTTGGAACTTCGAGTTCACCTACTATCTTTCCACTTTGAAGATCAACTTTATAGATTATTGAAGGAGATATTGTATCTGACGAAGCAATGTTTTCAACTTCACCTCTTGCCCCCAGTAATTGCTCATCTGGAATTTTAGCAACTAATAGATTCAAAAAATATCCATATTTCCCATCTACATCAGTCTCTGCTAATGCAGATCTCCACGCTCCTTCTAATGGTATTTCTGTTAACTTCTCATTCGTTGACGGATTTACTTGATACACAGTAGCTTTTCCACCATCCCTTCCAAGTCCCCAAACATTTCCATTTTTATCTGGATAGTGGTTGGCCCAGTCTACACGTCCTGCATCTGCAATCCATGTAGGTCCTGATGAAGCTAGGACTTTTCCACGAGCTAGGTCAATTGCCGCAATTGATCCTTCCGCGCCGAAGACATATCCTAAATGCCCTCTTCCTTTTAGTTCTTCTTTTACCTGTTCGAGTTCACTTGTTACTGTACCGACTTGAGAGTTGGCAGACAGATAACCTGCTCCTCCAATCCCTAAACCGACAGCTGCTCCCCCGATATACTTGATAAAATCTCTTCGATTTACATTTATGTTTGACATTTCTTATTCTCTCTATTTTATAATGCCGTTATATTTATATACTTTTCGACGTTTGTTTAATTGTTTCACTCATGAGCACAAAACAAGAATTCTGGGACAATGTCTCCAAATATAGAGAAATGGGCATGGACCCGTTAAGGTGGGTGGCAGGCTGTGCTGTGAAAGTTGATCTAAATACAGTAGTATATCCTAGTTTGCATAACCTAAGACCTAGCCTGAAACAGATGGGAATCTCTTTAGGGGAGAGGGTTGACGCCGATATATTTCCATTAACTGAAAATGGTCCTGTAATAACTCGTAGAATCTATAATCCTTCTAATCCTGAAATTGATCTTGACGATTTAAGAAAGATTAACCCAAAACGTGCAATCTCTTTGTTGCAAGTCTTTCAGAAAAATGCTGAGAAGCAAGAAAAGTTTCAAGCATTATTGAATACACTATATTCATCTATTTCTAAATCTGACGTTCATTTTACTGTTGGTAAGGGCCATTCAATCATTACCGGTTTTCCAGAAGCAGAATTTGCATTGTTTGATTTCATATCCTACGAAGAAGGTAGATCCGATGGTTGGTGTTTATCAAATAATGATACAAGTCAAATTATTGATCCTACTGCCGATCCTTCATCTGAACAGCAAACAAATGTCGCCATCTCCAATTCTCTAAATGATTTAATTTCTCTTGGTTGTTTCGAAGAACTAAAGGTTTCACCTGTTGTTGATGCACCTAATGAAGAAATTAAAAATAATATTTCTAAAAATATGGAAACTTTTGCAAACAAATATAATATTGAACTTCTAACATCTGAATCACCTCAGCGTGGAAAATTGCTGATTGGCGCTACTCTGTTTGGAACTCTTAGGAAAGAACCTCCTACTAAATTAAATCTTCTAAATACTGGTATGCAGATTCTGGTTACTCGTCCATTTGGCGATTTAGCTCCAATTAATGTCTTCTTATCCTGCGTTGCAGACGAAACATTTTTACAAGACTTGGAAAAAACTGGTTATACACTCAAAGATGTTGAAAATGCTAAAAATTCTGTTATTAGTACTATGAATGAACCAAATTTGAAGGTTGCAGAAATAATCAACAAGTATTTGCCCGAATTTGGTAATTCATTTGATATCAATGAACACGTTCTTGCAACGGGCGACTTGTCTGGACCAGGTATAATGATCTTTAAAGAACATGCAGATAACGCACAAGTGAACATATCTCTAGATAACCTTCCTCTCCGTTATCCTGAATTCGTTAAATACGCTACTGAGAATTTCCTTATGGATAATGCTACTGCAGGTACTAATGGCGCAGTTGCAGTAATTGCTTCTCCTAATATAATTACAAACATTAGTTCTGATCTAAAATCTGCAGGTTATGATCCACATATTATTGGTACTGTTCTAGGTAAAGGAAATGGAACAGTTAACATCTCGAAAGACGTAAATGATATGATTGCATCAGATATCTTGTTAAATCAATTAAATATAGGAGTGGAATGATTAATGCAACAACAAAGTAAGAAACTTGATCTCATTGGACAAGTATGCCCATGGCCAGTTATCCTCACCCTTAAAGAACTAAACACATTAGAAGATGGAGAAGTCTTAGAAGTTATTGTTGATCACCTACCTTCTACGATAAATATTCCTTCAGCAGTTAAAAAAGGCGGACACGAGGTTCTCAGTTCCGAAGAAACTGACGAAGGTGTTTTTAAGATAGCCATAAAAAACAATAATAGCTAAATTATTTCTTGGTGACTTTTTATGAAAATAGATCAATTACTTGATGTAAAAGGACTTGTATGCCCAATTCCTGTTCTTAAGACTAAACAATTTATTTCCAAGATGGAAAGTGGACAGGTTCTTGAAATATCTGCTACTGATCCAGCTTCTAAAGAAGATATACCTGCGTGGGCCAATCGTGTTGGACATGAAATAATTGAAATTAAAGAAGAAAATAATCATCTGAAATTTATTTTGAGGAAAAAATAATGTCTATTTTGTTAAACGCCGAATGGCTAAAAGACAATCTTCTTGATTCTAATGTTGTTGTTCTTGATATTCGATCTCCTAGAGAATATAGCTCATCACATATTCCTAATTCCCGGCTAGTCCCATACGATAAAATCTTAGACATTAATGCAGATTCTTCGTATTTTGACGTCGCTCCTAAGGAAAAAATCGAAGAGTTGCTTAGTATTCTTGGAATTAAAAATGATTCTATTCTTGTAATTTGCGGCGATCGCGGTGGTGCAACTGCTTCACGTCTATTTTGGTCATTGACATATTATGGTCTTGAAGTAAAATACCTCGATCTCAGTTTCTCTAAATGGGCGTCCCTAGGTTATCCTGTTACTGATAAAGTTGAAGCAATCAATAATACCGATTTTGTTATAACTCAATCTAAACTTGATTTCAAAGTTGATCATGAATATGTATTGTCCAAACTTGACGACTCTGGTTCAATCTTACTAGATACTCGTAGTCCTGATGAATTCAATGGAATCATTGCCGCTGGACCAAAATCCGGTAGAATTCCAAATTCAAAAAACTTTCCCTGGGAATTGGCAGTTGGAGATGATGGTTACATCTTTAAAACAATTGAAAATCTAAATAATCTATTTGAAAAATTTGGTATTACAAAAGATAAAGAAATAATTTGTTATTGTCACGTAGGAGAAAGAGCATCTCATACATTTGTTGCATTACAACTTTGTGAATACAATAATGTTAAAATTTACGATCGCTCATTTGCTGATTGGAGTACTCGCGATAATCTTCCAGTTGAAAGATAATCTAATTAAAAATCATTTGTGCTTGAAATTGAATTTTCAGTAGTTTTTTTTGCCGCTGTAAATGATTTTTTCTTATCTGTTTTTGTTTTCTTTTTTGCTGAAACAGCTTTTTCTTTTTCTAATACAGCACTGAATAATACCACTGTATTTGAACGTGTTGAACCAATACTTACTGAACTACCATAATGAATCATTTCCCATCCATCTTCTGATAACTTATTTAATTCTTCTTCAAATGCTTTTTTAGATTGCTCTGCTACAATTTTAAACTGTCTCATGATAACCAGAAAAGCATTCTTCGATATAATCTTTGTTGTTAGTTTTTTAGAAAATTAGCCGATTATTCCAGAGAAAAACTGCTATTGTTCCAGGGAAATATATTGATAAGAAATACCAAACTAAATAACCAATTAATAACAGTACTCCACTTTGTATTGTTGTCATTACAGTATTTCCCATCGCGGGAATTAATTCCATTATTTTTTCATATTCTTTACTTAAAATTTTCGACGCTGTTCGAAAATTACCTTTTGGAGTTAAAGAAAAAGTGACTAGCGCTATAATGCATGTTGGTGGAATCCCTATTCCAATTATGAATGGCGATATTACTCCTATAATTATAATGACGTAACTTAATCCCATTATGATATTATATAATCCTACAGCTCTCTTTTTTCCTAATCTTGCAACTATGTGAAATCTTCCTTTTGATTTATCGGCATCTGTGTCTGGAAATTCATTTATGTAAAGTATTCCTGTAGTCATTAATCCTACTATTGATCCTACAATTATTGCTTCTGCACTGATTAAACCACCACTCTGAATGTAATATACGCCTGTGAATAATAATGGACCGAAATTCAAAAATACAAAAATTTCTCCTAACCCAATTCTTGACAGCACTGGTGAATATCCAACCGATGTAATTATTGCAATTGAAATTAATGCAATTAATAATGTCGGAAAATTAAATATATAAAGAAAATATAGTCCTATCAAAGATCCGATTGCAAGTAGTATTATTCCTCCAATTAAAACACTTTTTGGAGTTAAAAGATTTTCTGGAAGCACTCTACTTCCGCCACTAAATGGCGTTGGTGTTGTAGCTGTATCTATTCCACTCTTAAAATCAAAATAATCATTTAAGACATTAACACTTGCATGTATACATACAACTCCAATTAGTGTTAATATGCCATATGCTAGATTGAAATATCCATCTAGTAAAGCGACAGTTATTCCAAGTGGCACAAAAATTGCTGGAAGGCTGAGAAATGGAATTCTTAATTCTTTTGCCCAGACTTCTAGTTTCAATTAATCGCCTTATTTTTCTCTAGATATTCTCGACGAACTCTGTTTTTCCCATGAATCCAATTTGCTGATTGTCTTGCATCAATGGCTTAACATTTAACCTTCCTTTGAAATGCGATCCATCTTTTCGTACTAATTCTACTACGTCTTCCCATTCACCTTTCTCTGAAGCGGTTTTGAGTAATAACGGGACTAAAGTCTGTAAGTTTGCTTCGATATGAAACATACCTACATTTCCTTTGCCTACTAATTCGTCTCTCGTATATCCGAATAATTCTTCGGCACCTTTGCCGAATTCAGTTATGGTTCCTTGTAAATCGCATGCTATTCCTGATACTGGAAATTTATCTTCACTCATAATTACCACTCAACTATGGTAATAAATAAACCTTGTTAGATAAATAACCTAAAACCCTGATTATACTGTGATATTTTATACATTATTGGAAATTATTATTCCGATACTGGCATTATCTTGGTCTATTATTCTTCTTTTCCGAATATTCAGTTTTTTCAATATAGATAAATTAAGTTTAGACGAAAACCCTCTGCATAATCCGTTAATATCAATTATCATTCCCGCTAGAAATGAAAAATTAAATATCCTTCGTTGTCTAGAATCCATACAGAAGCAAACTTATAGTAATTTTGAGGTAATTGTTGTAGACGATAATTCTACTGACGATACATACAATATTGCCAATCAGTTTTGTAAGAACGATGATAGATTCTCGCTTTTAAAATTAAATAATGATGATAAAACTTGGGTTGGAAAAAACCGTGCATGTCATGAAGGATCTAAAACATCCAATGGTTCATTATTGTTATTTATCGACGCTGATACGGAACATCAAACTCATTCAATCAAATCTTCTTTATCCTATATGCAAAATAGTAATCTTGATGTATTTACTATGTTTCCTCAATTAACGTGTTCTGACTTTTGGGGGAAACTTATTTTGCCTATCTTGATTTCTATGATTAATATATTGTATTCTCCTTTATTATTAAACTCAAAAAGTACATCTATTGCTTATCTTGTTGGTGGTTTTATTTTAATTAAAAAACAGATATACGATGATATTGGCGGTCATGAAGGTATAAAATCATCCTTTGTTGAAGATAAATCTCTTGGCGAACGTCTTAAAAAATCTGGCTATAATCTAAAACTGATACGTTCTGGTGATTTTGTTACAACCTATTCTAATACTGGTTTTACCAATAATATTGATGCTATACAACGTGCAACATCTGCATCATTTATAGAATCTCATCTGTTTCTTGGATTAATCTCTATATTTCTCGCGTTTATAGGTCTTGTACTTCCTTATTTTCTAATCTTTTTTGTCACTTCATTAGAAATTTTATATTCTGTCTTGATTCTTCTCACTATCGCTTTCATGGGGATATCGTATCTTATCGAATTTGTTGATATTAATCATTCTAAGTTGTATGTACTCTTTCAACCAATTACTAATCTGATATTCTTTTACTGTATGATTGTTTCAGTCTTTAAAATATATTCAAATTCTTCATTTGTTTGGCGTGGACGTGCCTATACAAAAAAATAATTATAGATCTGTGTCTCTTTGTCTTCTATAGCCAAAATACGGTCTTAGATACAATCCAAATGCTATTCCTACAATTAATCCTGCTAAGTGTGCGCCATGTGCTATTCCTGAAGGGGCAGACAATCCAATAACGTCAATGAACGCATACACTGCAGTTAATATTATCATTGGCACAGGCAATAGTCCCCAAACATATACTGACATAAATGGAGCTAGAACTGCCAATGTACCCATTAGACCATAAGCTGCACCAGACGCGCCTATTGCTGGTATCATGTCGTTTGATGCAGTCACAAGATACCCTATATTCCCAACTATTCCAGCGGATATGAATATTATCAAAAATTTGTCACTTCCCAACAATCTTTCTAAATATGACCCAAAGAAAAATAATGCAAACATATTGAACAATAAATGATTAAAATCTGCATGAAGAAATATTGAAGTTATTAAAGTCCATGGCCATTTTATTGCCAGTGCAGGGAAAAATGCAAAATATTGCCAAATCTCTGGGCCAAGAATATTTTGAAATATGAAAAATATAACTGATATTCCAATAAACCTCAGAGTCCATTTTGCCTGTGGAATCCTTGGCCGTCTATAACTATTCCCATTGAATTCCATATCTATCTACTTGTCATTCTTGTGTTATAAAATATTAGTTTATTACTGTGTTATAATTAATAGTGACTAATAATATTGTAAACTATGGATAAATCCAAGTCTTTGCGTAAACTTCTCGAAACAAACAAACCTATCTTTGTACCTGGAATATATGACGCATTAAGTGCAAAAATCGCACAACAAGTAGGATTCGATGCAGTTTTTCATACGGGATATGGAACTGCCGCAACTTTACTTGGCGTTCCTGACATTGGTCTTGTAAGTTTTTCGGAAATGAAAGAAAGAGTTTCTAATATCTGTAATTCTATTGATATTCCTGTAATTGCTGATGCAGATACTGGTTACGGTAATTCTCTGAATACTATGAGGACTGTCAAAGATTATATTCGTTCAGGCGCAGCAGGACTTATTCTTGAAGACCAAGTATGGCCAAAAAAATGCGGACATATGAAAGGAAAATCAGTCATTCCCATCGATGAGATGGAATCAAAAATAATTGCAGCTGCACAAAGTCGAAAAGAAGAAAAATCAGATTTGGTGATTGTAGGACGTACTGATAGTTTAGCAGTCGAAGGAGTAGATATGGCTATTGATAGAGTTAAACGATATAGTAAAGCTGGCGCAGATATTTTATTTATAGAAGCTCCTAACAAAGTCGACGAACTAGAAATTATTGCAAAACAAGTGAAAATTCCATTATTATTAAACCAATTAGAAGGAGGACGCACTCCTTTGATCTCTATGAAAAAGGCAAAAACAATCGGTTTTAAAATTATCTTATTTCCCTTGACCTCTCTTTACGCATCTACTAAGGCTGTATTTGATTCTTTGTCTTATCTAAAGAAACACCAAACCTCTCTTGGTATTGAAGATCAATTAATCACCTTTGATAAATTCAATCAACTCGTTAATTACGATGATTTGATTAAATTAGAAAAGAAACTATCTAATAGAAAATAATTATTTTATATATTCTTGAATCTTCTCTTTACAAATCTCTATTCCATTGTATCTCGAAGTTAGTTTTCTAAAATTATTTGTAGCCTTTGAAAATTTACCATCATTTAATACTGCTTTAACATTCTCAACTAATGAATAATCGTCTTCTTCCATATGTATCCCTAAATTCAATTCATCAATTCTCCTTGCATTTTGTATCTGTTCGCTTTGTCCTTTTATTGGTATTATTATTGATGGTTTTCCTAGAGATACTGCATTCCCTATACTCGAATGACCTCCGCGTATTATTACACAGTCAGATATACCGAACATCTCACTCCAAGGACACCATTCAAATTCAGTCCAATGCTCTTTCTTTTTTGGTATAGATCCTCCATTTGGATTGCCTTTGGAAATTATAATATTATACTCGTCTTTTATTGATCCAATCTGTTCAATAATTCTATTATACACACTTAATCTTGATTGTTTTGGTCCACTTACTTGTACGTATATTGTACTCTTTTTTCCATCTATCTTCAACTCATTAATTATTGATTTCTTTCTTTTTTCATCTAATTCTTTGGCTAGAAATCCAATATATCTTAATTTAGTTTTTATTGAGTCTATTCCTTCTATATTCTCCTTACATATTGTATACGGAGGTGGTAAATCTGGAATAAATATCTCGTCTGCATAATTCCAGAAATGTGCTAATAATCGCCCATTGATTTTCTCTAATCTTCTTTTACGTGTATTCCTGATTTCTACTAATAATTTGATCTGATTAAGAATTACAATTGATGGTATTCCCAGCTTATTCGCACACAAAACCGGAGATAGCCTCGAATCACTAAATACTATATCTGGTTTATATTTTTTCAAGAATCGCAATTCTTCTTCTAGATGATATAAAAAAGTTCCTGCTAATACTGGAAGTCTAATTATTGTTCTTGTCACTGATACTGTTCCATTGTCTTTCCAAGATATATCTAATGGATGAATTTTTTTACATTGAAATTTATTTGCCACTAAAAATTCATAACCATCTTTGAATGAACTGAATGTATATGTAAAGTCTTTATTCAATGAACTCGCAATTAATGATGTTCTATTTGCATGTCCTACTCCTGATCCATATGTAGGAAAATATACTTTCTTTTTCAACACGTTATCACCTCAAGATTATCAAAAGTCGACATCTTTTTCTAACACTCTGCCTGTTCCAGGACTAGATATTATCTTTTTTCCATCAAATGCTACTTGACCATTAATTATTGTCTTTGTAACTACTCCTAAAATCTGATTGCCATCAAATGGCGAATTCTTTGCTTTAGACAAAAAATTACTAACATTTATTGTATTCATTTTATTCTCATTAATCACTATCAAATCTGCATTATACCCCTCTTTAATCTGACCAATATTTTTTAATCCAAATCTTTTGATTGGATTATCTACCAATATCTCATAGATTCTCTGTAGTGTGATCTTATTTTTCATATACAAATCAATCATCAAGGGCAGAGTTATTTCTAGACCTGGAAAACCTGGTTTTCCTTCATCTTTATCTCTTAATTAATGCGGAGCATGATCAGTTCCTACAATATCAATTTCCCCATTCACCACGCTGTTAAATATTGCTTCCTGATTTTCTTTATCCCTTAAGGGAGGCTCACAGTAATGTTTTTCACCATCTGTTTTTTCTGTATTCAAAATCATATGATGTGGTGTTGCTTCACATGATATGTCTACAATCGACTTGTTATTTTTAATCGCTTCAATACCTTCTTTTGTTGAAACATGTACAAAATGTATTTTACAATTTGTCTGTTTTACTAGTTTTATAATTCTATTTATGGCATGAACTTCTGATTCGGTTGTATGGTTGTTATTTTGATCAAATAGTTGGCGATCTTCTGCATGCACGGCTAATATTGAATCACATTCACTTATTCTATTCATAATTCTAATCAAATTTACATCTGATAAATCCTGTTCCTCGAATGGCTTATGTAAATATATCTTGAATGCAATTGCATTTGATAATCTTAATTGATTTACATCCTCGGATTTGATAGGCGAACTATAGAATCCAACATTACAAAAAATTCTATTTTTCGCATTATTTTGTCGTTTTTTTAATTCTTTTACGTTAATTATGGGTGGATTTGTATTCGGCATATCTAATACAGTTGTAAATCCTCCTGCCACTGCTGCCTGCGTTCCTGAAATAAAATCTTCTTTATATGAAAATTCTGAATCTCTTAAATGCGAATGCACATCTACGCATCCAGGAAATACAATGTTGTTCTCTACATCTATAGAAACATCCGCTTCAGGAATGTTGTCCTGATTTGCCAGTTTTGATATTTTTCCATCTTTAATTGATATTGTGATATTTTCTAGATTACTGTTTATCCACACTCTTCCATTTATTATATTTAGATTCATTTCAATTCATCCCTAATTCTCTAGTATTTCTGATCCTCCAGGCGGTAGCACTCGTAAATACTCATCAATTGATTTTCCTTTGTATATTTCGGATATATCATTATTTAATTTTGAAATAAGTTTGTTCTTAATCAATTTTGCAATATCTGAAGATTTTCCTTTGCCTGGTTGTATTCTTACCCATGCTAAAGATTCTCTCGTTAATGCTTCTACAGGACCACTCATTATTGTATATTTGTCTTGGTATTTTACTGCCCCTACTGCAAGTTCCAGTTTTACATTCTTCAATATGTTCTTTTTACCTTCAATCATAAAACTTCCTTTTGACATGGACATACCACTGGGCGCGCCTTTCTTTACTTGTTCATATTTCACATAATATACATTTACTGAAGTTTGTGTTCTCCACGCTCTGCTAAATGATGCAGTAGCTGTTGCAATTTCAGCAATTGAAATTTCACTTATTCCATCTTTTATTATAAAAAAAGGCGATCCCACTATGTCCGAATGAAAAACTAAATCATTTTGTTTTGCATATTTCTTTATTATATTCACATTTGACTGTGCATCTCTTCCACCTATTGCTAATATTCCCTCTGGCGATATGAACCATCTAAATTTCTCAAACCATAACATCTCTTCTTTTACTTTTATCACGGGCTTCATCTCTTCACGTTCATTTATCTTGTTCCTAATCCTTTCTAAATCCCCCTTTAGTCTATTTGACGCAATCTCAATTGCTTTTATTTTCTTTTCCATCTTTTTCGCATAATCAAAACATAAAGATGATAATTTTATAGGTGCAATATTCTCTTCTAACTCTTTTTCCGAATCAATGAATGGGATTTTAATAACGTTATATCTATATTTTATTATTTCGATGTTTTTCCCTTTTAATATTTCTATATAGCTGTTTGCTTTACTCAATTCTGTTGCTATATTTCTTAATTCTATGGCCTTATTCTTATTTTTATTATAGGCATCCTCTTGCAATTTGATTGATTTCTCTAACTCGACTATCTTATTTTTTAACGGTTCCTGTTTGTTTGTAGTTTGAACTCTTGACAGATTCAATGTAATATAATTATCTAGTTCACTCATTAGCGATTCTGATTTATGATATGTCTTTTCTTTACTAACGCTCAAATTTATCAAAGAAATATCATCGATTATTTCTCCATCTCTTGCAATCCATACACTCATATCATCGGATTTCATTATTTTAATTAATCTTATTATCTCTATTTCTAGATTCTCTATTTCTTCGTCTGATAAAGTATTGCATTTTCTCTCTTTTTCTATTTCTATTTTTTTAAGTATTTCTTCAATGTACTTTTTTGATATTGAATAATTTCTTCCAATCCATTTTGCTATTTCTAATTCTGTTTCATTGATATTTTTTAAATCATCTTTTTGAAAGTTCTCTATGCTGGTTGCTTTTAATGGCGGAAATTCATATGTACTTCCAGGAAATATCTCTCTATGCCGCACTTTTAATTTCTTTAAACACGATAAAATCTTATTATTTTCATCTACAACTACGATGTTTCCTCCTCTAAAAAATTCACAAATTATCTTTCTCAGTCCTTTTTTAGTTTCAAAGTGAATGATGCATATTCTTTCTCCTGGAGGTTGTTCAAACTTGATTAATTTCGCTCTTAGCAAGTTCTTTCTTAATGCGGTCACATACCCAATAGATTCATCTTTATCTATGTCGTATTTTGAAGCCCATATTCCAATTTTTGGATTTACCATTACGTATTTCTTTGGTTTATCTACTTGATGTAACTTGAATAAATACGAATCATTCATCACTTGGTAGATATTATTCAAATAAATGCTGCCCGATTCTATTTCTTTATTCAATGCTGAAACTATCTTGAATATTTCAATAGACGATAATTCCATTTTAAATCCCAAATAACATTATTCATATAGTTTTATATCTTCTTGTATTTTTATATTAAATTGTTAACCGTGTCTGACTCTAAATTTATATTTAATACCATCTTTTGGCTAAGAGTCGCTTTCGGCATAATTTCTGGTTTCTCTGCTGGTTTACTAGGTTTCACATCTAATAATCCCAATGCTAATTTAGGCATATTATTTGGAATATCAATGTATCTTTTTACTTTGGCACTTGTACGTCAGATGTATTATTCAAAGATTAAAGAAGATGAACGTCTTAAGCTATTATATACTGGTGTGGGAAGCTTCATTGGTTTGTTCCTTTTCACTTGGATTATCTACAATACCTTCTTTATCTAATTCTTCTATTGCATTTTTTGTAAATACTTTCCATACTGAAAAATAGCCTTTCTCAAAATCATCAATCCAAACAGAAGATAACTTAGAATTAATACCCTTCTTCATTATCTTAAAATCTCCTATTGAATCATTCATGTCCACATTCTTGGGCGAATATTTTGCTATAATTCCTTCAAGAGCAAAAACTGATCCAATAATTTTATTATTCGGAGAATTTTTTAGATGTTCAGCTATTATTGCTTTTGCCTTGGCAAAATCCTCTGCAATTATTTTTTCTATACATTCATTAATAGCTTCTTTTGCCATCACACTCTACCTATTCCCTCTTCAGAAATATTAAAAATACATTGGTTTCCATCGTTATTTCTTGCTAACCATAAGTTACCCATTCTTTTTAAACTCACTTTTAGATGTATTAATCTATTTATTAAGAAATCATACGTTTCTCTTTCTTTCATATTCGAATCATCTATTCTTGCCCGTACTGTATTTGTTGTTATTATTGCAATATTCTTATTCCATGCTAAATCAGACAATTCTCTTACATATTCTATTAATATGCCCCTCATTTCGTTCTTTAATTCAAATCGATGTTCAGTAAAATTTCTTGTTATATCATCTATCATTACACATGTAATATCATTATTTTTAATAAATTGTTCAATCTTTGAAATTGTTTCTAATTGACTATCTAAAGAATTACATCTACTTGTATAGATATTGTCTAAGATATTTTTTGATTCCTGTTTCTTTGCATGGCTTAATTGAACAATTCTCTCAGGACGAAAGTTTCCTGACGAGTCAATGAAGAGAATTTTTTGCTTCTTAATTGATGTATTTACCGCAATCTGGAATAAAATCTGTGATTTCCCTGACGAATTTGGCCCAAATAAATCTGTAATTGTTCCAGTTGGAAAACCATATGTGACTAAATCAAGTTCCCTTACGCCAGTTTCATGATTTGTTATTCTTCTATGCCTATCTTCATCTAATAACTCGAATCCGCCAAATATCCTTTCCATACCATTATTATTTGTCCCTGTTATGAAATTATCAAATCTACCGAATTCATCTATGTTGGTAAAATTGTCATTCATCTGAATCTTCCTCAAATACACCCATTATTTTATACAATACCAAGCTTTTTATTTTTGTTTACGTCTTTTTTCCTTAGATGAGTAACAACTTTAATGACAATTTTGACCTGAAAGTCATAAAACCTCTCAATAAGTTACAAAAGTCTGTTAACAAGAACGTTGTGATCAGACTGAAAAGTGATGTTGAATATCGAGGAAAAATGACAAATGTAGATGCTTACATGAATGTTATTCTTACCGACGCAGAAGAATATGCAGATGGAACATTATCTGCAAATTATGGCAAAGTTGTTATACGCGGAAATAATGTTTTGTTTATTAATATTAAACCTGATATCCTGATGTGATATTTATTGGATTCTGTCTACAATTCCTTGTATTCAATTATTAATCTTTCTCAATACATGGATTGTTGATAAACTTCGGTAATTTCAAAATGACTAATAACTTTACTTTTACTTCTGAATCAGTGTCTTCTGGACATCCAGACAAAGTTGCCGATCAAATTAGTGACGCACTAGTTGATGCTGCTCTTTCTGCAGGTGATGAAACTACTCGATGTGGCATTGAAACTGCTAATACTACTAACTATGTATTAGTGTTTGGAGAGACTAAAAACTTTCTTCCTACTTCTGAAGAAGTTGAATCTATTATTCGTAATAAAGTTCGCGAAATTGGTTATGAACAAGACGGCTTTCATTGGAAACATTTGAACATTGATAATCGTTTACACAATCAATCTGCTGATATCGCATTAGGCACAGATGACTTTGGTGCAGGCGATCAAGGTTTGATGTTTGGTTACGCATGTAAAGAAACTCCCTCTCTTCTTCCTGCACCTATACATTATTCACATGAAATTCTGAAACATTTACGATCTATTAGAGATAAAAATCTTGATATATTGGGCCCTGATTCAAAAAGCCAAGTGAGCATAGTTTATGAAAATAATATTCCTAAATCCATTGACAAGGTAGTAGTCTCAACCCAACATTCTGTTAATGAAAATAATTCTGCCAGAGAACTAGCTGAAACTGCAATTCATGAAGCTTGCGAGGAACTTATTGATAATAATACTGAATTTTTTATTAATCCAACAGGAAACTTTGTTATAGGTGGACCCGAAGGAGATTCTGGAATGACTGGACGAAAAATTATTGTAGATACATATGGAGGATCTGCCCCGCACGGCGGCGGCGCATTCTCAGGTAAAGACCCTAGCAAGGTCGATCGATCCGCCGCGTATATGGCTCGGTGGCTTGCAAAGAATGTCGTTCTTAACAAGCTTGCAGATTGGTGTAGCATACAATTAAGCTATGCAATTGGTGTTAAAGAGCCCACTTCCGTCTATGTTGATTCTAATGGAGATAATCAATCGATTGAATCTTTAATTCGTGATTCACAAGATCTTACACCTCTTGGCATAATTCGAAAGTTTGATCTTTTCAACTTTACTGAATATTCAAAAAATTGTGTATATGGACATTTTGGCGATAAGAATGTACCATGGGAAAAAACTGAAAAATTCTAACCCTGTTGCTGATACTTAAATTAATACACTCGTGATTTAGTTAGTCATTCACTTCTAGAATAAAAAAAACTTTTTACTTATTATATATAATAAATATTGAATAACATGATTTCATTAATCGGACATCAAAATCCCTTACTCTCCAGACAAATCTCTAACAATATTGATTCTAAAACAGGTACTATATTACTAAAACGAGGTTTTGCTCATATGCTTAAACATGGAGTTATTATGGACGTTACTGACGTCAATCAAGCTCAAATTGCAGAAGAGGCTGGCGCTGTAGCAGTTATGGTTCTTGATAAATTACCTATTGAAGTAAGACAATCGGGCGGAGTTGCTCGTACTGCTGGCATGAAGATAATCCAAGATGTTGTTAGTAATGTATCTATTCCTGTAATGGCAAAATGTCGGATTGGTCATATCTCTGAAGCAATGGTATTAGAAAATTCAGGCGTTGATATGATTGATGAATCTGAAGTTTTAACTCCTGCCGATGAATCTTCTCATGTATGGAAATGGGATTTCACTACTCCGTTTGTCGACGGAGCTAAGAATCTTGGTCAGGCACTGCGTAGAATTGAAGAAGGCGCTTCCATGATGCGTACTAAAGGAGAACCTGGTACTGGAAATGTAGTTGAAGCTGTTCGACACATGCGTGCTATGAATCAAGATATTGCAAAGATAACTTATTTCTACAATCAACAAGATAAACAAGAGCTATTCCGTATCTCTAAAGAACTCAATACATCATATGAGTTGGTTGTTGAAACAGGTCGTCTTGGCCGATTACCTGTTGTTAATTTTGCCGCAGGTGGAATAACAACTCCTGCCGACGCAGCCCTTATGATGAAACTTGGTTGTGATGGAGTCTTTGTCGGTTCAGGAATATACAAATCTTCAGATCCTTTAGAAAGAGCTTTAGCTATTGTATTAGCAACTACTTTTCATGATAACGTTGAAGTTGTAGCAGAAGCACAAGGAATGATCGATGAAAAAAAATCTATGGTTGGTCTTGGCGACAATTTAGATCTTAAGATGCAAGATCGTGGTGTATGATGAAAAAAGTCAATATCGGCATTCTTGGAGTACAAGGAGATGTTGAAGAACATGTGGCATCTGTTGAATCTGCATTTCGTGAAATTACTATGGACGGTATTGTAAGCATAATCAAATATCCTGAAGAAATTGATTCCATAAATGGGCTAATAATTCCTGGTGGGGAGAGTACTTCTATTGGTAAATTATCTAACAATGATGATTTTCACTCTTCTATTAAAAAAAAGATAATTCAAGGTATGCCTGTTTTAGGTACTTGTGCAGGATTGATTCTCTTGTCTAATCATATTATTCAAAATTCTTCTAATACTTCGCAAAAACTATTAGGCTCACTCGATATAGAGACTGAACGTAATGCATTTGGAAGACAACACGAATCGTTCGAATCTGAGTTTCCAATTCCAAAATTTGGAATCGATAAATTTATGGGTATATTCATTCGCGCACCCCGAATACGTAGTATTGGATCTAACGTCGAAATTCTTGCTAAATTAAACGATGATGTAGTTGCTGTAAAACAGGGTAATATAATCGGAACTTGTTTCCATCCAGAACTTTCCAATACTGTCATATTTCATAAATACTTGATCGAATTGGTTCGAGAATCGCTTTGAGAATATCTGATCTTCAGAACGAACAAAAAAATGTAAGCATTGGAGGCGTTGTAACTTATATTGGTCAATCTCGTGATGTTTCATTAAAATCCGGTAATATTGAAAAAGTTACAACAATAACAGTTCAAGACGATTCCGGTTCAATTCCCGTGAATATCTGGGGATCACTAATTGAAAAAATCAAAATAAATTCTGAAATACGAGTTGAAAAGGGATATGTTAATGAATTTAGAAACCAACTACAATTTAATCTGGGTTACTATGGTAAATTGTTTATCTTACTTGATTCCGAAAATAAATAATCACTTTTTATTTGAACTTCTATTTTCAGTTGCCGCTTTAATAAAACTATGATAAATTGGTTCTGGTTTACCCGGCTTACTCAAAAATTCTGGATGATATTGAGTTGCCATATAAAATCGATGATTGGGAATTTCTAATATTTCGGTTCGTCTTCCGTTATCACTAAAACCTGATAATACTATTTTGTTTTTCTCCAATAACTCTTGATATTCTTGATTAAACTCAAACCTGTGTCTGTGACGCTGTCTTATCTTGTCTTTTCCATAAATTTCATACGCACGAGTATTCTTAACTATCTCTACATCATGTCCTCCTAATCTCATACTTCCGCCTTTTTCTTTAATCTTTTTTTGAGATGGTAATATATTGATGATTGGATTCTTTGTTTTTGGATCTAGTTCTATAGAATTTGCATAATCTAATCCACATGCATATCTTGCAAATGCAATTAATGCTAGTTGAAAACCAAAACAGAGTCCTAAAAACGGAATCTCATTCTTTCTTGCATAATCTGCCGCTAACATTATTCCCTCAGTTCCTCTCTTCCCAAATCCTCCAGGTACAATAATTCCGTCATATTTGTCTAATTTCGCTAAATTATTCTTATCTTTCTCAAAATCTTCACTTTCAACCCACTCTAAATTTGCAGTAAAATTCATTCCTGCCGCCGCATGCGACAATGCTTCATTTACACTCACATAACTATCGGTTAACGATACATATTTTCCAACCATTGCAATATTGATAGATTTCTTATTCTTATTGAATGTCATTGAAACGGTTTTCCAATCTCTCCAATTCATCTCTCTTGACGGTAGTTTTAGTTTATCAATAATTGATGTTATTATTCCATCATTGTACAAATTTTCGGGAACATTATAAATCGAACTTGCATCAGGATTTGAAATTATACTTTCCAATTCTACGCTTGTAAATAATGAAATCTTCTTTTTAGAAGTCTGCGATAATTGTTTCTCACTTCTTACCACAATTATATCTGGTTGTATACCTATTCTTCTTAATTCTTGCACACTGTGCTGAGTTGGCTTTGTCTTTTCTTCTCCAACAGGTCCCATTATTGGGGCTAGTGTTACGTGTATGAACAATGAATTCTCTTGACCAAGTTCTAATCTTAATTGTCTTATTGCTTCAATGAATGGCAGACTCTCTATATCTCCTACAGTTCCACCACATTCCACTAATACAATTCCATTATTCTGAAACTTTTCCACATATTTTATTTTTTCTTTTATTGAATTTGTAATATTGGGAATAATCTGTACACATTCACCCAGAAAATCACCCCTTCGTTCTGATTCTATTACGTCCAAGTAAACCTGACCTGTAGTTAGATTATGACTTTTCGATAATTCTTTATTCAAAAATCTTTCATAATTCCCTATATCCATGTCCGTTTCCCCTCCATCATCGGTCACAAATACCTCGCCATGAGCGAACGGATTCATTGTCCCTGCATCAACATTTAGATAAGGATCTATTTTCACACAAGTAGTTGGCAATCCATACAAATCCAGTAGTTTGGCAATAGAAGACGTTACTATTCCTTTTCCTATTCCGGAAAGCACCCCGCCTGTAACAAATATAAATTTATTTTGCTGACCTGAATCTTGCTTTGCTGCCTGCATATAAGAAAGTAACTATTATTAGTTTTAACATTTTCGAAAATATAACTACTTTTGATTAATTTTAATTAATATTGTGTGTATATTGTTAGTATATTTTGATTACTGCATTTTCTCCCGGCTATATTACTGGCTTCTTTGAAGCAAATTATTCAAAAAATCAATTATTAACTGGTTCAACCGGCGCAGGTATTTGCCTCGAGAAAGGCGTTACAACCACTGTTGATGTCATACCTTCTACAAAATTCAGATTAAAAATATTTATTAACGGAATTCTTTATCCGAATG
Source organism: Nitrososphaerales archaeon (assembly GCA_047517285.1). GTDB lineage: Archaea > Thermoproteota > Nitrososphaeria > Nitrososphaerales > UBA57 > UBA57. Next base: position 44,442 of record JAKZTE010000011.1, on the reverse strand, counting down.
CATTAGTCTCTCGTTCTGTTGTAAATCAAATGATAAACAAATCTGATTGTCGACAGGAACTTATAATAAATCATTTTCTTAACGTACCAATTTTGTGCGGTTATGGCTCAAGCGGTTCATCAGCTCTTAGTCTTTCTTATGCGCTCAATGAATCTCTTAATCTCGGTTTTACAAAAATTGAAGCTGCACAAAAAGCACATGTTGCCGAAATTAAATGTAAAACTGGTTTGGGAACTGTTTTAGGTGCATATTATGGCGGTGCACAAATTCGATCCCATCCAGGAGCACCTGGAATTGGAAAAGTTAGTCCAATTTCAATTACCAATAAAAATACTATTGCGTCCTTCACGCTTGGTCATCTGCCCACTTCCAATATTCTAAATAATTCCAAATTAATCAAATTAATTAATATATTCGGACGTCAATCATTAAAACAATTGATTAACAATCCTAGCTCTGACGAATTCCTAAAACTATCTAGAAAATTCTCTTTACAAATTAATTTCTTTCCATCTGAATTATATAGATTTATGAAACTTGCAGACCGGTTTGATATGACTTGTAGTATGAATCTATTTGGTAATACTATTTTCTCAATTCTCAAAAATAATGAAATAAATGAATTTTATCGTCTATTCTTGAAAAGTAATATTTCTGGTCGCTTGTTATTCTCTTCAATAAATCACTCTGGTGCTAAAATCGTTGACTCGTCATAATATTCCTAAGGAACATCCAAGAGCTAATTCTCTTAAAATAAGAGCTAGTCTATCTGATTCTTTCGACAATGGAATTATTTCGCAATTTGGTTTAATTGCCCATGGGCGAGGAGAAGCATTTGATTATATTCTTGGTGAAACTACTCCTGTAATATCTCTTAAAACCATACATGTTGCAACCGCACAATTGCTACTCTCTAATTCTGTAATCTCTGTAAATGGAAATTCTGCTGCGTTATGTGCTAAAAGCATAGTTCAACTAGCTAACCTTACAAATTCTAAAATTGAAATTAATCTATTTCATAAAAGTAAAACAAGAGCTGATAAAATTTCTCAATTGTTAAAAAAACACGGCGCTAAAGATGTTTATGGGCTTAATACCAAATATCTTACTAAAATTCCTGGTCTAAAGAGTAGTAGAAAATATATTGACAAACGTGGTATACTCTTGTCCGACGTTATTTTTGTTCCCCTAGAAGACGGAGATAGAACAGAATTTCTGAAAAAAATGAACAAAACTGTCATTACTGTTGATTTAAACCCACTCTCACGTACATCTGTCATGTCTGATATTACTATTGTAGATAATCTGGTTCGAGTTTTACCTGAAATGATTAAACAATCAAGGAATATGTCTGATCTCTCTGAATCCGATCTTCAAAAAATTATCAAAAAATTCAATAACAAAAAACAATTAAATTTAATACTAAAATACATGTCTAAAAGATTAATAGATTTGTCTACTTAGTAGTTAATTACAGGTATTACTGTTGAACGTTCAGAAATTGTCAAATATGAAAGCAAAATCTCAAAAAATCTCTGCAATTACTGCTTATGATTACTCATTTGCTAAAATTGCCGATGATGCTGAAATTGATGTTATTCTAGTTGGAGATTCAGGTGCAATGGTTATGTTTGGTTATGAAACTACTTCTCCTGTGACTATGGAAGAAATGCTTCTAATGTCCAAAGCCGTGTCTCGCGGTTCTAAAAAATCATTACTTGTAGGAGATATGCCTTTCATGTCTTACCATACATCAATCGAAGATGCTATTCGTAATGCGGGGCGTTTTATCAAAGAAGGCGGAATGCAAGCTATAAAAATCGAGGGTGACAGAACTGTCGCAAAAACTATTAGCGCAATTACAAAAGCTGGCATCCCTGTTATGGGCCATATCGGCCTACAACCACAAATGGCACAATCATGGGATGGATACAGAGTTCATGGAACTAATTATCTATCTGCAAAACAACTTATTGAAGACGCACACGAACTCGAACAAGCAGGTGCATTTTGTATCGTACTCGAGATGATTACTGAAGAAGTATCAAAAATAATTTCGGAATCAATACGCATTCCTACAATCGGAATTGGTTCTGGTCGATATTGCGATGGTCAAATTCTTGTGTTACACGATTTATTAAATTTAAATGATTCACTACATCCTAAATTTGTTAAACAATACGCTGATTTGAAAACGCAATCCCAAAAAGCCCTAACTAATTATAAAGATGATATCTCTTCTAATAATTTTCCAACCAATGCTCATTCTTGGTCTCTCGAACCTTCTGAACTAAAAAAATTACAAAAATATTTCGGCTTAATTAAAAAAAATAAATTATAATCCGTGTGATAATGATGAATGAATACGGCTTAACTAAAAATGAAATATCTAAAAAATTAAATTCTTTACTATCTATGGATGAAACTTTTGATTCAGGAAAAATCATTGGTTCAATGTGCACTAAACCTGATTCCTATTCTCAATCTATCTATTCTAAATTTCTCGAAAAAAATATTGGCGATCCTGGTTTATTCAAAGGCACATTATTACTCGAAAAACAAATTATTCATCAACTAGGAGATTTGCTTTTCTATCCTAAATGTAGTGGATTTGTCGTTTCTGGCGGTACTGAAGCGAATATCATTGCAATGTGGTCTGCAAGAAATCACTGCAAAAAAAATCGCCCAGAAGTCATAGTTCCATTGCATTCTCATCATTCCTTCGATAAAGCCGCTGATATTTTGGGTATTAAATTGATAAAAATACCTTGTATTGATGGAATAGTTGATTCAAATCTGGTTCAAAAAAGAATTAATCGTAATACCATTATGCTTGTGGGTGTTGCTGGCACTACCCCATTAGGTTTAATTGATCCAATTAAAGAATTATCTGACATCGCTCATAAAAACTCATTATTACTTCATATTGATGCCTCTTTTGGCGGTTTTATCATACCATTTCTTAAAGGAAGCAAATTTGATTTACCTTTGTCAGATTTTAAATTTCCTGGCGTCAGTTCAGTTAGTTTAGATTCACATAAAATGGGCGTGTCTCCCATTCCTTCCAGTTGTATTCTATTTCGTAAAAAAAACTTAATTAACAATATTAAAATTAATGTCGGTTATTTATCTGGCGGTTCTGAACCTCGACCTACTTTGTTAGGAACTAGTCCTGGAGCATCAATCATTACTTTATGGACTATTCTTAACTTCAATGGGAAAATTGGATACCGCAAAATTGTTGATCGATGTATGGAGAATACTATTTATCTCTATGAAGAATTATCTAAAACTCATGATGTCTCAGTTATTCAGAAACCTACTCTTAACATCATTGGCTTCAAAATAAATTCTAACCATCGTTTAATTATTAATATACTTAGACAATATGGCTGGTCTATTTCTGTGTTTCCTACACACATTAGACTTGTAATAATGCCTCATATACGCCGTAAACATATTGATAGGTTTCTTAAAGATCTTCAAACAATCATGAAAAATACACTATAAATCATCCTCTAATTACAGATAATCCCTGATTATAGAAAATAATTCCATCTATTTCTTATTCTGTAAATATAATTTTATTGTCCGGATTTATATATGAAATATTTGTTAAAGACAATGACACAATTGCTGTGTTAATCTGATTGATGTAAATGGTATATATTAGAAAAGTTGAAACACGAGGTTTCAAGTCATTTGGCTCTAGACCTGTTAGTGTTAATTTTGAAGGTCGTTTTATTGGAATAACTGGCCCAAACGGTTCTGGAAAAAGTAATATCTGCGATGCAATTCTCTTCGCTATTGGTGAAAATAGGCCACGTATGATGCGTGTTCCAAAGCTAAGCGGACTAATTTTTGATGGGGCAGGTGGCACTCCTTCAACTTCTGCCCGAGTAACAATTACGCTTGATAATACAAGCCGAGAAATCGCTATTGATAACGATCGAGTTACTCTGACTAGAGAAATCCGTTCAGGTGGCGATAGTGTATACTTGCTTAATGGAAAAAAAGTTCAAAAAGGCACCTTGTCTGAATTACTTCGTCTTGCACTAATTAGTTCAGATGGTTTGAATTTTGTCCCTCAAGGAATGGTAACTCATTTGGCAGATCTTGATTCCGATGAAAAGAGAGGTTTGATTGAAGAAATAGTCGGAGTAGCACAATTTGACGAAAAAAAAGAGGACGCTCTTAACCAACTCGATATAGCTGATAGAAAACTAGAAATTGCTATGGCAAAAATAGGAGAAGTAAAGAAAAAAATAGACTCATTGGAAGGAGAACGAAATGATCAATTACGTTTACAGAATCTTGAACATGGACGAAATAATCTAAAATCTGCAGTTATTAATCAAAAACTTGAAGATACTAGAACTTCTATTAACAATAATGATCAACTTCTTGCGCAACTCTCTACTGAGAAAGAAGAATTCTCAGAAGAATTAACTATTATCAATAAAAAACTTCAGGAGTTAGAGAACGAAAAACAATCAACACTATCACAGGCAATTGGAGGCGCCCCTAAAGAATTATTGACAGTTCAGATTGTTCTTTCAAATAAAAAAGAAGAACTTGTAAAATTCCAAAATAAAATTAAAGAATATGAACAAGTCACTAAAAAAATTAACGATTCATTACCTTATCTTGTTGATATGCTCTCTGAAAATAATGCAAATAGTATTGCATCAGAGACTACTATTAACAATCTATCAAAAACACTTGATGCTGATGAAAAAGATCTCCTTCTTTTGAACGATAATATGAAAAAATGCGACTCACAAAGAAATTCTCTTCGGCAATCTATTACGGAAGAGGAAAAATTAATTTCTAATATTAATCAACAACTTAGACACTCATATGACAAAAAAAATAAATCCAATAATTCATTATCTCTATCAATTGCAAAAGAAACCGTTCTCAAAGAAAAAATTTCTAATAATGAGAAAAAGCATAAAGAGACAGAAACTGTTATTAATTTACTCTCAAAATCAATCTCTCAATTGGAATCACTAAAATCTGGTCAAGAAGAATCTCTTTCATACCTGAGCGATTCAAATTCTAAATTAGCAGACCGACGAGAAAAAATTGAATCTGAATTAACAAAAGCTGTTGATATTCTCACTAAAGCTAGTCGACAAGTTCTTAAACATGAATCCAAAGTAGAGGCTGCAAAAGAAATCACTTCTAAACAAAATGTCCAATCTAATATTCAATCTATTGTAAAAGAGAATTCAGTTCCTGGATATCTGGGAGGAACTAATGATCTTTTTAATTATTCTGATAAGTACAAAACAGCTATACATGCTGCTACAAAACGTTGGTCCAATGCAGTCATAGTCGAAGATATGACTTCATTATTTCAAATTGTTACACAAATTAAAAAACATAAACTAGGTCGCGTGGCTCTAATCCCTCTATCTGACGTGGCTACTTTCGAGAAAGCTAATCCACCTAAAAATAAAGATATCTTAGGCTCTTTGGCTGATTTTGTTAAAGTAGATGATAAATACATAGGAATAAGGAATTTCATTTTTGGTGACACCATTCTTGTATCTTCTGCCAAAACTGGCTATTTATTGTCTCAAAAAGGCCATCGCACTGTGAGTATTTCTGGCGATCTCTTTGAACCAGGCGGTTCTGTTTTTGAAACTGGTAGTATTTCACCGATTGCCAATCTATTTTTTGATTCCAAATCACTCACTCAAATTAAATCTAGTGTTAATAACTTGAGAGAATCAATTAAAAAACGCAAAACTTCAATCACTAATCTCAATTCTCAAGTTAAGGAAATGGAATCGACTCAATATAATAAAAATGTAGGCCTTACAAAACTCACATCTGAACTTAAGAATCTCAAATCTGTAAAAACTCGTTATACGAAAGTTGTTAGTAAAACTAAAGAACATTATGACGTCTTACAAAAACAACTTACTTCGCTTTCATCCATAATAACCGATCAAGAAAAATCACTTGTTACTATTGATAATCTTATTAATGATCAAAAAAATAAAATTGATTCCCAGTCTTCATTAACATCTCAAAAAAATAAGTTAAATTCTCTTGACGATGAAAAAACTAACCTATCTACTACTATGGATACACTATCTGAGACAATCCGTAATAATCAATCTACAATTACTAAAGAACGTGGAAATCTTGAACATAATTTGAAGAATCAGAAATTACAACTCAATAATGAGCTTTCCACACTTAAACAAGAACTAGAAACTAAAACTGAATTTCTTACTACTAGTGAAAATGGTTTATCTGAACTTCAAACTAATGTTGAATCACTTACCATTAATGAGAAATCATTATCGGATGAGTCAAGAAAAATGAAACCGATAATTGATGCTCTAGATAAAGAAATAAAGTCTTATAATAAAACTAAAGAATCAATTCAAAAACACGTCATGGAAAATACATCAAAATACAATAGTACAGATCATCATAACTCTAGATTGTCTGATTCTATACAAACATATAAAAATAATCTGAACGACCTTGATTCTAATCAATTAATTGAATATTTCTCTGGCGCTGATAATCTTCTTATCGACCTTGATAAAGAATACAATGGTCTGAGAACAAGAGTTAATCTACTTGCTGATGAACAATACAGAGCAATGTATTCCGGTTATAAAGGATTTTCAGAACGAAGAAATCAACTTCAAAAAGAAAGAACTGCTATTGTAGGGTTTATCGATAGTATTGATTCTGAAAAACGTGATGCATTTCTCGACGCATTCCAAAAAATTGATATAGAATTTAGAAATATCTTTACACAACTTACAACTCGCGATGCCGGCTTTTGCAACCATGATAATTGTCCTCCTGGTCGAATCTTACATGGCGATGCATGGCTTGAACTAGATAATTCTGATGAAATTTTTAATGCAGGCGTTACACTCTTTGCCAAATTCCCTCATAAAGTTGAAAGAGATATTATAGTATGTAGTGGCGGTGAGAAAACAGTAGCTGCATTATGTTTGATACTGGCTATTCAAGCAGTTAAACCTGCTCCGTTCTATGTTTTTGACGAAATAGATGCCCACTTGGACGCAGTTAATTCTAGTAAATTAGCAGAAATACTTCAAAGTCGAACTTCCAAATCTCAGGTAATAATGATTAGTCTTAAAGATACAATTCTATCACGCGTTGATACTATGTATGGCGTATATCATGAACGAAGTATCACTAAGATTCTAAAATTCCGACCTACTGAAAAAGACATCGAATATGCTAAAGGAATTAATGTCAAATGAGCGATTCTAATAAACTATCAAAAGCACCATTGAATTTATTAGTCAATCCGAAAACTGCACGTAAAGGAAAACCTTGGGAAATTGACATAGCCGATCTATTAGATATATTTCTTAAACAAATAATTACCAAAAATAATCCTGATTTACGCCTATGCGGGACTGCCGCTTTTTCATCTGCTGTGTTATATAGATTTAAAGTAGAAACTTTATTTTATTTTGAGAAACTTAAAGTAAAACGCCCAAGAGTCTCTCGTAGTGGACCGCCCAGTATTATTGTATTGCCTTTCAGATATGAATTGTATTCTACATCCATCGATGATTTAATTACAAATCTTGAAAAAATTTTGGAAGACGTTTCTAGACAAGATATAGAAAAGAAAGATAAATCCTCACTATTACAGCCTGATTCTGAACCTGATTTTGATCAATATATTATTAAATTCGAAGAGCTCGCAAAAGATTTCAAGAAGGAACTTATTGCTAAATTAACTAACTCTGATAGAATGTTATTTACAGAACTTATTAAGGAAAAAAACTCACTTGAACAATCCCGAGCATTTTTATTATTATTATTTGCCGCAATAGACGGGATAGTGACACTTGAACAACTAGAATCCCCTGATACTCTTGAATCGGATATTGTCATAACACGTGTATTACAATGACTGGTCTTTCAGATTCTTCAAATCCTAAAGATATGCTTCTTCAAGCCAAGATTGAAGCTGCATTATACGCTGCTGGAAGACCTTTATCTAAATTTGAATTAGCAAAAGCTGCAGGTATTACTTCTACAATTAAATCCTCTACCATTGCTAGAAATCTTATGTCAAAAATTAATTCAACATTTGAGGCTATTCAAATGTTTGAATTAGAAGGAGATCGATTTGTTATTCAATTAAAATCTAATTTTACAACATCTGCGAGAAAATTCTCTTCAAGACCCCTATTATCAACTGCCGAGTTAAAGACGCTGTCTTTTATTGTCTATTTTCAACCGATTTCTGGAAAAGATTTAGCTGATCGACGTGGACCTAATTCATATCAACACGTTAGAACATTAAAGCAACTTGGTTTTATAAAATCTGAGCCTAGTGGCAGAACTAAAATTTTTAGTACAACAAGTCGTCTTGCCGAATATTTTGGAATCGCAAATGACCCTGCTATATTAAAGGAACAACTAATAAAATATGGATTTAAACCTAAAAAAGCCCCTATAATTCAAACTACGTCAAATAACGCATAAAATTATATAAGACTGCGATATCTAATATGATATAAAATGGTAAAAGCATTAGAAAATATACGAAAGAGGAAACATACTGGCGGACGTATAAAGCACACTCGTGGTAGGCGTTCTGACGAAAAAGACACATTCTCTGTTGATACTTTGTTAGGGGATCATTCAGTTCGCATAAAAAGTTCTCGTGGTGGAAACATCAAAGTTTCTCTTGTATCTGATAATTCGGTTAATGTTATAGACAAATCAACTAACACAATAAAGAAAACTTCTATTATTCGTGTTCTCAAAAACCCTTCTAATCGAGACTATGAAAGACGTCGTGTCATTACTAGAGGCGCAATTCTTGATACTGAACTTGGTAAAGTTCGTGTATTATCCAGACCTGGACAAACTGGAATCATAGATGGAATAATTATTAATGAATAATTTTTATGTCAACAGATTTAAATTTGGTTAATTGGAAATTTATGATATGAAATTCTTAGCACAAGTATTTGTTGGTTCCGATCCATTTTTACAAAATTTAGTATCGTGGGGAGTGGGTATAGTAGTATTAATCATCTCACTTGGTTTCTGGTTTATGTGGTGGTACTTAGGCAAACAATCTAAGTCCTAGTTCTTGAATAATAACTTCCCTTCAAATCGTTTTGCTATCCTGGTGTAATTTCTTTATGAAAGACTATGAAAAACAAGTAATTTGGTTAGATTATTTCAATTCATCTTATTCTAGATCTCAAGGCCGGCGTGTATCAAGAAATCGTTCTATAAAAAATCCTATCTTATCTGATTTACTAGAAGCAGCAAAGAGATTAAATCTCAATCCTGCCAGTCATGAAGTTATACATCCTAAACGCGCATTGATAAATTCTGGATATATATCGATTACTAAAAAGAATAAAAAAACATTGGTTCTTCAAGATATTGCAAAAATGCTCACTATTGTTAAAGGCGAAACAAAAAAGTCTTCAAAATGATTATCCATGCATACTGATTCTGATACTTCACGTAAATTGTTCTCGGAAGGTAAAACACAATTCTATGTTCCTACAAATAGCCTTGAGCAATCTCCTCCCCCACGAACTCCTGCATTTTTTAATACAATGGCTAAACTCAAACGTGATTTACTTATTACCATATTTGATAGTTATGCATCTCAATGTGATGATAAAATTACTTTCTCTGATACTTTATCAGGAGTAGGTGCAACTGGAATACGTCTTGCTAATGAATCAAATTATATCAAAAAAATCTATTTTAACGACACAAATGTCAACGCTATTGACTACATAAATGATTCACTTAAACACAATAACCTTAATTCATTATCTGAAGTTTCAACAAACGAAGCAAATAAATTTTTATCTAATTTTACTGACCGAGAAAACCGTTTTGATTTTATCGATTTAGATCCTTTTGGTTCTCCTATCCAATATATAGATTCTGCTATTCGTGCACTAAAAATTAATGGAATGCTATCTCTTACTGCAACTGATGGGGCAGTTCTTTGTGGTGTATATCCAAAAGTCTGTTTACGAAAATATGGAAGTTTATCTCTTAATACTGAATATTTTAATGAAACTGCATTAAGAATAATGCTTTTCTCACTAGCTTCTATTTCATCTCATTACGAATTAGGCATTAAACCTATTTTCTGCCATACTGATAAACACTATATCCAAGTTTATGTTCAAATTACTGGATCCATTTCCGATACTGAAGGAAAACTTGGTTTTCTTAGGCATTGTCCTGAATGTAATCATAGAGCTGTATCTGAATTTCCTATATTATCATGTAATTTATGTTCTTCAAATTGTAAACTTGCAGGTCCAATCTGGATTGGGAATATATTCGATAAATCTCTTCTAAATATTTCTATTGATAATTCTACAGATTCTAGTCTAATAAAACTCTTTGAAATAGCAATTTCGGAATCTTCTATGCCTCCTTTATATTATGTTACTGATAATATCTCTAAAAATCTCAAAATTTCATCATTTCCAGTTGAAACAATTCTATCTAAATTAAATGAGAATAATTTTATTTCTTCCAGAACAGTCTTACACCCTACTGGTTTCCGGACTGATGCCAATATTAATGAGATAAACAAAATTTTATCTAAATCCTCTACAGGAAATATATAACTCACTGCTTGCATTTCTGCTTACTTTCGGTTTTATTAGTTTCACATTCTTAAAATTCTTCTTTAAATTATTCTCTAATGATTTTAATCTAGGTCCATCAAATGCTTTTAACAAACAACTACCATTTTTTTCTAATAACTCTGGAAATCTGTCAATAATTAACATTGTTAAATCAATTTGGTTATTGTGATCTATTTTCCATATTCCTGATATGTTTGGGGACATATCTGACAATACAACATCCACTTTTCCCTTTACAGCATGTAATATCTCTTCTATCACTTCTTTTTCCCTAATATCACCTTGAAATATTGTAACATTTTCTCCTAATGGCATTATTGGCAGTAAATCTACACCTATTACTTTTCCCTTTGGCATGACTAATTTTGACGATACTTGCAGCCATCCTCCTGGCGCCGCACCAAAATCTAATATGTTGTCATTTGATCCGATTAAATTATATTTTTGATTTAATTCTATTAGTTTGAATGCAGATCTGCTTCTATACCCTAGTTCTTTTGCTAGTTTTCTATAATGGTCTTTTTTAGCATCTATTAATCGCAAAATATAATTCTAATATATATTATTCTTTTTTAATCTTATCTTGTTCTGTTAATACCCAATTCTCAATAAATAAACAATCAAATGGTGTAACAACCCCGTCTGCAGAACACCTCTTTTCTTCTGGACAGGTTATACACGGAATATTTTCTATCGAATCAATTTTAACTGGGAACTTAACAGGTGTTAATTTATAAGTCCATCTTCCACCTTCCAAAAGTTTTTGTCTATCTACAATTCTTCTCTTCTCTAATTTTATAGCTAATCTGGATCCTTCTCTACTACTCAAACCTAATTTCTTCCATAGTTCACTTTGTAATATTCCGTCTCTACCATTTTCAATTACAATCTCATAAACTCTTGCTGTAAGATCTGCAAATTCAACTTTACTTTTTCTTCCACGTTTTACTTTCTTTTCAGGTTCTTTAGATTCTTTAACTTCTTTAATCTTTGGTTTTCTTCCTCTTGTTTTCTTTTCAGGTTCTTTAGATTCTATTTCTTCCCTTTTTGTTGTTTTATTTTGTATCATAGGACTTCGTTTAATGTTAATAGATTACTCTTGTCTTTAATATTTATTTTGTTTTAATTATTTGTCTTATCGTATATCTGTCTAATATTTCTCTTGTTCTATTCCTGATGGTAACTTCTGTTACATCCGCATATTCGGCAATTTCTCTTTGTGGTATCTTCTCACCCAGCATTACAGATGCTATATATACAAATGCCGCTGCTATGCCTGCTGGAGATTTACCACTAGTTAATTTTGTATCATTGATCTGATTTGCCATTTTTACTGCATATAGTTGTATTCTTGGATCTAATTCGGCCTTATTTACCAATTTTGATATATATCCCTGTAATGGATGTAATGGGACATATTCTTGTTCTACATCTCTTAATATTAATCGATAATATTTTGCTATTGTAGGTTTTGGAAGACCTGAAACATCTGAAATCTCTCTCATTGATTTACCTGTTCCACATTTTCTACAAGCAAGATAAATTGATGCTGCTGCCATTCCTTTGATTGATTTACTCTTCGCAGTTCCATTTCCTAATGCTTTTCTGTAAACTAATGCAGCTGTTTCTTTTGTAGCATCTGGTAAATTCAAAACCCTTGAAAATTCGCTAATCCTTCCTAATACATTTGCTAATCCTCTTTCTTGTGATGATGAAGTTCTTAATCTTTGTTGCCATTTTTTCATTCTTTCCATTGATTTATTATTTGCTGAATTACCATCTTTCACAATATCTCCTATTTGCGTAGATAAACCTCTATCATGTAGTGCTAAACTTGTAGGTGCACCTGTTCTTACTTTTTTCATTTTATCTTCTGAATCTATTGCTTTCCATTCAGGCCCTGTATCAATTATTCTATCATTTCCAACAAGACCACAACCAGGACAAACATATTCACCTCTTTCAACATCACCAATTAATGGTGTTTTACATGAGTTACAAAAAACCGATTCACTATTTTGGATTGCCAATTTCTATAATTATTTAATATACACTTTCTTGCCTATAACTCTTTTAACTTTATCACTTAAAGGAATCGCAGAAACATATGGTGATTTTACCGGCCCAATTATCTCCGAAATCTTTGCAATTTTATTTCCACGTTGATCAAAAACATTTTTTCCATTTACTTTTTTAGATTTGCACTGAATAATTAATCTCCCACTTTTTGCAATATGTAAAGCTAATCCTGTTTGTTCCATACTCAAGTAATATTGTTGATTATATTAACCCTTTTCATCGTGTATTTTTCATCCATATGCTGTCATTTTGTAATAATTATATCTGATTAATCTAATCTAAATGTGGGCCCGTAGCTCAGCTTGGATTAGAGCATCGGCCCTCTATTCTGAGGAAAGCCGGAGGTCGTGGGTTCAAATCCCTCCGGGCCCGCATTATTTTTTTCTATTTTGAAATATTACCTAATATTTCTATTATTTGTGTGTGAATTCTCATCAGTTAAACATATATTTACTTTAACTTATTCATTGTATGATAAACGTGGTTAATTCTTTATTTTTATTTTCTACAGATAATTTAATTCTACCAGGATTAATTTTTATTTTTTTTCTTGCACTAGCTTATTTTGTTGATTCTTACTCACGAAAAACTATCTTTCGTTTTAAAACTAAAGATAATTTACCATTACGTATTCCAATTCTTCTATTTGTTATTAGCCTTGGCGTCAATTTAATTATTTATTTAAACGCTAGTCTCTTTTCTACTCAAATAATATATATTAAATCAACATTTCAAATTTTTACTGTATTTATAGCCGCTATACTTCTTAATCGTATTTCTAAATCATCATTAGCTGATTCATCTGTTAAAAGAAAAATGGACGTGTTCTCTTTGCGCATCTTACAAAAAATTTCCACGTTGTCCATAGGATTTATTTCTTTCTGGGTAGTCATTGGTTTACTTGGATATGATGTTGAAAATAATTTATTGTTAATTATTCTTGTCTTGTCTACAATTATTATTACTTTTGCTATTGCCAAAGACACATTAGGTAATCTTTTATCAGGATTAATTATTTTTATTTGGAAACCGTTTAAACAAGGCGACTTTCTTTCAATAAATGAAGAACAAATATCTGGAATTTTATCAAATGTTGGTTTAATGTTTAGTAAATTGGTTGATCAAAATCAAAATGTAATTGTTGTGCCCAATAATTTATTACTCTCTAACCAAATTTCTATATCCCAAGGAAAAAGCTATCTAATTACTTTATATTATCGAACAAGTAACTTCCATAATGTTGATAAAATTAGAAAATTATTGATTCAATCTGCAACTATTACTAATTACGTTGAATCTAAACCTCGTCGTCCTATTGTATTGATTCACGATCTTCATGGAGATGAGCTTACTCTTGAGTTAACTTGTTTTACAACTAAATATAATCAAATTGATAAAATTAAATCTAATATTCGTACTAATTTTCTTAAAGAATTAAAAACATTGGGTAAATCTAGAACTACTCGTAAAAATGATTATTTTGACCCCGAAGAAATTCTCTACTAGATTTTATCTATTTTTTCTCCAGTTTGTTGTATCTGTATAATGAAATCAAAGTAAAACCTATTGCTAGTAGTAAAATTAATATTATAATCACGAATACATAGTAAATAATTCTAGACGACGTCTGTTCATTTGGAGATAGACATTCGTCTACTAGTTGACATGAATCAAATGGATCTGCTATCTCTGCTACTATGTCTGATTGATTATTCTCTTCCTCTTCTAAAATTTCAACCTTAATTTGATTACTTACATTTGCTTCAGAAACTATATCTTCTTCCACTGTATTCTCAATCTCTCTAAACTCAGAGGGTGTAAATACTTCATTTATTCCACTCATACTGTATCCTGGTTCGGTTCCACCACCTATGACAAATATCGAAAAATTATATGCAATAGCTATTAATCCATGCCTAGCAGTTGGCATTTGTTCTCTAATCGTCCAAATATTATCTATTGAATTGAATTGTTCATTATTACTAAATGTACTAACTCTGGATTCCCCACCAAATACAAATATGCTTTCTTCTATTGCTGTTGCCGCTAATCCTCCTCTTTCTGAGACCATGTCTTCCATTATTTCCCATTTATCTTCACTTATATTGTACATCTCATTGTTATTCAAATTTGATCCAAATTCGACTCTTCCTCCAACTACAAAAATTTTGTCTCCAACGATACCTGACGCAAGATGTTCTCTTGCAATAGGCATTGCTTCTTTGTCCATCCATGTTCCTTTCTCTATGTCATACATCTCGTTAATTGTTGTAGGACCCAAACTTGTCATTCCTCCAATTGCAAAAATATAGTTGTTGTATCTCTGCGTTGTTAATGCGCCTCTTGCAGTTGGCATAGAATTTCCCTCTGTCCATGAATCTTCTACTGAATCATAAATATACATCTTTGATGTTGGATTCCAACCATCAATAAATCCGCCAACGACATATAATTTCTCTTCAAAAGAAGTTGCCGACGCATGATGTAATGCAACTGGCATTGGCTCTACTTCAATCCATTCATTCTTACTTATGTCATATACTTCTACTCTTTTTATTACATCACTATTACGCTCAAATCCTCCAATGACGTATATCCTATCATCAATAATTGCTGCTGTATGTTCAGTTCTTATTGTTGGCATTGGGGCTTCTGTTGACCATTCAACATCTTCTGCATATGAATTAGAAATTCCTACAACATAAAATGTAGAAAGCGCGACAATTAGTAGTAAAATTAGATATCTCAATTGAAATATATTCTTTGTAGTATTAAATAAACTGTTATAGTGCGGGGGTAGCCCAGCCCGGTCAAAGGCGTAGGATTTAGGCTCCTATCACTTAGGTGTTCGTGGGTTCAAATCCCACCTCCCGCATCAATCTCCATAAGATTGAATATCTATTCTTGATATGTCATTTTCTTTTGTTACATTGATTATCTGATCTAGTTTTACAAATTCTTGATTATGAGATACTATGATTACTTGTTTATTCTCGATGTCTGACAGTATATCGCTAACTTTTGTAAGTTGTTCTCTACTAAACCCATCCGTTGGTTCATCTAACATTAATAATTCAGGTCTAAAACCTGTTGGCTGCTGTCTTATCAAACTGTTCAATGCCAACCTGTAGGCAAGTGCAATCCCTGCTTTTTCTCCTCCTGAAAGCAATTCAAATGTTTGTTCAAATTCCTTCTGTTGTTGAATGATTGGATTAAACTTCTCATCGACTCTTACCGTTTTACTAGTATTTTCTACCAGTAATTCAAACCATCCTTTGAATAACTCATTAAATTTGTAATTCACTGTATTGAGGACATGATCTTCTATTGATTGAACTGTAGTTATGAAATACTTGTTCAACCACTCATTAATATCATCTAAATTCTCCATTTCTATTTTTTTCCGTTTAAGTTTCTCTAAACTATTATTATTCTCATTTAACTCACTTGTTTTTCCATTAATTTGCGTCGTAATTTCTGTTCTTTCTTGTTTAACTTTGTCATATTCTTCTTCTACTGTTTTTAATTTATCTTCTGACTTTCTTAATTCATTCTCATCTGGTAATCTTTCCAATTCTATTTTTTGTTCATTTATTCCATTAGTTAGACGTAAAACTCTTTCATCTAGTATTTTATTTTTTTTATCAATTTCCTTAATTTCTTCTAAATCCCCTTCTAATATCTTCATCTCTGTAGTTTCTCTGATTGTATTCTGAATTTCTTTCTTCTCATCATTTTTTGTATTAATCTTATTCTCGACGTCCCCTTTTTTCATATTTGCAGTTGAAATTAACTCGTTATAACCTGAAATATCACTGATTTCTCTCCCGCAAGTACTACATTTTCCGTCTTCAAGAATTCCTTCATATCTTCCTGCCTCATCTCCCTTTCTAGACACGTCCATTTTTAAATGCGTGATCTCATCTGTTATCTTGTTCTCTTTATCTCTAAGTTCTTCTAATGCCAATAAATTTTCTATGTCTTTCGTAATCTGCTCAATTGTCTTTCCTGTTTTTTCTATCTTTGTTTTATTGATATTTTTCTTATTCTCATTACTTGATATCTCTTTCTTCTTTTCTGTTAATTCTCTCTCTTTACTTGTGATTATTGTATTTATTGTGGTAATCTTTGTTCTTTCTTCTTTAACTTTGTCGTATTCAATTTTCTTCAGATTATAATTCTCTTTCTTGATTTTTACTGACTCAGTTGTCTTCTCTAAATCATTCTTCTTCTTCTTGATTACTTCTGATATTTCTAGTATACTTTTCTCTATTTCTGGTAGACCTGTTATTTCCCCACCTTTTCTAATCCTTACATCATTGATTCTTCTAATTAGTTTTTCTGCATTGTCTATTGCAAATTTATACGCTTCCATTTCGAATGCTTTCATTAGAATTGTTGTTCTTGCATCCTCGTCTTTTTTTCCACTTCCTTTTACTAACTCCTTTAATTCATCCTGTCTTGCAAGAACAAATGCATGAAATATCTCTTGCGCTTTAGCGGTTTCATTTATTCCAAGTATTTTTGTAATTTCTATTGATAATTCATCCGCTGAATAGATTCCTTTTTTATTCCCTTCATTATGATAAATTATTTCTCCTCCTTTCTGAGTATTTATCGATAGTTCCCGAATTACTGAATATTTTTTTATATTTCTATTTTCGTCTTGAATCTCGAATGTTAATTCAATTCTCCCATTTTCTTCACCAAATCTAATTAACTGTTTTAATTTCTTTCCAAATAATGCAGCTTCTATCGACATCATGATGCTTGATTTTCCAGATCCTATATCTCCCCGTATGAGTGTCTTTCCTTCCGCAAATTCTATTTTTGTTGATTTATGACTTCTAATGTTTTCTAGTGTCATCTGTTTGATGATCATGGCTATTCCTCCATTATATCCGATATTCCAAGTATTTCTATACTTAATCTTGTTATCTTGTTTTGTAAGGCTGTAGAATTCTTTCCACTTGAATCTTTGGGTGACTTTTTTAGTATTTTTAGTAGTTCTTTTGCCATGATTATTCCTTTTTCATTTTGTAATGAATGACTTTCAGGCTTTATGTTGATGATACTTTCTTTGAATAATTCTTCTTCTATTTCTAATTTATCTTCACTCGACATTCTTATCTTCCTTAATTCTTTTGTCGTTACTTTACGATCATTAATTTGTGGCGCTATGGCATTTTTATTGGTTAATAATTTTCTTATTGCAATAGTGCCTATGTCTGCTTTATTTCCAGAAAGTAATTCTCCAAAAATTCTTATTGTTACTAGCTTGTTATCTACATCTTCCTCTTCTAATTTCTTATTTATCTCTTCATTAACTTGTTTTGCTCTATTTCCAGTAACATCAAACTCAATAAATTTACCTTCTATCTTATTCATCTCGATAAACTTTATTCCATTCTCAATTATCTTGTTGTTCTCACATGATACGATGTAGAATCCTCTCTTCTCTCCCTTCGATACATCTGCGTAATCTTTCCATCCCCAACCTATGAATGATGGCCCTGGAAATATTATGTTCTGATAATTTTGAATATTAAATTCATCTCTTTTATGAATATGACCTCCTGCATAATAGTCGAAACCTTTTGGGAACAAATTTATTGGAATACATTGCATGTCCATCGCGTTTTTCAAAAAATCTGGTTTGAATTCTTCAATTCCACTATGAAACACAAAAATTTTTAACCCATCTTGATTTTCAAGATGTTCTCTATCTAATCTCTCGAAAATATGAATCTCATTTCCTCCTCTTTTTCCAGGTATTCCAGCTAATTTCACACCTGTTTCTTTATCTTGATGCATTTCTAATCTTATTTTACCATCTACTGTTTTCGGATTATAAATTTTAATGATTAGTTTAGCTGCTTCCAACAATTCTATTATTGAATCTTGACTTCCCCATTTATCATGACTTCCATAGACAACATATACTGGAATGTTCAATTCCGATAATTCAATCAATTTTTTTATTATTTTTTTTACTTGCTCAAGTTCAGGAACTGGTTCATGGAAGAAATCTCCTGCAATAATGATGAATTTTACTCCTTCTTTTATGCAAATATCTATTGATTCATTGAACGCCTCGATCTCTAAATCAATCAATCTTTTGTCTTTATGCGCTCCGATGTGTATATCTGCCATGTGTGCAAATTTGAACATTGTATCCTTCCTCAATCTAATTTTAATTCATAGTCGTCTTTATTATCTTTCTTTGATTCACGACGTGCAATATCTTCAAAAAGTGGTGTGTATATCGGTATTGCAAATTTTGTAAATACACTACTTACAATTGCTTCTCCCTTGTCCAAGCTCCCAATAGTCCTATCTTCTTCTGACAAGTCTTGTGCTGCACAATCGATTATTGATCTTCTCTCAGCAGCCATCTCATTTCCTAAGATTATTTTTGTATTAAGATTACTTAGAATTATCTTTGGAATTAAACTGGTAAGCTGTGTTATTGCGATTAATCCTACTTTGAACTTTCTACCTTCTCTGGCTATTGTACTGTAGATATTTTCCCCAGCTTCTTGTAATTGATCATTTGATAATACTCTGGGCGCTTCTTCTATGATTATACTTATTGGACAATTATCTATTAACTGACCTTTTCCTTTTGAAGCCCTATACCTGTAAAATACTTTGCTCGCAATCATACTTCCTATCAATAATTCTGTTTGGTCTGCTAATTTCGACGTATCAATTATCACGATCCTTCCATCTTGTAAATGACCAGTTATTCCATTCAATGTAGATTCTCCACCTTGAAGAGAAAATACAGGGTTATCACAAATTATTTCACCGTCTTTCTGATATATCCCCAAAGAAGTCCTTAATTTTCTTTGCAAAACTGCTAGTGTAGTGTCGTGTACTAATCCCTCGAATTCTCCGACATCGCTGAGAACAATTCTCTCAATCCAGGTCTCTCTAAATGTATTTGAGAATAACCAAATCGCTTGTTTTTGAGCTTCAGTAAAATTAACTATTCCCTCAAAGTGTTCTGGAGCAATTGTCCTTATGTTGATTAAAAGTGTATTACTGCCTACTGGGGCATCTGATGAATAATATCGTAATTTCTCTTTTGCATTCTGGTGATCTTTTAGTCCTAATTCATGTCTTCCGTAGTATTCATCGTGAGCATCTAATACCAATACTCCGAATTTTCCTAGTTTCAGAACACTCCATAGCATTGTTTTGACCAAATTGCTCTTTCCTCTTCCAGTGGTGGCCGGTATTAAGACATGATGAGTGAAGAAATCGGTTCCATTTAGATATACTGGTACATCATCTAGTACTTTTGAACCACTTCTTATATTTCCCAGATAAACTGGATCTTCAGGTGGTTCAGAGATAAATTGTAAATCCTCTTTTGTGGCATATCGTATCTTTGAAAAAAACTTCGGAAGAACCTTTGGAATTTTTACCCCTTCTTTTGTTATCTTAATTATTGCTTTCGCATTTGCTAACGTATAGTTTCTTAAATTAGATTCATAGAAATCGATTTCATCTCCCATACCTTCTAGACTAAGTCCTGCAGCTAGTTCCATGTTTGATGGTGATATCTGACTACCAAAACTCAGATCAAATACCTTCAATATTACTGAGTTGTTATCGTCCTCATCAATAATCAATAAGTCTCCTAATTCTATATTATTTCCCACATTTTTCTCTCGGATTAATATTCCAGCAACGTCTCCCGAAACTACTTGCCCGATAAAATCTATCTCCTTGTTATTCAAAACCTTAACCCCTTATTATTTCATTCCAATAAATCCATTCTTAGCAATAACTCTTTACACATGGTCAAACCGGTTCTATTTTAGTATCATGTTCAATATATCATGAGCGTCTTTTGCTTGAATATGTCTCAAGAATTCTTTTGACGCTCCTGACTTAGCTAATACTGCGGTAATTATTCCTCTATACTCGTCACTCTCATCATACGACACTCTTGCCATGTTGTCTGCATCAATTAACCCATATGGATATCCTATGAATGATAAATCATTAGAATTCCTCATTATGGTAGAAAAAATCTCATTAATCTGTAAATCATTCAATTCTTCAAATGTCTTTCTATCTACTTCAAAACGAAATATTCTATTGGAATTCCTTGATAGTTTTATAATAAATATCATTACATCATGGTCCGTAGATCTGGATATTGCAAATGGATAATACCATTCTCTTTCTATACTATTCTCCTCCGCTAATCTGCTTATACTCCCTAATAGCGACAACCCTGTCGTAGTCTGTAGTGAACTTGTCTTTGAAAGCCCACACAGAATTACTCGTTTTTCACGCGCTTTCCTCCTTAAATTCGTAAGATACGTCGATTCATTCGTGAAATTCGTCTGTAAAGTCCCATCGATCATTAAAATATCATTCTCGTTTAATTCATCAATTAAGTCAGTTGCATTAGTCCATTCTGCAAATCTCCTTCCTATTGATGATACTCTTGATATATCTGCTACTTGATTTCCACTCATTATACTTCGATCATTTGCGGCAAAAGACAAATCTTCCTCTTTTGGTAATAGTTCTCTCAATTTTATTTCATTCGAGTCTAATTCAAAAATTGTCTTATATTGAATCTGATTGTCTACCAAAGATGTTGAATATGTTGCGGAAAAAAACTCCAATCTCTTATTTGTTATCCTCCTATCATTGTGCCATTTTGCTCCATATACTCTGTTTAATTGAATAGAAAAATTAGGCGCTCCTATTAGTTCAAGATTTCCCCCATCTACGAATGCAATATCTCTGGGTGATTCTATCTTGTTTATTAGTCTAAAATTCTCTTTCTTTGAAGGAAAGACTTCTATATCTTCACCTTGTATGTGAGGATCCCCAATTTCCCTGTCTGATACTTCAGGAATTAGTCTATTAATTAATTTTCGTGCGCCAGGAATAATCAAAATAATCTGTTAGTTATATTCTCACTATGTTTAATTTTAAATCTTTGCAAAACATTAAAACTTACTAATTGTTAATATTTTTTATGCCTCATATCTCTATTGGTACAATATCGCCTGATTTTAATTTAAAGGCTACTGATAATAATTCCTATAGATTATCTTCTTTTTCAGACAAAAAACTTCTTGTAATTACGTTCACTTGCAATCATTGCCCATTTGTAAAAGCATATGAAGATAGATTAATCCAAATCCAAAAAGATTATTCTGATAAATCTGTTTCTCTTGTTGCCATTAACTCCAATGAAACTATTAACTATCCAGAAGATACTTTCGAAAAGATGCAAATCCGCGTTACTGAAAAATCTTATAATTTTCCTTATCTAAGAGACGAAGACCAGAGCGTTGCATCATCATATGGTGCTTCATTCACTCCTGAAATATTTGTATTCGACATTGATAGGAAATTAAGATATCATGGTCGTATTGACGACAATAAAGATCCTGATAATGTTACTTCTTCTGATCTAAGAAATGCTTTAGACGAACTATTATCCGAACATGATGTTACCCGTTCTGAAACTCATGGCATAGGTTGTTCTATTAAATGGGCTAAATAGTTCTCTTATTATTTTTCCGTTTGATCTACCCATTGGAATTTTCTTTGTAGTGTTTTTGGGTATAGTTTATTCCAATCTAGTTCAACTTTTTCTGACCAATTCTTGTATATTCGAGGATCTATATAATTTCTTAACGACGTATTAAGATTGTATTCTTTAGTCTTCTTATCTACTTCAACTTTCAATTTCATCTTATTCAATCTCTCTTCAACTCTATTTTGTTTATTATCGATACGTTCTTTCTCTTTTATAATAAGTACTTTTTGCCTCTCCACTTTTTTCAGTAATTTATTATCCTCTTTGTGTAATTTCTCATCTTCACACTTTATTCTATCTCCATTAATGCTTAACTCGTTGTTACAAACTACACATTTATGTTCTTGATCTTTTATTAATGACTTAATATTTTTTAATTCTTTGTTCACATCTTTGATTTTACTTTCTTTCTTTTTCATACTTTCTTCCCAGTTTTTTGTCGGTGTCTTTTTGTGATTACATTGTACTGCTGCTTCTAAATTAGCCATCTTTGCATGATAAATTTTCAAATAATCATCATCTTTTGATTCTAATCCACATTTGTCTAAATAATCATTTACTTGATTTGATGCATGATAAGTTCTGAATACTTTTGCAGTAATTCCTTTTTTATTGTTTGACAGAAATTTATTTACATCTGTAGAAGATATTTTGTCAAAAATCGCATCATTCGGTTTCTTTCCTTTGATAAATTTCTGAATATTTCTAATGAATTGCATATCTCCATTTATTTCTAAAGTCTTTTTCCATCTTACACTGTCTTTTCCTAAGAAATCAAATTCTATCTTATTTCCATTAATGATTATATGCTCTACTCTTAACGTCGTTGCTCCTACAGTATCTGCTTCATCTTCATCCTTCTCATCTCCTACTCTCATTGCTAAATTATCAATCAGGTAAGTCACAGTGGCAATTTTCTGTATCTTTTCATCTGTCGACGCTAGATTATTCTTAATATGTTTTCTAATCTTTAAAATCGATTTTTGTAAGTTTATGGCTTTTTCATATTTTGCTCTATCTTGTTCTTGTCGTATTGTTGATGTATCTGACAACCAAACATACTTGTCTTTATTTGTTAATCGATCGTGCCATTTCGCTAACCATGTAAATTCATTATTATGTATAATTTTTCCCCACGTTTTATTTTTTATTGGACAGGTTGGAACCTTAGATTTCTTTCCTAAATTTAATACAATGTCTTCTGGTTCAGCCATGCTCTTCCATTTACCTCTAAATGGATGTTCTCCTCTTCCCATGAAAATTGAAGCTGGTTCTACCATGTAATTTCCTACCTCGGTTTTTGAACCATTTACTATCGCGTAACCATATCTCTCTTTTAGAACTTCTCTTTTTTCTTTACGTTCTATCGCTAATTTCTTTCTAATTTCCGGTTTTGAATTATGTTCTTTTTCTCTTTCTTGCATCTTTATCATTTCTGTGAAATCAAAATCATTAATTGATAAATTATTATATTTCTCTTCAAATTGCTCAAGAAAGTCATTTGTAAAATTTTTAATAAAAACTTTATCTTGTACATATGGCGTGCCTTTCTTTTTTGTCCATGCCCATGCCATTTCTTCTTGTTTTTTATTTAGCGATATATTTTTTCCTTTAACTTTAACTGATATCTTCTTGTAGTTGTATTCTGGCGGAAATAATATCCCGTTATGTTCCAATGTTTTCCATTTCATTTTATTATCAACTTACCTTATCCGTTGATTTCGGATAAAAATTTTTCATATATTTTGTACCGTTTAATTTCTTATTATAAGTTTACTATGTTAGTTGTTTAATCAAGTCCTTATAATCACTTGTTACAGTTTTTAATTGTTTTACACCATCTTCTAAAGGCATTGATTTAATCTCAGTTCCTCTCAAAGTAAGCATTTGCCCCCATTTTTTCTCTAAAACTAGTTTTATAGCTGCATAACCTAATCTAGCTCCATAAACTCTATCAAATGCAGATGGTGTTCCTCCTCTTGCTAAATGCCCAAGCACAATATGCCTTGTCTCTATTCCTGTTTTATCTTCTATTAATTTTGCCAGTTTTTCTCCTGCTCCTCCTAATTTAACATGCCCGAAAGCATCTAATTCTTGATTTTGAGTAGTGTAACTTCCTTCTTTTTCCTCTGCTCCTTCCGAAATAACTATAATTCCTGCATTTTGTCCTTGTTTTTTTAATTCTTTAATCTTATTACATACTTTTTGACCGTCATACTTCTCTTCTGGGTATAATATCACGTCTGCTCCTGAGGCTAGTCCTGAATGTACTGCTAACCATCCTGCATGTCTTCCCATTACTTCAACTACCATGAATCTTTCATGAGATTTTCCTGTACTTCTTATTCGATCTATTGCTTCTACCGTGATATTTATTGCGGTATCGAACCCTATTGTATAATCTGTAGAAAATAAATCATTATCAATCGTTTTTGGTACTCCGACAACATTTACCCCATTTTTATATAATTCATTTGCAACACCTAGTGTATCTTCTCCACCCATTGCAATTAGGCCACCTGCAACTTGTTTTAAATTCTCTGAAACTAATTTTATTCCATTCTCCATTTTAATTGGGTTTGTTCTACTCGAAAGTAAAAAAGTGCCTCCTTCTGAATGAAGATCCTTCACATCTTCCCATTTAAGAGGGAAATGATCTAACTCTACTAAACCTGCCCATCCTCTTTTTATTCCAATCATTTCTACTTGATTCTCTTTAGCTACTTTAGCAACTGCACGAATTACTGGATTTAATCCTGGTGCATCTCCTCCTCCGGTCAATATAGCTATTTTCATTAAATCATCTAACTAGATTATACTATATTATATTCTCTTTCCTTCGAAAATTACTTCTTTAATCTTCTTAGACATTTCTAGAGGTTCTGGATGTTGCCATACATTTCTTCCTACTGCTAAACCTGTAGCTCCTGCTTCCATTACTCCTGAAAGTTGTTTTAAGAACTCATCATCGGTTTTTGTCTTTGCTCCACCAGACATGAATACATGTGCTTTTCCTGCAGATCTAACCGCCCAATTGAATGTTTTTGGATCTCCACTATATTTTATCTTGACTGCATCTGCACCTAGTTCCATTCCAATTCTTGCCGCATATGCAACAATTGCTGGATCCATATCTCCACCAAGTTCTTTAACTCTTCCACCTCGTGGATACACCCATGCTATTGCTGGTAAATCATTTTTGTGTGCTTCTTCTTGAACTCTTCCAAATTCTTGGAACATATGTGGTTCGTGTTCACTTCCTGCATATATTGTATATCCTATACCTTTTGCTCCAAGACTTATTGCTTCTTCCACTGAACATACTTGTCTTGATAATGGATCTCCTGCAGTAAGGTTATCTTTTCCATTAACTTTGACAATTAGTGGAACTTTTCCATTATAATATTTCTCGGCACAGCCTTTTCCAAATACTATGCCTGAAAACCCTCCAGCTACAGCAGTATCCATAATAAATTGCGGATCTACATTTCTATCATCAAAATCCGCACTAGGACCATGTTCTAAACCTTGGTCGTATGCTAAAAGGGCGCTCTTTCCATCTTTGATAAACGGTTTCATTAAATCATCCATGTGCTATCTAGCTAAGTCGTACAAAACCTCCTAATAATTCTTATCTTATACTCTAGATTATTTCAGATAAAGAATTTATATCACCTATTATGTCTCCTTCTAACGTTAAAAATACTGCTTCATTAATATACGGCCTTGTTTTTCTTATTATTGGGCAAATATTCTTCTTTCGGTGAATAGAAAAACCACTAGCTGTTAGTTCTTTATTAAACGAAGGTACAGTTATGATTTCTATATCTTCATTATTTTTTTCAAATAGGTCATTTGTTTTTGTTTTTAATATTGACCATATCTGATAACCTGATAATGGACTATTTTGTTGATTATATATTGGATGTAAATGCCCAATGATTATCTTCTTCACATCATTAAATGTCTCGTTTATGTTTGTATGACCATGTAATAAAACCGTTGAATCAATTTTTATCCCTCTACTATCTCCTATCTCTATGTTATCTGGAAGTAAATAGCTAATGTTTCCGTCATGATTTCCTGGTATTACCACAATATCTACTAATTTTGAAATCGCTCTAAAGAACCTTGGAACCTCAATACGTTCTGATTTTGTTACTGACGCAATACTGTCCTTTACATCACCTAAAATAATCACATTATCTGGTTTTTCTTTCTTTATTAATTCTGATAAAACCTTCTGCATCTTTTCTGTAGAACTCTGAATTGATATACCTTGTTTGTTAAACCTCTCTTCGAATCCAATATGTAAATCACTAATTACTACGTGTTTCTCGTTTTCATTACTCAGAATTAGTGCCGGTTCTGGATATAGAATTCTTATCAATTCAATCTTGATATATTGGTAATTGTATTAAATTATTCATGAAGAAAAGGTCTTCTAACGACCTTATTAATGATTTAATAGACGAAGGTCGTGTAAAACTCCATAAATTCCAACCTAGCGGAAGAGAATTATGGACTGTTATAGGAAATTATGGCGACCATCTGATTTTCATTGATGGTGATTATTGCAGTTGCAGAGGATTTTATTTCTCTTTGATGAGGCAAAAATCATCTTCTTGTTATCACCTTAAAGCCTATAAAATTGCTAAACAAAGTAAAAAATATTCTTCTATAGAAATCTCTGATTACGATTATGAAACCTTCTTCAAATTACTCACTAAAAGTATAAAAAAACAAATTGAATTAGATTAATTCTTTTTATTGATAATAACTTTGCCCCATCTGCATTCTAATCTATTGTTTGCAAAAAGTGTAACTGCTCTGATTAGTGCTTTGTTTTCACAATCTTTTCCTGATTTCTTAATTTCTTCTAATGATTTTGTTGTATCTAATGTAAAAGCTTCTTGTGTAATAATTGGACCCTGGTCTAGATCAACTGTTACGAAATGTGATGTTGCACCTGAAATTTTAACTCCTTTCTCAAATGCTTGCATGTATGCCATTGCTCCAGGAAAAGCAGGTAACAATGATGGATGTATGTTGATTATTCTATTTGGATAGTTCCATACGAATCTCGGAGATAGTATTTTCATATATCTTGCTAATACGACAAAATCTACATTGTTCTCATCTAATATCTTCAGAATCTTATCTTCTCTTGATGACTGTTGTCTA
Organism: Nitrososphaerales archaeon; assembly: GCA_047517285.1. Taxonomy (GTDB): domain Archaea; phylum Thermoproteota; class Nitrososphaeria; order Nitrososphaerales; family UBA57; genus UBA57. Next base: position 16,929 of record JAKZTE010000011.1, on the reverse strand, counting down.
TCCTTTATACAAATAAATCTAATTTTGTATTTTTTACATATATCTTCTAATATTTCCATAGTTCCTATGATTATGGGAATATTTACATCTAATTTTCCATCTTTATTTGCCATTAATAATTCAGATAATACATGATCTTCTTTCGTTACTAAAATTGCCATATTCTTTTTCTGTTTTTGTTCGTCATAAAATACTCTAGACTTCATACCTAATTGTTTTGCTTCTCTTGCCAATCCTTTGTTGAATATTTCTTTATCAAACTTTTTCTTGTTAATTGATATCTTCACGTTCATAAAAAATGTACCATTGACTACATTTTGACTAACTTCTTCTATATTACACCGATTCTCGAAAATGAAATTTGTTATTGTTGCTACAATCCCTTTACTATCTGGACCAATAATCGAAATATCCGCACTCTTCATTTAATCACTTGATAATATTGATAATTTGATTATTAATATAATTATCATAATAAAGTATAATTTTTCTCTATTTTCACCAAATTTTATGAAAGCTTCGAGAGGGATTCGAACCCTCGACATCTTGCTTACAAGGCAAGCGCTCTGACCAGTCTGAGCTACCGAAGCACATCTCTAATAGACTCTCTATCAAGATTGTTTAATCTGTCTTTTTTATATTACTTACTCTTATAATTAATACTGTGAAGATTGAAGTCTTAGATTCTGGGTTTATTGAGGTTATAGACCATCTAGGTACTGATTTGACTGTTGTAAATTCTGCACGTGTATCATTTGGTAAACGTCAAACCGTATATGAAGAAGGAGATAGAAAACTTGTCCGATTTCTTGCTAAAAATAAACACTACTCTCCATTTAGGCATATGATAATTCAATTTCATATCAAGGCTCCTGAATTTGTTATGAGACAATGGTACAAGCATGTAGTTGGTATTGAAACTACTAGTTCTTCTACCACTAAGGATCATGCTTGGAATGAAATTAGTGGTCGTTATGTTCCTGTTAAAGATTTTTACAAACCCTTGGTCTGGCGACAACAATCTACTGATAATAAACAAGGTTCTGGAGATAACATGTCTGACGATCTTAATATTGAATGTCAAAAAATATTCGATAATTTCATGAAAAACGTTGAAGAATCATATGAGAATCTATTAAAAATCGGTGTCGCAAAAGAACAAGCACGTACTATTCTTCCTCTTAATCAATATACTGAAATATATTGGACTGCTTCATTTCAAGCAATCATGAATTTTCTTGAATTACGTACTGAAAAAACCGCGCAATGGGAGATCCGTCAATACGCTATAGCTATTAAAAAACTAGTATCCGAAATTTATCCAGAAACTACTGATATTTGGTTTAAAGCACATGACTGGGAATGAGAGATTAATTGTTCTTATTTCTATTTTGTGAATATCTACAGGTTTTCTGAAATACACATTCTTCACATTTTGGATTAATTGGTTTACAGATTAATTGCCCAAATCGCACAAAATATTCATTAATCTGCAGCCAATGTTTCTTATTTACTATCTTAGATAATTTAATTTCTGTTTCTTCAGGAATTTTTGTTTCTACTAACCCTAACCTGTTTGAAATTCTATGAACATGTACATCTACCGGTATTGCAGGTTTTCTAAATCCATAAACTAAGACACAATTTGCTGTTTTTCTACCTACCAATGGCAGGTCCAATAATTCATCCATCTCAATCGGTACTTGATTATTGTAGTCTTTGTGAATAATCTCTGCTACTTGTTTTATCTTCTTTGATTTAGTCTTATAGAACGCTACGGGCTTAATCAATTTCTTAATATCTAATGTTTTTGCCTTCGAAAGTTCTTTTGGATTTTTATATTTCTTAAATAGACGATTAGATGCACCTAACGCCGTATCATCTTTTGTCCTAGATGATAATATAGTTGAGATTAATACCTTGAACGCATTCCCTTCTTTTTTAACTTCTCCAAGCATGGTTAACTTATTCGTTTGTTTCATCTCTATCATTTTTTTCATTTCTTGAAGAACTGTTTTCATAACTAATTTCTCACTTTTTTTTTATAATATTTCTTTATTAATTTTAAATCATCAATCCAAGTACTGATTTTTGTTTGATTTCTTAATATTGCTGCTGGATGATAGGTTAGAAGATATCTGCTTTCTTTCTTATTTATAATCTTACCATGTTGTTCTTTTAATAATACATCTTCGTGTTGTTTCTTTATTGCGGTCTTGCCAAGTAATATTGTAATTTCAGGTTTGATTAATCTAATTTCTTCTTGTAAATATTTGTTGCATGATTCTATCTCTTCTTCCGTTGGACGACGGTTTTTTGGCGGTCTACATTTAACTAAATTTGTTATATATACTTCTGTATCTTCTATTCCAACTTCTCTTATACTCTTTCTTAATAATTCCCCTCCTCTACCGCAGAATGGAATTCCTTTTTCATCTTCTTCTGCTCCTGGAGCTTCTCCAACAAAAATAATCTTATTACTTTTCTCTCCTCTTCCTGGCACTGATTTATTTCTTGACTTATATAATTCACATTTCTTACATTTTATGACATCTTCTGACAACTTTTCTAGTGATTTGTAACTCATGTTTATTTATTCAATTATCTTAACTCGAATAAAAGATAATTGTACGCTTGTTTATGATATATTATGAAAGATTTGTTAAATAAACAGGTATTTCTTCTTGATATCGAAGGAGTTATCTGTGAAAGTATTGATAAAGAAATTTCCCTTCCTTTTGTACAAAAATTTATTTCTGCTCTTAAATCCAATAATATCCGTATTGCAATAGTTACAAATATCTCAAGAAATCCAAAAGCAATAGTTTTTGAGAAACTCAGATCTATGGACCTCTTAATCAAATCTAATGAATTGTATACCTCTGGTTCTACTACTACACAAATTATAAAAGAAACATACAAGAATCCTAAATGCTTTGTTATTAGTGAATGGGGTCTGAAAAAAGATCTCGAAGACGCAGGAATCTATGTCTCTAACGACGATGCAGATATTGTTGTAGTTGGCGCGAATCGTAATTTGACTTATAGAGAATTAAATCATGCAATGCGCCTTGTTCTTAACGGAGCTGAATTAATTTGTTCTGGCACCACTAAATTCTTTAAAGGAACGCATCATTCTGATACTGGTTACTTCCTTGGAGAATCTGCAATCGCCCAAGCAATTAGTCATGCTACTGGTAAGTCGATTCGTTATATTGGAAAACCATATCCTGAAATTTTTAATCAAGTATTATCTGATTTCAATATAACTCCTGATCAAGCAGTTATGATTGGTGATAATATTACATCTGATATACGAGGCGCTAATTCATTGGGTATTACTAGTATCTTAACCACTAATGATCTTAATATTGACATTAATTCTATTCCAGATTCTGATAAACCTAGTTATTCTATACAAAACATAGACGAACTTTATCATGAATTATTTTAGTTTCTAGTAAATAATAATGCGCCAAATATTACCAGTACTAATGAAACACTTAGATTTACAATGAACGGTAATCCTATCATATCGGTTAAATAATATAAAACTGGACTTGCTAAAATCAATACAGATGAAAATATACTAATTATAAACTTATTATTCTCTGTTTTAACTGCAAAAGGAATCTGTATAAATGCTGATTGTAAAAACATTATTGCAGTAAATAAAATAGGTAATCTGCCTGTTATGAATAATTCTATCATATTGGTCTGAGCGTCAGATACAGCTATTGCTTCTCCTAAAGATAATAATATAATTATTGTACCAATTATTCTCATTCGTTTTGCATGAATGGATATTAGTCCAGTTCTTTCATCTTCATTACTTGATCTAATATGAAAAATTAAAGATGCACTAACTGCTAATAGTGATAAGACTAACCAAAACGGATTTCTTGTTACTGATAAAAAACTCTCTTGAAAAGTTAACCCCGAAACAGTCACATGCAATATAGTACTAATGATATACATTACCACGGGCATGAAATAAAGTAAAAACGAAATATCTTCTACTGTATCGGTTTTCATATTCTTCTCTCCTTACAATTCAAACTGTAACTGTATCTAAACTTTTCCTTGCAAACGTTAGATATGTTGTATGACCAATCATTCTCATAGCGGGCCTCGTTTTCCCTTCTCTTACTTCCATCTCTCTCATCAAAATCTCTAACGTCTCTACCTCTAGAAACCCTTCATTCTGTAATTCAATTACCACTTTCTCAACTTGGTTGATTGTTGGTGATACTGAAGCCAATGAACCTCCTGGTCTAAGACAATCTTTCATTGTTTTGATCAAAGTCCATGGATCCCCCAAATCTAATATTGCCACATCCATGTTTCTTTCTTCTAAACCTAACTTTGCATCTTTGAGGCTTAATGTAACATATTCTGACAATCCTGCTTTTTCAATATTCTTTTTTGCAATTTCATGCGATTCTTCTCTTATATCATAACTATATAGATGTCCATCTGGTCGAATCAAATTTGCTATTACACAACTTAAAGATCCACTTCCAGTTCCTGCTTCTATTACATTCATTCCATTACTCAAGTCCGTCCAACTCGCGATTATTGCCATATCTTTTGGATAAAGTATCTGCGTCGCACGTTTTGACTTGAAAATATAATCATTAAGTTTAGGATACAATAAGTATATCTCATTATTTGTATTAGTTATTACACATTGGCCATACTCTTTTCCTATTACGTCTTTGCCTTCTATAAATCCAGCATGTGTATGTATTTGTTTTTCATTAGTAACTTGAATTAGCCATTTCTTTCTTGGAGACAAATAGAATAATACGAAATCATTCTCCTCAACCTTATTATCTTTCATGTATTTTGCGATATTTCTTATAATATAAAAATGAGACTAAGCTCTCCACCATTCAAACGACAAGAATTCTATATCCTCTTGACTGTAATTAACAACAGCAATCAGGAACTTCTTTTTCACAGTTGTTGCCAAACGTCCTGCTAATACAATACTTGTCGCTGTAAGATTGGCCTGAGGTAACATAACTTGAATAATGTATGGCGCATGATCAATTCCTGGTCCATGTTCATAAACTGCGAAATCACTTCCAAATTTTATTCCGGGAGTGACAACATACCCTCGAGATCTTAACTCCTTGTAAACAAGAAATTTCTCTTTGAATAACACGTATTCGCTCTCGCATTTTTCTACTAATCTCTTTTTTGAAATGACTTTTCCTGAAATCAAATCACGAATTGCTATCTTTTTTTCTGAGACCAGATAATAACCCTCAATTAAATCAAGGATTAATGGTGCATCAAAATCAGTTCCTTTGGGTTTTTGGACTCCTAGTGGTTTACCAAAATAACCATCTCCGAATATTTTCTTTGATTCTTCGATGTCCCAAATTACTATTCTATTTTCTACTAATTCCCCTTTAAACAACTTATTCGGCATACTATAATCCAATTGCAATAATTGTTATTGAATCTGCTGCCGATAAACATCTGTCTGCCATCTCTTCTATATGTTCTGCAGCATCTTTTAGTAACATTGCATCTTTTGCACCAGCAACTTCTTTCATTATAATCTTAACAAGATTTCTATATTTCAAATCAGTTTCTCTTTCAATTCTCTGCAATTCATATGCAATTTGAATTACATTATCTGGATTTACTGCAAGAGATCTTACCATTTCATTTAATTTATGAACTAATTCAATAATCATATCTAATAATTCTTCAAATTCCTTTTTTATTGATGGCTTCTTTAATGATTTATTATCTACAATTGACATTCTAAATGCAACACCGCTAGTATAGCCTGCTATTTCTTCTATTTCGTAAGCTGTTTTTAACAAATCTTCTCTATTCATTAATAAACTTCCTACTTCTGCTAATTCTCTTGTTAATGCTCTTCTATATCCCTCAATTTCATCTTCAGCTTCTCCTATTTTCTTAATTGAATCATTGACTTTCTTCTCATCATTTTCAATAACCGCTTTAAATACAATTACTAACTCTCTTGACGAATCCAGTACTTTTCTTGTTTCATCAAGTAATACTGCTTGTGTCTTTCCTCTTGCTTTATCTTCAGAACCCCCAGAAAACATACAAATTATAAGTTATACGAATTAAAAAACCTTAACTTTATTCTAATTTATTACTTTTTTTAACTGTTTTTTATATTCATTCATTATTTCCATTGTAGTGGTTATATCTTGAGCCATTTTATCTTCTCTGATTCTTCCGGTAAATATTGGAAACCGCAACGCAAGACCAAAATCTTTTCGAATTTCATTCATATTTGCTGTATGTATTGGACTGATGGTTATCTCAGATCCAGTGATTTCTAATACTATGTTTGGTTTGAACCATACATCTACTTCCATTTTTGAATCCACCATTACATGTTTATCTTTTATTATACATTTTTGTAGTTTCTCGTAAATTATCCTCAATTGCTCATCTGAAAAACCAGTTCCTACTTTACAAAAGCTTCTAAACACGTCTTCTTCTTTGTCATAAGCTGCTAAAAGTAACGCTCCATATCTGTTTACTCTTTTCCCTTTTCCATATATTGCTCCAATTACTACCAAATCTAAAGTATCTGACATTTCTGATTTATATTCTCTTTTTAATTTAATCCATAGGTATTCTCTTGCCCCTGCTCTATATGTTCCTTGCAGATCTTTGATTACTAATCCTTCACAACCTTCTTCTATGGATTGTTCTAGAAAATTATCGATTTCTTCAGCACTTCGAATTATTTTATTTTTAACAATATCTAATTTTTTATTCTTTTTTACTATGATATTCAAAATTTCCCTTCTTCGCTCATAACTAGAATTTGTTAAATCTTCATTATCAAAAAATATTATATCAAATAAGTTAATTGATATTGGATAGTTTTCTACTGCTTCTTTAATTTTATGTTTTCTTCTTCTATGCATAAGTTCCTGAAATGGTAAATATGAACCATTTTCTTTGTTTATTGCTACTGCCTCTGCTTCTACTATCATATTCTCTACGTTGATTTCACTCATTATTGAAGAAACATCTGGATAATGATTTGTTATATTCTCTAATTTTCTCGAAAAAATACTCACTTGTTTCTTGTTTACATGAATCTGTAATCTTTCACCATCTAACTTATATTCTAAACTCATTTTTCCACCTACTTTATCAATGATTTCTTGCGATGAACTCAATCTTTCTGCAAGCATTGGTCTAATTGGATTTCCTACTACGATGTTAATTTCTTCTAATCCTTTCAAGCCTTTTTCTACAACAATTCTTGCCACTTTCCCAAGATCACTTGAAACGTTATACGTTCTTTCTAAATATTTTCTGTTTTTCTTATCGCCAGTATATGTAACAGCTAATGCATCTAAAACAGTATAATCTGCTATTCCTAGTCTTAGTATTCCAGTAAGTGTTCTTATAATGTATTTTCCTTCAAGTGGCGTGCAATCAGATAATAGCCCTGATAAATGGGCAATTTTTATATCTACCGATCCATGTCCAGTGGTATCTGCAATATCTTCAAATGTACTATAAACTCTTTCTACTGTTAATCTATCTTTTACTAATGTAGTTTGTACTTTATTTGATAATGCAATCTTTGTTACTTCTCCTAAATCCCCAGTTTTCTTATACTCTTCTTGTATACTATCTTTGGACATAGACGTAGATTTCTCTAATACTTTTATTACTAATTTATCTGACATTCCTAATTCTATCCCATAAAAATCTGGTTTTATTTTACCTTGTGTTAGATATATTACTCTCTCAATGACTTTTGACGATGTATTTTTAAAAAGACCTGATAAAATCTCTAAAAGTTCTAATCTCTTCCTAGTCTTTTCCATGTCTTCATATGCTTGTGCAACTATGCTGTAATCCACACATATTCAATAACTCTCAAATATTATTAATCTAGTCTTTTTTAATCGTGGTAAAGTTTATCTTACTATGTTTTTAGATATATTGTATATATGTCAGAGACAAAAAAAGATACTAAGAAAAGCTGGAACAAGCCAAAGGAGCAATCTGATACTAAATCGAGTAATAAACCAAAGGTGAAATCGATAGAAGATGTCAGTTATGGATTATCAGTGCCTAACGTTGACGATAATAAACTCAAAGAAGTCTTTGGCAGTACCAAAGCTATTACTTTATACGAAACATCAAGAATATTGAAAGTTAATGCGTCAGTTGCTAATAAATTCCTTCACGATCTTGAATCAAAAAACCGTATCACACGAGTTGGCGGTTATTCGGGTCATTATATATGGAAATTAATCGAATAAATCTAAATTATAGGATCTAAAATCACAATGCTTAAAAATCAATTTACGTTTATTTTACTTTAATCAATGTGATTTTTTATGGGTAGAAAACATTCAGCTCCAAGACGTGGTTCCTTGGCATTTAGGCCAAGAGGTAGACATGGTACTCTAAATGCAAGAATTCGAAATTGGCCTGATGTTAAATCAGAAGAACCTACTTTGCTTGGTTTTATGGGTTTTAAGGTTGGTTCTATGAATGTTCTGACTGTTGATAATGTAGATAAATCTCCTACCTTTGGAAAACCTATCTTTAACCACGCTACTGTTTTGTCTTGTGCTCCAATGACTATTGTCGGTTTACGCGCATACAAAAATAGTCTTGATGGACTTCTAGTTTTTAGTGAAGTATATGCAAAACAACTTCCTAAAGAAATATCAAGAAAACAAAAATTAAATTCTGATTATGATTCTAAAGTTAGTAAAATCAAAGATAATCTTGAATCTTTGAATAAACTTTGCGCAATTGTTTCTGTACCTCCTAAGCAAGCAGGTCTATCTCAAATTAAACCATATTTGTTTGAAATTGGACTTGGAGGTATTACGTTAGAAAATCAATTTGAATATATTGAAAACAATCTAGGAAAGAAAATTACTGTTTCTGATATTATAAAACCTGGAATGTTGGTCGATGCACTTGGTGTTACAAAAGGCAAAGGCTGGCAAGGACCTGTAAAACGATTCGGTATAAAAAGGAAACAACATAAATCTCGAAAAACTGTTCGAGAAGTTGGTACTGTTGGTGCCTGGAGTCCCGCAAATATTATGTATACGGTTCCTCGTGCTGGACAAATGGGTTTTCATCAACGAACTGAATTTAATAAGAAAGTTCTTTTTATTGCAAATGAAAAAGAACAAAGTGTTAATCCTGATGGCGGTTTCACCCATTTCGGTTTAGTACCTGAAGACTACGTCATCATTAAAGGCTCATTACCAGGTCCTATCAAACGACCCGTTATACTTCGATATCCAATTAGATCAAAAGGTCGAAAATTAGACGTTCCTAAAGTTCTAAAACTTAGTACACAGAAAGGCGAATTAGAATGATGCTGCCTGTTTATAATTTAGATGGGAAAGAAGTGGAAAAAATTCAGGTTCCATTAGTTTTCACAACTCCGTATAATCCTAGATTGATTAAAAGAGCAGTTCTTGCAATTCAATCTCATAGTAGAATTCCTAAAGGAACTGATCCACTTGCTGGAGAACGCTCTAGTAGCGAATCATGGAATACCGGTCAAGGCATCTCTAGAATTGGTCGTATTAAATCCCATAGTGGACCTAGAGGAGGTAGTGCTGCAGGAGTTGCCGGTGTTAAAGGCGGTCGTAATCCACATCCACCACGTAGTGAAAAAAATATCTATCAAAAATTAAATAAAAAAGAAAATACGTCTGCTCTTATGTCTGCTATTTCTGCTTCTATGAATCGGGAATCTGTCATTAATCGTGGTCACAGAATTGACAATCTACTTAATCTTCCTTTGATTATAATTGATGATATTGAATCAATGAATCGAACTAAAGATATTCGCCTTACTCTGATTAACTTTGGTCTTTCTAATGAACTTGAAAGATTATCTAATGTACGTTTACGTTCAGGAAAGTCAAGATTACGTGGACGTCCGAGAAAAATTAAGAAAGGACCCTTAATTGTCTGTTCTAATGACTCAGGAATAGGCAATGCATGTGAAAATCTATTAGGCGTTGATTTAGTTGAAGCAAAAAACCTTAATGTCTTAGATTTAGCTCCTGGAACTGAAGCTGGACGACTTGTTATCTGGACAAAAAGTTCATTCTCTAATCTATCAAGCAATATTCTAAAATCGGTGGAACTTAATGCGTCCTGATCAAGCTGCATCCATAATTGTTCGACCATATGTAACTGAAAATACATTTGATCGTATTGAAAAAGAAAATAAGTTAGTTTTTATTGTTAGTAATGAATCAACCAAAAACACTATAAAACAAGCACTTAGTATCTTATATGAGGTTAAGGTGAAAGCAATCAATACTGCTCAGACTATTCAAGGTAAGAAAGCATTTGTAACTTTTGCCGATGATTATTCTGCGCTCGATCTTGCTACAAAATTAGGTGTTATGTAGAATGGGTAAAAGAATCCTTGTTCAACGTCGTGGCGATGGAGGAATGCGATATAGAAGTCATACTAAAGCTAAAATTGCACCTGCATCTTATCCATTTCTTGATTCTAATAATACTGTTACTGGTATAGTAAAAGACCTGTTACATGAACGAGGTAGATCAGTCCCACTTGCTAAAATTGTATTTAATAATAAAACCTCTTATCTTCCTGCTGTTAATGGCCTTCGAGTAAACCAAGAAATCTCTATCGGTTCTAGTTCTGAAATCCAAGACGGTAATATTCTTCCATTACGTGATATACCTGAAGGAACTTCTATTTGTAATATCGAACGAACATTTGGAGACGGTGGAAAAATTGCAAAAAGTGCAGGTACTTCTGCATTACTATATAGTAAAACTGCAGATGGTTCTATCCTTAGATTGCGTTCAGGAAAAAGTATTGTTGTTCACACAAACTGTCGTGCAACTATTGGTGCAATGTCTGCTGCTGGATTTAAAGAGAAACCATTCTTAAAAGCAGGTAATAAAGCACGTTATGCTAAAGCTTATGGCCATCTACATCCTAAAGTTCGAGGTGTAGCGATGGGATCTCATTATCACCCATTCGGTGGAGGTAGACATCAAAGTCCACACCAAAGTACATCTACTTCTAGAAATGCACCACCAGGACGTAAAGTTGGTTCAATTGCCGCTAGTAAAACTGGCCCAGGTAGAGCAAGAAGAAGATCAAGGCTTTCGGAGGTATAGATTATGGCTAAAGAATTCAAGTATCGTGGTAATTCAATGAAAGAATTACAAAGTATGTCGTTGGATGAATTTCTAAAACTTGTACCATCTCGTCAAAGGCGCTCCTTAACTCGTGGACTCTCTGAAAATAAAAAGAAAATCTTGGAACGAGTTGATAATATAAATAAAGACTCGTCTGACCAGAAGAGTATACGTACTCATTCTCGTGATCTCATTCTTCTTCCAAAGATGCTAGGATTAACAATTCATGTATATACAGGAAAAGAATTTGTTCCTGTTGAAGTCAAACCAACTATGATTGGTCATTATCTTGGCGAATATGCTATTACTAATAAAAAAGTACAACATGGAACACCTGGAATTGGTGCTTCTAAATCAAGTCTCTACGTTCCATTGAAATAGGTTTTTGAAATTGAAAAAAACTTATATCTTCATTAACCGATTTGTAAATTCTATAGTTAAGGTGTAATGTTGTAAAATGCCCAATTTTGGATACAGTTTCGAGCAATACGATCCAGTTGTTCACGCGCGTGCCTCTGGAAGAGAGATTAATATGAGCCCTAAGGCTGCTCGCGAAGTTTGTAATACTATTAAAGGAAAAAAATTATCTTCCGCTATTAGTTTACTAGACGATGTCATTTTACTCAATAAATCAATTCCTTTTCGTAGACATAAGAAAGAAGTAGCTCATAGACGCTCTACTGATAAATTCCATGCAGGTAGATATCCTGTCAAGGTAGCTAAACATATTTCTCTAATTTTAAATGAAGTTGAATCTAATGCCGATTTCAAAGGACTGGATGTCTCAAATCTTCGTATCATACACGCTGCCGCACACCGTGGACGCACTATTCCCGGTTATATTCCTAGAGCAATGGGACGTAGTACACCAATGAATCATGAATTGGTTCATATAGAAATAATTGCAGGTTGATTAATAGATGGAAAAATCTCAAACTACAATGATTAAAAAAGTATTAGCAAAGAACTCTGATCTCACTGCACTAACTGATTTTCTAAAAGATCAATTAATGGATTCTGGTTTTTCTTCTGTAGATATTGTAAAAACACCCGTTGGAACCACTCTGAATTTATTTGTAAACAAACCTGGTCTTGTAATTGGACGAAGAGGTTCGGGTATACGTTCTCTTACTGAAGCACTTGAAACAAAATTTAATATTACTAATCCCCAAATTTCCGTTACTGAAGTTAAAATTCCAGAACTTGATGCAGAAATCATGGCTAATCGATTGGCATCTTCTGTACAACGTGGTCAACCAATGCGACGTGCGGCTAATTGGACTATGCGAATGATTATGAATAATGGAGCTCGTGGTGTAGAAATACAAGTCGCTGGAAAAATGCGTAGCGATCGTGCAAGTTTTGAAAAATTTAAAGCAGGTGTAGTTCCAAAAGCAGGATTTACTGCAGCACAATCTGTTGACTTTGCATCTTGCGAATCATTGCTAAAAGTTGGATTAGTGGGAATCAAAGTATTTATTGCATTACCTGAAAAATACCGTCCTGAATTTAAACATCTTACACACAAGTCTGCCGAAGCAACAGCCGAAGCAACAGCCGAAGCACCCGCAGAAGATTCTCAGAATCTGTCTGATATTAAGGAATGAATAAATTATGACTAAAAGTAATATTCAAAGTTATAGAAATATGTCAAAAGATGAATTACTTGAAAAACTAACATCTCTGAAAATTGAACATTCTCAAATTAAATCTAATATTCAACGAGGTTTGATTAAAGAAAATCAAGGTAAAGTCCGACCTGTCAAAAAAGATGTCGCTCGTGTTTTGACTGTATTAAATGAATTAAGGAATGATAAAAATTGAATACTTCATATGATTTAAAATATAATGAGCTTATCGGTCGTACTTTAACTGTTGTTTCTTCCACTGATTCTTCATTAAATGGCACTAGCGGATTTGTTATTAATGAAACAAAAAATACTTTTCACATTCTTGATAATAAACGTAAAAAAGTTATCCCAAAATCTCATTGCGTATTTAACTTTACTAATAATCCTGATTCTATAAATGGTAAAATTTTAATCGGAAAACCACAAAATCGTTTAGCAAAGGTGCGCAAACTATGAAAAATGTTGGATTAAATATTGAACAACCTACTACTGATTGTGATGATCATCACTGTCCATTCCATGGTCAAATCTCTATTCGAGGTAAGTTGATTCAAGCTAAACTTATCAAAACTAAAGCTCGTCGCACTGCTGTTGTAAGAATAGAATTCTTTCATTATGTAAAAAAATACATGCGTTATGAAAAACGTAGAAGAAACATCATTGCACATATTTCTCCATGTCTTGATGTTAACGATAATGATTTTGTAACTATTGGAGAGTGTAGACCTCTTTCTAAAAATGTTTCTTTTGTAGTTCTTGGGAGGACTAGTTAGTAATGCCAACTAAAGCAAAAATTCAAGTCGCTTCTAGGCGATATATTACTAGAGCATTACCTGTAGGTGCAATTATTACATGTGCTGATAATAGTGGAGCAAGAACACTCAAAATTGTTATGGTACAAGGATGGAAAGGCCGTTTAAGTCGTTTACCAGCTGCAACCGTAGGTGACCAAGTTACTGTTGTAGTGGAAAAAGGACCTCCTGAATTACAAAAACAAACATTTCCTGCTGTAATTATACGTCAAAAATATGCAGTTCGTCGACCAAATGGTTCAAGAATTACATTTGAAGATAATGCTGCAGTAATTATCACACCTGAAGGCGAAATGAAAGGAACTGATATCAAAGGCCCTGTTGCTTCTGAAGCAGCTGAAAGATGGCCACGTGTATCAAATGCTGCAAATACAATTGTTTAGGTGATGTTATGGTAAAAAGATCTAAAATTATGAAAAAATATTATAATGCGCCTCAACATGTAGTTTCTAAACGTATTAGTGCTTCTTTATCTGATTCTTTACAATCTCAATATAATACAAAAACGGTTCGACTACGAAAGAACGATGTTGTAAAAATCCTTAGCGGCGAATATAAAAATCTTGATGGAAAAATCACTCATGTTTATCTAGACGCAGGAACGATATCTGTTGATGGAATTACTAGAGAAAAACTTGCCGGTGGCACAATTCCTGTTAAAATTCATGCATCAAACGTTATGGTTACCTCATTGGATCTAAAAGATTCTAAACGTAAAACAAAATTAGAAAGGTGAAATATATGGGGAAAAAATCAGGTTCTAAAATATTAAAACGTACAATGTCGCCAACCTTCTGGCAAATTGAAAGAAAAAATAAACGATTCGTTACAAAACCTAGTTCTGGCCCTCATCCTTCTAAGTTGAGTATTCCTCTTACTGTATTACTTCGTGATATTCTTAAACTTACTAAAACATATTCTGAAACTAAAATTATTATTGAAGCAGATCAAGTAAAGATTGACGGACGTGTAAGAAAAGACCCAAATTATCCTGTTGGGTTAATGGACGTCATTGAAATAACAAAAATAGATTCTTTATATCGACTTGTTCCATCTAAAAAAACTCTTACTCCTATTTCTATTCCAGATAATGAACGAAATACTAAATTATGCAAAGTAATCAATAAAAAATCCATAGATAAAGATACTTTTCAGTATTCGTTTCATGATGGACGAACAATTAAAACTAGTTCTTCTACTAATGTTTCTGTTGGTTCAACATTCAAAATAGAATTACCATCACAAAAAGTCGAGAAAATCATTGAATTAAAAACAGATAGCCTCATTGTTCTTATTGGCGGGCAAAATAAAGGATTAATTGGTACCGTTAAAGGAATTAATGAATCATCATTTTCTCGTCCAGAGATGCTTGACGTTACTGCCAATAACAAAACAATCGAAGTTAATTCTGATCTTGTTATGGTGATTGGCGAAAAAACTTCAGAAATAAATATACAAGGAACTGAATAAAATGTCTAGTCAAATTAATCAAGTAAAACTTTGTAAAATTGTTATTAATATTGGCGTTGGTAAATCTGGCGAACCAATAGAGCAGGCCAAGCGAATTATCTCAGAAATTTGCGATCAAGCTTCTGTTACTACTTATGCTAAGAAATCATATCGTGAACTTGGTATTCAGAAGAATTCTCCTATTGGTGTAAAAACTACTTTAAGAAAACAAATTGCAGAAGATACCTTAAAGAAATTACTTACTGCCTGTGGTAATAAAGTCTCCAAACGTTCTTTTGATTTAACTGGCAATTTTTCATTTGGGGTTAAAGAACATATTGAAATTCCTGGTACAAAATACGATCCTCAATTAGGTATATGGGGAATGGACGTAGCAGTATCTCTAGAAAAAACTGGTTATGGTCTAAAAAGAAGACAGATACGACCTGGTACTGTTGGAAAAAGACAACAAGTTAGTCCAGAAGATGCAATTACCTTTGCAAAAGAAAATCTCGGAGTTACTGTGGAGGAATAAATATGGTAATAAAAATTAAACAAAGACATCCAACTTGGAGACATAGCGACGGTTCATTCAGAAAATTCGGTAAAGGTGCACGATCATGTGTTCGTTGCGGAAGATATTCTGGCATAATTCAAAAATATGATCTTAATTTGTGTAGACAATGTTTTAGAGAACAAGCTGTTAAAATAGGATTCCGTAAATACGATTAGGTGATATAGATGCCCGCACTCAATACTCTTGCTAATCTCTTTTCAAACCTTCAAAATGCTGAATTAAGAAACAAACATGAATGTTTGGTTATTCCGTCTTCCAAGTTAATTATTGATACTCTCAATACTATGAAGAAAAATAATTATATTGGTGAATACGAACTTATTGATGATAAATTGGGTGGTAAAATTAGAATACAACTTCTTGGTAAAATCAATAAATGTGGTGTTGTTTCTCCACGCTTCGCTGTTGCTAAATCTGATTATTCATTATGGGAAAGACGTTTTCTACCCGCTGTAGGAATCGGAATCTTACTTGTATCTACATCAAAAGGCGTTATGACTCAGACTGACGCTGAACAATTAAATGAAGGAGGAAGACTATTAGGATATGTCTATTGATCGCAGTTCTTTAACTAGAGAAATTATTCTTCCTGAAGGTGTTAGTGCTCAGTTTACAGAAGACCTTCTTACAATGACTGGACCATTAGGTTCTACCTCAAAAGATTTTAAATTAATTCGTGCTAGACTAAACATTGATTCAAATAAAATTACCGTTGAATCTCTAGGATCTAGAAAGAAACAACGTGCAACATTTGGTACTACTGTCGCTCATGTACATAATTTAATTATTGGCGTGACTGAGGGATATACTTATAAACTTAAAACTGCATTTGCCCACTTCCCGTTAGCTGTAAAAGCCGAACCTGGAAAAATTGTTGTTGAAAATTTTTATGGAGAACGAGGTAATCGCATTGCAAAAATTATTGGAGAATCTAATGTATTGGTTAAAGGCGACGAAGTAATTATTTCTGGTGTTAATATTGAAGATGTTTCACAAACTGCAGCTAATCTTGAACAATCTACCCGTATAAAAAATAAAGATTTACGTGTATATCTAGATGGTATCTATTTATTTGAAAAAGGAAGAGGTAAAGAATGAGTCAAGACAATAATGATAATATAAATATAGAACCTGAAGCAAACTCTAAACCAAAGGCTGCCGCTAAACCAAAGGCTGCCGCTAAACCAAAGGCTGCCGCTAAACCAAAGGCTGCCGCTAAACCAAAGGCTGCCGCTAAACCAAAGGCTGCCGCTAAACCAAAGGC
>JAKZTE010000010.1:0-75253 GCA_047517285.1 Nitrososphaerales archaeon | reverse complement strand
AAACCAATTTCCTCAGCAGCGATAGATAATTTAGAAATATCATTAATCGAATAATCAGCAAAAACGACGTCAATATCCATTAAGGGATAATGAATCTAATTGAATATAAAAAATAAGGACAATAATTCGTCGTGTATAGTTTTTACGCGGTATAGAAATGAACATGAAAACGCTTTGAACGATTGGAAAAGGCTAGCTTAACTAGTCGCCCGAAGGCTTCTAGCTTACACTACCAAACCATCAACGTTATCTTCTATAACGATTCTTCGTTGCAACAATTTCCCGAAGGAAATCATAAACAACAGGCTGTCTTTTCTCGGGAGTGGCTTCGAGCTTAGATGCATTCAGCTCTTATCCACAACAGCTTAGCTGCCCGGCATTGCTCTATCGAACAACCGGTAGACCAGAGGCCGCGTTGATCTGTTCCTCTCGTACTAAGATCAACTTCCCCTCAGACAACCACCGCTTCCATCAGATAGAGACCGACCTGTCTCACGACGGTCTAAACCCAGCTCACGTTCCCCTTTAATGGGCGAGCAGCCCCACCCTTGGCTCCTGCTGCAGAACCAGGATGGGAAGAGCCGACATCGAGGTACCAAACCGCGGGGTCGATTGGAGCTCTCACCCGCGACGAGCCTGTTACCCCTGGGGTAACTTTTCTGTCACCTCCAGCCCCCAACAGTGGGGACTTGAAGGATCGCTAGGTCATGCTTTCGCAGCAGAATTCTTTGTTGTTCAGAATCCTGTCAGGCTGGCTTTTGGCCTTGCCCTCAAAAGTGGATTTCTGACCCACCTGAGCCAACCTTAGAGCCCCTTCGATATCTTTTCAAAGGGGTGCCGCCCCAGCCGAACTGCCCACCTGCCGATGTCCCTCAAAATGAGGTTAGTGACGTAACTCTAAGATACCGGTGTTACACTTTTGCCTATCACATACCCAAAAGTATGTGCATAACGGCTCCCGGTTACTCTCTGAAATTAGAACCGCATCACAACAACAAGCTGCAGTAAAGCTCCACAGGGACTTCTCTTCCCGATGGAAGTCGATGGACTGTTCGTCCACCTAATGTGGGTTCACGGAGTTGCAGATAGGGACAGTAGGGCCCTCGTTGAACTATTCATGCACGTCGGAACTTACCCGACAAGGCATTTGGCTACCTTAAGAGAGTCAGAGTTACTCCCGGTGTTAAGCGGCCCTTAGCTCAATTGAACTTGAGTTTTAGGTACCGCCACTGACCAAGTTTCAAAGACTATACACATCCTTGCGGACTAGCAGTCTCCTGTGTTTTTATTAAACAGTCGGGACCCCCTTGTTACTGCGACCTGCTATTCCTATTCCTCATAAAAAAAGCAGGCATCCTTTCTTCCGAAGTTACAGGACTAATTTGCCGAATTCCCTTACCTACTTTATACTCCACACACCTAAGGCTTCTAACCTAAAGACACCAGTGTCGGATCTTGGTACGGACTCAGTATATTCAATTTATAATAATTTTCAATGTCCCCCAGAATTTAGTGAACCAACCCAATGGTTGGCCATTCTTAACTCGGAATAGTTCTCGTCATTACGACACTCCCTAAACCTAGAATAATTAGACAGAGCGACGGCTCTGCTCACCATATCTCGAAGCGTATACTATAAATTAACGAATACACCAAGGCACAAGAATATTAACTTGTTTCCCTATTCGTGTAAGTCCCTTCGGATTACACTTAGGACCGGCTAACTCCTGGTCGACGACGCGTTGCCAGGAAAACCTTGCTTTTACGGTGGTGAAGATTCTCACTTCACTACGCTGCTACTACCACCAGGATCTGCAATAGAAAGCGGTCCATAGGATCTCACGACCCTACTTCGATCCACTCTCTACGCCCACCTACCACACACGATATAATTCGTGGTCTATAGTATCGGTAATTAACTTTAGCCCCGTCCATTTTCGAGGCGTAAGAACTCGACAGGTGAGTTGTTACACATTCTTTAAAGGATGGCTGCTTCTAAGCCTACCTTCCTGCTGTCTTCGTTCAAACACACTCTTCCGTTTGACACTTAGATAATATTTTGGGACCTTAACTATAGTCTGGGTTGCTCCCCTCTCGGTTATGAGGCTTACCCCACATAAACCCGTCTCCAAGCTTCTTCCATATTGGCACATTCGGAGTTTGAAGGAACAGTAGAAGCTTTCGCCTCCGAACTAATTCTATCAGTGCTCTACAACGCCAACAATGTCCACTCAGGCTAGACTGAGATCTACTTCGGTGGGAACTAGCTATCACTCCGCTAGATTGGCTTTTGGCCCCTTGCCGCAGGTCTGGGGACTGATTTGCACGTCAAGACCCTTTCGGACCTCTACCCAGATTTCTCCAGGCTTCATCCTGCCCACGGCACGATCGCGGAGTTTCTAGTCTTTATGCTATGACTAAAGGCCCTTTCAGACCCCTTCTCTCAAATTGAATAATCAAAAATGCAGAATGTCGGTTTCCCTTCGCTTACAAGCTTAAAACTTTTAGGCTCGCCATAACAAAAAACTCCCTGGCCCGTGTTTCGAGACGGAATGTACAACTCTGGAACGCATATCTTACAAAAATTCTTGCGAATAAAAGTAAGATACAGATGTTCCTTTCAAGCCATACAATTATGTAACTATTTGGTTTCATGCGCTTTTCACACCCCTTTCAGGGTACTTTTCAGATTTCTCTCACGATACTATTCACTATCGGTCTTGAGTTGTATTTAGTCTTGGAGGCTGCTTTCCCCCATATTCACTAGCCACTGTCAAGGCCAGTTACTCAGTAACAAAAACATTAACCTTCCTATGTACTTTGTCTACGGGAATATCACCCTCTATGTTGAATCTTTCCAGATTACTTCAACTAGTACTGAAAGGCATGCGTTAATGCACATACCCCACATCTCTCTAATGTTACCACTAGAGATTCGGTTTGGACTATCCCCATTTCGCTCGCTGCTAGTGAGGGGATCTCAATTGATTTCTTTTCGCCCTCTTACTCAGATGTTTCATTCCAGAGGTTTCGCGTTCCAATAAATTGGAACTTTAAAAATTCAAGAAGAATTTTTAAAAGGAAGTCCCATTCGGGCATCCTCGGATCGAAGGTTCCATGCACCTACCCGAGGCTTATCGTAGCTTGGCACGCCCTTCATAGCCACTCAAGCCAATCAATCCACCAAATAGCGTCTCTGCGTAGTTTATGATCATCTCTATACGCTATACGCAACTATACACGACGATAATTGTGTTAAACACTACGTCCTTCACTCTTCAAGATCTTTGAAGAGTTGCATTTAAATATGACATCTTGAAATTTTTAGTCAAAACTGTACTCCCTATCACTATTTATTCTAAGGAGGTGATCCGGCCACAGGTTCCCCTACGGCCACCTTGTTACGACTTCTCCCCCCTTGTCGAACCTAGGTTCGATAATGTCAAAGAGACACTATCTCCCCCAAACCCAACTCGGGTGAAGCGACGGGCGGTGTGTGCAAGGAGCAGGGACGTATTCACCGCGCGATGTTGACACGCGGTTACTAGGGATTCCAGATTCATGAGGGCGAGTTGCAGCCCTCAATCACAACTGGGGTAGGATTTTGGGATTGCCTCATTCTCTCGAATTCGGTACCTATTGTGCCTACCATTGCAGCCCGCGTGTGGCCCAAGAGTTTCGGGGCATACTGACCTGCCGTGGCCCCTTCCTTCCTCCGTTTTATCAACGGCAGTCCCATTAACTAGCTCCGCCAACCTTTCGATCAATGGAAGCAATTAATGGTAGGGGTCTCGCTCGTTGCCTGACTTAACAGGACGCCTCACGGCACGAGCTGTCGACGGCCATGCGCCTCCTCTCAGCTTGTCTGGTAAAGTCTTCAGCTTGACCTTCACTCTGCTGTCTCTCCTGGTAAGGTTCCCGGCGTTGACTCCAATTGAACCGCAGGCTTCACCCCTTGTGGTGCTCCCCCGCCAATTCCTTTAAGTTTCAGCCTTGCGACCGTACTCCCCAGGCGGCAAGCTTAACGGCTTCCCTGCGGCACTGCATTAACACGTGGCTAATGCATCACCTAGCTTGCATCGTTTACAGCTGGGACTACCCGGGTATCTAATCCGGTTCGCTACCCCAGCTTTCATCCCTCACCGTCGAGCGCGTTCTGGTGGACCGCCTTCGCCACTGGTGGTCCTCCACGGTTCAGAGGATTTTACCCCTACCCGTGGAATACCGTCCACCTCTCCCGCCTCCTAGTTTTGTGGTATCTCATGCAGTTCAATTGTTAAGCAATTGATTTTAACATAAGACCTACAGAACCGGCTACGGATGCTTTAGGCCCAATAATCGTCCCGACCACTCGGGGAGCTGGTATTACCGCGGCGGCTGACACCAGACTTTCCCTCCCCTTATTCAATAAACTATTTAGATTTACCAAAAGCTACATTCAGCATGTTGCACTCGGATTAACCTTGTCGTGCTTTCGCACATTGCAAAGTTTTCGCGCCTGCTGCGCCCCGTAGGGCCTAGACCCTTTTCTCAGTGTCCATCTCCGGGCTCCTTCTCTCAAAGCCCGCACCGGTTATCGGCTTGGTAGGCCATTACCCCACCAACAACCTGATCGGTCGCAGTCCCATCCTAAAGCAATTAATCAAACATGCTCGACAATCCTTTAAGTCATAAACCGATTCCAGGAAAAATGACCTATCATATATTAATCCCAGTTTCCCGGGGTTATCCATGTCTTTAGGGTAGGTTGACCACGTGTTACTGAGCCGTATGCCACACTTCTTACATAGTTAAGAAATGTTCGACTCGCATGGCTTAATCTCTATCCGATAGCAGTCGGGTCCGGCAGGATCAACCGGGTACATTGGAAGTACAGTTCTAATTTCTAAAACAAGATATCATATATCAGATTCAAATTATATTGAATCGTCATTTTTGTTTGCGAATCTGGAGGTCGTAATGTCATTGCGTTAGCAAATCTCCGTGCGTAACTCAACTACGACGCCGCCAAGCGAAACGCAGAAATTTATTTACGTGTATTCAGGATATAAAGATTTGTTATTAGAAGGAATCTATACTATTTACCAGTTGATAGAGATCTGCATATGATTTTTTATTAGATGTTATCTGTTTTTTGACTTTTTTGATTATTTTAATGAATTGGTCATTATCGTTTTTAGCAATTAGATTTTCAATAGAATTAACATTGGAAGTAAAATTTAACAAAACTTCGTTAAATTGTTTGTTGCTCATTTGTAAGGAAGAGATTACTTCCGGACTATCATGTAGTATACCAGATGCGAGTAAATATTGTATAGTGAATGAAGTTCCAGAAATATCTTTTAGATGGGGAATTTTATCCAGTGATAATATGAATGATAAATTAAGAAAATAAACAAGTGATATGACATAAGCCATAGATTTGTCATGTTGATTAGCAGTACAGACTACCAATTTAGAATTTGGAAACAGAGTGTTGAATAGTTTTTTTTCAGATATTGCAGATTTAATTGGAACGAGAATGAATTTCTGAGGTTTGAATATATTTGCACCAGGACCGAATAATGGATGAATACTCATTAACTTAGTAGAACTGTAAGACGATTTTTTCAGGTTAGAAATTATTTGTTTTTTCATAGATGAAATCTCAATAATAGCCTTAGTGTCGTCAGAGTGTTTTAATACGTCATTAATAATTTTGTTAGTAGTTTCAATTGGAACACTTATAACAATAATGTCAGATTGAAGAACACAGTCTCGAATAGATTTAAAGATATTAGATTTTTGACTTTTTTTTGTTTTTAACTTTCTGCTGTAAAGACCAACTGAATAGCCATTTTCAGAGAAGTATTTTGTAAACCACTTGCCCATATTTCCACTAGCGCCAATAATTCCAATCTTCTTCTTTTGTGGAGTTCTGAGTTTCATCAAATGATTCTGTTCGCGGGAAATAGTTTCGTCTATAATTAATTTCAAGAGAGTTTTACTGAAATTTTTATTCAGGTTAAGAGATTCAGATTCTTTTTGTATGGATTTGTATAATCTTTGTTCTTGAGCAGGATCGACCAGTGGCAAGTTTAAGTTATTTTTTAAAACAGCAACTTCACGACCTAATTCAAGACGCTGAGAAAGAAGGCCTAGGATTTCAATAGTGATTTTTTCAATAGATTTTCTGGATTGCTTTAATTTATTCTTGTCGTTCAAATCAACCACTATTTAATAACAGAATTTATTTGTCCAGAACGTAAACCATGATCGGCAAGTACTAAAGCAGCTACACTTTCAACAATTGGCACCGCTCTAGGTAATACACACGGATCATGCCTACCCTTTACAACAAGGTCTTCGGCCTTTTTTGATTTAAGATTAAATGAAGATTGTTTCTTCAATATTGATGAAGGAGGTTTGAATGCAATTCTGAATTCAATAGGCATTCCGTTAGATATGCCTCCCAAGATGCCTCCAGAATTGTTGGTTTTAGTAGTAATTTTTTTTCTAGTAACGGAATATTGGTCATTATTCTCAGAACCAAGTATTTTAGTAGATTCGAAGCCTTTACCAAATTCAACGCCTTTGACAGCAGGAATGGAGAACATAGCACGGCTGATTTCTGAATCAAGTGCAGAGAATATAGGTTCGCCAAGGCCAACGGGTACATTAATTATTTGGCATTCTATAACACCGCCCAAACTATCTCCGGATTTTCTTGCTTTAATTATAGCATTAGACATCTTTTTTGCAATTCTTGAATCAGGGCATCTAACGTCGTTGGAATATCGATTTTTCTTGGCAGATTTAAAATCAGATGATGATTTTATCTTTCCAATTTCTTTCACATAAGCAATAATATCCGTGTTAAAACTTGTTTTTAGTAGTTTTTTTGCGACTACGCCCCCCATTACAAAACAGGCAGTAAGTCGGGCAGAGAAATGGCCTCCGCCCCGATAATCATTAAATCCACCGTATTTTTCCCAGGCTGTGAAATCTGCGTGACCAGGACGCGGAGTTTTCATAATATTGTCATAATCTTCAGATCGAGTGTCCTTATTTTTGATGGTCATGCATATTGGAGAACCTGTTGTATAGTCGTTAAAAATGCCAGATAATATTTCAACTTGGTCTTGTTCTTTTCTCTGAGTAGTGAGTTTAGAGATACCAGGTTTTCTAAGGTCTAATTCTTTTTGTATTTCTTTGGAAGTAATTGGAACGCCAGAAGGGCATCCGCTGATGACACAGCCAATTGAATGTCCGTGACTTTCTCCAAAAACAGTCAATGCAAAACGTTCGCCAAGAGTACTCCAAGTCATCAATTAATCACCAGTTTTCCCGAGAGTGAATTTATATCATCAATAAAATTAGGATAAGAAACATCAATACTTTGTCTTCCGATAACTTCAATTCCCTCTGAATTTAGGCCGATTAATGAGAATGCCATAAACAATCTATGGTCGTCATAAGAATTAAGCCTACAGGGTTTTATAGAATTTGGAGCTTCGATAATCAAAGTATCATCAGATTCAATTATATTAGCTCCGGTTTTCTTCAATTCAGATGAGATAAGTTTCAGACGATTTGATTCTTTATACTTAGTATGTTCAATACCAGTAATTTTAACAGAGTTAGATGAAATTAATGATAAGACAGAAACAGCAGGTAATAAATCAGGGCATGAAGATAAGTCAAAAGTTCCGCCGTTCAAATTACCTTCAGAGGAAACAGTAAATGATGAATCGTCGTTATTTATTACAGAGGCGCCCATTTGAGAAATAATATTTATAATATTTCTATCAGATTGAGGCATATCTTGTCCGTCCATAATTACCGTAATTTCGCCATGAGAAAGTATTGCGCCTGCAAAAAGAAATGCAGCTGCAGAGAAATCACTAGGAATATTAATTTTATTGCAAGAATATTTACTGGGTTCGACTGTAAACAGATTATTATTTTTTGTAACTAGCCCGCCGAATTTATCAATCATAAAAAGAGTAGAATCAATATATGGTCCAGATACAACTGGTTCAATTAATTTAATAGTAGTTTCATTATCGGCTTTAGAACATGAAATTAACAAGGATGAGATGAATTGTGAAGATATTGAGCCAGAAATCTCAGTATATCCGCCTTCTATTCCTCCTCCTTCAACAACAATAGGAGGGGTTCCGTCGTCGGCAATAGATTTACAAGAGACGCCAAGGTCATTTAGAGAATCAATCAAGGGTTGCATAGGGCGTTTCTGAATACTAGAATCACCGTCGAGTTTAGTTAAACCTTCAGGGATTAAAGCAGAAATAGAAGTTAAGAAACGCAGAGTAGTTCCAGAATTTTCTACGTGGAATTTTCCAGGATTAGATAATACAGAAGGAGGGGTAAAGTCCAACGAAGATTCAAGATTATCAACTTCAGCGCCGAGATTTATGCAGGAAGTTAAGGTTGCACGAGTATCACGAGAGAGTAATGGATCAACAATCAGAGTAGGGGAGTTAGATAATACACTTAAACAAAGTGCTCTATGAGTGTAACTTTTGCTGTTTGGGGGTTTTATAGTTCCTTTAAGGATTGAGGGTTTTACAATGACGCTATCCATTAAATCACAGTCCTTTTCCATTATTAATTTTAGCATTTATAATATCACCGTCGAGATTTTTCCATGAATCAAGTATAGATGACTTGTTTTCAGATAGACAAATCACACCGACGGAAGGACCAGTGCCAGATAGACCAGCAGCTAGAGCGTTGTTTTTTAGTGCAAGAATTGCAGATTCGTTTGATTGTTTTAAGATTCTAGAATATATCATGCCATTAAGAGACATAGCACTAAGGTAATTTCCTTCTAAAGTCATAGAGATTAGTGTGTCAAGAGAGTGAATGAATTCGTCAGAGCCAGAATAATCTACGTCTTTTGTATAGGATTTATGATCGGGAACATGAATCAATATTGAATAATCGTCATCGACGATAACGCGCGATAATAACTCATTAGATAAGTTATTAGTAACTACAAGACCACCTAGAAAACATGCAGCTGTATCATCAAGAGCTCCAGTAATTGTTACGCCGGAATTTTTCGAGGCTTGAACAGATAAATCAAGGATTTCTTTTTCAGTCATTGTAATTTCAAAGGCCTTTAAACAAGATAAAATAATTGCAGTGGCAGCTGCGCTTGAACTTTTTAGACCTCGTCCGATTGGTATGTCAGAATTAACAGTAATCTTGGCGCCGCATGATTCAGAAGTTTTCATTTTGACTAATTTAAAACATTCTTGAGCTAATCCAGTATTTTCAGATTTATCATTATTAATAATTACTTCGACAAGATTATCAGAAGTGAGTGTAACCTCTGCGCATGTCTCCAACGATATACCCAATGCAGAACCTTGACCCGTAGCTATAGCATTTACTATTGATATTGCACCATGAACAATTGACAAAGTTTTCATATCATTCACCCAATAAATTCAATATTTTAGCATTAAGAGAATCAGTGTTCGAAGATATTCCAGTCCAAATATTGAATGACAACTTTGCTTGGGCGATTAACATTTCATATCCATAAATAACATCGGCATGAATGCTTTTCATCTGTTTTATGAAATTTGTTTCTTTTGGAACATATTCTAAGTCATATGCAATTTTTATATTTAATTTCTCATTGAACATGAAACTTGTATTAGTTTTATTCAAAGGGACAGTATTGACTAGAATATCGATATCAGATAAAGAATCAATGTTCTGTTGAGTTAATTTATCACAGGATATAGAAATATCAGAATTGAGTCTTGAGATATTTGCTTTAGCATTTTCAAGACTGCGATTAAGAATTATAATTTCTTTACAATTTGCTCGTATAAGACCATGTAATACAGCTTTAGAAGCTCCGCCGGCTCCAAGAATAACTGCTTTTTTATTATCAAAGTTCTTAATCTTGCCGTGAAGAGGAGTCATGAATCCTTCTACATCCGTATTATATCCAATTAATTTTTTGTTATCGTGTAGGATTGTGTTAACTGCGTTTACTTCTTGAGCAAGAGGATCAAGAGAATCAAGGTGTTTCAGGATATTAGTTTTATGGGGAATTGTTACATTAAATCCACGAAAATTCAATTTACAAAGTGTATCAATGACACCTTTCAGATTAGCAGAATCAACATTGATTGTCATGTATAGGCCATTCAAGTTGTTGGATTTTAATAAGTTATTATGAATGGTAGGGGACAAGGAATTTTTTATTTCATTACCCAATAAACAATATAGTATTTGATCAGAATTATTTTCCATAATAATCACAAACTATTATACAAAGTTTGAATATATTTCCGCCAGTGTATCCAGCTTAATTTGGCCAGGAGCCACTGCTTTATTGCCTGAGAAACAGTATATGAAAGGAGCGCCAAGCACCGGAGATAGA
Source organism: Nitrososphaerales archaeon (assembly GCA_047517285.1). GTDB lineage: Archaea > Thermoproteota > Nitrososphaeria > Nitrososphaerales > UBA57 > UBA57. The sequence goes on along the minus strand of JAKZTE010000010.1, from coordinate 64,848 downwards.
ATTCTTGTTATTGAACCAGTTTCACCCATACAAAATGCCAATAATTGGAACTTGGATTTTTCAAACCTAGAATATAAATTAAAGACTTTATTGCAATCGTTCAAAGAATTTGCATATGTTACAATTTTTATGATTTGCTTTGGATGAGTAAGTTTGCTAGAAATATTTTTTATTAGGCGTTCTAAAGAATTTGTAGAAGGAGTAGATTTGAAATTATGCCAAGAAATGATTAGATTTTTTTCATTCTTGAATAAGGAATAATTTTTATTGAAGGTATCAGATTCAATGTCTTTTATTGAGTTCTTTATGTCGAGTAATTCTATCAAGATTTGAAGCCGATCGGGTTCAGAGATACTAGAAAGCCCGCCTTGATGTTTGCCTCTAAAAGTGAGAATAAGTTTGTTCTTATGGACGTCGGATAATGCTTGAATTTTATCTATGGAAAATGAATTCAATGAATCCAAACGGAGTTCAGCAAGATGTGCGCCAGATTTAAATGCGGAATTAACGTCGGACATTAATTTAGAAGTATTAGGAGCAGTTATTGAAACGCAGAATTTAGGATCTTGAAATCTATTTTTCAAGGATGTATTCGTCTACCTCCATACCGAAATGTCTTCCCTTATTTGGTTCAGTCTTAACAAGAATTTTGTCGCCAACTTTAAGTGAAGTTGTGGAGATAGGCTTGCCATTATCTTTAACAAAGGCAATAGTTTCTGCATTTTGTATCAAAACACCGCCGATTTTATCTTCAGATTTAGCCCGTACAAGAAATAAAGGCCTACTTTCAATTTTCAATCGTCCTACAATAGAAGTACGTACAGAACCTTCATGTGAAACAATCATTACTTCAGTGCCGCTTTCTAGTTCAGATAGATATTTAGTACGATTGTCAGGCAATAATGTATAGCACTGCACAGCACCTGCATTTACACGAAATGGTCTAGGAGAAGTAAACCCTGAACCTGCTGATTCATTATGCATGAGGAACATAAAATTTGCTTGATTGCCAACCAACAATCCTTCTCCCTGACTCAACATGGAAGCTGTATCAACGCATGCGCGTTCTCCCATACCAACTTCCTTAATTTCAATAATTTCAGCAACAGATAAATCAATTTTAGAAAGTTCGTTCAGTTCAGAATTCAACTTATTTACATCTTCTAGGTTTGAAGTGCGTAGTAAGACGCCGTCAACTCCAAGTTCCAAGATAGTAAACATCATCTTAATTTCTGACGGATCGTTTATTACAGTAAAGATCTTAGTTTTCAAGCCGTGTAATTCAGCAATGAGATTCTCCAGTGGAATAATCTTCCATTCGGTATTTTCTTCAAATTCAATGATTACAGATTCTGCATTATTTTTGGCAGCATTAACGATTTCATCAAGATTAGAATTGTCGTTCAGAGTAGCGAAATAAGAAAACCTCTTATCAGGTTCAGATTCGCTCAATGTTTTAGAGTCGACAACCTTAACATCGGCATGTTCAGAGAACGAATAGGTTTCAAATTTAGAGAAATCATCAGAATTGTCCAGGTCAGGCAAGAATAGGCTTTTTATTCCAGATTCAAAGAGCAACTGACTGAAATCATCCAATTCTGCTTTAGGAATTATAGGTTCTACGATTATAGTACGTGGTTTTTTGGTCAATTCGACAAAACCTCCATAGCAGATTCTACAGAACCATTATCAAAAATGATATTAGAAATAGCTTTAGTAATCTTTTCAGGGTTAGAATGTTGAAAGATATTTCTACCCATAGAGATTCCTGCGGCGCCAGCGTCGATTGCTCCTTTTACCATATCGAGTAATTCTTTATCAGTACTAACTTGTGGGCCGCCGGCAATTACAACAGGAACTGGGCATCCGTCAACCACAGAGCGAAAACTATCTGAATCGCCAGTGTATAGAGTTTTAACAATATCTGCACCCAATTCCGCGCCAATACGTGCAACATGTGCGACAACTTTTGAGTCAAACGGATTTGGAATATTTTCACCTCTAGGATACATCATAGCAAGAAGTGGCAGATTTAATTCGGTACATGCGTCGGCAATCAATCCTAGATCTTCAAGCATATTGCGATCGTGACTAGAACCGATATTAACATGAATAGAAATTGCATCAGCGCCATTTTCTTGTGATAATTCTGGGCTTCCTACAATTACTTTATCGTCAGGAAAAACAGAAAGACTAGTACTTGCAGATAAATGAACTATTTTACCGATATTAAGTGGTGAATCAAGAATTTTGAAGATGCCTTTATGAGCAACTACTGCAGAAGCCCCTCCTTTCTGAATTGCATCAACTGTTTCATTCATATTTATTAAACCAGGTACAGGTCCAATGGTCAGACCGTGGTCTAGGGTAACTGCAAGGATTTTTCCATTACGATTAAGATTATTCATCACACATGACACACCAAAAATAGACAATTAGATTAGAGTGCGAACTAGGAATATGAGAAAAACCAGTAACGGTAACTTGTACATTGTTTCATATTACACTCAAATTATGATGAGGGTGATTTGTATATAAATATCACTTTTGCAGATACACAGATAATGGAATTAAGATTATTTAATTCGTTAGGAAAGACTAAAGAGGTATTTAGGCCAAAAAATGGCAATATAGTAACAGTATATTGTTGTGGGCCAACAGTATACGATTATGCACATATTGGAAATCTCAGAACATTTCTATTTGAAGATATATTAACAAGATATTTGGAATACAAAGGATATGAAATAAAATTTATTATGAACATAACTGATGTAGACGATAAAACCATAAGTTCGTCAAGAAAATACAACACAACATTAAAAGACTATACAGAAAAGTTCACAGATGAATTCTTCAGGGATTTGAAGAGTTTGAATATAAGAGAAGCGTCGCTATATCCTCGAGCAACAGAATATATTCAAGACATAGAAAATCACATAATAAAATTACAAAATGAAGGCTATTGTTATGAAAGTGAAGGATCGTATTATTTTTCGATTAATAAATTTACAGATTATGGAAGATTATCAGGATTAGAAATTAACGAATCAAGGAACAAAACTAGATTGAATGAAGATGAATATACAAAAGACAATGCGCAAGACTTTGCATTGTGGAAATCATGGGATAATGATGATGGAGATGTGTATTGGGAAGGAAAATTAGGAAAAGGAAGGCCAGGATGGCACATTGAATGTTCAGTAATGTCAACAAAGATACTCGGTAATGAAATTGATATTCATGCAGGTGGAGTGGATTTAATATTTCCGCATCATGAGAATGAGATAGCGCAGACAGAGGCAGTTACAAAGAAACAATTTGTGGGGTATTGGATTCATGCAGAACACCTGATAGTTGAAGGTAAAAAGATGTCAAAGTCAGAAGGTAATTTCTTTACGTTAAGAGATTTATTAGAGAAAGGACATGATGCAAATCATATTCGATTCTTGTTAATTGCTTCACATTACAGGTCACAACTGAATTTTACTTTTGATGGAATAAAACAAGCAAAAGAAAATATTGACAGAATACAAGAGTCGTACTCGAAAGTCAAATCACTTGGAACAGAAACAGGATGTAATGATATTTTATCAAAAATCACTAAAGAATCTATAGATTCCTTTGAAGATGCCATGGATGATGATTTGGATATGCCTGTTGCTTTAGCATCAGTATTCAGATTTGTAAGGGATCTAAACAAATATTTAGACGATAATGAAGTGTTAGAAGAGAATAAATCGGAGATTTTAGATTATTTTAAGAAAATAAATAGCATATTAGGAATATTGTCTAATGAAACAATAAAATTAGATGATGAGATAAAACAGCTGATAAGAGAAAGAGACGGAGCAAGAGAAAAGAAAGACTGGAATAAATCAGATAAGATCAGAGATGAATTATTAAAAAGAGGATATGTTGTAGAAGATACTGAAAAAGGAACTAGAATAAAACGTAATCAAGAATAATTATGAATTAAGCAATACTACTTGTATGGTTTTGACATGACAGATTTATCAGAGACAGACTTGTCAGATTTTACGCCAGGTTTAGTTAATTTATATTTTCGATCAGGAGGAATAACATTTACTGACATTGAAGCTTGTACATTATAATGTTTAGAGCCATCTGTAGATACTCCAGCCCTATCAATATTAACACGAATTTTAATTATGGAACCGTCTTCTAATTCAAAAATTACCTCTTCGGGACCTTTTGCCTTAGATACAAGCATGTTGTATTCAGTTTCGTCAGGGATGTCTCGATTTTGATTATTGCTCATAATTAAGAACCAAACAGATAATAATTAAATATTTTATTGGATATTAAAAGTAAAAATAAGACATCAATAGAAAGAAATTAGGAATGTTTGAAATTAAATCAACTGATCTAGCTGCCAGAATAGGTAAACTACATACAAAGAATGGGAACTTGCAGACTCCTGCGTTATTGCCAGTATTGCACCCAGCAAATCAGGTAATTGAAACGAGTTTAATCAAAAGAATGGGATTTGAAGCTGTAATGACAAATTCGTATATTACGTGGCAGAAATATGGTGAAGAAGCAATAAAGAAGAACATTCACAAGATTGTTGAGTTTGAAGGACCAATTATGACAGATTCAGGAGGATATCAAGTATTAGAATATGGAAAAGTAGACGTAGGAGAGATAGAAATAGCAAGATTTCAGGAAGGTATTGATTCAGATTTCTGCAATGTATTAGATAAACCAACAAGTTTAGCAGATAATTGGGAAACAGCCAGAGACAGCGTGTCCAAAACATTGCAATCGTGTGAAATTACTCTTAAAAATATAGAACATAAATCAATATGGATGGGTCCAATCCAAGGAGGTAAATTTTTAGATTTAGTTGAATTTTCTGCCAAACAATTGTCAAAGATGAATTTCGATATGTATGCATTAGGAAGTCCAACAGAGATTATGGAGAATTATGATTACACATTATTGGCAAAGATGATCATAACAGCAAAGAAAAATATTCCAGTAGATAAAGCACTTCATTTGTTTGGGTTGGGCCATCCACTTCCACTTTCCATGGCAGTAGCTTTAGGATGTGATACATTTGATTCTGCATCATACATACTATATGCAAAACATGGAAGATACATGACAGAAAACGGAACACGGAATATAGATGAATTAGAATATCTTCCATGTATTTGTGAAACATGTAATAAATATTCAGTAAGAGAAATGAGGCAATTGGAACATCTTGAAAGAATCAAAGCAATTGGTACGCATAATTTATGGTTATTGTGGAAAGAGATAGTATCCACTAGACAGGCAATTAGAGAAGGAAGATTATGGGAATATGTAGGTATGCGTTCAAGATCACACCCAAAAATGTGGGATGCATTTGTATATATCTCAAATAATATAGACGAGATAACGACTTTTCAGAAGAGGTTCAAATCGAAAGGGATGTTTCTTTCATCATTTCCAGACAATAGAAGGCCAGAATTAAGAAATTATCAGAATAGAATCATAGAATTTTTCAAGAAATTTGAGAGGCAGAAAATAATTATTATTCCTGTGACGAAAAATAAACCATTACTTTATAATAATAAATTAAAGAAATTGTTAGAGAATAATCAAGCAGACTACATAATAGGCTATATAATTTCGCCAATAGGATTTGTGCCATATCAAATTACCGATATTTATCCAATTTCGCATATAGAAAGTTCAATGGAAATTAGAAAGGACACACTTGTAAGAGATGAATTAGTTTCTACAATAAGAAATCAATTCAATGTATTGAACCCAGAATCGATTATATTTATGAAAGATAAAAGACTGGATCAAGGAGTAATTGACTTTATTGTGAGGGAATTAAAACCAGAGAAAGTGATAGATTGCGAGTCAAGTCTCGTATATTCAGAGTTAGAAGAGATATTAAATAATCAAGAATAGATATTCGACGGGTTTGATTTTATATTCTCAATTAGATCAGGCTGGTCGTTCTCTAATTCAACTGCTTGTTCAAGAAGTGAATCTACTTCAATAGTGATATCAAACATCTTAGAAAGTATATTAATTGCTTCAGAAGCGGCACGAGGATCTAAACGAATTGAAGTTGCAAAAGGCAATAATCCAAGTGTAGGAAAGTCACGAACTTCCATAAAATTCAACATTTGGGCCACAGGGCCAATTATAATTCGTTCATCTTCAAGAGGAGTAGAATCAACTAGAGATGTAGGTAATTCATATGAAGAAGTCTTAACATATCTAAAATTTGAATCGTCTTTTTTAAGTTGTGCATCAAGTCCGCCTAATAGAATTAATTCTTTAAAGTTCTTTTCAAGAATAATCTCACAGACTTTACGTAGAAAAACAAGTTCGTTGCCTTGTAGTGGAGGAACAGCAATACGAAGGAATGCAAGATTGTCTTTTTTATATATCTCGAAAGGAGTAACAATTTTTCCTGAATTAATTGATGAAATAGGAGATAGGTAGTCAGTTTCAAAAACACCAATTCTTTCAGGTTTAAGAGTATTAATTAAATGGTTAAGAGCAAGAAATCCGGTAGAACCAATTCCATGGAAACCAGTAATAAGGGACATTCCTTGTACGTCTAAATCTTCTGGGAATAACTTAGCAGAAATCATCAATGATTATATATTCCAGATGACTAAAAATCTTACTGATTATTAATGAAACTGACTACATTAGGTGCATCTAGAGAAGTTGGTAGATCGGCTTTTTTATTAGAAATTGAGAATAAAAAGATAATTTTGGACTATGGAGTGCAAATACGACGGCCTATGACATGGCCATTGCACGTTAATCCGAAGGAGATTGATGCAATCATACTAAGTCATGCGCATTTAGATCATAGTGGAGGAGTTCCTTCGTTTTATCTATCAAACAATATTAAGACTTATTGTACGAAGCCAACATCTCAGATATGCGACCTACTAATAGACGATTTTATTAATCTATCAAATGATGTTACAAAACAATATCTTCCATATCAGCATCAAGAATTAGAGAAAATGAAGGAAAGTATGGTTAACATAGATATGAATTCAGAATTCAATATAGGAGATATAAAGGTAAATTTTATCAATGCAGGTCACATGCCAGGAAGTGTGAGCGTAATTATCGAAGGTGAAGGAAAAAGAGTAGTTTATACAGGAGATATAAATTCATCTGATCAAAATTTGGTGAAAGGAGCAGATACGAAATATGGAGAAGTAGACCTACTTATCACAGAATCGACATACGGGGTCAATGATCATCCAGATAGAGAAGATGTAGAAAAAGAATTCGTAAGCTTTGCCAAAGATGTGACAGAAGGAGGAGGAACCCTATTAGTGCCAGCATTTGCGGTAGGTAGATCACAAGAGGTTGCATGTGTTCTAAAATCTCATAATTATTCATTGCCAGTAACAATGGACGGGATGGCATTAAAAACAAATCGTATTTTATTAGAAAATTTAGAATTTTTAGGAGATTCAGAATTATTTAAACGAATGATTAATGGATTGACTGAAGCAAGGAATTGGAAACAAAGAAAAGAATTAATGAATACGCCGGGAGTGATAATAGTTCCAGCAGGAATGATGGTTGGAGGATTATCATCTTTTTATAAAGGAAGTATTGCAATGAATAAGAAGAATGCTATTTCTTTAGTTTCTTATCAAGCAGAAGGAACTCCAGGAAGAACATTATTAGAAAAGAAGATGGTTAAAGTAGACGGAAAATTAAAGAAGATAAAAGGTAGGTTTGAACATTTTAATTTTTCATCACACAGTGGAAGTAAACAATTATTCGAAATGATTGATGGAATAAAGGGAAATCCCACAATAGTGGCAGTACACGGAGAAGAAGAACAAGCAACGAGTTTTGTGCAAAAAGTGCAAAAAGATTATGGTTACGACGCAATAGCTCCAGAATTAGGAGACAAAATTATTATTTAATTGTCGGAATCAGAAGGTAATTCGGCACCAAGATATTGATACGTGCCAATTTTAAGGACTTTAAGAGAAAGAAGAGCGCATTTTATTCGAGCAGGCCCTAATGAAGGAGTTCCCAGTTCTTCCAATAATTCATCTTTGGTAAATTTAGACAATTCGTCGACAGTTTTACCCATAAGCATCTCAGTAAGTATAGACGCAGAAGACTGACTGATTGCACATCCTTCACCGTCAAATTTTATGTCTGAAACAACGTTATCTTCAAGTTTAATATCAATAGAAAGTCTATCGCCGCAAACAGGGTTATTATCCTGAGCGGAGATTTCAGCACCGCTAATTCTACCTTTATTTCTAGGGTTCCTATAGTGATCAAGAATAATTTCTTTGTAAATATCTTCGCTCATTAAGTCAATACACTTCTTACTTTTTGTAAACCATTAAATAATTTATCAATATCTGATGTGTCATTATAAACATAAAAACTCGCTCTCGTAGTAGCAGGAACACCCAGTTTTTCCATAAGAGGCTGGGCACAATGATGGCCAGCACGTACAGCTATAGATTCACCATCAAGAATTGTTGCAATATCATGAGGATGAAAATCAGAATAGGAGAATGATATGACTCCTCCGGTGGAATGTTTGTTTTCTAAACCGAATATTTTGAAATCTTTTAATTCAGAAAATCTATCAATAGCATAATTATATAATTCTTGTTCATGTTTGTGGATAGCATCCATACCAATGTGATTGAGATAATCTACTGCTTTCCCCAAACCAATAGCGCCGGCAATATTAGGAGTTCCAGCTTCAAATTTCCAAGGGACGTCGTTCCATTGAGCTTCTCGTAAACTAACATTGGAAATCATATCACCTCCATAAAGAAATGGTTCCATATTTTCAAGAAGTGTTTTCTTTGCATGTAAAACACCTATGCCAGAAGGGCCTAGCATTTTATGACCTGAAAAGACAAAGAAATCACTGTCTAAATCTTGAACGTTAACAGGCATATGAGGAACTGATTGTGCTGCATCGACAAGAGTAGTAATTCCGTGTTCATGGGCTTTCGATATGATATTCTTAATTGGATTAATGGTTCCCAAAACATTAGATACATGAGTAAGTGAAAGAAATTTTGCGTTTTCTTGGAACAAATTATCCAATTTATCAAGAATTAGCTCGCCGTCAGGTTGAATTTCAATAAAATTGAGTTTAAGATTTAGTTTTTTAGCAAGAATTTGCCAAGGTACAAGATTGCTATGATGTTCCATTTCGGTAAGAATAATAGAATCCCCTTCCTTCAAATTCTGAGACGCCCACGTATTAGCTACTAGATTTACAGATTCAGTTGCATTACGTGTAAATACAATCTCATGAGGCGATTTAGCGTTTATGAATTTGCCGATATTACTACGAGCATTTTCATAAAGCTCTGTTGCTTCAATACTAATTGAGTATATTCCACGATGAATATTTGAGTTACAGTTTTTATAATAATGAACAACCGAGTCAATCACGTCATTTGGTTTTTGAGTGGTGGCAGCACTATCAAGATAAACAAAATCTTTTCCATTAATTTGATTTGAGAATATAGGAAAATCGTTTTTAATATCTTGAAAAATGTTACTACGCACTATAGAGATTCACGAATCCAATCATAACCTTTGTTTTCAAGTTCTTCAGCTAAAGACATGGAACCAGATTTTACAATTCTTCCATCCATCAATACATGAACGAATTCGGGTTTCACATATTTCAATATACGTTGGTAGTGAGTAATTAATATAATTCCAAGATCAGGTCCGGACATTGTGTTTACTGCCTCAGAAACAACCTTCAATGCATCTATATCCAAACCAGAATCAGTTTCGTCAAGAACCGCGATTTTAGGTTTGAGAACGGCCATTTGAAGAATTTCACTTTTCTTTTTTTCGCCGCCAGAAAAACCTTCGTTTATATATCTTTTAACAAAAGATTCGTCTATACCAAGAATTTCCATTTTTTCTCTAAGGTATTTCCTAAAACCAATGATAGACAAGGGTTTACCGTCAGGTGTTTCGGATATAGAATTAAATGATGCACGGAGGAAATTAAAAACGCTGACGCCTGAAACTTCGTGTGGGTATTGAAATGCTAAAAAGAGTCCTTTTTTTGCTCTTTTGTCGGGAGAAAGTTTAACAATATTTTCACCGTCGATTAATATATCGCCTTTATCGACTACGTATTTTGGATGGCCCATCAGAGTATTTGCCAATGTACTTTTACCAGATCCATTTGGTCCCATAATTGCATGATTTTCGCCTTTGTTAACTGTTAAGCTCAAACCTTTGAGAATTGGCTTACCTTCTACAGACACATGAAGGTCCTTTATATCAAGAGTAGATTGCATATTCCTTTACCAAAATTAAATAATATAAAGCTATAACACCTGTTATCAATTTTTATTTAACGGGTATTTTGAAGAAGGATTTATATAATGATATAACGGCATGATAAATGAAAAGAGTTGCAGGCGCAATCAGACATATCTAATGCAGAAGACATAGTAAAAGAAGTAGGCAATACACCACTTGTTAGATTAAACAATTTATTTGATTTAAGAGAAGTATATGCAAAAATTGAATGGTGTAATCCTTCAGGTTCTGTAAAAGCAAGACCTGCATCATGGATGTTAAACGAAGGAGAGAAACAAGGGAATCTAGTTAGAGATAAAACAACATTAATTGAACCAACTTCTGGGAATACAGGAGTTGCATTAAGTCATTTTGCAAAATCACTAGGGTATAAAATAGAATTGGCAGTGCCAGAAAGAATGAGTGATGAAACAAAGAATATTCTAAAGGCAAATGGGGCAAAACTTCTGGAGACAGAAGATGATTTATGTCCAAGAGTTGGGCCAGGAACAGATCAGGCAATAGCATTGGCTTCAGCATTAATAAAAAACCACCCAGGTGAATATTATTCCCCAAACCAATACAACAATGATGCGAATTTTAGATCGCATTATTATGGAACTGGACCAGAAATTTGGGAAGAGACCAATGGTGAAGTAGGTGCATTCATAACAGGAATTGGAACAGGTGGGACAATTACAGGAGTGGGGACTTATTTGAAAGAAAAGAATCCAGATATCAAGATAATTGCCGCGGAACCACAGAAAAATCACAACATACAGGGTTTAAGAAACCTAGATGAATCAGAGAAACCAGAACTATTAAAAAGAAGGATGGAAGTAATTGATGAAAAGATAACAGTTACTGACAAAGAATCTTTTGATATGATAAAGAAACTATCATCGGCAGAGAATTTATTTGCAGGGCCGTCAACTGGATCTGTTTTAGCGGCTTTAAACAAGACCATAAACAAACTTGAGGGAAAGATTGTATTGTTATTTGGAGACAATGCTGCAAAATACAAGAGCGTTTACAACAAATTTGGAGTATATGAAGAAGAAGAATTTGACAAGAGATTAAAAGAATCAAAGAATAACTGCTTTACTTGTACATATTCGAACACAGATCCAGAAGATTCGTGTAGAATACATCAATAAATCAGATTATTCAACTATAGCACGGATTTACCGTTAACTTTCACGCCCGAACCAGAGAATATTTCTCCGATAACGTCGTTCTTTATCTTATATTCGTCCAGGATAGAAACGACATTATTGTGTTGAGATTTTGGGCAGACAATAACAAATCCATAGCCCATATTGAACGTTCTATGCATTTCTTTGTTTGAGATATTACCAGTTCTTTGAATCAAATCAAAAATCAATGGAGGTTCGGGCAGGTCGATAGAGAATCCTATAGAACTTGAACCTATACGAGGTAATTTAGTGAATGCTCCACCGGTTATGTGAGCGAGTCCATGAATTGATTTAACGTTATTAAGAATTGTCATAATAGCTTGTGAATAGATTATTGTTGGTTCAAGCAAAATGTCGCCCAAGCGTTTTGATTTGTATATTTTTTTACGAAGAGAATATTTATTCAATAGGACTTTTCGTGCAAGTGTGGCGCCATTTGAATGAATGCCAGAGCTTCTAAGACCAATAATTATATCACCGGATTTAATTTTTCGATTAAGCATGTTAGTTTTTTTATTTATTATACCAATAGCTGATGCGGCAAGATCAAATGCTTTATTTCCATATCCTTCAATTACATCAGGCATTATTGCAGTCTCGCCTCCAATAATAGGAGTTGCAGATAGCTTGGAACCTTTAGCTAATCCTTTGGTTATTTCTTTCAATAGTAAAGGATTGTTTTTTTTCAGTGCAATATAATCAACGAGAGATATTGGCTCAGCTCCAACACAGATGAGATCATTTACATTCATTGCAATACAGTCGATTCCAACAGTATCAAATTTTGAATATTGTTGAGCGATGAGAACTTTAGTTCCAACGCCATCAGTATGTAATGCAAGATATTCATTATTACGTAGTTTTACAACGCCTGCATAGTGACCCGAGCCGTTGACTACTTCGCCAATTCTTCCATCTCGAAGTGAAAGGGTTGGATTGAGTAATTTAGATATAACAGAATGGCTAGACTTGATACTACGTATATCAACTCCTGCTTTTTTATATGACCATGATTTATTCATTTTCAACTATTTTGAGAAGTTCTCATAAGCTATTATATAGCGTTCTTGAATCAAGTCTACAAGGTCTTGCGGAAGTACAGGTGGATTAGGTAATTCTACTTTATTATTCCTTGCGTCGTCAAGTTGTTTTTTATAACCAGAATCAATAAGCCAATCACGAAGAATTTGTTTATCAAAACTTTCCTGAGTTTTTCCAATTTCATATTTGTCAAGAGACCATAATCGAAATTCATCAGGGCCAATTGAATCAGCAAGAAGAATATTACCAGATCTATCTTTGCCGAATTCGAGTTTCAGATCAGCAATAAGAAAACCGGATTTAGATGCCATGTCAAGAATTTTTTTGTAAATATCAATAGAAGTATTTTTTAAGTAATTCAATTCATCTTCTGAAACAATATTCTGAGAAAGAATTTCAGATTCAGTTATAGGTTCATCTTTAATATCAGATTTAGTAGTAGGATCGAAAATAGGTTCTGATAATTGGGTAGCTAAAACATTATCGCAGTCTACTTTGATTTCACCATTGTTAACTCGTTCAAATAGACCGCCATAGAGATAACCACGAACAATGCATTCAATAGGAATCATATCGAGTTTTTTAACTATCATTTGGGTAGAATCAACAATATCGATTAGGTGATGATCTACATGTAGATTATCAAAAAAGAATTTTGCAAATTTACATAAGATCTCGCCTTTTTCAGGAATAGCAGTGGGAAGAATTACGTCAAATGCAGAGATACGGTCTGAAAAGTCAAACAAAATATTATCAGGATTAGTTGAAGATTGATAAGCAGATTTTACCTTACCCTGTTTAATCAGAGAATAGTCAGAATTTACATGGCTCATTTTGTTTTCCAGCTTTTTCTATATTCTAATAGTTTGTCATGAAGATTATTGTCGTTTAAGCACAATATAGCTATAGCCAATAAAGCTGCATTTTTTCCATTATCAATTCCAACAGTAGCTACTGGAATTCCAGGTGGCATTTGTACGATAGAAAGTAATGAATCAATTCCGCCTAATTTAGCTTCAACGGGAACGCCAATAACAGGTTTAGTAGTAAGAGCAGATAAAACTCCAGGAAGATGAGCAGAAAGACCTGCAACGCCAATAAATATATCAGCGTCTGAATTCGACACGTATTCTTGTAATTCATCATGATTGCGATGTGCAGAAATTACACGAATCTCATGATCAACTCCAAAGTCATTAAAGATTTTGCCAATTGAATCAGTAATATTTGAATCAGATTTACTACCGGAAATTACAGCTACTTTGTTACTCATTTTCAATTAAACCTATATCCCTTCTATAATACATATCTTTCCATGTTATGCCATTTATTAATTTATATGCTTCGTCCCTAGCAAGTGAAAGGGTAGAACCTTTGCCAAGTAGATTTAAAACACGGCCTCCTTTTGAGTATAATTTATTACTCTTCTTTTCAGTTCCGGCATGTAATATATTATAATTATTTTCAATAACTATCTCAGATCCAGTTATTGGTTTTTCAGGATAGCCGGGAGAAGATATAACAACGCAAATAGTTGAATCATCGTATAGTTCATAATCAGTAACTACATCCAGTTCGCCTTTACTTGAGAGAAATAAGATTTCTAACAAGTCATTTTTGATACGTGGAAGGAGTACTTGGCATTCAGGGTCTCCAAAACGTACGTTGTACTCTAATATCTTTGGTCCGTTTTCAGTAAGCATCAATCCAACATATAGAACGCCACGATATGTACGACCTTCTTTATTCATCGAGTCAATTGTCTTTTGAGCAAGAGATAAAATTTCTTTTCCTAAAGTAGAATCGACGTATTCAACAGGGCTATAAGATCCCATGCCTCCAGTATTGGGTCCTTTATTTCCTTCAAAAATTGGTTTATAATCTTGAGCAAATCCCAAAGGAAGCACCGTATTTCCGTCTGAAATGATAAAGAAACTAGTTTCACGTCCTTCTAAAAATTCTTCAATAACTATAGAATCTCCTGCCGAACCAAATTTGTTGTTAATTAACATATCATTGACAGCTTGTATAGCCTTGTATTTTTCATGAGCTATAATAACTCCCTTGCCAGCAGCTAAGCCATTGGCTTTGATGACTATAGGCATATTTTGAGATTCAATATAGGAAATTGCAGAATCTGCATCAAAAAAAGTCTCGTAAGCAGCACTAGGAATTTCATATTTTTTACAAAGATCTTTCATAAAAATTTTTGAACCTTCTAGTTCAGCAGCTTTTGAATCAGGGCCGAAAACATAGATATCCTCACTATTGAGTATGTCAACAACTCCATTTGTAAGAGGAGCTTCAGGTCCAACAATTACAAAGTCAATTGAGTTTTCTTTACAGACATCAAGTATAAAATCATTATTCATTATGTCCCCTTTAATACAGATTGCAACGTCTTCAATACCAGGATTGCCAGGTACACAATAAAGTGTATCAAGAAGATTTGAAGTTGAAATTGAAACACAAATAGCATGTTCTCTTCCACCCCCTCCTATGACTAACACATTCAGAATAAATCACTCCGCATTGTCATTACTAAGATTACGATTAAGAACGCCGTATTCTCCATCATGACAAGCCATACACAATTCAGAGGTTTTTTTTCCGATGCCAAGAGCAAGATTTTCCACAGTATTATAACCAACAAAATCTGCGTTAACAGATTTACTTACATTTTTATTTACAGTATCTATATCAGAATTTTTACCAGACGTATTATATGCAATCAATTCTTCGTGTGTCGGAAAGTCAATGCCAGCACGGCAAGGATGACGAATTGGAGGATAAGTAACAAGAATTTTAACACTTTTTGCGCCAGAAGTACGAAGTGTTTTAACAATAGCTTTAGAACTTATTCCACGAACTATACTATCGTCGATAACAATAACATCTTTTCCATTGACTGCACTCTTAACAGGCATAATCCAACGATTTATTTTTAGGCGTTCTTTATATTTTGGTTGAATAAAGCTTCTTTGGCTTCCGCGTTTTGCATATCTGTCTTTCATTAATCCTTCCACCATAGGAATTCCTGATTTTTCAGAGAAGCCAAGAGCAGCAGGTCGTGCAGAATCAGGAACAGGAACAACAACATCGCCTTTTACGTCATCATACAGTTCAGCCAGCATTTTACCCAATCTACGTCGACTTTCATAAACACTTATGTTATCAATGACAGAACTAGGATGTGCAAAATAAATATATTCAAAAGAGCAATGGGCAGTTCTTTCTCCTCGTGAAAATGAATACGACTCTAAGCCTTTATTTGAGATTTTAACTATTTCTCCAGGCTGAACATCACGTTTCAATTCAGCGCCAATCATTGAGAATCCACAGCTTTCAGAAGATATTAAATATGTTTTTGATTTTTTATGCCACCCAATACATAAAGGTCGAAAACCACGAGTATCTCTAAATGCGTATATTTCATTATTAGGAGTTAAGATTACAAAACAATAGGCCCCAACTAGTTCGTCGCATAATAATTCTATTGATTTAAACCAATCGAAGTTATTTGTCTTCAGAATAGCCAATAATCTTTTACCAACTATAGATGTATCATTGATTCTTCTAGGTTTTTGGCCAGTAATCTTAGTATTTACAGAAGTAAGATCGCAAACAGTTCCGTTATGTGCTATACAGAATTTTTTATTTATAGAGAAAGGCTGGGCATTGGAAAGAGATGTGCCGCCGGCGGTAGAATATCTCACATGACCAATTGCAACACTACTTTTCATTTGTTGAAGAACTTGAGCAGATTGTTCCAGATTATCAGTGACGAGTCCATTTTGTTTGAAAGGACTCATTGTTGAAGTGGCGATGCCCCAAGCTTCTTGACCTCTATGTTGCAGACCTCGCAAACCGATTGTTACAAGAGGTATAACATCAGTTTTGGAATTGGAGAATGCTGCAAATAAACCACATTTTTCTTTCATAGCTGACCGCCCATAAATTTAGATAAACTATCATATGCATAAGATCGGATATAATCAAGATCATAAGAGAATAGATTGTCGTCCTTATTGTAAATTTGTAGATTATGACCGCCAATTGAACCTATTATTGAAACAGGAATGTCGTGATTTCTAGATATATTAAGCAAGTTGGTGAAATTCTCTTTTTTAATGGTTGTAATAAATCGTGAATGAGACTCAGAGAACAGCAACTCATCCCAACGTTTACAATTAGAAGGTATATTAGAAAGATCTATTGAAGCTCCCATGTCGCTAATAGTGCACATTTGTAAAAGAGAATGAATTAAACCGCCTTTTGAACAATCGTTAACTGCGCCAAATAATCCAACTTTAATACAGTCACGAACAAGTTTTTGAGCACGTTTTTCAAGTTCGAAGTTCAATTGTGGAACAATGCCATCTTGACCATGTCCAGTAGATGAATAATACTCGGATCCTCCTAGCTCGTCAAATGTTTCGCCAACCATAACAATAAGAGGTCGAGAAGAATGAAGTTTCCTAGTCCTAAGGTTATGTTCGCCTTTTATCAATCCAGCAACAGAGATTACAGGGCTTGGTTTAATAGCCTTGTGGGTCTTTGCGTCTTCGTTATAGAAGCTAACTTTTCCACCAACGCAAGGTATTCCAATATAAGAACAGAAATCTGAAATAGATTTAATCGTTTCATTAAATGTCCAAAATACATCAGAATTACTAGGGTTTCCAAATTGTAAATGATCCAACATAGCGATAGGTTCAGCGCCAACAGATATTACATTCCTCATTGCTTCTGCAACAACTCCTGCCGCACCATTATAAGGATCAAGATAACAATGGGAGGGATTACCGTCAACAGAAATAGCAATAAATTTTTCAGGTGCGATTCGGATTACAGATGCACCAGATTCACCAGGTTTAACTATTGTATTAGTTCCAACTTCATGGTCGTATTGCTGAAAAACCCATGATTTGTCGGCAAGATTTGGAGAAGATAGAACTTTCAGCAATGTTTCATTTATGTCGACAGGTAGTTCAGGTTTAGAAACAGATTTACTATCGAGATGCTTCGGTTTAGTCTTCGGCCAGTTAATTAATGGAGCATTAGCAATTAGTTCAGTAGGTAGATCTACTATCATATCGCCATTATTAATAATAACTACATGTTTTGTGCCAGTAACTTTTCCAATAATAGAATACTGTAAATTGTATTTATCAAAACACTTTGAGATAGTATCAAGATTATCAGGATTTATTATGAACAGCATTCTTTCCTGTGATTCAGAAATAAGAATTTCATATGGCTCCATTCCAGATTCACGTAAATGAATTTTTCCAAGATCCACTTCAACCCCAGTCTTACCCATATCACTAACTTCTGACAAACAACAGGCCAAGCCTCCTCCGCCCAGGTCTTTGAGTCCAGAAACAAGGCCGGCGTCTATGGCATCCATCGTACCTTCTATGATGAGTTTTTTAATGAATGGATCAGGAATTTGTACTGCGGATCTGTCGGTAGGTATGTCTTCTAAATCTTTTGATGCAAATGAGGAGCCGTGAATTCCATCTCTGCCAGTACTATTTCCCAATAATACAAGAATATCACCAACGTTCTTTGCTTCAGAAAAGATCAATTGTTTCTTCTTGCCTACGCCAATGGATACAACATCCACTAGGCAATTTGTATCAAAACAGCTATCAAAAGAAAGTTCGCCTCCGATAGTAGGGATTCCAACGCAGTTTCCGTAATCAGCAATTCCACGAACGACATTCTGGAGCAACCAACGATTATTTGGATTACTCAAATTACCAAATCGTAGCGAGTCAAGAACTGCAATAGGTCGTGTTCCAATTGATAGAATATCACGTAAAACACCTCCCACTCCGGTAGCAGCTCCGCCATATGGGTCTATTGCAGAAGGATGATTATGACTTTCGATATGCATTGTAAGTACTTGCCCATTATCTACATCCAATACTCCTGCTTCATAACCCGGACCAAATAAGACTCTCTTGCCTTTAGTAGGAAGAAGTTTAAGAAGTGATTTAGATGATTTGTAGCTACAATGTTCAGACCATTGTGCATCAATCATTGATAGTTCGACATTGTTGGGTTTGCGATTAAGAGATTTTTCTATGTATTCTAGTTCATTATCAGTAAGAGAATGATCTATTGATTCAATAGTGCTCATTCTTTTAGCATAACCTCAAGAGACAATATCATCGAACGAAAGATTTCAATACCGTTGTTGGTAGAATAAGGGCTAAGTAAAGGATCAGATGCGCGTTCGGGATGAGGCATCATACCTAGAACATTACCGTTTGCATTTGATACGGCTGCAATATTTGAGATTGAACCATTAGGATTATTGTCCATGGAAGTATTACCGTCAGAATCAGAATATCTAAGGATTATTTGATTATTTCTTTCAAGTTCTTGAAGTTTATCATCACTAACATAATATCGACCTTCATTATGTGCAATAGGCATATGTATCACTGAACCAGATTGAAGTGAATTAGTAAAAAGATTATTATGCTCGACTTTGAGATTCACCCATTTACAAATAAATTTGAGGTTAGAGTTAGTTAATAATGCTCCAGGAAGTAAACCGGATTCCACCAATATTTGAAATCCATTACAAATACCAATGATAGGTTTGCCTTTAAGAGAAATCTTTTTGAGTTGTTTAATGACGGGACTATATGCAGCAATAATTCCTGCGCGTAGACGGTCGCCATAAGAAAAACCACCAGGAAGGATTATTGCATCGTATTTTTCAAGATTGTCGGTATTTTCGTGCCAGAATAAAGTAACATCAATTTCAAGATAATCATTAAAAACACGATATGTATCCATATCGCAGTTAGTTCCAGGAAATTGAATTATAGCCACGTTCAAGTCATTCAGTTCCTCGAATTGTACAAGAACTAACCAAAGGATTGTAAAGTCTCAGTTCATCACAAATAATAGCGGCTTTATTTTTAGCATCGCCAAGATTATCGGCTTTAACAATTAATTGAATTACTTTAGACACACTAACTGAAGTTACATAATCAAAATTATTACGTAATAATAAATCTTGTAAAATTGTATCCCCTTCCGGATTACGAAGTTCGGGTTTAGGTGATATTAACAAGTCAATTTTGAACTCAGAGACCTTGGTCACTTTACCCCAATAGAAATGTGGGATTAATCTAATATATACATAGTGGCAGGAAAAATCAATTTGCCAGAGAATAAATTTGATTTATATTATATTCGTCGTTGAAAGTTTCGTCTATTGGAGTTTCAAGGATTAAAGGTAATTGTTTAATTATTGAATTTTTCAAAAGTTCCCGGAAACCACTTTCGCCGATAAATCCTCTACCAATATGCTGATGCCTATCCAATCCGTTGCCCAATTCACCTTTCGAATCGTTTAAGTGAACAACTTTAAGATATTTCAGTCCAATTATCTGGTCAAATTTGTTAAGAGTGTCTATAACAGATTTACTCGTAGATAGGTCATAGCCAGCGGCAAAAGCATGGCACGTATCAAAACAGAATCCAATACGAGATTTATCATTAACATTATCAAAAATATATTTTAATTCGTCGAATTTAGATCCAACGTTATTTTTTGTACCGGCAGTATTTTCTAAGACAATCATAGTATTATTTGAAGAATTAGAAAGTGCGGCATTACAAGCTTTTACTACACGATCAAGACCTTTTTCTAAACCCGTGCCAAGATGACTTCCGACATGTGTAACAACGTATTCGATTCCAAGCGTGTTGCAACGTTCAAGTTCAGAACTTAGAGCATTTATCGACATATCGTGAACGTCTTCTTTTGGTGAAGAGAGATTAGGTAAATAAGGCATATGGCAAACTACTGTGGAAATATTTTCAGATAATATTTTATTTTTGAAATTTACTACGTTCGATTCCTTAAGATCGGAAAATTTCCAACCTCGGGGATTTCTTGTAAATATTTGAAAAGTATTAAGATCAAGAGATCTTGCTCGGTCTATTGATAAATCCATAGAACCTGCAATAGATACATGAACGCCAAGTTTCATTTATAAGATTTTATAATTTCATTCCAAAGCTTTCTGCGAAATCTGCGAAATCAGAGTGGGATCGTAGATATTCAATTCCTTTATGGCTTAGGATGTATCTTTGATTATTGTCTATTGTAACTTGTTCGATTAAACCAGAATCAACTAAACGTGTAATAATTTTTGTAGCTCGAGCATAGGAAAGATTTGCTTTTTGAATTATTCTAGTAATTCCTAATCCGGATTCTCCTTCATTTCCATCATTAATTGATGTTAATACATCAGCGACAATTTTAACTTGAGTTCTATATACCGACATTATTTTCTTTTCCTTTGTATGTGTTAAAACTACTCACTGGCGTATAAAGCATTATGAATCCAATTAATTTGACCAAAATAGAAGCTATCATCAACGGACTTAACCCGGAATAGAATAAGGCCATCCATCTTATAAATTCACCGGCGGCTAATGAAGAAAATCCAAGGAACATGAAGAGAATTGGGCGTTTTTTTGACTCTAAATAAGAGATAAAGGTTTCAAACGATCCATAAAGAAGAAAAACAAACGAAATTGACTTCAGAATAGACAATACGGATATTGTAGTTAGGAATCCAAATGCAGCAGGAGCTAGTAGTGATTTTCTATATGATTTGATTCCGTGACCCAATGCTAAAACAAAGTAGCCAAATAGTTCAAATGATGCTGCAATTATAAGAAACAAAGAAGTCAGAGCGATAGAGATTCCAAGAAATTCGAGACGGAGTTGAAGTATATCATATTGGAAAGTAAGATAGAGAAATCTAGGGAATATGTAGGTAAATCCAGTAATAAAAAATCCGATTGTCAATGCAATAAAAGATATAGTAAGTCTGAGTAAAGTAGGGCTACGCGTATTTCTATAGCCTTCTCTTGCGATTCTGAGAATTCGATAGCCAATAAATGAGCCTATAAGATAAAGCAAGCCCTCTATTATCTTATATTCGGCAAATACAAAATATGACCCAAGCACAATAATCATCAGGTAAAGACAATTTATAAGGTTAAGAATAGTCCAAATTCGAGATATGGCAAGATAGTCACTGAGGTTAAATAATGGGGCATAATATCACAATACTAAAATATATAATATTTTATCAAATATTTTCGTCTTTATATATAACAATAATACTTATGTATGAAGTTTATTTCTTCATTATGCTGTGAGTCGAAGAAGGGAATACAACTGTTAAGAACTGTAAACGTCAGTGACAAATATTTTATAATAATATGGGGAAAAATTCATGGAAGTATGTAATAAATGTGGTCTACCAATGGATCTCTGCGTATGTCAGGAATTAGAAAAAGAAGATTCTAGAATAATAGTAAGGTTAGAAATGAGAAGATTTAGAAAACCAACAACAATAATTGAAGGATTAGCTTCTAAGAGTACAGATGTTGCAGAAATTGCGAAGAAATTAAAGAATATACTAGCATGTGGAGGTTCTGGAAAAGGCCATTTAGTAATACTTCAAGGGGATCACAGAGACGTATTGAAAGCGCATTTGGTAAACTTAGGTTTCAGTGAATCTTCTATAGAGGTACAATAGAGAAAGATGTTTGAAAGGATAAAGAAATTAAAAGAAGAATTAAATCAAATCAACAATCTAAAAACTCGACGTAAAACATTAAGTTCGAAAACAAAAATTTGCCCATCTTGTACAGCAGAATTAGAAATACTGAATGAACAACTTGAATGGCTAATGCCGCAGAAATATATTTGTAGAAAATGCAGTTATTTAGGAACAGCGTACTTTGAGAAATAATTTAATATAGGGAAAAAACTAAGTAAGAACATGGTAAGACCTACATGGAACAATTACTTTATGGAAATTGCACAACAAGTATCAAAAAGATCAACTTGTGATAGAAAGAGTGTGGGGGCAGTAATAGTTAGAGACAAGGTGATACTTTCGACAGGGTACAATGGGAGCATAAGAGGAATAAAACATTGTGATGAAATTGGGCATCTTATGGAAAACGATCATTGTGTAAGAACAGTTCATGCAGAAGTTAATGCGGTAGCCCAATCAGCCATGAATGGTACGGAGATAAAGAATTCAAGTATTTATCTTACAGCCAGTCCATGCTGGCCATGTTTCAAGATAATAGTTAACAGCGGAATAGAAAAGATATATTTTGGAGAATTTTATAAAGATGAAAAGATATTCGAGTTTGCCAAAGAAACAGGTGTGGAATTGGTAGATATGAGTAACAAAGACAAATAATATCTATAGTTGTAATGCGGATTTTAGGCCTTTATATCGGTTACGAATAGTAACTTCAGTAACTCCAGCAGCTTCTGCTACGTCTTTCTGAGTTTTACTTTCTCCTTCCATTACACAAGCAACATATAATGCAGCGGCTGCTAGACCCATTGGATCTTTTCCAGCAGAAGTTCTTGTAGCTTCAGCTTTACGTAGGATTACCAGAGCGCTTCTTTTACATTTCTCGGATAAACCAGCTTTACTAGCAATTCTTGAAACACATTTAGTAGGATCTACAACAGGCATTTTCAAATTCATTTCACGAAGAAGTAATCTATAACAACGTGCTATGTCTTTTTTCTTAATATTACATGCGGCTGCTACATCTTTTAATGTTCTAGGAGTTTCGGTATCGCGGCATGCGGCATAAAGAGAAGCTGCAATAAGTGCAGAAATAGAACGGCCTCTTACTAGACCTTTCTCAAGAGCTTTTCGATAGATATAAGCGGCTTTTTCAATGACAGCGTCACTAAGATTTAATTTATCAGCTAATCTATCTAATTCACTAAATGCTTGTCGGAGATTTCTATCTACAGGTTCATGGACTTGACTTCGTCCATCCCAGGTACGTAATCTTTCAATTGCGGCTTTCATAGAAGCAGGTAAAGATCTGCCTGCAGCGTCACGGTCTTCTGCGCCAATAACAGTAGCAAGACCCATGTCGTGCATAGCAAGTGAAGAGGGGACTCCAGTTCTAGCTCGATCGTCTTTTTCTTCTTTGGAAAATGCCCTCCATTCAGGACCTTCTTCCTCGATTTTATCTACAATAACAAAACCACATTTACTACAGGTCATTTCTCCGCCTGATGAATCTATAACGATTGGACCTTTTCCACAACGCGTGCATCGATCCACAGAGGGACGACTTGGTAACGAACCTAATTCTTCTTTCATATAAATTTCACATATTTTTATTTTTAATATTTAAGTATTTGCATACCTATACTTCCGGTTGTTGTGTCGATGTCATATATAAACTTTAGGACGTATGTCTACTATGATAATGTAGCATAATCAATAATATATATTAGAAAAAAAAAGATGTTACGTTACACGTGAATAGTTGAGATAAATTGGTTAAGATTGGGATAACAGAAAAAAAAGATGAGAATTTTTCAGAGTGGTATACTCAGACGGTATTAAAAGCAGAATTAATTGATTATTCGCAAGTAAAAGGATTTATAATTTTAAGGGAATATGGTTTTTCAATATGGGAGAATATACAATCAATTCTAGATAAGAAATTTAAAAAAGATGGAACAAAAAATGCGTATTTTCCATTGTTGATTCCAGAATCATTATTAAATAGAGAATCAGATCATTTCAAAGGTTTTACTCCAGAAGTTTTTTGGGTAACTAAAACAGGAGACAATGATATAGAGAATAAATTAGCAATAAGACCGACTTCAGAAACAATAGCGTATGAATCATATGCAAAATGGATAAAGAGTTGGAGAGATTTACCATTAAAATTAAATTTTTGGAACTCTGTGTTAAGAGCAGAAATAAAAGATACAAAACCGTTCATTAGAACATCTGAATTTCTATGGCAAGAAGGTCATACAGCGCATGAAACTAGAGAGGAAGCAGAAAAACAAGTTAACGTAATGTTGAAATTATACAAAGATTTTGTAAATGAATATTTAGCTTTACCAATATTAACGGGGAAAAAGAGTGACAAAGAGAAATTTGTCGGGGCAGATTATACATTAACATTAGAAGGAATTATGCCAGATGGAAAAGCATTGCAAATGGGAACATCGCATCAACTAGGACAGAATTTTTCGAAACCATTTGAAATAAGTTTCTTAGGAAAAGATGAAGAACCGCATTTCGTATGGCAGACATCTTGGGGAGTATCTTGGAGATTAATGGGTGCATTGGTAATGATTCATGGAGATGACAAGGGATTGATATTGCCTCCAAAAATAGCTCCTATACAGGTAGTTATTATTCCAATTTATTATGATGAGGATAAGAAGAATGAAATAATCAAAGTAATCGAGAAAATAAAGGAACAATTAGATGAAAAAGGAGTTAGAAGTCATGTAGATTCAAGTGAACATCATACACCAGGCTGGAAATTTAATCAATGGGAGATGAAGGGAGTTCCTATAAGGGTAGAAATAGGTCCAAAAGATCTAGATAATAATTCATTAGTAGTAGTAAAAAGAAATTCACGAGATAAGAAGAATATCGCCATTAGCGATAATCCAGCAGACCGCATAATGAGAGAATTAGAAGTAATTCAAGATGAGCTATTTGAGAGTGCAAAGATGAAACATAGTGAGATGATATTCAAGAGTGATGAATACAGCGAATTATGTAAGAGATTAACCAAGGATAAAGGTTTTATTAAATCAGCTTGGTGTGGTAGCAGAGAATGTGAAGATAAGGTAAAAGATGAAACTGGAGCAGACGTACGACTGATTGAAGATGAGGCAATTAATTCATCGTGTATTGTTTGTGGAAATGATGCAACAAACTCGGTTTATTTTGCAAAATCATATTAGATTAATTATTTATTCTTGTATAACGTGTAAACAATAGATGGATTTATTTCAGATAATAATTATCAGCATCGTACAAGGAATAATCGAGTGGTTGCCAATATCAAGCCAGGGAAATATTATTATTTTGATGTCAGAGCTATTCGATTACAATATAGAGAACGCACTTAAATTATCAATAATTTTACATTTAGGAACTGTAATATCAGCTTGTATATATTTTAGAAAGGAGATTATTCAGATAGCTTCGAATTTTAAGAATTATAAATTTGGATATAATGATGAAGTTAATTCATTGACGACATTTATGATTTTATCAACGATATCGTCGAGTGTAGTGGGTATTATTTTATTTTCTAGTCTTTTAGAGGTAGCAGAAAATGCATTTTTTACTATAATTATAGGAATAGGATTGATTATAACAGGAATAATACAGAAATCGATCAAATCTGATTTAAAAAACACAGAGAATCTAAAACACGAGGTATCAATAATAACAGGAATACTTCAGGGATTAGCAGTAATACCGGGAATTTCAAGATCAGGAATAACAACTTCGTATTTGCTATTTAAGAAGTTTAGTCCAAGTACGGCATTAAGGTTGTCGTTTATTATGAGTATTCCAGCTGTGCTATTAGCAAATCTGTACGTAATAGTTTTTGAAGGTATTCAGGATTTACAATATATTGAATTAATTATTGCAATAATGTTTTCATGTATTTCAGGATTAATTTCAATAAGTAGTTTCATGAAGATTGCACAAAGAATTAAATTTTGGATATTTTCTATGATGGTAGGCATGTTGTTGTTAACGCCTTATCTATTACAAATAATTAGCTAGAATATAATTCAATAATAAAACATAAGATTATAAAGTAATTTTTGAAGTAAATTATATGAGTGAAGCACCAGAAACAAAATTCAAAGTAAAAGTGTATAATTATCCAGAGGGTAAGAAACCAAAGAGGGTGCCTAAAGAAGTTACAGAGTCATTAAAGGGAGTAGTAAGTGCAAAAAAGATTGGAAAATTAAAAAAAGAAGCAATTCATTGTCCAGTTTTAGATGAAGAAAGAAACTTTGTAGAATGTTTTTCATGTCAATCATTCATCAGAAGAGTTATGGGAGAGGTAGATTGCGCAGGCGGATCTGCAGAGTTACAGATACAATAACAAGACTACATACTTTTTGCTTGCTCTAATTTTTCAGGCAGATATTTATCTACAATAGCCGTTAATCCGTATTTACTAAAAGCTTCCAATTCACATTTTGCTTTGATTTCCAGGAATACGTCAAGTTCTTTATTCCATACTCCTTTTTGGTATCGAGGGTCACGTTTTAATTCAGAGACTCGTTTAAAATCCATTTCAGTCATAGGAATTGTAGGCAATTTATATTTGGCAATATCAGAGGCCCAGATACCTAGCCATTTCGCAGAAGGTACAGTCAAATCACGTAGGTGTGCAGCGCCAGCAGAGCCAGAGACGATAACCATTGCAATATGTTCGCCGTAGACGTCGCCATCAGTCATGATGTATACAGGAAGATTAAGTTCTTTGTGTAAACGTTTCAGCATATATCGTGTAGTGCGAGGAGCTTGTCCAGCAGTATCTATGATTATAGCTTTGTATTTAGAATGAACTTTCTCTTCGATAAATCTGTTGAAGAGGCCTCCTTTTTCTATGGCAATGATCATTTCAGCAGATGTACCAACAAAATCAGCAGTGCTAAGACTAGGTCCAATTAGATATCCGTCAGGATGTGAAGAGAGATTTGCTCTATTTCCCTCATAACCAGGAACAGTATATTCAATATCTAGGTCTCCGAATATTGCAGAGCGTTCTTCAGGGTAGATATTTAGTCGTTCTCTGGCAGTAGAAATGACAGATTCGAGATCTGTAATAATTGAATCAGATTCAGGTTGATCTGTATAATCAACCGCATAAGCTTGTGAGGAGTAATAGACGTCTCGAAGTGTAGATGATTTTTTATTAGACATTAATTCGTTGGCAAAAAATGCAAGCCAAGTTAATTGAGTGACTGAGCGAATCTGTTTAATATTTGACGCAGTGCGTGTTACTGTATTAGAACCAAGAATATATTGTTTAGTTTTTTTGTCATAGACGATATTTCTTACCGATCTACTAGGAAAATGGATTGTAGGAAATCTCTGAGAGTTCAAATCAGAATAAATTTTTTCTCCAAGTTGTTTTAATTGAGATCTAATTTGGACTTTCTGTTCTTCTATGTCATTCTGACGTTTGGAGTGTTTGGTTTGTTTTTTAGATTTAGGCATTAATTATTACCTTCTGATTCTTCAAGATATGCTTTAAGCATTGGCTGGAAATTAGGTAGGTCTTTTTTCCCCGACAGGTCTTTTGAAAATTCTGCAATTAGTGGAAGGTATTTGGAATATATATCACGCCTTCTTTTTACTGCCTCTTCTGAAGATTTACGAGACAAATGTAAACGAAGTTTTCTAAGAACTTCTCGAACAGCATTCTTTAATTCTCTTTCAATTTCGGGTCTATCAGCAAGGAATTCTTTTCCAGCGGTTTTGAACGGAACTTTAGTTGAACATACATGAGTAATCAGAGCAAGTGGAGCGTTATCAGGAATTTTATATGCTCGTTTCTTATCAATTGCTAAATCTTTTACTACTTGCCAGGCAATATCACTGCCTTCATCGTATAGTAATGGAATACGATTCGCGTAACGGAATAATTTTACGCCTCCACTACCGACATTTCCCCCATATGCCAATCCAACTTCTACAATAAATGGAAAACCAGAATATGCAGATGGAGGTCGTATAGCAATAGTAGAGAATTCAGGAGAAAGTTCACTCATTATACCGGCGTTTAGTATATCTTTGCCAAGAGGGGACAAACAATGAGAGTCAGGAGGAAGAAATGATTCATAACTATGCATAGCATCTACCATTTGCACGATATTTTCGTATGATAGATCTTTAGGACTAGATGTATGATCGATTTTAGCAAATTTAAAGAAGTTTGTAGAAGTAGTAGCGCCAACACGATGGAAATTATTCATAAGTAGTTTATGAAGACTTTTATCGCCGGTGTCTTCAATAAGTCTTCTCATACCTTCGAAATCAAAACCATGTGGATGAGGTTGGGTTTCTTCGGAAGGTTTTGGTAATGTATTAGTGCTTCTCGGATAATAGAACATTTTACCTTGAGCGTCAATAAAAGTTATTTCTGCATAGGGAGTAACCAATGCAGATTCTAAGAAATAATCATGAACTTTGGTAGATGCACGAAATGCATCTCCTGTAAGTAACAATTCGACAGTAGTACCAGTAGAACCTTTGCCTTCGATTATTTCTTTATTTATGATTACAGGTGCATTTTTTTGTATATCTATCCTTAATGTAAACTTGTGGAATTTTTTACCGTCTGTTGATGTATAAATAACCACGGGTTTGCTAGTAGTGATTTGACCGTATAAAACAGCCATAGTTCCGCCCATACCAAACATACCTCTAGCTTGTCTGAGTTTGTATTTACTTCCATAGAAAACACGGCCAAATGCATCAGGAGCTTTAACAGGATCAATGCCAGGTCCATTATCACTGACTTTGAGTTGATATGTTCTAGGCTCGGAATTATCCAAGTGATCGACAATAGGAGTCATTCGAACATAGATACTAGGAAGAATTTCAGAAGATTCGCATGCATCAAGAGAATTTTCCACTAATTCTCGAGTGGCAGTATACAAAGCTTTAGCAGGATTACTAAAACCTGCCAAATCTCTATTTCGATAGAAGAATTCACTAGGAGAAATACCAGAAAAAGTAGTTTTATTTTTCGACAACAGGGCCATCCTCCCATAATTGTAGTCTATCTAATTTTGCTTGAGTCCGACTTTTTTGCAGTAAGTCATAAGCAGTTTTATGTTGAGAGCCGGAAATGAGTAAATTAATAGCATTTTCAACTAATTTAATTTGTTCTAATGAACCGATTATAGATACTGAATGTCCGTAAACAGCGATATTTGTATTAGAAATTTCTTCCATAACTTTCCGAGCTTTACCATTTTGTCCAATTACACGCGATTTAATTCTAGACATAGAGTTAGATGATTTTTTATAATATTGTGTAAGGTCGATTATGGAGAGGAATTTATCTTCGTCGAGTAGATTAGATGCGTTAACTTTAGAAAAACCATGAGCAATAGATTGAGTTAAGTCGACGGCAAGAAGTGGATTAGAAATCTCATCGCCGGTAGAAATATGAATTTCGCCACTACGACTATCTATATCTAGATTCACATGACATTTTTCTTCTATCCATAATTTAGTTTTTCCAGATTTACCTACTACAGAACCAACGCGGTCTATAGGTATTCGAATTGTTTTGTCAAATATCATTTTCGGTTATCTCCAGAAACTTCTTTTCTACATCAAATACAGGGATTCCACGTTTAGAAAAGAATCTATGCAGGTTTTTTAGATCGCGTAGTAAGAAATCTTTAGACATAGGATGAGAAACATCTACTGCAGAACCGAAATCAAATAAAATTAAATCACTGGAATTTTTGAATACGTTATATTCAGATAAATCAGAATGAATAAGATGGGATTTTTGATATAACATAGTAACTAGGTCTAGAATTTCAACTAAATCAGATTCAGAGACCTCAGTTTCAGAAAGAGTAGGAAAAGGAGAACCATTGATTCCTTGGAATTCCATTACGAGAACGTTGCGTTTTACGGCAATGGGTTTAGGAACAGGAATGTTTATAGAATGAGCTTTAAATAGATTTTTAAATTCTTTTCTTGCCCATAATTCAATCAACTTATGTCCATTTGTATTGATGTTTCTAAAACGATTGTCTCCTTGGATATACTGAAGTCTTTTACGGAATTCAGAAGCAACGGTAAGATAGATTTTAACGGCAACGTCGTTACCTTCTGGAGTAACACCCCAAAATATATTTGATTCTTTTCCAGAATTAACAATACCGTTCATATACGAAAGAGTTCCATTATTAAACATAGAATAAAGAGTTAGAAGAGTTGGTTTATTGAAGACGTCTTGAAAAACCTGAAAATCCTCTGAGCGTTTTTTCTTTGATCGGTTTGATTTTTCATAATTATTAATTTTGTGTAGTGCTTTTTTAATGGCGCGATTGTCTATTTGTGACGACATACGCTACAAGTCCTTTGGAAGATGTCCTTGTGCTTGAAGCCATTCAACTTGTCCAATAGTATATCTCCAAAGTATATCGCCGCGTTCGTCAAATTTAAAGTCCCATGGAGCAATTATGACAACGTCGTTATCACGAATCCAGACTCGGCGTTTTAGTTTGCCGCGTATTCGTCCAATACGGATTTTATCGTCTGCGCATTTTATTTGAATTAACTCGCTTCCTAAATGCTTGAGAACACGACCAAACATTTCGCCCTCCTGTGGTAAAACTATATCTTTAAGTGACTTTTCGTTTAGAACTTTCCGCTTACCCATTAAATCACTTTACATTGGGAAAATTATTACTTAAACTCTATTGTATGAATTTATAAATTATAACGAATGAAATGTTTTCAATAAATTTAATAGAGTCAGAAGATGCTAAATCCAATTCAATAGCTAAATCAACGATATTATTTCCGACTAGATTTAACGTATTAGAGGTTTTTAATAATTCAATGGCCCTATTTTCATCAATTTGAATTCCGCCAAAATAATCCTCAGAAATTTCAATCTCAAATTCTCCTTCAGAAAGAGTTTTACCAACAATCTCAGTATCGCATATATTGACAATATTGACCTCTTGATTTTTAATTGAACGAAAATGAAATGAATTAGAAGGCATGCTATCTTGAACCTGCAGTTGTTTTTGCTCCACAGGCGTCGCAAGTAATGAAATATAGTCGTTTGACTTTTTCTAGAGATGTATCATAACTATTGCAGACAGAACAATTAACGTATTGACGTATATAGCGTTTGAGTATGAAATCAAATGAATCGGGAGTTTTTCGACCAATAAAAATAGCCCTATCCCCATCAAGCGATGCAGAAGTAGCAAGTTCTTTTGATAGAAACGCCAAGAAATGTTCGGCAGTCCTCCTCAATAATTTAGGGTATAATGAGAAATTTCTAAAATATGTTTTTTGGCCACTCCAGAAGGTCACGGCTTTAGGAATTTCAATTCTATCTTTTTTCTTAACTTCAACTTTAGATAACTCATCTTCAATCCTTGTTAATAGCGTTTCATAAGAATCGTCTTTCATTATCATATGAAGATAAGGACAAAAGAATATAATTGTTTCCAATTAAATACGAATAATTATATGCAAAGTATTACTTGATATTGATTATGAATATACGAGGCATAATCAAAGATTACCCAGACTATCCAAAACAAGGAATAGTATTCAAAGATATGTGGCCAGTAATAGATAATCCAGATGCATTTCAATATATTCTAGAAGAATTTGAGAGGGAATTTAGGGGAAAGATTGATACAATAATAGGAATAGAATCAAGAGGATTTGTATTTGGAGCTGCTTTGGCAAATAGATTAAAAATTAGCTTTATACCAATAAGGAAGAAAGGAAAACTCCCTGGAGAGACTATTTCGAGAGATTTTGAATTAGAATATGGAACTGCTTCTATTGAGATAAAGAATGAATCACTGAAAGGTAGAAATATTCTAGTTATAGACGATTTATTAGCAACGGGCGGAACAGTAGAAGCTGCAGTAAAGATGATAGAAGCATTAGATGGAAACATAGTTGGATTAGGGTTTTTAATTGAACTGAAATTTCTTAATGCGAGAAAGATTTTATCAGAATATAAAATATTTTCAATCGTAGGATATGATTAATGTGGATATAGAAATTGCAATAATTGGCGGAACAGGAATTTATAATACTGATATTATTTCAAACAAGGAGACAATAGACGTAGAAACCCCATATGGAAAAACTTCAGATTCATTAACAATAGGAGAATTCAATGAGAAGAAGGTAGTATTTCTTCCAAGACATGGGAAGAAACACAGTGTTCCTCCGCATAAGATTAATTTTCGTGCAAATATATGGGCATTAAAGGAATTAGGAGTGAAGAGAATAATTGCGCCGTGCGCAGTTGGAAGTTTAAGAGAAGAAATGGAACCAGGACACATAGCAATACCTGATCAGTTCATAGATAGAACAAAGGATAGAGATAGTACATTTTATGACCAAGGTACTGTAGCGCATATATCAACTGCAGACCCATTTTGTCCAGATCTGAGAAAATTGGCAGTTTCAGCAGGTAAGAAATTAAATTACAGTATTCATGACAGAGCTACACAAGTATGCATTGAAGGTCCTAGATTTTCAACAAGAGCGGAATCAAACATGTTCAGAAATTGGGGAGCAGATACAATAAATATGACGTTATTTCCTGAATGTGTTTTAGCGAGAGAATCACAGATTTGTTATTTGGCAATTGCTACAATTACAGATTATGATGTATGGGCGGAAACAGTAGTGTCTCATCACGAGGTATTGAAAACATTAGAAAAGAATGTAGAAAAAACCAGCAGTATAATTCAGAATATCATTCCAGAAATTAATAAAAATAGGGATTGTTTATGTGCAAATGCTTTGGATGGAGCAATTTAAATAAAAGAAATGAATATTTCTGTTAGGAATAATGTGAGGATAACAAATGAGTAGAATTACAGATAAAAAATTAGCGGAAAAAGGTAGAAAATCATATGAATGGGCACGAAATAATATGCCAGGGCTTGTTACAACAATTGATAAGACTGCGGAAAATTTTTCATTTGATGGAACAAAAATTGCAGTATGTCTGCATGTAACAAAAGAAACATCAGTATTGGCAATGGGACTAAAGGAGTTAGGAGCAGATGTTTATCTTGCAGGTGCAAATCCACTATCAACGCAAGATGATATTGCGGCATATCTTGATTCAGAAGGAATTAATGTTTTTGCATGGAGAGGGCAAAATGATAAAGAATATCAAGAATGTATAGATGCAACATTAGAGGCAGAACCGGAAATCATAATGGATGATGGTTCTGATGCACATATTACATTACATCAGAATAGTAAATTTGAACAGCTCAATGTAATAGGGGGAACGGAAGAAACAACTACCGGAGTTGTAAGATTAGAAGCGTTGGAGAAAAGTGGCAAATTAAAGTATCCAATTATAGCGGTAAATAATGCATATACCAAACATCTATTCGATAATCGTTATGGAACAGGTCAAAGTACATTTGATGGAATTTTAAGATCTACTGCATTATTAATGGCGGGTAAGAAAATCACTGTCTGTGGATATGGATGGGTAGGAAGAGGAATAGCAGCAAGGGCAAAAGGTTTAGGAGGAATAGTTTCCGTTTCTGAGATTAATCCAATAAGAGCAATAGAAGCAGTAATGGATGGATTTCAGGTAAAGCCGATTAATGAATTAGCTAAAGAATCAGACATCTTCATTACAGCGACTGGGCAGAAACATGTAATCGATAGCAATAGTATCAAGAATATGAAAGATGGTGCAATATTGGCAAATGCAGGACATTTTGACCTAGAAATAGATGTAAAATTTCTACAGGGCATAGCAAAGAATGTCAAGGTCGTTAGAGATCATTTAGAAGAATATCAGTTAGAAGATGGAACAAAAATAATGTTAATTGCAAAAGGAAGAATTGCAAATCTAGTAGCTGCAGAAGGACATCCGCCAGAAGTTATGTCAATGTCATTTTCAAATCAACTTTTAGGTGCCGTGAAGATTAAGCTAGATCATGAAAAGTTAGAAGGGTTAATCGATATGCCAAAAGAGATTGATGACAAAGTAGCTAAATATGCACTACAGGGCATGAAGATAAATATTGATACGCAAACGCAAGAACAGAAGGACTATGGCGAGTCCTATATAATATAATCAGGGAAGATAAGGAAGAAGAAACATAGACAGAATTAAGATAAGTATAGAAATAGAGACTATTCTACTGATATAGTTAACATTATTCTGAGATAATTTATTTCTAGTAACAGATTTTAATCCGCGTTTAAATGCTTGACCTCCGTCCAATGGTCCAAGAGGAAGTGAATTAAAAATACCCAGATTGAAATTAATAAACCATATCCAGAAAAGTAGGTTTGAAAATACAATATATTGATTTCCTAAACTAGACGTATAAAAATTTTGCATAGAAGTTGAGAAAGGTATAGAATAACTATCACCGGATGGAAAGGAGAAATACAACAACAAATCGGTGGAAAGCGAGATTCCATTTTGGTATCTATGCAAAGAATCATTTATGTCGACAGAGGGCCTCATTATTCCAATAAAAGGTTCTTCGGGATTTTCTGGTCTACTTGAAAGAATTATTTCATAGTCATATTGAACTGATTGTCTATTAACTGTAAGAATAATCTCATCGCCGGGGCTGAAATTATTAAAGTTCTGTGAAAAGACAGTGGAATCATCGACAGGAATATCATTAAGATGAGTAATAATATCGCCAGGGAGTAATCCAGCAATATTAGCAGGTGAATCAACAACAATTTTACTAACAGGAATACCGTCAGCTACAGGTTCCATAGTATTGACAACGCCTACTAGAAGGATTAAGGCAATAAGCCCAACGACAATATTACTTCCAGCACCAGCAGCAATTATACGACCTGATTTTTTGAAAGATGCGGAATCTAGTTTGGTATCGTCAACTTCGACAAATGCACCAATTGGCAAGAATAGAAAGAACAGTATTCCTGAAGAACGTACAGGAATGTCTACAGCTTTAGCAACTACGCCATGAGAAAGTTCATGAATTACAAGGCCTATGAATATAGCTATCCAACCATAAATTATTGGAAGATATGGGTTTATTCCAGGAATTAACAAGGCGCCTTGTGGGCCTGTTTCACGAGCAATTTCACGGACCTCTGGAAAAGACAAGTATACAGAAGCAGTCAGTAATAGTATAGAAACAGCAAGAATCGAGAAAATAGGCATGAGAATAAGAGATATCCAACTTAAAATTGATATAAAACGAAATCTAGAAAGTTTTTCTAGTAAACTTTGACCTTTCTGAGTTTTCAGTATTATTAGAGGAAAACGGAATTCGAAATTAGAGTTTTTATCTTCCATAGGCTATGGAACAATTTGGGAGGTATAAAGATTAATTAGAAAAAGAATATTTTACCAGCATATAGAATAATCAATAAATATTTGAACAAAGTATAAAATAACATATTGAAGATACCAGTAAGGCGTTGGGAAGGAGAATCAAGAAAATGGCTCGATGAACTCGATGGAGTGATAAGAGTTCCAGCAAAAATGACAGCAACGTCAGAAATGGATCAAGAGGATCTCAAATATGCCACTATTTGTACAATGTGTGAAAAGAGAATAACAAAACAACAAATGGATGGCGGAAGGAGGACCTACTGGAATGAAGGAATAAGTAATGGAAAGTTAATCAAGGCAGGCTGGATTCATCAAGAATGTTTAGGATTTAATTCAGGTGTTTATGAGAAGGCATATATGCCATAATTAAACAGATTCATTAATTTTATCGTTTATTTGTTGAGACATAGAATGTCCTGACACAATCACTTTAACACTTCCAATTTTATCCATTTTTTCGACACTTTTCTTAATATCCATGGAAATTTGTAAAGCAAAAACTGGAGGGCAGTAAGGAGTTGTTGCATGGTATTTGACTTCAACGGAATTATCTTCAGAAATGTTAACCTCGTCAATCAAGCCATTACCTTCGCCCATTTCAAGAATGGGAACGTTAATTTCTGGATCTACTACCTCTGACATTGCTTCTAAAACATCGTCTTCAGAAAAGTCGTGGGGCATTAGACAGGGACCTGACTACTTAGATTCACTGCTTTCTGCAGCGTCAAGACTGCTTTCTGCGCTTTCTGCGACAGAAACTAAAGCTTCATCGACTCTTACAGCTTCGGTTGGACATACAGTAACACATGCCATACACCAAATACAATCAGATTCACGAACTGGTGCTGCTTTATCAGTAAGATCAAGTTTTTCTTCAGTACCGCTAAAACCTATATTTTTAGTCCATTCGAAAACTCCTACAGGACATGCAGGCAAACATGCGCCATCGGCAACACAATCGTCAAAATCAACAGCTACGTAAGTTCCATGTATACCCAATGGCTCAAATTTTTCTCCAGCGGCTTCATACGCAGACTTTACTTCGTCACTTTCAGCAGCAGCTCCGTCTTTTCCTGGTCCCCAAATAAGGTAACCATGTTCGGATCTTGCCACTGGTTTCAACTTTTTTTCAAATTCTTGATCGATAGGCATAATAGCAGTCATTATGTAAAAGTAAAAAAGCGTTATGGTCAATGCCAAAATTGAAAGGCATATAACAGCAGTTATTTTATATTAATCGAATTACTTCAGGTCAAAAAAATAAATTTTCAACATGAAGGAATTTTTTCCAAAGCTTTTGATATATTGGATTCTGTGACAGTAAGTGAGAATCGAACGTAATTATCGCCGGCATTTCCAAAACCAGAGCCCGGAGTAACGACTATTCCGTTATCTAACAATTTCATTGCAAAGCTTTCGCAATTTTCATTAACCTTCATCCATAAATAAAATGTGCCAGATGGAATTTTTACTTCATATCCAAGCTTTGATAAACCGTCTGAAAGAAGAGACATTCTATTTTCATAGGTTTTTATATTGTCAAGAATTTCTTTAGGAGGAATACCATTATTGTAACTATCTAGAGCAGTTGAAGCTGCATGTTGGATGAATTTTGGTGAGCCAGAGTCAATTTGATTCTTTATTTTTTTAAGTCCGTCGATCAGAGTCTTATTGCCAACAGCAAAACCAATTCTATAACCAGTCATGTTAAAAGTTTTAGAGAGAGAATGAAACTCGATACTATTTTGACGTGCATTATCACATTGAAGTATAGAAGGGGCTTCATAACCACCATAAGTGATTTCAGAATAAGCATTATCATACACTATGATAGCATTTTTTTCATTACAAATATTGACAATATTATTAAGTTCGGAAGTCTGTATGACAGCGCCGGTAGGGTTGTTAGGATAGTTCAGATAGATGCCGGAAAAATCAGATTCTTGTAATTGAGTGGTTTGCGGAATATAATTAGATTCTTCGGATAGATCAAGAATCAAAGGTTTAAAGTCATTTAACATTGTGCCGCCATGCTCATAGAGGGGATATCCAGGGTTAGGTACGGCAATTGTGTCACCAGAATTTAGAAATGCGCGGAAAATATGGGCGAGTCCTTCTTTTGAACCAATTAAGGCGCATATTTCTTCGTCGGGATTAAGAGATACATTGAAGCGTTTTTCAAACCAAGAAGATATGCTATCTCGAAATGATTTTTCACCTGCACTGGATGAATAATTATGATTACCTGGAATTGAAAGTCCTTCGACTAAAGATTGATTGATAAAATCAGGAGTGGTTAAATCAGGATCCCCAATACCAAAACTTATCAGGTCAATACCTTCTTGGCGTTTTTTAGAGATTAGATTTTCAAGCTTAGCGAAAGGATATGGTGGAAGAGAATTGAGTCTAGTAGAAGTTTTCATTTAAACCACGTAACAACTTTTTGTCCCTTTATTAAATCATTTATAGTTTCGCGTTGTCGAATTATTTTAGAATTTTTTTTATTAATCATTACCTCCGCAGCTCGTGGTCGAGTATTATATTGTGAACTCATCGAGAATCCATATGCTCCAGCGTTAAGAATTGCCAATAAATCACCTTCTTTTATACTACCAAGCTTTCGATTCTTGGCAAGAATGTCAGTATTTTCACAGATTTGTCCGCAGATGTGTACAGATTCATTACTTCGAGAATTTAGTCTACTAGCATTAACAACATGGTGATAAGCGTCATATAATGCAGGGCGAAGTAATGTATTCATTCCTGCATCTGTACCAACGTATTTTACTGGGCCTTTTTTGATTGAATGAACATTAGTTAATAAAATAGTAGAATCCGCGACAAGATATCTGCCAGGTTCAACAAACAGCCAAGGTTTGTCAAGAATCTTAGAAGATTTCTTGCCATTAAAAATTTTACCGATATCGGAACCAACTTTCTTTATATCAAGTGGTTTTTCCGGAGGCTTGTACGGAATACCAAATCCACCACCAATATTAATGAAATCAAGTGAGATTTTACATTCTTCGACAATTTCGACGGCAATATCAATCAATTTACTAGTCGCTTTTTTGAAATAAGAGGAATCAAGAATTGATGATCCGGTCATCATATGTATGCCGAATTTTTTCACTCCTGATTTTTTTGCAAGACGGTAAGCGGCAACAGAATCTTTTTTACTCATGCCGAATTTAGTGTTTTTTCCACCAAAAACTAAGACACTATGTGAACCACTGCCAATTCCAGGATTGATTCTGAAAGAAATGGAATTTGGAGTTCCGATCTTAAGAAGTCGAGGAAGAATAGACGAACTATCAATATTAATTATGATTTTTTGTTTTAATGCATAAGAGAGTTGATCGTCAGAATTATAATTTCCAGTATACATAATATCTTTACTAGAAAAGCCAATTTTTTTAGCAAGGAATATTTCTTCAGGACAAGAACAATCAGCGCCACTTCCTAAAGAATTGAATAATTTGAGGACAGATAGATTATTGTTAGCTTTCACGGCATAATTAATCTTGAATTTATCATAATGTGAAGAGAAAGCAGAATAAAGATTATTATAATTAGAAATAATTCGTTCAGAATCAGTAACGAATAACGGAGTGCCAAATTTACTGGCGAGTTTACTAGTACTGACATTTGCAAAAAAAAGTTTTCCATTAATATTTTTTAGAGGAGTTTGTATTTTCCACATATTTATTTCACTAACGAGATATTACATCTTGCATACTATAAATTCGCGGTTCAGAGATATTATGAAGCCAATGAGTTGCAGATAGTGCGCCTCTGGCAAATGCCAATCTAGAGAATGCAGTATGTTCGAGTCTAAGGATCTCATATTGGCCAGCAATATTAATTTCATGAATTCCAGGAGTGCCGCCTATTCGTTCGGATGTAACTTCAAGTTCGGATTTTTCGCGTTTTCCATGTTTACTACGGTCAAAGATAAGATTTTCATATCCTCTAGATTCAGAGATTATTTTAGCGAGTGAAAGTGCAGTTCCACTAGGCGAGTCGATTTTTTTAGAATGATGTTTTTCATTAATACTTATTTCAAATTCTTCAGGTAATAGGCCAACTAATTCAGATAGTCGATATAGGAAGTTCATTCCAATAGAGAAATTTGAAGTGATAATAGAAGGGACTTTTTGATCAAGAATAGAAACAAGTTCGGAATATTGTGTTTCAGAAAAACCAGTCGTGCCAATAATAATTTTTTTATTGTTTTCTACATAGACAGGTGCATTAACAAGCTCAGAATCAGGAACAGTAGCAGAAATAGTAACATCAGCTTTTGAGATAGCAGAAGATAAATTGTCAGAACTTGTTATCTGAATGTCAGACTCGATAATACCAAGATTATTTAATGATTTGCCAATATTTGGACTATTTGCGGTTTCGACTGCTCCAACAATTTCGAAATTTTCGATACTTTCCTGTATAATTGACCTGCCAAGTCTTCCACAAGCTCCAACAATACAGATTTTAGTACGATTCATAATATAATCCATCTATATATTTATCAGAGTATAATCTTTCCTGAATATTAACGTCGAAAAAGCTTTCAATAGGCTT
Source organism: Nitrososphaerales archaeon (assembly GCA_047517285.1). Taxonomy (GTDB): domain Archaea; phylum Thermoproteota; class Nitrososphaeria; order Nitrososphaerales; family UBA57; genus UBA57. The sequence continues at coordinate 24,709 of JAKZTE010000010.1, read as the reverse complement.
GAATAAATCACTATTTTCATAAACTAATTTAGATTGTTCAAGTATAAATTTTAATGCTTGTTTAGTAACTAGCCCAAGAGGCTGTCGTGAAGGTCCTGATGGTAAACCAATAATTCGCATTAGTGTTTTTGTTGGAACAGGATTGCGTGATTTAACAACTACATCGCCAAAATTAGTTGATTCAATTGTTTGAACGCCAACCAATTTGAATAAAGGAGAGATAGATTTTTCAAGATTTGAATATTGAGAATCGTTTTTCAGAGTCATGCTAACCAATTCAGTAATTGCCGCAGGAACTAAATTCGAAGCAACCGATACTACACCAGTAGATTTGATTTCTTCGTCCTGAATTAATGATACAGTCTTATCGTCATCTCCAGACAGAATGCAAAAATCTTTACCGCAGAGTTTTCTAGTTAGTTTAGCATTATCAAAATTGCCAGTGGCTTCTTTTACAGTATTAATATTAGGATAATTGGCATATGCCATTGCAAGATCTTGGGGCAATAATTGAGTTCCTGTACGTCCGGGTATGACATAGGGAATAATATTAACAGAAGGAAACTTTTTTGCAATAATTTCTAGGTACTCTTTACGAATCTCAAGTGAACTAGGTCCGTTATAATATGGGTCAATAAGTAAAATATTAGTTATGCCTAAATCGTAAGCAAATTGTGTAACTTTTAGACTTTCAGAGGTATTATTGCTACCAGTCCCGGCAATAATAACGGTTTTTTCTCCTGCAACGTCATACACGGTTTTAATGATTTTTTCATGTTCAGACCAAGACAATGTTGGGCTTTCTCCAGTAGTTCCAGCAATAAGAATACCGGAGATATTTTCTGATATTTGGAATTCAATGAGTTTAGAGAGACCCGCATAATCAACTTGATAATCATCAGTAAATGGAGTTATGAGGGCAGTATAACATCCTTTGAACAATTCTTTATCAATCACATTATACAGTACTTTGAGTTAAGTACTGCGGAAAATAAACAGAAGATAAATATAACAAATAAACCTAAAAACAAGACTAGGCAATAAAATTAACAGGGCCCGTAACTCAGCTTGGTAGAAGAATTTCGCCAAAAGTGACCGACTCATATAATAATCGAGACATCGGTTTGTCGTGGGATCGAAGCCCACCGGGCCCACATATAATTAAGAAGAATCTATTGTTGCCAATCAAGAGCCTTTGTTTTACTCTTTTTTCGCATTCTCTTGTGAACTAATTTCCAGGACATAATAAATCAATAATTATTACGAACAAGATTCATTTACAAATCAATGTAATAATCCTTTGACAAAACCGACAATTAGGTTAAAGTAATAAATTAGAGGTATAAAGAAAATAAAAGAAATTGATATAAATAATTGCATCGTTCGTATTTTGAGTGTCGTTAGCCGTCTTAGCTCAGCGTGGTAGAGCAGTTGACTGTTAATCAACTGGTCGCAGGTTCAAGATTACAAATGAAAATCCTGTAGACGGCGCTCAATTATATTAACTATAGAATATATTTTTTTGAGAAATTCTGATATGATTGTCTAAGATCATTCTTAGTAATTGTTGATTTAAACCCAAAATTAGACAGTTCTTCAATGGGTCCATATTCAGCCATATCGTGTGAATATCAATACCGCGAATTATATCTAACAGCAATACGCCGGCATTAGGTCCGTCAGTACTTCTCAAATAAATATCGAATCGAACTTTGGAACCAAGAAATGAATCACATTCAAGCCACAAGTAATTAGTTCGAGAATTACCCATAAAATCAACATAATCAGTAGTACCTGAAACGGTTTTAACGTCATAGGGCAATTCTGATTCAATAGTAGTAGACTTAACTTTACGTTTCAATACGCGCAAATCTTCTTCCACAGTATTATTTGTCTCAATGCCTCCTCCTGCATCTAATTGATAACTTTTGTTTATTCGTATGCCGCGTTCGTGCATCAGATTCATTAGTCATTTATGAAATGCAGTTCCGCCGAATTGACTCGTTAAATCGTCTCCTACAACAATCAGTTTTTTATCTTTGAAAGTCGTTATGAATGATTCGTTAGTTGCAATACTAGTAGGCGTAGCATTAATAAAATTAGAACCGATATCCGCAGATATTTCTGCATATTTCTCAGATCTTTTATGAAGACCTGATGAAATCAAATTAATTACAATATCAGGATTTTTCTTTTTCAGTGAATCATGGAATTCAGATTACATAAATGGATCGAAGCCACATTCATTTGAGAAGTTAATAGAAGATTGAAGGTTTTCGTTCATAGCGCGATCAGATAAGAGTCCTGGTTCAACATTGATTGAAGATGCGTCCAGATCAACAAATTTTTATAATTTATTGGAAGGGGAAAATATGCTTTTGTGAAGTTCAAGGCCGATTTTATTTTCTTCAATATCATAATATCCGACTAAATCAATATCAGATATTTTATAATTACCAACTAATGGATGCCAAAGTCCATATTCATCAGTTTTATCTTTGTTATTTTATATTTTCTTATAATATTCAATACCGTGCACTAATGCACTTACTGAATTGCCCACTCCAAGAATTACTGTTCGAATCATTTAGCATTAATCAGTGAATAATATGATTTATAGTTTAATCGCGGATGACAGAAATAAGGCCAAATAATCCTGACAAGATGAGCACTGCGGAGATGAAATAATATATTGGAACTATTTGAGGGGCAAGTGTTTGAGTAGAAGAAGTATAATTAGCAGACAATAAACCTAGAATAATCAATATTATTCCGATAGCTCGAAACATTAAATCAGAATCAAATTTACGATTTATTACAATTGACATGAATTATATTCGCAATAGCATAGGTATTAGTCTTTCTACAAAGATGGTGCCGGGGGTGGGATTTGAACCCACGAACACCTAAGTGACGGGATGTCATATACTTGGCCCTCCAAGAAGGGCGATCTTAAGTCCAGCGCCTTTGACCTGGCTCGGCAACCCCGGCATTATTTATTATTGATTTGAGTAGCTTATAATAAATTAAAAGGCTTCTACAATATAATAAAAATGAGGGGTGTAAATAAGAGATTTTGGTAATAACAAGAAGAATATTGGCAATGGTATTAATAATACCGATAATTTTCGGATTAATAATAGGAACACAATTAATCGATAATTCGAATAATGATCCAGAGGAGGAAGTTCAAGATAGTTGTAATTTAAGATATGAAAATAACAACAGATACATCAAAGAATACGTAATACCGAGTAAATGTTCGGCCCCAGTTGCAATAACAATCGATAGTGAGGGGACAGTATGGTTCATAGAGAACAATCACAGTAAAATAGCTTCGTACAATCCAGAAGAAGATTCATTTAATGAATTTATAATTTCAGATGTTTATTCAAATATCCAATCGTGGAGTATGATTGCAATTGATGGCGATATTTGGTTCACCGATCATCAAAATAATTTTATATGGAGATACATAAAATCAGAAAATATATTTGAACATTATATTTTACCTACTGAAAATGCATATCCGGTTCAGATAATTAATACTGAAGATAATATAATAGTTTCAGAAATATTTGGAAAGAAGATTGCAATATTAGATAAGAATAAATTATCTTCGAATACAAGTAATGGAATAAGTGAAATTACGCCAGAAATAGATTTAGAGGTTTTAGGAGGTATTGCAACAGATAATGAAGGAAGGATTTGGTTTACAATGCTTACATGGCCAATTGAAGGGCATCTAGGGAATTATAAGGATGGAGAATTTACTTCCTATAAATTACCTGAAGGTATAACATCCCCAGTAGGTATAGCAATAAAGGATAATAAAATATGGATAAATGATCATGGGTCTAGTCAATTTGTTTTATTTAATCTTGAAAATAACACGTATACAAAATTTGTCACGTCTGCAAGTAAATCAGACTTTACAACAACGCTACCTTATTGGAACAAATTTGATAAAGATGGAAATATTTGGATGAACATTCACCAGTCAAATACTATAGCAAAATTTGATATGGCCAATCAGATATTGATTGAATACGAGATACCTACAAAAAATTTTGACTGGGGAGGAATATCTAATCCACTTCAATTTGACATAGATAATCAAGGAAATATCTGGTTTACTGAGTGGACAGAAAATAAGATTGCAGTACTAGATGCGCAAAAGACTCTCGAATTTACTATCGAAGCATCTACAAGGGAAATTCACATGAATAGAAATGGACTAAAAGAAATCACATTGATAATTGAACCGAAGGATATGATAATGGTAGATATGAGAAGTTCTGGAACGTTTACAATAAATGGATTGCTAGAAAATGTTTCTATAACATTTGAACAGATAGATAGTGAATTCGATACAATACAGGAAATACCAATTTTGATAAAAGCAGAGAATCTAGATGTTGGAATATATACAATAATGATAAGTGTAGAGAGTCAAGAAATAACACAATCGATTCCTATAAGATTAATTATAAAATAAGGAGAATTGTATGGGGCGAGGGAGATTTGAACTCCCGATCACTTGCTCCCAAAGCAAACATCTTAGACCAGACTAGACAACCGCCCCAATAACGTATAATTGTCAAAATAAAAAAGCATATCTAGATTTGATAGAATTAGGTCAAAATAACTTAAGCTTTAAATGCATATTTTATTTATATAGTATATCTTGTCCTCAATGCCTTACAGAACGTCAAAAAGGGTAAGGACTATTTATTCTGTAATTGCTTCGTCAAATCGTCTAGATATTTTACGTATATTAAATGCAAAAGGGCCCCTAAGTTATTCTGAGTTAAAGACACTTGCGGGGTTTAAGTCGAAAAAAGAATCAGGTAAATTTGCATATCATCTAAGAAAGCTAGTTAAACAGATGCTGGTTACATTAAACCGATCAGAAAGGAGGTATACAGTAACAAACTTGGGAAGATTGATTCTGAATTTAACCAGGCAAATAGAGGAACAGAGTGTAATAGAAAGTGGAAAGATTTATGTTAGAACGTCTAAAGAAATGATGGAAGAGTTCAAGCCAGATAAGATTCTACAAGCATTAGTCAAAGAAGCAGGAATGCCTGTAGATTTAGCGCAAAAAATGACAAGCGAAGCAGAAGCAAGATTGTATAAGTTTCAGACAAGCTATCTGACTGCGCCATTGATTAGGGAAATAGTAAATGCATTACTAATAGAACACGGATATGAAGAGTATAGGCATAAATTAACAAGAATTGGATTGCCTATTCACGATGTGACGCAGATGTTAAAACAGAGTACAAGGAGCGATAACGGAGTTTCATCGCTAATAACACAAACCTCAAAGGAGGTATTTTCAGAATATCTACTACTGAATCAATTATCAAGAGATGTAACAGATGCTCATTTATCAGGAGATATTCACATTTCTAATTTAGGTGTCTGGGGTTTGAAACCAGATACCATTTTTGTGAATTTGGGTTCGCTTCCAACGCAAGGAATAAAAATAAAAGGGAAGTTATTGAGTTCGGTTCAAATCAGCAAAGCTGAAAACTTTTCAAACAGCATTATGAATATCGTTTTGCTGACTACTGAACTAAGTAAAGAAATAAACGTAGAGCTATCTTATAATAACTTTATCGAATATATAATCAGTTTCTTAGATAATAAAACACTAGCAAGTTCAAAAGAAAACATAATACAAATGTTTAAAATGATTTCGCAAGTTGTATCAGATGGCAGTGATCCGTGTATATCAATAAATCTTACTGTTCAGAAGAATTTAAAAATAGATGAGAAACAACTTTCAAAGATATATAAATTAATTTTAGAAAGTTATGAGTCGTATATACAAACAGTTGCCATTCCAAAGATAACATTAATCATACCGCAAATAGATTCACAAAATACAGAATTATCTAAGAAAATATTTGGGATTATTAAGAAAGGTGGATATATTGCAATAAATGCAGATCCAAAGAATAATTTTTCATATACAGGAATAAACAAGTCCATTGTAAAGAATAATGCAAGTGGAAATATTGTATTACATGCAGTGTCAATAAACCTACCAAGACTTGCATATGAATCGAATAAAGATGATACGTATTTTAGAGCAAAAGTTAATTTAATTTTAAAAACAGCAATATCTGCATTGTCGACAAGGAGAGAAATAATTGATGATATGATTGGCAAAGGACTATTGCCATTGTTGAATATCAATACAGGAATTATTTCTAACCAAAAGATACCACTCATAATTAATTTAACAGGACTAGATGAAGCGATAGACAGTCTTCTAGGTACAAAAGCTACTGCTAAAGAGAGGGGAAAATTGGCCGGAAAGATAGTAGACACGGCCATGGAAGAAATATCTAAGTCAGGTAAGAAATTAGGCGAAGAATTCGGATTATCTTCAATAGCGGATGATTCTGCAAAAAGATTTACAAATATCGATATAGAGAAATTCGGAAAAGCAAGAGTCATTATAAAATCAGAATCGAAAGAATATCAACAATCAGTAATATTGAATTTGGATGAACCAGAAAAGATCGAAGAAGTATGTGCCTATATGAATAAATTCAAAGGAGGGCATGCTATTTATCTGGATTTGTCGAATTCGACAATTAAGAATTTTTTGGAAATAACTGCAAAAGTAGCAAAGAAAGTGACGTTCTTCAAATATTACTGTAGATTAAAAGTATGTATATCATGTGCTGCGAAGAACGTACACAACACAGAAAAATGCAGTAATTGTAATTCAACATCATTGCAAGAATACCCGGTCAGGTAATGTATTTTTATAATCAGTAAGTCAGAAACAATTGACCGAATAACAATATATTAATAAAAAACAAGGTTCAAAACAAACTGATTGAATCGATTAACAGGTATTTTCATGTATAAATGAAATGCGACTAGAGTGCAAGGAGAAATATCTTGTCAAAAAAATCTACATCACAATATCAAATACAGATTTATCCATAGAGTGATATGAATAGTTTAGTTTTTGAATGGTATAAAAAAGATGAACAAAGTGTTAATTTAATTAGTTGTATTTCAACGCACGTGCATTTACCGGATAATTTGTTAAATGCTCATATACTTCGACTGCATAGTAAATTGTCCCAGTGAGTTGAGTAGATATGGAGATTAATGATACTTTATCCGAAAATGTAATGAAAGTTTTGAAGGCCAGATATTTGTTAAAATTTGAAGATGGAAAACAAGAAAAGCCAGATGAATTATTCAGAAGAGTTGCAAGAGCGATAGCAAGTGCAGATGAAGAATATCAGGACTTTGATAAAGAAGAATCCAAGGAAATATTTTATAAAATGATGAAGAGTTTTGAATTCTTACCAAATTCTCCAACGCTAATGAATGCAGGAGCGCCATTAGGGCAGTTATCAGCATGTTTTGTATTACCTGTAGAGGACAATACTAGTTCAATACTAGATGCAGTAAAAACTCAGGCCATAGTACAAAAAACAGGAGGGGGAACAGGTTTTTCATTCTCAAAGCTAAGACCGGAAGGAGACCAAGTAGGTTCCACGGGATCAGTAGCATCAGGACCTGTATCATTTATGCAATTGTTTGATAAATGTACACAAGTAATCAAACAAGGAGGAAAAAGAAGAGGAGCAAATATGGGAATAGTAAATATCGAACATCCAGATGTGGTAGAATTTATTGAAATGAAACGTAATAACATGAAACTGCCAGAAGAAGCAAAAGTTATGAAAGAATTTAATGTTTCAGTGGCAATAACTGACAACTTTATGAGTAGATTGGAAAAAGAAGAATATCATAAATTTATTAATCCAAGAACTGGAAGAGAAGTTTTGAAATGTAATAAATGTAGAAAAAATGTCTATCCGTCAGAAGACGAAGTAAAATGTAAGTTATGTGGAGGGGAAGGTGAAAGAATCAAAGCAAAAGAACTATGGCAGAAAATTATTGATTGTGCATGGGAATGTGCGGATCCAGGATTAATTTTTATAGACAAAATAAATAACAGTAGATCGAATCCAGTTAGAGAGTATTTTAAAATTGAATCAACGAATCCATGTGGTGAAGTCCCACTACTGCCAAATGAAAGTTGTAATCTAGGTTCTATAAATGTTGCAAAATTCACCAATGCAGACAATGATGGCATAGATTGGGATAAACTTCGAGAATGTACAAGAAATGCAATACACTTTCTTGACAATGTTGTTACAAAGAATAAATATCCAACAAAAGAAATTGAAGAACTATCGCATAACATGAGGCGATTAGGACTAGGTGTAATGGGATTGGCAGATTTATTAAGTAAATTGAGAATGAGATATGGTTCAGAAGAATCATTTCGTTTTTCAAGAGAATTAATGAAATTTATTTCAGAGGTAGCTTGGAAAATGTCTGAAGAGTTAGCAGAAACCAGAGGTACATTCCCATATTGGGACAAGAGTGATTTTGCGAAGGTTGGAAGAGAAGTCAGAAATGTGAACTGTACGATTATCGCCCCTACAGGTTCGATTGGAACAATAGCAAACTGTTCGCCAGGAATAGAACCTCATTTTGCTCTAGTTTTTGTCAGGCATTCAAGGATTAAAGAAAGAAGTGAAGACTTCGAAGAACTTCATTACCTAAATGAATCATTTGCAATAACATTAGAAGACCATAATATCATTCTAGATAAAGAAAAGATAAAAGAGATTTCTGAAAACGGAGGAAGTATTCAGAATATATCCTGGGTTCCTAGAGAAATAAAAGAAATGTTTCCAATTGCAGCAGATTTATCTGGAAATCAACACGTTCTCATGCAATCGGCTTTTCAAGAATTTGTTGATGACGGAGTAAGTAAAACAATAAACCTTGCGAATGAAGCAACCAAAGAAGATGTAAATGAGTCATATAGATTAGCCTATAACACGCATTGTAAGGGCATAACAGTATACAGAGATGGATGTCTAGATGTTCAGGTTTTAGAAACCGATAAGACTAAAAACCTTCGTGGAAATAAATCGGATAATCGATCTACGCACGTACTTCCTGGAGGATATAAAAGGCCAGAATACCTTATAGGAAGGACTTATAGATTTACCTATACAAATAGCGGATTATTCATAACAATAAATAAAGATCAAGAAGGAAATCCAAGAGAAGTATTCATAGAAAGAGGAAAATCAGGGGACGAAGAAAAGGCAGCATATGAAGGAATGGGTAGACTGATTTCAATAGCATTACAGTCAGATGTTAATGTTAAATCAATAATAAAGACAATGAGGGGAATACAAACAAAGAATATATCTTGGCATCAGACAAAAGGTACAAGTATTCCAATTAGATCAGTTCCAGATGCAGTTGCTCATGCATTAGCAGATTCAATACATGCAGAATCGGAAGTAACAATTACAGACAAACAAGAAATAGAGAAGGAAGTATTAGAAATATCAGGTACAAATACAAATAATAGAAGTAAATGTACAGAGTGTGGAGAAATGAGTCTGATATATGCAGAAGGCTGTAGTAAATGTTTATCTTGTGCTTATTCTAGCTGTGGTTAGAAAGATGAATTTTCTGTAAAGATAAGATAAAGTAATGTAGATCTGATTAATTTCCCATAACTTACCTGATTAAAATATTTTGCAAATGCAGTGTGATCGATTTCACTAGGTATCTCATCAGAACGGGGCATAGGATGAAGTAGAATAAGATTTTCTTTTGCTTGATTTAATAGATCCATATCAATTTTATAAGAACCTTTTACTCTTTCATATTCTTGCAGATCAGGAAAACGTTCTTTTTGAATCCTAGTGGTATAAACCACGTCAAGATCAGAAATTATATCTTGAAGATTATCATGAGTTGTTATATTTAATCGGTCTTGAAGTTCTAGAAGAGGGTCTGACCGAAGTTGAAGAGGTTTAGGAGAAACAAGATGGATATTTGGTCTATAATTAGAAAGAGCGTATAAAAGTGAATAAACGGTTCTTCCATATTTAAGATCGCCAAAGATAGCAATATTTAATCCGTCGACTTTACCGCATTCATTCATTATGGTAAAAACATCCAACATCGCTTGTGTAGGATGTTCTTCACTTCCACTACCAGCATTAATAATTGGGCTGTGGCATATTTCGGAAGCGTATCTCGATACGCCTTCACTTGCATGACGTAATATTATAGCATCAACGTATTGGTCCATAGTAAGTAGACTATCACTAAGATTTTCCCCTTTTTGTGTAGAGGTACTTGAAGGATCTCCAAAGTTGATTGACGTGCCATCTAATGAATTCATAGCAGATTCAAAACTCAGCCTAGTTCGTGTACTAGGTTCGAAGAACATCAGTCCAATAGATTTGCCGCGTAGCGAATCATTAGGCAAATTTGTTTTGAGGTTATCAGCGACTTTAAACAAATAGTCTAAATCAGGACGTTGAAAATCCTTTATCGAAACAATATCGCGGTTATAAAATGGATTTTTCAATCTTTTGATTAATGTATACACACATTAATATAAATGTTGCAATAAGTAGAATGAATTAAGAAATGACAGAAACATATGATTTGAGAATAAACAGGATAAAACACGGCACAGTATTGGATCATATTGTAGCAGGAAGAGCGTTTAATGTGCTATCTGCCCTTGACATCAATGGAATAGATGGAAATCAAGTGACGGTGGCAATGAATGTTTCAAGTAAACAATATAGTAAGAAAGACATAATAAAAATTGAGAACAGGATACTGGCAGTAGAGGAGACAAATCGACTAGCTTTGATAACACCGCATTCAACCATCAACATAATTGAGAATTATGAGATAACAGAGAAAAGAAATGTAGAATTACCAGAGAAATTTACAGGAGTATTCAAATGTAAAAATCCAACATGTATTTCGAATTCAAGCGAGCCAATTATCTCCGAATTATTGATAATTAATGATGATCCGCCAAGATTGAAATGCAGATATTGTACTAGAATTTCATTAACAGAAGAAATACTAAAGTAATAAACAAAAATTTACATTGGTGAGAAATAGGATAATAAAAAAAGGGTTTAGGATTGTTCCGACAATACTCGTAACATCACTATCATTAACTGGGGCATTAGTGGGAATATATTTACACGAGGCCATAGATAACCCCGCATCAATAATTATTCCATTCGTCCTGCCAGTTATAGGACTGATAATAGCGATTCTACTAATAATGAAATTAGCAAAAATAATTAATTATTAATTATCTTAGCTTCCCAATATTAATAGAGCGACAACTATTCCGTAGATAGCAACGGCTTCTGCAAGTGCAGTAATGATCATACCGTATGTTTTTAGGTTTTCATTTTCTGCGGCTGCAGCTAAACTAGCTGAACCTGCTTTTCCAATTGCCATTCCTGCAGCGAGAGAAGCTCCTGCAAATGCAATTCCTGCACCGAGGTATTTCATTCCGTCTGCGAATGAGTCACCTTCTTCTTGTGCATATGCCAAAGGCACAAACTGAAGGAACAGTGTTGCAATTATTATCAACGTTATAAAAGATATTTTGTAGTTTATTTTCATTAACTCCTTATGTTCATAATTACTTTTCCAATTCTTTATAAGCCTTAGCTTTTGCAGAAATGATTTCTTTTTTTAGGTCATTAATATCTGAGTCGTGTTGCTTTTTAATTTTTTCACTTAATTTTACATATTCTTTATCATCCATAAATTTCACCTCTTCTTCTCTAGCAGCGCTAATTTACGTTCAAGTACTTTTTTAACATGTTTTAATCTTGTAAAGTCTTCTCTTTCCCTTTCCTCCAATATGGAAGAGATATATTTAATTGATTCATCGTAGCCGGGCATTATTACATAATCTAATGCGTTAAGTAATCTTTGAGTTTTTTCAAGTGATCTAGCAAGCTCGAGAATTGAATTTTCGTATTCTGCAGCACGTAAGATTCTAGGTAGTGCAAGTCGCATCATTTGAGTTGCATCGTCTAATTTGGAATCAGAGTCGGCAAATCCATAATTTATACCAATTTCTTTTTCGCTAATTGAAATAGTAGGAATTCGCACGTCTACAACGACTTTAACATTAACGTCAATATCGATATGTGAAGGAGATGTTAATGCAATTGATTCAAGTTTAGACGAACCTATTGACATGTATGCATTAAATAATGACCTATATGCATTAGACAATGGTTCGGACATTTCTTTTCTTGCTTTTCCTGCTTCGTCAATCATTTCGTCGATATTTTTAAGAAGAACGTCTCTTTTGTCTTCGAGGATTTTATATACAGACTTTGCAACAACGAGGCTTCGTTTAACTTTGATTAGTTCAATTTTGGTTGGTGGTGGACGTTTGTTAGAACTTGACATTATTTAGTTACCTTCAGATATGAATCAATTTCATCTTGTTTGACTTTAGTTAATTCATCAACAGGTAATGTACTGAATAAATTCCATGCAATCCCCAATGTATCTTCGAGTGTTCGATTTTCATCAAAGCCTTGTTTAAGGAACTTACTTTCAAACAAGTCGCCAAACTCTAAATATTTAATATCATTTGGAGCCAGACCCGCCTTTCCTACAATTTCAGCAAGAGCCCTTAATTCTAATGCTCGAGAATATGCACTATATAATTGACTACTAACATTTTGATGGTCGTTACGTGTTTTTCCTTCTCCTACGCCTTCTTTCATCAAACGACTTAGACAAGAAAGAATATTCACAGGGGGATAGATTTCTTTTCTATGCAAATCCCGTCCCAAGACAATTTGACCTTCAGTAATATAACCAGTAAGATCAGGAATTGGGTGCGTAATATCGTCTGAGGGCATAGAAAGAATTGGGATTTGTGTAAGACTTCCTTTGCTTCCTTTAATCTTTCCAGCACGTTCGTAGATTGTTGCAAGATCAGTATACAAATAACCAGGATATCCCTTTCTTCCTGGAACCTCTTCTCTAGCAGCGCTAATTTCTCTTAAGGCCTCTGCATAATTTGTCATGTCACTAATTATAACAAGAACATGAGTGTCCTTTTCAAATGCCAAATATTCAGCGGCAGTAAGTGCAACACGAGGAGTAATGATTCTTTCAATTGCAGGATCGTCTGCTAGATTAATATATAAAATACTTCTTTTTAGTGCGCCACTTTCTTCTAATGATTTTCGGAAGAATGCAGCTTCACTATTTTGAACACCGATTGCGGCAAAGACTACAGCGAATTCTTCGCCCTTACCTGGAACAGTAGCTTGACGTGCAATTTGAGCGGCCAAAAGATTATGTGGAAGTCCTGCACCGGAGAAGATTGGCAATTTTTGACCTCTGACAAGAGTATTGAGTCCGTCAATAGATGAAACTCCAGTTTGAATGAAATCTTCTGGAAAGTCTCTACGTTCGGGATTTATTGATTCACCATTTATATCAAGGAATTTCTCTCCTACAGGATCAGGAAGGCCGTCAATAGGTCTTCCGAGACCGTCGAACACACGACCCAATAATTGATCAGAAACTGGAATTTCCATTGTTTTGCCTAAGAATCGAGTTTTTGTTTCAGAAACAGACAGACCAGTAGTACCCTCAAAGACTTGGACAACAGCTGTACCTCCGCCAATTTCAAGAACACGACCTAAACGTTTTGCGCCAGCTGGAGTAGTAATTTCAACTAGTTCGTCGAATGCAGAATTAGTTACTCCATTGATAACTAACAATGGCCCTTTGATTTCAGAAATATTAGTATACTCTAAACCAGAAGATCTATTTTGTGTCGACAACAGCTGCTACCTCCTTATTTGATAATTCATTGAATGATGTAAACATAGTCTTTGATAATACGTCCATTTTACTGAGTTCTACATCTGGAATTTCGTATTTAGAACGAATAATTTTTGATACAACAGGAAGACTGCGAATTGTTTCCAGAGTGATTCCGTTCTTTAGAGCTTTCTGAGACTCGTTATAGAAATCAGTGTACAATCTCATCATTTTAACTTGTTTTTCAGGACTGCAATATCTATCGACTTTATCAAAAGCCATTTGTTGTAAGAATCCTTCTTTAATCATACGAGCTACGTCAAGAATTAATTTTTCTTCGTCAGGTAGTGCTTCAGGACCTAATAGACGAACAATTTCTTTAAGGACGTCTTCACGTTGTAAGATTGTATAGGTTTCTAATCTCAGCCTAGGGCGATCTGCGTCGACATTGTCAACCCACCATTTGTCAATATCTTCTGTATAACCTGAATAACTAGTCATCCAATTAATTGAAGGATAGTGTCTAGAATAAGCAAGTTTAGTATCAAGAGCCCAGAATGTTTTGATGCATCTCATAGTATGAGTAGAAACTGGTTCGGTAAAGTCTCCTCCAGGAGGAGATACAGCGCCAATAACGGTAACAGAGCCATTACGGTCAGGCGAACCAAGGCACTTAACTCGACCAGCACGTTCATAGAATTCTGCAAGTCTGGATGCAAGATAAGATGGATAGCCTTCTTCTGCAGGCATTTCTTCCAACCTGCCACTAAGTTCACGTAAGGCTTCGGCCCATCGGCTTGTAGAATCTGCAACCAATACAGTATCATAACCCATATCTCGATAGTATTCAGCCATGGTAATTCCAGTGTATATACTGGCTTCACGAGCGGCTACAGGCATATTACTTGTATTAGCAACTAAAACAGTTCGTTCCATTAATGATTTTCCAGTTTTTGGATCTTTCAATTCAGGGAATTTAATCAAAACTTCAGTCATTTCATTTCCGCGTTCTCCACAACCAATATGGAAAACTACACTAGCGTCAGACCAAGAAGCTATTTGATGTAATGTAACGGTTTTTCCTGTTCCAAAACCACCTGGGATTGCAGCAGTACCGCCTTTAGTAATTGGGAAGAATGTATCGAGGACACGTTGTCCAGTTATAAGAGGTATATTTGAATCGTATCTTTGTGTAAATGGTCGGGCTTGTCTGACAGGCCAAGTATGATACATATTTAATTCAGATTTATTTCCTTTACGTTCAACTATTGCAATAACATGATCTTTATCATAGCTTCCTTCTTTTACAATTTCAGTAATTTTACCTGAAGGTTCGGTAGGTGGAACAAGGATTTTATGGTCAATTAAAGCAGTTTCTTTAACTGTACCCAGAATACTACCGGCGTGCACAGTATCTCCAACTTTTACTTCGGGAATAAAATTCCATTTTTTGTTAGGAAGTGGTGCAACATGTATACCACGAGTAATGAATGTACCTGCTTTTGCGGCAATCTTGTCCAATGGCCTTTGTAAACCGTCATAAATAGTACCCATCATTCCAGGTCCCAGAGTTACAGATAATGGAGTACCAGTACCTACAACTGGTTCGCCAGGAGTTAGGCCACTTGTAGATTCGTATACTTGTATAAACGCAGTATCTCCAGTAAGCCTAATAATCTCTCCAACAATTTTATCTTTACCAACCTCTACAGTTTCATACATTTGTGCGCTGGACATTCCGTCAGCCTTAACTGCAGGGCCACTAATCCAAATAATTTTACCTTTGGCTTGCATCAACAATCAACTATGTTTTTTCATGATTTAGAGTTTAAAAACAATTCGATTTTCAGAAATATATTAAATATAATAGTGAGATTCAGAGAATGACGTTTAGTAATTCTTAAATTGATTACGTATTTAATGTATCATGATGGATTCGAAGATTATTGCATTAATTGTTATTGCAGCTATTGGAATTGGAGCAATTATATTTATTTTACCGGGAGATAATAACGAATTAACCGTAATCGAATCCAAAGTAGTCGTAGAGGAACCTGAAGTAGTCGTAGAGGAACCTGAAGTAGAAGAAGTTGTTGTCGAAGAGAATGGAATATTATCCGGAAGAATAGAGGTTACAATAGCAAATTTAAAATTTACTCCGTCTGAAATAACAATAAAAAAAGGTACAACTGTATCATGGAAACAAGTTGATAGATCGATAGGTGGAAGTGGAGGAGCCGTAGGTTGGCACAACATAGTTGAAGGTCCTGCAGATAAAAGAGGGGATCATGTATTCAAATCTAAAGAACTATCGTTCAATGGTGGATTTTCCTATAAATTTGATGAAATTGGTGAATTTGAATATTATTGTGAGCCGCATCCGTTCATGACAGGAAAAATTATTGTTATTGAATAGATAACAAATTTTTTTGTTATAACAAAATATTTATTAATAATAGATTATAGAAAAAAAGAGATTGTCAAAACCATTACTAGATAGAAGGTTATTAACTGCGTCAATTTTATTTTCTTCGATTGCGTTAGTATTACATCCGCCATTTCTACCATTAGCGATACCAGCGCCATATGCGCCATTCCTATTTTATACAATATGGGAAATTCCTTTGTACATATGTTTGTTCTTATTTGGGCCCACTACAGCAATAATATCAGGAATAATCAATCTTATTTCGCTTCTAGTATTTTTTCCTGGGCAATTAATTTCAGGTCCGATATATAATTTGATTGCGATATTTGGATCGTATGCAGGAGTTGTTTTAATAAAAAGGAGAAAGTTTGTTCAAGATACAGATAATACAAAAAATAATATTTTATCGTTCAATATGCTGATTATTATAGCGTCGCCCATGATATTTAGAACAGCAATCATGACGGCAGTAAACTTCATTGCGTTGCCAATGCCGCCTCCAATAGGCTTTTCAATACCAATGGAAGTAATGCCAACTACATTGGGGCTAATTGCAATATTTAATTCAACGACAATCATGTATTCAATGCCTATTGCTTACTGGATAACTAAGGCAGTAAAATCAGCGATAAATAAAACTTGGATATTTGAATAAATTATTTGAATTTATTAGCAATAACAGTTCTTAACTCTGCTTTCATTCTTTCCAATCTATCTTCGATTGTGTTATTAACAACTACGGAAGAGTCGGTGTTGCTAACAATCACACCACCTGCAGTTGTCAAATATTCGTCAGACAGTTGAAGGGTTTTTTTGGATGTTGAGGAAATTTTATCAATAATACCTCCAACAACAGAAGCGTCTTTTTTATTGCAAGAGATTAAGATTTCAGATTCATCAATAGAATCCAAGCCCTCATTTATGAAAAGTTCCAAAGACTTTGGATAATTTTTCCCTTTGTCAGAAGCAAGTTCCTTTAACGCAGCAGAGAATACTTTATTGATATTTTTCTCAAGTAGTAAAAGATTGGAATTTCGGCTTTCCATTTCGGCAGTGCCTATAATTTGCCTAGATTTTATATCGAATTCTTTAGATTGTTGAGATTCAATATCGTGTTCTTCATTTTTTGACTTGGTTGAAGATTCTTCAATTATTTTATTTGCTTCCTCCAGGCCAGTTTTCAAAATTGACTCAATAACGTCTTCGAAGTCCTTAGAAACGTCGTCTAGAATATTTTCGCTTGATAGTTTTTTACTCATTTTTATCACCTGTATTAATAATGTATAATTAAATATTTACGTATTTAAAAATTTAATATTATCGAAATTTTAAAGTGAAGAACATAATAACAATAATAAGTAGCAAATACAAAGAGAGATAGAAGCCCTTGATATCAGAAAAACAAATAAGAGATTCATTGACCAATGTGATGGATCCTGAGATTCACATGAATATAATAGAATTGAACATGGTAAAAGATGTGAAAATTAACGAAAGTAAAGTGGATGTATTGATTGCATTAACTGTAGCAGGTTGTCCATTGGCAGATACTATAAAAAGAGACGTAAGAAATGAAGTGATGAAATTTGAAGAAGTGAGTGAGGTTAATGTAAAGACTACCGTCATGACAAAAGAAGAATTAGATGGATTGAAGGGTATAGTTCAGAAAAATCGTGGAACACAGCAACCACAGCAATCACAGGATCAACTTATTTCAAGATTGGAAAAGAAAAAGAATGAGAATTTGATAGCGATTGTATCTGGAAAAGGCGGAGTAGGAAAATCATCGATGACAGCTATGTTGGCGTCAGAATTAAAGAGATCGGGTCATAATGTAGGGATTCTTGATGCAGATGTCACAGGTCCCAGTATTGCAAAGATTTTCGGTGTAACAAAAAGATTAATTAAAGCAAAGAGCGGAATCATTCCTGCAGAGACTGAATCCGGACTTAAATTAATTTCGGTTAACTTAATGTTAGATAATCCAGAAATGCCCACGATATGGAGAGGGCCAATAATTAATAATTTAATTAGACAGTTATATACAGATGTTGATTGGGGAGATATAGATTATTTATTAATTGATTTACCGCCAGGTACTGGTGATGCTCCACTTACAGTATTCCAATCATTACCTCTTTCTGGAATAGTTTTGGTCAGTACACCGCAGGATTTATCAAGAATGATAGTAAGTAAATCAGCAAATATGGCAGGTATGTTAAAGATTCCAGTATTAGGATTGATTGAGAATATGTCGTATTTGAATTGCAAACATTGTGGTGAGAAGAATTTCATCCTGGGAGAATCAAGGAGTGAGGAATTCGCTGAGAGATTAGGCACTGAATTAATAGCAAGATTGCCATTTGAGACAGATATAGCAGAATTATGCGATGCTGGAAAAATAGAAGAATATCAGAATAAAGAAATATCAAACACTATAGAAAAAATCAAGCGTACAATTGAAGAACAAAAGGACAAGAATTCAATCGAGACAATTGTGAGCAGCGCAGGTGGAAGTCTTTCTCCAGCATGGAATAAATCAGAAGAACAGAAAAAGAAGTTTAAGCTAACTCCAGTTTGATTACATTTTTAAGACTTTTTTGATTAATTCGCGATAATCAACTTCTTCAGTTTTGGATCCAGGCGTAGGAATTTGATAGATAAGTGGAATAGGATGTTTGGATCGAATATCAGTGATTTCGTCGTAGATAGGTTCGGCCATATCATGACTGATCAGGATTAGTCCAATCTCTTTATCGCTAACGAGTGATTGTATGTTTTTCAGGGCGTCTGAAGAATTAGAAACCTCTACGCCGTTAACTCCAGACAACATAAAGCCGGATACAAATGAGCGGGTTCCTAATGCAAGTATTTTCATTGAGAATTATTGAATCTATACGATAATAAATTTAACTGAATAAGAAATATTTAAAAAAATATTGGTTGTCCCCGAAGGGACAACTAAATTACTATGCTGTTTGACGAGATCTGCTGAATAGTACACCAGAGACGACGATTAGAATTACACCTAATCCAATTGCAACATATGAAATTGGACTAATTGTTTCTACTTCGACCTCTTCAGTGATTATTACTTCGCGGATTTCCACTTCTCGGCTTATGCCTTCAGGTAAGTCGTCAGGTAGACCATATGCCATTATAGCTCCAGGAACAGAGCCTCTTAATGGTGGGTTTTGACTAGTTAGACCTCTTCCTCCAAATGATTGTAGGAGTAGAGTCTTACCGTTAGAATCTTGTCCAATACTAGGTTGAGTATCTAATGCTGTGCCTAGATTGAATATAGTCAGAAGTTCTCCATCAGATGCAGAAACTGCACGAAGTTTACCATCGAAACCATTCCAGTAGATAACATCACCGGATGCGACAATTCCGCCACGGTGTGCGACTTCTGTTACTCTAAATTCCCATTCGACAGCACCAGTTCTTGCATTAATTGCAGTAACTGTGTGATTCATCTCAGGTGGGAATGGAGCGTCGTCTATGTGGTTTTCAATGAAACCTCCCCAGAAACTACCGAATCGAGCTTCTTGTGGAAGAATTTTGAAGTAAGCAGGTTCATTCTTGCAAGATAGATAGACGTTATTACCATCGAAGGCAATATCGTTTTCAGCACATCCTGAACCATTTGGATTCTGCCAGATTACATCTGTTGATGGGTGATTCTGTGTTGGTTTGTTCATATCAGCTACAACTAGTGGCGATAAGAAGAACCAGTCATTGTTCTCGTTGAGACCTTCAATGCCTAATGCTTGAGAGTGTAATACACCTCTACCGCGTAAACCATTGTCTGGTCCGCCTCCATTATCACAAGCTGCATTACAATAGTATTTGGAGAATCTTACACCAGGAACTTCTGTGATCCAGAGTACTTCACCAGTGTTTGCATCAAATGCATGAACGTGACCCTGTTTACATTGTTTGATAACAGTTCTTCGTCCATCGATGTCCATTACTGTTGTGTTCCATGAACAGTCCATGTCCCAGAGGTCTTTTGTAGTACTTTGGAAGTACCAAGCCAATGAGCCATCATTTGAGTTGATTGCGATTACAGATGAACCAAATAGACGTGGACCACGAGTATAGGTAGCGTTAAAGTCAGGACCTGGTTGTGCAGTTCCAAAGAATATCTTTCCATTTTCTTCATCAATAACTATCTGTCCCCAGATGTTACTTACACCAGCATTGAATGGCATACCAGTATTTTCATTGTATGTACCTGGATTACCAGCCCAATCGTTTCTTAAAATATCTTCAGAAACATCACAGGCGTCGAAACCTTCAATCATACCTACATCACATGTATCAACTAACATCTGACCCCATGCAGCATATTCGTCTGGGAACAACTCACCGTTAGGTGGTTGATAGAAGAATCGCCAGTTAAGATCATCTTCTACTGTTGCGTCAATTTCACAAGGGAAACTTGAACAGGCGCCTAAGTCATATGCGGCTACATATGCTCGTCCACCATAGCTTCCTTCCATGTGTCCTCCAACAGCTACAATAATTTGATTATTGCTGCGGTCGACAACAGGAGCATGTGATCCTTGTGCATTATACAAACCAGAGTTTGTTTCTACATTTCTGCAGTGTTGTTTTAATACGAATACTTCATCGCCATTTTCAGCATCAACTCCTACGATTGTGCAACCGAATGAGTTAAGCCAAAGAATACCTTTGCCATTCAATTCCCAATAGTTCATTGAATGAGTGTGTGCGGCTAATGAGTATACAGGTAAACCTGGAGGGTTAAGTCCACGATTCTGTGCTACAGATGGACCAATTATGTCTGGGTCATCACCGTCTGCAGTTCTTTCACTGTACCAATTCATTGATCCGTCAACCGCATCGATTGAGAAGATCGTTTGATAATTGGTTGTGTAATAAACCTGGCCGTCAACTACTAAAGGAGGTGCAATACCACCAGTACCACAGAAGGTCATAGATGAACAACCTATTGAATCAGCATCAGGGATTGGAAAGATCCATTGCAATTGCGCAAGGTGTACATTCTCTGATGTTAATTGTGACTGTGGATTGAAGTTGTGTCCCCAGGAATTTGCATTAATGAATTCCCAATTTCTCTCAGCTCTTGTTGAACCAAGTGCAGGAGAAACGTTTTGTGCACTAGCCGATGGGGCTAGGAACAAAGATGCTGCAATTAATAGTGCAGCAACTAGGATACTTACGTAAACACGTCGAGTCATGCCCCGGTTTAATGACGAAAAAACATATAAAGCCATCGTAGATTTATGTAAAATCTGCACGTATTTACAGGCATTTACAATGTATAATGAATATACATTCAAAGAATAATAATTATCGTGAATTAATTAATAATATTAGAAAATTATTTCCAATTAATCCCAATAACGAGAAATTCGAATTTCTCAAATGTAAAGGGGAACGTTTCTTCAAAAAAATAAACAGAACTTGAAGGGACATGATCTATCTCAACTAATTCAGTACGCATTGGAAGTGCATCACAGCCACAATCGTTTAGGATCCACCAAGTAATTTCTACTTCAATTTCATGTGCATCTTGTAATCCAAAATTAGTCATAGAGCCATTAACAACAGAAACAGTTCTACCGTCAATTTGTATTTCATAATTTTTAAACGAATCAGTCATAGTTAGATTAGCTTGAGTAATCAAATCATTGTCATGGGCAAGAATCAAGTTATCAAGTTCGAGAAGAAGAGCGCTGTTATTTATTTGCAGGTGTTTCAATTCATCAGAAAGTATTTTATTTTCGTCTATCAATTTCGTCATATAATTAAGATTATTTTCGTCAGAATATTTCAAGTCCACCAAATCAGACTCTAGTTGATTTATAGAAATCATAGAAAAGAATAGTAGAATAGTAGAAATAATCAACAGAGATATGTATACTATGCCGTATATACGATTCACGAATAATATTATTGCATACAAGATAATATGTATTATAATGATTCATATAGATGCTGATACTAAGGGGAGATAGTTGGCTCAGATTAATTCTAGACAAGATGAAAAGAAGAGATGGAGAAGTCTAGCAGAAGATTTAGGAGTAAAAGAGACAGAAAATATTTCAAGTTTACATGACATAAAGAGGCGCATTGGAAAAACCATGCAAAGGAATAACATTCCAAGCAACTCGGAACTATTGGATATGCTGTCTGTAGATAAACGTAAACAACATTTACAATTATTGAAAATAAAGCCAACTAAGAGCGCGTCGGGAATTGCAGTAATAGCAGTTATGACAAAGCCTTACAATTGTCCTCACGGAGTTTGTATTTTCTGCCCAGGCGGTGAGAAGATGGGGACGCCGCAAAGTTACTTGCCAACGGAACCAGCTACTATGAGGGCCCTTGAAGCAGAATATGAACCTGATAGACAGATTGAGAGCAGGTTCAATCAATTGAGAAAAATTGGGCATTATGTTGATAAAGTCGAACTGTTGATTATTGGTGGTACATTTATGAATTTACCATTCGAATATCAGGAGAGTTTTGTGAAATCCTGCTATGATACATTGAATGGAATAAAATCTAGAGATATTAATCATGCAAAGGAGATAGCAGAAAAATCAGTGGTCAAGAATGTGGGGCTTAGTGTAGAAACAAAACCAGATTGGTGTAAACAGAAACATATTGATCTGGCTCTGGATTTCGGTGTAACAAGGATAGAAATAGGAATTCAGACATTATCAGACGAGATATACAAAAAAACGAACAGAGGTCATACTTTACTTGATGTAGAAGAATCATTGCAGATATCAAAAGATGCAGGTTATAAAATTGTTGCGCATATGATGCCAGGGCTTCCCGGATCTAATCTTCAAAAAGATTTTGATGATTTTATTACATTATTTAATGATCAAAAATATAAGCCGGATATGTTAAAGATTTATCCTACGTTGGTAGTTCCAGATACAGGATTACATAAGATGTATATGGATGATAAATTCGAACCATATACTACAGAAGAAGTGGTAGATCTATTAGCAAGAGTAAAGAAAGAAATTCCTCCGTGGGTCAGAATAATGAGAATACAGAGAGAGATTTCAGAAGAATATATTGAAGCTGGAACTGGCAAAGGAAACGTCCGTGAATTGATAATTGAAAGGATGAAACAAAGGGGAGACAAATGTAAATGTATAAGATGTAGAGAAATTGGATTGAAGCAACTAAAAGAAAAGTTAGAAATCAACGAATATGATATAGAGATAAAAAATATAAATTACGAGTCTTCGGAAGGAGAAGAATACTTCATCAGTGCAGAAGAAAAGAATACAGAGTCTTTAATTGGTTTTGTAAGAATGCGTATTCCTTCAAACAAAGCTCATAGAAGAGAAGTTATAGGCAATACAGCAATTATTAGAGAATTGCACGTATATGGACAGGTCGTACCAATTGGAGAAAGAGATACAAAAAGTTGGCAACACAAAGGAACAGGAACTAAATTGATGCAGGAAGCAGAGAGATTGGCGAAAGAAGAGTTATCGATAAGAAAATTACTAGTCATAAGTGCAGTAGGAACCAGAGAATATTATAAAAGATTTGGATATGAATTAGAAGGTCCATACATGACAAAAATACTATAATTACAAAGAGATAGCAATCATGAGAAATACAAAAATTATAATATTAATATTATTAATATCTATTTCAACAATATTCCAATTTAACAATATAGACACTGAAGCTACAAACAATATCGATATTCAGAAGATAGAAAGATGGAAGAGAAACTGGGAATTTGTTAATCATGATGCATTTGGAACGAACTACTCACCGCAGAATCAGATCAACACAGAAAATGCACACATGTTGGAATTGAAGTGGACATATCCATTCCCTCCTGCATCGGAATTTTTAAGATACCAACCAGGCGGGATTGCATTTGAAGGTGCAATAACACCTCCGTTAATAGTAGATGGAGAAGTATTCGTTGCGTCAAATATGAGGAATGTATATTCAATCGAAGCAAATTCTGGCAACATGAATTGGATAAACATTTATGAACATAATTGGGATAAAGCGAAACAAGAGCTGCCTGAAGTTGCAGGAGGAGCTCCACACATTCATGGTCTACAATATATTAATGGAAATCTATTTACAAGCACTTTGAATTGCTCTATTGAGGCAATTGATTCTAAATCAGGACAAACTGCGTTCAGTATTGAAAACATTTGTAAAAACGTCGAGGGAAATTACTATTCTTGGCCCATGTATGAAGGAATTGGAAAATATGGTTCGCCTTCACATCCAGGCCCAATTTATGAAAACGAGAATATTCTGGTTGTTGCAATAACTGGTGCTACAGCTTCATGGGGAGGAGGAAGAGCATTCATTGACGGATATGACCTGAACTCAGATCCGCCTGAGAGAGTATGGAGAACCTTTCTTGCTCCTCCAGGAGAAGGGGATCCAGAGTGGGCATTAAGAGAATGTGATAAAGGGTGGTTCTTCTCTTATCCAGAATGGAAGGAAACAGGAAGGATGGGAATACCATGTAATGAGGTTCCAAGAGAGAATTTGATAAATGACTGGGGAGTGCCG
>JAKZTE010000009.1:0-85365 GCA_047517285.1 Nitrososphaerales archaeon | reverse complement strand
AACTATACACGACGAATTATTGTCCTTATTTTTTATATTCAATTAGATTCATTATCCCTTAATGGATATTGACGTCGTTTTTGCTGATTATTCGATTAATGATATTTCTAAATTATCTATCGCTGCTGAGGAAATTGGTTTCAATTGCATATGGACTAGTGAAACCAAGCATAATCCGTTTCTTCCTCTTTCCATTGCATCTCAGAACACATCAAAAATCAAATTAGGTACTGCCATCTCTGTTGCATTGGCAAGAAGTCCTATGGTTCTTGCTTATACTTCATGGGACCTTTCGCAGCTTTCTAACGGAAGATTCTTTCTAGGTCTTGGTACACAGGTAAGATCTCATGTAAAAAGAAGATTCGGCATGCCATGGGATTCTCCTGTTTCTCAACTCAAGGAAATAATTTCATGCATTCGCCACATATGGGATTGTTGGCAAACTCAAACTCCTTTGAATTTTAATGGAAAGTACTATAAGCTAAATCTTATGACTCCTTTCTTTAATCCTGGACCTATAGACCATCCTAACATCCCTATCTATATTGCTGGTGTAAATGAATCTCTATGTAAAGCAGCAGGGGAAATATGCGATGGTTTTCATGTTCATCCTTTGCATACTCGAGAATACATAGAAGATTTTATTATTCCAAATGTTGGAATTGGCTGCGAATCTAACGATCGCAATATTAAAGACGTTTCAATAAGCGGATCTGCCTTCGTTATTACTGGACCTGATTCTGATTCAATGATAAAAACCAGGGAATTTGTTCGATCACAGATTGCATTTTACTCATCCACCCCTACATATTCTAAGGTGCTTGAGACGCATGGTTGGGGTGACATTGCCAAGGAACTTAATCGATTGTCTTCTTCTGGTAATTTTAAGGACATGCCCGAACTAATTACTGATGAAATTCTTGAAACTGTTGCAATAATTGGAGATCCTAACGAAATTGCTCCTCTTGCTACAAAAAAATATTCTGGCCTGCTGGATCGTATTAATTTCTATCTTCCATTTGATTCTAACATGTCACCTGAGATGTCTTATTGGTGGAAAAACACAATTAAAGCAATTCAATCTTAATCTATTTTTTTTATTCGGTTCGATGCAATTTCACAATATTCTTCGGATATATCTATATGTATAAAGTCCCTGTTATTTTTTGCAGCAACGGAAGCTACGGTGCCCGTTCCTCCAAACATATCTAATATCGTATTATCTTCGTACGAATAATATTTTATTAATCTGTAGATCAATTCTTCTGGAAATGGTGCAGGATGACCTTTTCTATTTTTTGTAACAGGCAGTATGTTCCAATGACCGTCGGAGAAATTGAGAAATTCATCTCTCGTAATATCTGATTTTGTTTTGTCTCCTTCTAGTTTCATGGAATTCTTGCTAAAAATTAATACATATTCCCATGATGGAATTATATGCGGGTTACTTGGACTCTTCCAACTTCCCCATGCTGTTCTTTTCAACATTGTCTGTTTATACCATAAAATTTCTGTCCTGAATATCATTCCGATCTCTCTTAATCTGTTTGACAAGTCATGATGCAAAGGCCTGAAATCTCTTATTCCTGTAGGACCTACATTCAATGCAAATCTTCCTCCATCTATTAATACTCTCTTTGTCTCAATCCAAACTTTTGTTAACCAGTTCAAATATTCATCATATTCCATTAAATCATTGTGACTGTCATAGTCTTTTCCTACATTGTACGGCGGCGACGTTATTGCTAGATGTACAGAATTTGATTCTATATTCTTCATTAAATCTAGGGTATCTCCACAATTAATCTTGTTCATTAAATCTAATTTTACTTCCAATACGCACTTTCTTTAGAAAAATTGCTTTAGTTACCCAAAAATGAATTATTTTTCTCATTATTGTGAAGCTTTATTGCTCTTTTCTATGTTTAGAAGTCTGTTGTATAAGCTATTAACTTTTTCAATATTCTTATTATTTGTCGGTAATGTCTCTACTGTGAGTTCGGAAAGTGTTTTTGATTGGAAGTATTCTGCATTTGACAAGTACAATACGGGTTTTAGTCCACAAACCGTAATTTCAAAAGATAATGTTAAAAACTTAGAACTTAATTGGATTTATCAATTTGATAGTGTAGAACCTCTAGACGATGATATAGTTCCTCCTGAAGGCATTCAGACTACTCCATTGATTTACCAAGGAATTGTATATGTAGCAACTGGTTACAATGAAGTTTATGCAATTGATGCTATCGATGGTAGTCCGTTATGGTCTTTTAAACCTGATATTACTGATTTTAAGAATACTGAAGTTTGGGCAAAACGACTTGCTATGAGATCACTTACAATACACGAAGACGCTGTGTATATTCAGACTAGCGAATGTTCTATCTACGGCCTCGATTTAACAACCGGCGACATAGTATTCGAATTACCTGAAACATGCTCTAATATCCCTGGAAATAACGGCCAATATTTCTCTCCATTTGCACCTGCTTTTCATAATAATCTTCTGATAACTAGGGCACAGGGAAATGCATTCGGCGGACGTGGATATGTATCTGCTTATGATCTAGAAACTAAAGAGTTAGTTTGGCAGTGGTTTTCTTCACCACCTGCAGGCGGTGAATTAAATTGGGGATACGGTCAAGCAAAATTGGGTAATATTCTACCCTTTGAAAATGATTGGGGCTATACTAATTATATTGCTGGAGGTACATCTTGGGGATTAGTTGCAATTGACGAAGAATCTGAAACATTGTTTCTTTTGACAGGCGAACCTGCAAATCAATTTGACGCAGCTCTCCGTCCTGGTCCTAACCTATTCTCAAGCTCTATTGTCGCACTTGATATAAATTCTGGAACTCTAAAATGGTATCACCAGATAAGCACTCATGATATCAATAATAATGATCCCGGTTGGAAAGTTGTTTATACGACTATTTCTGTAAATGACGTAGACCGTAAAGCAATCATTGCTGCTTCAAAAAGTAATTATTTGTATGTAGTAGATGCTCTCACTGGGGATCTAATCCATGAGCCTGTGCATTTTGGCCCAGAAAGTTATAATCTAACAAACGAAAACACTGAAAATCAATCCGATATGCATGCATCCCAAACCAAGTATGTCGGTGAAATATTCTGCCCTAGTCAATTAGGCGGTGTATTTGCTGGAATGTCTGTTGCTGATAACGTTGCATATATCCCCTCTCAGAATGTCTGCGGAACTGTTCTTACAAGACAGTTAGAATACAAAGGAGAAGTTATTGACGGCTATGTATACCGTCTTGATCTAGATCGACCAACAAATGGTTCCATATACGCTATTGATTTATCTACTTCTGAATTAAAATGGCAAATAACCATCCCCGATCGAATACAAAGCGCTTCTCTAATTGTAAGTGCCGATGTATTGTATTCAATAGATCGCAGTGGGATATTCTATGCTATCGACATAGAAGATGGAACAATCCTTAATTCCATACCTTTCAATTCAATGGGCTCTGCCGGTCCTTCTATTGGCGCTGATGCAAAAGGCTCTATGATGATTGTGTTTCCAATGGGAGGCGGCACATTAACTGGCAATAATCCTGGCATCCTTGTCTCTATGTCCGCCGACGAATCTTCTGAATCATCTTATGATTATCTATTATTTGCAATCACTCTTGTATCTATAATCTATGCTACAATAGTAACTAGACGTAGGATCAAAAATTGAGTAATAATAAACTAATTATTTATGGCACAATCGAAACCTGGGAATTCGATTCTTGGATAATTGGTTTCAATAAAGTTCATCCAAACATCAAAATTGAATATTCACGTAAATATGTATATGGAACGCCTCCTCCCATGTCTACACAAATTACACATGATTTATCAAACACCGGTTCGTCCGCAGATATAGTTCTGAGTGCAATTTCTCCCCATCTACAGATGCAAAATCAAGACTTATTTCAAGTTTATAGCTCTCCCGAAAGACGTAATATACCCGAGCCATTCAAAGATTCAGAAGGATTCTGGACATCCGTCGTACTCTTACCTACTATGCAAATCTACAATCGTGAACTTGTTGATATTGACGAGGTTCCTACAAGCTCTAAAGACCTACTTGACAATCGATGGAAAAACCGTATATCTATACATGACATAACCCTTGGAACATTTGGAAGTAATTGGATATCTTCTCTTCGTAGTAATTTGATTGACATAGATTGGCGCAGCTTCATAAATTTACTTTCACATCAAAATTTACAACTTTGGCCATTGTTCAGACACGTTCTTGGCAGTGTCAGTCTTGGAAAAAGTGATATCGGCCTTACAGTTATGTTTTATGAATATCTTCGTGCAAAAGACAAGAATCTTCCTATTGAGCGACTCGTGCTCTCAGATATTCCTTTATACATCTCCGCTACTGCTGCCTCGATACTAAAGACCTCTAGTAATCTAGAATCTGCTAAATTATTTATTGATTATATACTGTCTAAAGAAGGTCAGAATATGATTGGCAATAACTACATCCGAGTCCCCGCCTATATAGAATCCGATTCTAAATACTCGATTTCCAACATACTGCCTGATGAAAAATACTCGATTTTCCCATCGCTCGACGTAATAAACAATACTGGTGAGGATAGACAATTATTCCAAAATTTATTTAAAAACCATGTCACAACCGGCGAGGCATTTAATACCGACGTCGATAAAGTCTTAAAAAAATAATCTAATCCCACAAGTAACTTTTAGTTCTTAGTAACTCCTTCTTGATCGAAAATAATGTTAAAAATACACCTATAACAAAAGATACTCTGCTCATTGCTATTGTATTTTCCATTCGATCGGTCATTTTATCAAGTTCCTCAATAGACCTTCCTCCATATTCTACATCTCTAACTTCGCATTGATTATCGATCATTACTACACAATACATTTGTTGAGTTAAATTTCCGACATCCAATTCTACTACGATAAACTCTTCAATCTCATCATTCTGGTTCAATGCCGATTGATATAACAAAAGACCTAATGAAAGAAAGATTATACCTAAAATTAAATCTCTTCTTCTCACGTATTACTATGTGCCATCACAATTAATTAGTCTATTTTAATTTTACAGATAAAATCTAAACGAATCTGTTTTTTAATTTTATTAATTCTTCGTATGTTGAATAAAAAAGCAGGAATGCGCCCAATCCGCCTAATCCTTTACTTACAAGCATCGAAGTCTTTATTCGAGCGCTAATGTTTTCCGTCTGCTGAATGTCCAACCCTACTCGTTCTATTCCTATCTTTGCATTATCACCTGCTTCTTCAACTCCTCTTATCAACTCTTCAAACTCTCTAACTTGTTCCATTACTGACTGATATACCAATAAGCCAACTATTACAAGTACCACTCCTAAAACAAAGTAAAATTTCTTCATTTGACGTCGATTCTGAATAGTATGCAAACCAATATATTGATTACGTATTGTTTTTATTAGATTCTGCCTATATTTTTCTATGACAAACAAGAAACCATTACCTCGAAACAAGTTTCTTGCACTGATCAAAAGCGAAGCAAAAAAACGCTATCCTGATAAGCATCCATTTAACACGCTCTTATACGAAGGTAAACTAAACAAAACTCAAATACACGGATGGATCACTAATTGGTTCTATTATCAAAATATGATTCCATTGAAAGACGGCGCGGTGATTTCTAACTGCCCTCTATCTGACGTTCGTAGGCTTTGGATTTCACGAATACTGGAATACGATGGCTATTCAGAATCTGAAGGTGCTATACAAGGATGGATTAAATTCGCCGAATCAACAGGTATGAATAAAAAATCACTGTATTTAGACAATTATTTGCCAGGTGTACGTATTGCATCTGATTCATTATTAAATTATGTTAAGACACATTCTTGGTTCGAGGGAATTGCAACTTCCCTTAATCAACTATTCTTGTCAGCTGCAATCGATAAACGCGTTTATGCTTTGTCTAAACATTATGGAGATTTTATTGATCCTAATGGACTTGGTTACTTCATGTCCTTATCGGCCCAAGCTCGGAAAGACAGCCAAATAGCCCTCAATATTATTGTGAAATACGCCGATTCTTATGAAATGCAACTAAAAGCAGTAGATTCCGTATTATTTACCGAGGATATACTTTGGTCCATGTTTGATTCAATTCATTCTGTTTATGTTTTAAAAGAATAAATCATCCAATATTTATTGCTTCTGCCCTTCCACGTTTTTTTGTTCTTCTCATGGGGAATACACATGATTCATATAAATTCCCATCTTTCTGCCTTTCTCCAATTTCATATCTGTCCCCATAATTGTATTCTAGAAAACCTTCAATCATCCCTTTTGTAAAATTACAAACAGGGCCTCCATTTTCTCTTGCTTGAAAACACCCTAAACACTGGAACTTGTATTCCGGATGATATTTTTCATCACTTAACATTGTTTTAATATTTCCTATTTCATTTTCTTCAAAAAATTCTGATAATCCATTCAAATTATCTTTTAAATTACTGTTGAATTTTTTAGCAATTACTTCTTTACCTACTCTCTTTCCATAATTTCTTAGTATGTCGTGATGTCTTGTTTTTGTAACATTTCTCAATAACCTGAATACATGAAATAGGAATAGTTGTATTTCTTTACCTAGTTTGACATTCTTTTCTACCGTCCATTCTAGTTTATTACTCTCAAATATTCCTGATAATAAATCCAAATAATGAGAATCCGAAGATGAGATGGGGAGTGTAGTGTTTAAATTATGTTTTAATACATAAAGTTTTGATCTAAATCCTCCTCTTCCACTCTTGGTTCCAGAAATTTCAATTATCTTATCTTTGATTAAATTAGTTAAATGATAACTTATGGTTGGTTTTGATACCTTTAGTATTCTAGAAAGGTCAGTCAATGAATATGGCTGCTGAGATAATTGGTTGATTATATTCTCTCTGACTCTTCCTTTTTTTACATGTGGATGTTTACTGCTTGCAGTTTCTAATTTTATCACCTATTTACCATTGTTATAATAATTCTAACAGGGTACAGATATAAATATTTACATTAATCTGAGGTATGTTAGCACAGAATCGTAATCTGTTAGTCGCAGTAGTTGCAATCGCAATTCTTGCAATAGCAGGTTTAACTTTTTTCAATAGCGGACCATCAGGTTCGGGCACCGTATTGGTTTATGGAAGTGTCGATGCAGAAGACATGCAAACAACTATTGACGCATTTCATGAAGCCTACCCAGATATAAAAATCGATTATGTTCGAGGATCTCCTTCCGAGGTCTATACTCGAATCTCTACTGAGATTGACGCAGGAGCAAAAACAGCTGACGTAGTAATGCTCAGTTTTCCTGGTTCATTATCTTTGGTAGATGACGGCTTTGCACAACCATACAAGTCACCAAATTCTGATAACTGGCCTGCAGATCTTAAAGATCCTGACGGATATTGGCAAGGTGTTCTTTTACTTGGTCAAGTAATTGTTTATAATACAAATCTAGTCTCCGAAGATGAATTACCTAAAACATTGAACGACCTTACTGATCCAAAATGGAACGGTAAAATCACAATGCATGATTACACAACAGGTACGACCTCTACAAGAATCTGGGCTACTATTGCCGAAGAAACTCTTGGTGCAGAAGCAACAATTGATTTCTTAACACGATTAGAAGCAAATGTCCAACCAGTTCGACAACGCAGCACTGGAGCACAAGTTGATGAAGTATCACGTGGCGAATATCATATTGGTATTGTAGGTCAACTACATGATGTAGTAAATGCAAAAATGGACGGAGCGCCTGTTGAAATACTCCAGTTAGCCGATTTCCCAATGGTGTGGGGTCCAACTGCCGCCGTACTCCTTGAAGCATCTGAAAACACAGAAGCCGCAAAAGTATGGATTAATTTCTTGGCTTCCGAAGAGGCACAAATATTGATTGGCGATGTCGATGTAAGATTCGCAGCTTTGCCATCAGTCGAAGGTAAAACAAAGCATACTATGGGATCTGCCACTCCTGCAGGAATGGACTTTCTTAGATACCCAAGCGCTGAGGCACGGGCCAATCACGCTGAGTGGACTGCTATATTCAAAGAAATAGCAGGAGTCTAATTCTCAATATTTAATATCGCTATAAACCTCCATGTTTTATAGCGATATTATCTTTTTCTCATATTTTTTAATATAATGACCAAGCAAAATTTATCTGAAATATTTTTATTATTGTTCTAGTAATCATAGTTGATGTCTGAACAACTTACTTTACAAAACGAGACAACTATTGATGCAATAAACCGCGTTAATGTAAATTATTGGAAGGATAAAAATGTCCTTATTACCGGAATAACTGGTTTTGTAGGTTCTTGGCTTACTGAAATTCTTTCATCTTCTACAGTCGGTGCCAATATATGCGGTTTACTTAGAAGACAATCAAATCCTAACCTTAGAAATATCCAACATCTCCTTGATAGAAAAAATATCAAATTAATTAAAGGTGATTTACAAGATATGGGTTCTATAGTTAATGCAATTAAAGAATCCGAAGCAGACGTTATTTACCATTTAGCCGCTCAATCATTTGTACCACATAGTTTTGCGTCACCTGTAGATACCTACTCTACAAATGTAACTGGAACGCTGAATATGCTTGAAGCCTTGAGACTCACTCCTCGAGACGTCGCTTTACATTATGCTGGTTCAAGTGAAGAATACGGATTAGTGATACAAAATACTGACCATTACAAAGCAATGCTATCAAAATACGATATTATATTGCCAGTTCCAGATGTCGACGATAATAATAATGTAATTAATGAAGCTCCTGTAAAGGAAACAAATCCTTTACGAACAGTTGGAACTTCTCCTTATGGATCGTCAAAACGACAGGCAGAAGATGCTTGTAGAACCTATGTGTCTTGTTACGGACTTGACGTTCATATTACAAGAGCATTTAATCATACCGGCCCACGTCGCGGAAATGAGTTTGTGACCAGTGAAATTACAAGGCAAATCGCACAAGGAATCAAAGGGAATCATAAAAATATTACTCTTGGAAACCTTGATTCTATTCGTGACTTTACGGATGTTCGTGATACTATCATGGGATATTTGGCGGTCATAGAAAAAGGCACTAGGGGCGATGTATACAATTTGGCTAGTGGCAAGGGCATAACTATTGCCGAATTACTAGAAATATCTTTGAATATCGCACGTGAATATTATAAAGTTGAAGATATGAGTTACCAGCTTGATAAATCTAGATTACGACCTACTGACCTTCCAGTGCTTATTGGAGATGCTTCCAAAGCTCGAGAGAAACTTAATTGGGATAATCATATTCCTCTTAATCGCACTATAATAGAAATGATTCAATACCACCTTAGTTTAATGAGTTGATCATTTGTCTGTTTCTGTCTGCCCAAAATGCTGGTCTGCGAATTTTGAATTAAACAAAAAGAAAGATGCAAATACTTGTTCAAGATGCGGCAATAGTTTCAAACGTGCTAAAAAACTTTAATTCTCTATTTTATCTTTGACGTATTCAATCAATCCGCCTTTCATTATTGTGTATTTATTGCATTTCTAAAAGATTGATACTATAGAAGAGTCATTTTCAAACTCTTCAATTTTTTCTACTTCTTTAAGAGTAAGATCAATATCATCTAGACCCTCCAACAATCTAATCTTTCTATATGAATCAATCTCAAAATCTATGGATTCATCACCAAGTGTAATTTTTTGAGAATTTAGATCAAGTTCGACTTCATCTTCAAACTGCAATAATTTGTGAATTTTCTCAATATCAAGAATTATTGGCAAAACGCCATTTTTGAAGCAATTACTATAGAAAATATCAGCAAATGACGGGGAGATTATAACATTAAATCCAAAGTCCTTCAATGCCCAAACAGCATGTTCTCTTGACGAACCACATCCGAAATTTTCATTTGTAACCAAAATTTGAGAATTTTCATATAGTGGGTTATTCAAAACAAAATCATTTTTTGGTTTTCCATCATGATCAAATCTCCAGTCATAAAAGAGAAATTTTCCAAATCCTGATTTTGTAATTAGTTTAAGGAACTGCTTTGGAATTATTTGATCCGTATCTACATTTGCTTTATCAAAGGGCGTGATTATACTAGTAACTTTAGAAAAAGACTCCAATTTTAACTCCATTCCCTCACATCAACAAAATGACCCGCAATTGCAGACGCAGCTGCCATCACAGGACTAACAAGATGCGTTCTCCCACCAGAACCTTGCCGTCCCTCAAAGTTTCTATTAGATGTACTGGCACAACGTTCCCCAGGTTTTAAAATATCAGGATTCATTCCAAGGCACATGCTACAACCAGATTCTCTCCATTCAAAATTTGCATCCTTGAAGATTTTATCTAATCCCAATTTTTCAGCTTCATGTTTTACCATTTGCGAACCTGGAACAATCATTGCGTTTACATCAGGATTGACTGTCTTACCTCTCACAATTTCTGCCGCATCTTTCAAATCTTCTAATCTAGCATTTGTACAAGAGCCAATGAATACCCTGTCAATAGGAATTTCTACAATAGGAGTTTCAGGCTCTAAATTCATGTAGGCTAATGCTCTTTTTGCACTTTCAATTTGCACTTCATTACTCTGACCGAATTCTTCAGGAGTAGGAATTGTTCCTGTTACATCAGATACCATCGCAGGATTTGTTCCCCAACTGACCTGAGGTTCAATTTTTTCTACATCAATTGTAAAACTTTTATCAAATTTTGCATTTGTATCCGACATTAGATTATCTTTCCAAGTATCAACTAACTCGCCATAATTTTTTGGGGTATATTCTCTATTATTGATGTAATCAAATGTTTTTTCATCAGGAGCAATCAAACCCGCTCTAGAACCTGCTTCGACTGACATATTGCAGATAGTCATTCTTTGTTCCATAGATAAATCACTAATTGCATCGCCCCGATATTCCAATACATGACCGGTTCCACCACCAATTCCAATTTTTTTAATTATGCTAAGAATTATGTCCTTGGCTGTTACAGCAAATGAATTTCTTCTTTTACCCGTAGCGAGAATTTCAAAGGTTTTTGGTTTTTCAAGCCATAATGTTTGGGTTGCAAGTGTATGCTCAACTTCACTTGTTCCAATGCCAAAAGCAAAAGCACCAAAAGCACCTTGAGTAGAAGTGTGACTATCGCCGCATACAATCGTACTTCCAGGTAATGTAATTCCTAATTGAGGTCCTATGACATGCACAATTCCCTGATTAGGATCATTAATTCCAAACAGCTTTACTCCAAAATCTTTACAATTCTTTTCTAGTGTTTTAATTTGTGTGGAGGAAGTTTCATCAACCATTGGCAAGCTTCTATCAGTGGTCGGTACATTGTGATCAATTGTAGCTATTGTAAGATCAGGACGTCTAACCTGTCTATTGTTGAGTCTTAGTCCCTCAAATGCTTGCGGTGAGGTTACCTCATGAACAAGATGACGATCAATGTAAATCAAAGAAGGTTCGTTTTCTCGTTCAACTACAATATGGGAATTCCATATTTTCTCAAATAATGTTTCGGTCATTATTTTCTAAACCTGCATGTGCTGCTATGATTTTTTCAGTCATTGTCATTATCATTGTATGTTGCCCCTCTCCCACTATGGATTTGCTAATTGTTCTTTTGGAGAAGATATTTTCTTCTTAGTAAGAATTTTATTTATTCCATCAATCATCGCTTCAGTACTTGCAATTACTATATCTCCATCTGACGATCTTGCCGTAGCAATATTTCCTTCATTGTCTTCTACTTTTATTATTACTTCTCCTAGTGCATCAGTTCCGCCTGATATTGCTTCTATCCTGAAGTCTTTTAATCTAATATGTGCGATTTTATCACTAATCTTCTGAATTGCTTTAATTGCAGAATCTACTGGACCTACTCCTGTTTCCGCTGCAACATGTGTCTCACCATTCATTGAAATCTTTACAGACGCAGTTGGCGTTGATTTAATTCCCGTCATTACCGATATATCTATTAATTCTAATACTCTCTCTTCACTTTCTTGTCCTAGAATTGATCGCGCAATAGAGTCTAGATCCATATCTGTCAGTCTTTTTCCTTTATCACCTAGATCCTTTACTCTTGCTAATATTTCCTTAACTTGTTGATTACTTGCTTCATAACCTAATTCTTCTAATTGTGCCTTTATACCATGTGTTCCTGCATGTTTACCTGCTTGTATCCATCTCTTTCTTCCTACTGTCTCTGGTTCCAATGGCTCGTATGTGATTGGCATATTGATAATTCCATGTACATGAATTCCCGATTCATGACCAAATGCATTATCTCCTATTATCGCTTTATTTGGTTGTGGATTGATTCCTGTAAGTCTAGAAACTAGGTTTGATGTTTCATAAATAAATCTTGTATTGATGTTTGTTTCTTTCTGATATAGATTCTGCGCTGACATTACTACTTCTTCCAGTGCTGCATTTCCAGCTCTTTCCCCTAAACCATTAATTGCAACATGTATTCTTTCTGCACCTGCCAACATTCCCGCAAGTGAATTTGCAGTAGCTAAACCAAAATCATTATGACAATGCATGCTTATTGGTTCTTTTACTGCTTGTTTTACTTTTGTTACTAAATCAAACATTGTGGTCGGATTCATTATTCCAACTGTATCCGCTACGTCTATTCTATCTGCGCCTGCTTTACCTACTTCTTGAAATACCTTGATTAAGAAATCAGGATCGGACCTGCACGCATCCTCTGCAGAGAATTCTACTGGCACTCCTCTCTCTTTTACTAATTTTACCATGTCTGCAGCCTTTTTTATTACTTCATCCCTTCCCATCTTTAGCTTGTGCTCCATGTGTATATCTGAAGTTGCTATGAAAACATGCACCAAGTCCACATTACATTTTAATACAGTTTCTATATCTTTTGGGTCTGCTCTTGCCAATCCGCATATCTCACTCTTTAATCCTGCTTCTGCAATTGCTTTTACTGCCTCTGATTCTCCTCTTGATGTTATAGGAAATCCTGCTTCTATAGTGTCTACTCCGAGTTTATCTAATTGTATTGCAATTTTTAATTTATCTTCTGGCGTAAGACTTACTCCTGGCGTTTGTTCACCGTCTCGTAATGTTGTATCAAATATCTTAATTAATTTATTTTTGTCTGTCATATTACTCTCCTCTTTCAATAGCTGTTAATCCTGTTCTAGATATATCTATTCTTCCATAATCCGACGCTAATTCAACAAAGTCCGTAATTTTCTCTGACGTTCCAGTAACCTCGATTATTATTGAATTTACTGATTCATCAATTATTGTTCCTATGTTTGATATATCCCTTATTTTCGGTATCATTTTCTGATCCTTTACATAAATCTTAATTAACGCTAATTCTTTCTTGATTAATCTCTTTGGGTCGAGAATCTTTACATCTACTACGTCTATTTGTTTGTTCATCACTTTTATTAATTGATTTATAGCGTTTTCCTCCGCCTCAATCACAAATGTCATCTTTGACATTGAATTATCCCTCAATTCACCTACTGATATACTTCGTATGTTGTAACCCCTTTGCCTGAATACATTTGCAGTTCTGTATAGAACACCTGATTTATTCTCGACTACTGTTGATATCAAATATTCATTCTTCATTGTATATACTGTCCAGTTGCTCTTTGTGATAATTTACAGATTTCATGAACTCGAGACGCCAACATATTCACCAAAATTTTACTTGTGATTGGTGAAATTTTAAAGTCTAAGTAGTAGACTTAGAAGTAGGTCTACACTCAAAGCTGACATTCTTTTGTTGTTGTTCACAAATTTGAACAGTGCCAAACAATTTAATAAAGTTTTATGTAATATAGTAATAGTACAATGGAAATTTCAACCCTAGTTAATCTAAGTATCAATGATTATGCATTTTATTGGTCTTTGCCTGAATTAATTGGTATAGAAAATGGATTCTATGAAGATGAGAATCTGAAGATTAAAGTAAACAATGTAACCCCTATCGACAAAGTAAAAAGCAAAAGTCAAATGTACATAGACCTACAAAAAAAGAATTTGTCTGATTTCTATCATGCTGCCGAATATGTGTCTTTATCGAGAGTGGCTGAAAACGAAGATTCTAAAATCGTTTGCTATTCTCCGTGGAATGAATCTGCTATCAATGGAAGTTTTGGCCTATACGTTGGACCTGACTTCTCTAATCCTAAACAACTTATGAATAAGAAAATTGCAGTGGAGGCATCAACTGGTTCCTATTATACTACGATTGAAGATTTAGAAAAGTATTTTCCTGTCGACGATTCAAATTTCCTAAAACTTGGCGATCCTCACGAAAGATTGTTGTCGACCTTGAATGAGGAAACTTCTGCATCTAGTCTTATGGGCATATATTGTGAATTTGCAGTGTCTCTTGGTTTAAATAAATTAATGGAATCGACAAGAAGAAAAGGAACCTTGATGATTTCTCGCAATGACCTTGAGAACGATCACATTAAATCATTTATTCGAGCCACAAACAAATCAATTCGCTATATCAATGATCATCCTGACGACATACGAGATTTTTATATTAATAAAATTCAGTTTATAATAAATAAATTCTCATTAGAACAACAAGAAATAATCAATCAAAATATATCTGATATCTCTATCCCTTCTTGGGAACCTTGGCAAGAATATCCCGAAGATACATTTAATGAAATATATTCTTGGATGTCGCAAAGAAATCTAATCAACCCGTCCATTAATTATTCAGATATAGTTAATTCGTCTATTTTCTCTTAGATTCAAAGTATGGACACAAATCATTTAACAAGCAATTATCACAATCTGGTTTACGGGCATTACAAATCTTCCTTCCATGTAATATTAATAATATTGAAAATCTACCCCAATTTTCCCTCTTTAAGTTCTTCATTAAATCAATTTCAATCTTTTCTGGGTTGGAACTCTCCGTAAGTCCTAATCTACTACTTAGTCTTTTTACATGTGTATCTACTGCAATTCCTTGTGTCTTCTTGAATGCTACTGATAGTACAATATTCGCCGTTTTTCTACCAACGCCTTCCAAAGTCAATAAATCTTCCATATTATCAGGAACTTTTGAATTGTATACATTTACAAGACGTTTAGAGGTTTTCTTTATCCTATTCGCTTTTAATGAATAATATCCTGTTGGATAAATTATCTTCTTAATCTTTTTGATATCTGCCTTTGCAAGTTGTTCTGGTTCTGAATATTCAATAAATAGATGTTTTGTTGTTCTATTGACAACTTCATCAGTACATTGCGCAGATAGAATCGTAGCTATTAATAATTGGAATGGCGTACCATATTCTAATGACGTATCGATAGAAGGATAAGAAGAATAAAGTCTTTGATATATTGTTTCTATCTTCTTCATTGATAATAGTGTAATTTATTAAATAATTAAAGATAAGTGGATAATTAAATACTAATTTATTATAATAATAATTATGGTCAAACGTGCAAACTCACGTGGATCTATTCGACGTAAGGCACCAAAGCGTAAAGCAGCACCAAAGCGTAAAGCAAAACGTAAAAC
This sequence comes from Nitrososphaerales archaeon, assembly GCA_047517285.1. Lineage (GTDB taxonomy): Archaea > Thermoproteota > Nitrososphaeria > Nitrososphaerales > UBA57 > UBA57. The sequence goes on along the minus strand of JAKZTE010000009.1, from coordinate 69,758 downwards.
TCCTAAGAAACCTCGCTACTCCATACTTGTCACTCAAAGTCAAAGAAATAGCCGTGACTTTAGAGTACAAGTATTGAAAAATGGCAAAGTTACAGGCGAACCAAAAAAGATTATCTCGTCAAAAATCTCCGCCACAACATCTAACATAATTAACTATGCCAGACGTAAACGAATCAATTTAGCAAAAGCCTGGGATTCAGTCGCTTAGATCAATAATAATACTTGATATTCGAGTATGTAGGTCTTAGACTCTTCTATGGCCTATCCACAAATTGCTCCTTCTGCTGCAGAAGAAACTAATTTTGCATATTTTGATAATACTCCTCTAGTATACCTTGATTCCCTAGGCTTCCATCTGGCGGTTCTCTCTTTAATCTCATTATCTGATATATCGAGTTCTAATTTTCTATTTATCGCATCTATTGTAATCCGATCTCCATCTTCTATTATCGCAATTGGACCTCCTATTGCCGCTTCTGGTGAAACATGGCCGACCATTAGTCCGTGAGTAGCCCCTGAAAATCTTCCATCTGTTAATAGTCCTACTTTTTCTCCTAATCCTTGTCCATACAATGCCGCAGTGACTCCCAACATTTCTCTCATGCCAGGTCCTCCTTTTGGACCTTCATATCTAATTACTATTACGTCTCCTTCTACTATCTTGTTCTTCGAAACATCTATGAATGCTTCTTCTTCACTATCGTATACTTTTGCATTACCTGATATTTGTAAATTTTTTACTCCTGCTGTTTTAATTACTGCACCATCTGGCGCTAAATTTCCACGCAAGATTGTTAAAGTTCCTGTTTTACTTATTGGAGCTTCTACTTCGTAAACAACATCATTCTTGATATTTATGTTAAATTCCTCAATATTCTCTTTCATAGTTTTACCTGTTACCGTCATAACGTCTCCATTAATCAGTCCTGCTTTAAATAATTTTTTCATAACTACTGGCACACCCCCTACTTTATCCAAGTCCAACATTACATATTTTCCTCCCGGCCTCATGTCTGCGATATGAGGAACTTTTTTCCTAATCCTCTCAAATTCATCTATTGTCAAATTTACTTCTGCTTCTTTTGCCATTGCTAATAGATGCAATACTCCATTTGTAGATCCGCCCATTGCTTGTAACACCACTATTGCATTTTCAAATGCTTCAAAAGTTAAAATATCTCTTGGACGAATATTATTCTCTAATAATTTCATTAATGCTAATCCTGTTTCTTTACATACCTCATCTCTAGTTTCATGAATTGCTGGAGGTGATGCACTTCCAGGTAAAGCTATTCCTATAGCTTCACTTATTGACGACATAGTATTTGCTGTGTACAATCCACCACAAGATCCTGCACCAGGACAAGCTTTATCTTCAATTTCCTTTAACTCTTCCAATGAAATCTTTCCTGCCGCTTGACTTCCTACTGCTTCAAATACATCCTGGATTGTTATATCTTTACCATTAAAATTTCCAGGCATGATTGTCCCTCCATATACAAATATTCCTGGTAAATTTAGACGTGCCAGCGCCATTATTGACCCTGGTAAACTTTTATCACAGCCTGCAATAGTTACTACTCCGTCATATCTGTGCGCATGTACCATCAATTCAATTGAATCTGCGATTACTTCTCTACTTACTAACGAAGCACGCATGCCTTCATGGCCCATGGCTATTCCATCACTTACTGAAACTGAAATAAATTCTCTTGGAGTACCCCCTGAACTTGAAACTCCTTCTGACGCTTTATGCGCTAATCTGTCTAAATGTAAATTACATGGAGTTGCTTCATTCCATGTGCTTGCAACACCTATTAACGGTTTACCTAAATCCTCATCATTGAGGCCCATTGCTTTCATCATAGCTCTAGCTGGCGCCCTTTGCGGACCTTTTGTAACATCATTACTTCGCCTCTTTAATTCATCGTTCATTACTAATTATGTGATTATCTTATATTTTTGCCTTTAGGAAAGTAATAACCTAAATATTACAATTGAGTTAAACATACTGTTGAAAAAAATTCGTTCCAGTAAATACGTAAAGGAAATTGAAGTCAAGGGACACCTTATCGACTCTATGATTCTTACTCGTATCTTCGATTATATTATGGACTTGCAAGGAGATTTCAAGGTTAAAGAATTTCGAATAGGACAAGGTAAAAATGATTATAGTTATGCTAAACTCGCCGTTTATGGAAAAAATAAATCTCATTTATCACAAATACTAAATGAAATATATTCTGCTGGCGGCATCTCTGTTGAATTACAAAACATTCAATACACTAAGATTAAGAAAAATTCCGTTCTTCCTGAAAACTTCTATTCTACAACTAACAACCCTACTTTTGTTTATCTGAATAATAAATGGATTAAAGTCAAAAATCAAATGATGGACAAAGCAATTATCGTCGATCCAATAAAAAATACTGCATTTTGCAGTATGTTGCGCAATATCAACAAAGGTGATTTTGTAGTTGTTGGAGAGGACGGCATAAAAATTATACCTCCAGAACGACCTCGCGAAGGCCTAGATTCATTTCAATTCATGAGCAGTCATACATCTACTGAGAAACCTATTCAGTCTATATCCTCAAAATTAGCACGTGATTTAGTCTCAATAAAGAAAAACAAAGGAAAAATCATTGTAGTTGGAGGCCCTGCAATTGTACATACAGGGGCTGTTGGCGTCCTTTCTCAATTAATACGATTGGGTTTTGTAAATGGAATATTGGCAGGTAATGCATTATTGGTTCATGATGTGGAACATGCGTTATTGGGCACTTCTCTTGGAATAGACGTTAAACATGGTTCATCTACTCCTATGGGCCATCGTAATCATATAGTTGCCGTAAATGAATTGTTTAAAGCTGGATCTGTAAAAAAACTGGTAAAGTCCGGAAAAATTAATTCTGGAATATTCTATGAATGCGAAAAAAATAACGTTCCATATGTATTGGCAGGATCAATTCGCGACGATGGACCTGCACCTGACGTCATTACTGACGTCGTTGAAGCACAGAAACAATACCAAAAAATTCTCTCTAATGCCGATTTGGTTATTATGCTCTCTACAATGTTGCATTCAATCGCTGTCGGTAACATGATTCCTTCTACTGTGAAAGTTGTTGCTATTGACATTAATCCCTCCGCGGTGACAAAACTCTTAGATCGAGGCACTGGTCAAGCAATTGGTGTTGTATCTGACGTTGGCTCATTTCTTCCTATCTTACTTAACGATATCAAGAAAATGTCCAAAACTCGATAAGTTGATTAGGCGAAAATCAATTGTCTATTTGAAGAGTGATGAATAAACAAACTGTTGATAATCCATACTCTTGGCCTGTTATTGCATTATCTCTTGCAATTGCAAATATGACATTTGGATTTGGTATATTCTTTCCTTATCTTCCATTATTTGCAGAAGCGCTGGGAGCTAATCTTGGTTTACAAATTGCTTTACTTACAACTGGCTTTATGGCCGCTCGTACTCTTACTGCTTTACCTTTTGGTTCTATTTCTGACCAAATTGGACGAAAAAATTCAATTGTTATCGGTTTATTTGTTTACGGTGTAATAACCATCCTGTTTTATTTCTCACAAGACTGGACACATATTCTCTTATTGAGAACTATACAGGGAATTACTGCAGGTTTAATCTGGCCCTCTTCTCGTGCCATGATTTATGATTTAGTTGGACCTGGTGCACGGGGAAGAGCTATATCTGTTCTTAACATATCTGCCAGTGCCGGTATGGCTTTTGGCCCTATTTTTGGCGTATTCTTACTGTCTTATTCTCAATCAACTTTGGCTCTTGATCCAGTCGATAGTTTCAGGATTCCATTTATCTTTGCTGGAGCCTTTGGTCTTTTTTCATCTTTATTTGCATTTCTTACTTTGTCTTCTACTTTTATTCCTTCTCAAAGAACTCGTTTCTTTAAGATGATTGATAATTTGGATTCTAATTACGTTAATACGTTTTACAGTTCTCTTTTGATGAATCTCGCACATGGTTTTGCATTTGGAATGTTCAGACCAGTTCTTGTACTATATATCTATCAAGTACTTGGTTACTCTCTTCTTGAAACTGCAACTATCTCGGCTGTATCTTTTTCCTTGGGAGCATTTTCAAATTCTATAAGTCAAATTATTGGCGGACGACTTGCCGATAGTAGAAATAGAAAATATATAATCTCTATTGCCGTGATATTAAGTCAGATTGCTACATTCTCAATTCTATTTGTTAATGATATATTTCAGTTGTATATTGTTATCATCATTCGATTTTCTACAATTGGCCTGTTCATCCCTTCTTTGTCATCTTTAGAAGGAGATATTATTCCACCTAATCAACGCGGCCAATTATCCGGTTTAGTTGAAGGTTTTCGAGGTATTGGTTCAGCTATTGGCCCTTTGTTATGCTTATCGTTATACGATTACGTCTGGATTGGCTCTCCTTTTGTCGTGTCTCCTGTAATTTTCATTATCTGTTTGATAATATATTATATTCATTACCAAGAACCATTAAAAAAGTAAAGGTTTAATCTAATGAATATGCATAATAGGAGAATTGACTAAAAAAAAATTCGAAGATTCTTTTGTTAAAGTCTCTGGGCTTATCGGTGGCGATGACTACGTACGAGTCTCTAAATCATTATTGAGCCATGAAAATACTACTGACGAAGAAATCGCTGAATTAACTGAACTAAAAATTAATCTCGTTAGAAAATGCCTCTATGATCTATTTGGCCGTTCATTAATTACTGGAATTCGTGTTCGTGATACAAAAAGAGGCTGGTTTGTATATCGGTGGAAAGCACAGCGTGATCAAGTAGAACCTTTTGTAGAATCTCAGAAGAGTAAAGCTATAACTAGGCTTACTCAACGCCTTAATTATGAAGCTGAGCATGAATTTTATCACTGCGGAAACCCGTCTTGTATGAAATATGAGTTTGATAAAGCCATAGAGGTGAGTTTCAAATGCGAGGTTTGTGAACAATTTCTGAAATTATTAGATAATACAAAACTAAAAGCGGCTTTAGAATTGAAAATTCACGATATCCAAACTGAAGAAAACGAATAATTCTACGACTAACTAATTATTTTTTAAATAGGTTAATAACCACCTTCATTTTATAATTATTTAGCGAGGTGGGGAAGCCAGGTTATCCCGGCGGGCTCATAACCCGCAGATCGGTGACTGTATCTGTTTACTCAATACAGCCGAATGTTCAAATCCACTCCTCGCTATTTCTTTATTATTTTCTTTATGTCCTCTAGATTTACATTTAATATTATATTTGCAGCTGCAATTAATGAAATTCCAACTACTTCTAATCCTTTTGGAACTTCATTCAATAAAATTATTGCATATATTATTGCACTTGCAGGTTCAATGTACGATATTGTAGAAGACCTTTGCGTACTTACTCTTATGAGTCCGTCAATATACAGAAATTCTGCCACGGCTGTATGAACTAGACCTAGAACTAAAAGTAATGGCAGATTGCTGATTAACTCTTGCTGTTCAACAAATAGCGCCGGCGATAAAATTATTACCGAAAAAAATAACTGCATTGTTACTATTGTAATGCTTGAATAATCTTTGCTCAATTTCTTTGTAGAAATTATTACAAATGCAAATAATATTCCTGATATTGCCCCTAGCATTAGACCTCTGTCGTTTAATTCATCACCTAATCCTTGATTATACATCAGGAACATTCCTGCTATTGATAAAATTAAACAAATGTTTGTTTTTCTCTCTCTTACTTCTTTTAAGAGTAATGGGGATAAAATTGCTACATAAATTGGACCTGTGTATAGTAATACTACTGTGTTTGCAATTGTAGTTAATTTGAATGCAAAGAAATGCGCAGACCACGCCATTGCAATTGCAATGCTTGATAGTATTAATAATTTGTAATTTTTATCTAATCTTTCTCTATTCTTTACAAATAATAACATCATTACTGGCAGAGCTATTAGTGATCTATATGCTACTATTGAGAAAGGATCCATGTCAATATTCCTGATCATTACCCCTAACGATCCCCAAATCAAAGTTGCAATAATTATCTCAATTATTCCAAATGTTCTGGCGTCTACATTTATCCCAAATCTATTATTCATACTCAAATACCCTAAACCAATTCCCTCCTAATTTTTTAATATTCTTATGTTTTTCATTCCCGTACCTCTCTATTGGTTTAATTAAATGCCTCTGAGCCGATGGCACAGGTAAGTATAATCCATTCTGAATGCCTCGATTTCTTTTTACTTCTCTAATTGTATTTGATTCTGAACCACATTTTATACATTTGTATGCGTTATTTCTTCCTTTAGATTTCATTGATTTATTACATTTCTTACACAGTGGATTTTTTTTAATAATTTTCTTCCATAATTTAATTATTTTTATATATTCTACATTTAATATCCTGCCATGTTCTTTTGATTTCCTACTTATGCCTCCTCCTACTTCGATTATGTCTCCTTTTTCTAGATTTCTTGCTATTTTTTTAAGTGTAATCGTTGGCGCATATACTGCACAATTGATCTCCTCTTCCTGATTTTGTAATTTGATAAATACATGACCCCCCCTTATCACGATTGGTTTCATTACAATCTCTCCAACTATGTATCCAGAATCATACGTTCTCAAATTTGACGAATCTAATACATTCTTCAAATGTTCATTTGTTCCCTGATTGGATCTAAATACGATAAATCGTTCTACATCTTCATATAATTTTAATTCTGACATTGCTTTGTACAAATGCCTTGGACTATTTCCCCTCAATGCAAATAATATTGGATCTTTCCCATGAGGCGTAACTAATACTCTATAATTATTATAATCTATATTGCTAAACATTGAATATTCTTTTTTCTTATCGATTTCTATTAATGATTCTAGACTGACTCCTCTTTCTCCTGTTATCTTTCTTCTGTAACCAATTAATTCATACGTATGGTCCCTGTTCAGCGTATTACCTATGCCTGCTAATGCACCAATTAATCCTCTTTTTGTACCTTGACCAAAATATGATATATTCTCATTTATGACTAATTTTTTCATCTCATTCATTTTTATCTCTTCACTTAGACATTTCTGTGAGAATTGGACTATTTTCTCTGGTATTTTTTTCCCGCATAGCATTACCAGCCCCGAATTCCTACTTTTTGAATTCTTTATCATGATTCTCTTTGCTATTTTGAATATCTTATCGGGATTATCTGTCTTTAATCTTAAACATAAAGACGCATTTCCTCTAGTTCTCCATGGAATGTTAGGATTTAATCTAATTAAATTTGGATAATCTAATAATTCTATATTTTCTTTCATTATTCTTTCTAAAATTAATGTTATTAGATATGTAGTACACATTCCTTCATCTGAATCTGTGTCGTCTAGTCCTAAGTGAATAGTTTTCAATGTAAATCCAGCAATTATTCTATTATTGGCATAGTTTCTGTTGTCATCACATTTTCATTTTGCCTGATATTTTTTAATGCATTGTTTACTTTATTTATATTTGATGATTCTACTATTGCAATTATGTCGTAAAATCCATACAAAATATAAACCTCTTTGACACTGCCTAATTGTTTAACTTCATTATAACATAATTTCTCTTTTCCAATTTCTGCATTAATTAAGACGTATGCCAATGACATTTTAATATAATATATTAGTCGATTATTTTATAAAACGGTTTACTTCTGTTTCAATATATCCATGTTTGCTTGTATTATGGCGATTATTCCATTGATCTTTTTCAGTACATCCTTTCTGTATTCGCCTAATTTATCCTCCATATCATTGACGTTTATTCTATTCAATCTATACTGTTCATATAGCTGTATTATCTGGAAAATGTCTCTTTCTAGTAATTGCTCCTCTTTGTTTAAATTGGTGAATAATTCTTTTTGAGATGACCTTAAACTGGTTATATCTTTACGTAATTCCACGAGTTTTGCTGAATTTCTTATTCTTATTGCATTGACTTCGTTTTTAACGTTCTCGATTTGATTTTTCCTAATATCTTTTTTGTCTATTTTTTCTATTCTCTCTAGTATGTTTCTCAATAATGACATTCTTTCTCCATAGAATACTACCAATTCTCGCATTTTTACATCAATTTCATTCTCTACTTCAATTCCTTCTTCCTTCTTCTTCTTCTCTACTTGCGTCATCATTCCAAGCAGTGCTAAGACGAATATTATCGAACCTATCGGAAATGATTGATTACTTGCCCACGCTAATCCTGGCGTATAGCTTAATGTGATATTCATGTTCTCTAATTGTTCATTAGGACCCAAGTTCAGTTCCATTGGCGATTCAGTTGATATCTGAAATGAATTAGACTCGATAATTACTATTCTGTATTCTTTTGCTATGGTGTTCAGGGTACGTTGTGTTGGAATGTCTGCTGAGATTGAATTTGCGTTTACATTAATCAATTCTTCATCTAATCTGTATTCGTAATTCAAAATCAATGATCTATTCGTTGATAAAACATGCCTTGTTAATTTTTTCAAATCTAATCTGTTTGCTGGAGTGTTTTCTAATGTTATGTCCATTGTATCTATTAATACCGGCTCTCTGTCAGATACTGATGTCACTTCTCTTATTTTCGGTACATTGAGATCATCTCTTTCAGGTCCTACCAAATCTAATCCAATCTTGTGCAGTTCCATTCCATCTTCTGCATTTCTGATTTCTATTCTTTCCCTAATCATGACATCTCCTTGTTTAGAAATATAAATTTCTCTAAGGAAACTGTCTACCTTTATTATGCTGAATGCCTTTATTCCTGGATTTGCTAATACCATTACATTCGCATCTCTATAATCATTACTTGTTACATTTAGAAATTCCACTCTTGCTATTTCCCAATTCATTTGTTGACTTCTACTAAACGGAATACCCTTTATCGTATAATCTGATATGTTGTAGAAAGGGGCTGAATTTGGAACTCTTATTTCAACAATCTCTCTATCTATGTGAATGTTTGATGTCGTAACAACTGGAATCTCTGCAAAGTAAAGACCAGGTCTTTCTGTACTTTTTAATATGTCTGTTAATATTAGTTCAATATTAACATAAGATTCCTTGTTAGGCGAAATTTTAAATTCGCTATTTGTTTTTACCGATAATATTGTATTCTTCGCGTTACTTGATATTGTTAATTCTGGATTAGTGGCCGACGAATTAATTCTATGACCGTCTATCTTGTTCTTAAATTCTAATGGCAGGTGTATTACTATGTCGTTATTTAACGACTCTTCTGTTTGTCCAGAATTACTTAGTTTTAAATTATAATTGATGACCACTACTCCTAATTCATTAATTGTTATTCCGCTTGTCAATACTGACTCAATATGACTTGATGCATGGGCTTCAGGCATGTCCACAAAAACATTGGAAATCTGCAGTCCTGCAATGAATATTAATATAGATATGATTATAATTAGTGACTTCAACTTACAAAAAACCATGATTCTCAATAGATTTATCTTTTTTCTTGATTCTATAAAATACGGTCAATTTTATTTCATAAATGGTAAAAATAATCAATTATTAACAAATATACGTCTTTTCTACCTATTAGAATTGATGAATTCCGGAAATACCAGCTCTATCTTTATTATTGGCATTGGAAATGCAGGCTGTCGAATACTATCTAATTTTGAAAAAAAATCCGATTTTAATTCTGTTTATATTAGCTCATCTTTAGAAGATATTCCCCAATCTTCTAAAGGCCTATCTCTTAAAGTCGACATGAAAGTTGGCGGCAGTATTTCTATTCCTATGATTCGTTCGCTATGCAAAACCCAAATCGACGAACTTTCTCAACATATTAATTCTGCAGATTGTGTTGTTATGGCTTGCAATCCAGGAGAAAAGATTTGTGCCGCTTTAGCTCCTATTATTGCTAAAATATGTAATGATAATGAAATCAAGTGCATGCCAGTTCTTTCCATGCCATATGAATCAGAAAAACATCGACATTTTAATGCAGGTACTACTCTTACTAAACTCAAACAATATTCGAGCAATGTAATACTGATTGACAACGATGAAATTTTAGAATCTCTTCCACGTATACCTATTTCCGAAGCTTTTGATTTGATCTATTCAAAAATTGCATTATCACTTTCCTCTTTACTATCTAATAATTTTAATGAACTCGAAAATATACTGGAAATTACCGACGACGATAAATGTTCTATCTTGAGTTTCGGTGAATCTTCTTTTGCTGAAAATACCGATATCGCTGTGAAAAATGCATTGCAGATGTTGTCGAATACCACAAACCCTTCTTCAATCTCGCGAGTTTTATTATTCTTAAACGGTAATCCAAAACTCTCAACCACTGATATTCTTTCTTCTGTCAATATGGTCAAAGGACAAGTTGGTGAATCTCAAATCTCACATGGCTATGTGAACACTAATGATTCTGATACTATGGCTGTACTAGTCTCGTCTGGTTTAACCCAAACTAAGTTTGATGATTATGATCCGCTTGCTACTATATTCCGCGGAAATAATCTTGACGATGATATTGAATATCACATAGACGAAAATCTAGAAATCCCAACACTCTCTGAATAATTTATTCAGGTTTAATATCTTCAGGCGTAGTTTCTGCTACGGTCTCTTCGGTTGCTTCAGGCGTAGTTTCTGCTACGGTCTCTTCGGTTGCTTCAGGAAGCCCTTTAACATCCTTGACTTCAATTTCTGGCTTAACATCAATAACTTGTTCTTCTTTCTTCTCAACTTCTTTTACTTGATTCTTTGCCGAATCTAATGTATCGACAGTTACTAATCCGTCTTTATCTTTTATCAATCTGACTTTTATTTTTCGAGGAGGGTTTCTAATTCCGTTTTCCCAAATCTGTTCACTGACCTTCTCTGATATCTTTATCTGATCTGATTTACCATGTCTTATTGCAAATTCCCTAAGAAGTTTTACTGCACGTTTACTTCGTCTTTGTTTTGGATATATCCAAGCTCTTCCTAACGGAACATTGTAAGTTCGATCAAATTCTTCGGCCATTATTTCACCTTCAATTTAGTTCTTCTCCAATGTCTACGTTTTGGATTGGTCGTTACTCCTCTCTTTGTTTTAACTACTACCCATGTAGGAACTGCACTGTTCTGAATTCTTTTCTTCATTAGCCTTTTTTTAATTCCAGATGTTAATTTTGACATTATGCCCACTTTATTTTGAAATCTTTTTGAGGTTTTTGAAATGATGATAAAAATTCTTTAATTTCATCGTCTGTAATCGTTTTCTGTACCTTTCCTGAAGATGCCAGTTGAATTATTTGATTTTCTATTAATCTTGCAATATCTGGTTTAACCATTCTAATGTTTGCCAATCTTTCTCTTGCCTCAGTCGTCAATAATACTTTGAGCATTTGTTCTCTCATTGCATCTTCTTTCTGCTGAGCATCGCCTGCAGGGCGTCCATCATTACCGTTGTTTATCTCAGCCATCTTTAACACCTATATTCAAACCGATTATTTGTTATTAAGTTTTTATTCATTCTCTTCATCTGATGATAATTCTTCATCAAATGATAATTCTTCATCAATCTCTTCCGTCATTTTGTTCATTTTTTCAAGTGAACCTTTGTAAATATTCTCAAATTCACTAAATAGACTCTGTAATTCCACTGCAATTGCGTTTAGTCTGTCTTCATTATTCACCTTTTCCATAAAATTTAGAACGATTTTTAGCTATTTAAATAATGAACAAAGTTAGTTTTTTATTAGATAATTGTATATTAAATAATCCCTATGAAACCTGACATATCTTCCATCGAAGGCAATGAACTAGAGGGAAAAAAGATCCTATTGTGCATAACTGGCAGTGTTTCATCTATGGAATCTCCGCGCATTGCCCGTGAATTAATTAAACACGGAGCTGACGTCATTCCTGTTCTCAGCCGTTCAGCTTCTAAGTTGATTGGCTCACAATTATTGCATTGGGCAACAGGAAATGAGGTAATCACATCTCTCACTGGTAAAATGGAACATGTCCAACTTGCAAATGGCGGTAATAATAGCGTTGATCTAATTCTAATTGCTCCTTGTACATCCAATACTATAGGCAAGATTGCACAGGGAATCTCTGACGATTCCATTTCTACAATCTGCACTGTCGCTCTAGGTTCTGATGTCCCTATTGTCGTTGCATCTGGCATGCATGAACCGATGTACGATAATCCTATTCTTCAGAATAATATCTCTCTTTTACAAAAACACGGAGTGACATTTGTTTCTCCACTTATTGAAAACAATAAAGCCAAAATGGCTAACTTTGACGATATATTTAACGAAATATTATCTAAATTATTCACACAGGACTTGGCTAACACTAACATCCTTATCACCACCGGACCTACAATTGAAAAGATTGATCCAGTACGTATAATTACTAACAATTCTTCTGGAAAAACCGGTTTAGCACTTGCAAACGAAGCTAAGAAACGCGGAGCTAATGTAACATTAATTTACGGAGACGGACGTGAAATCCCTCCTACTTCTGTAAGAACTATTCGTGTCTCTACTTCCCAACAACTATTGGATATTACGATAGACGAACTATCAAATCACAACTATGACTTTTACATTGCATCTGCCGCCCCATCTGATTTTCGTATACTTGACCCCTCTCCAGAAAAAATCTCATCCCGAGAAAAAAATCCTCTTAACATCCAATTGGAAGCATATCCTAAAATAATTAATTCTGTTAAGAAAATTTCTCCAACTACTAAATTGATTGCATTTAAAGCACTATTTGATTCTGATCCTGCCCTTGTATCGAAATCCATATCTGAAATCTTCAATGATTCTAGTGCCGATTATGTTATTGTAAATGACGTGTCTAGAAAAGACGCAGGTTTTGCTTCTGACTATAATGAACTGACTATGTTTACTAGCGATCATGATTCAGTTCACTTTCCTTATAACACGAAGAAAAAACTCTCTAAATCAATCTTTGACCATATTGTAAAAAATCTAACCTGATTTTGACAATAATGGTTTAATCGACCTTATTATCGGCGCTGCTACAACTGCCGAAATTACCGCAATTGCCACTCTTTCAATCGGATAAACATAGAAAATTGTTTTCCAAATCCCTGGAAACGCATCTGGATTGATCGATTCCAAATATACCCCAAGTGTAGTAACAAATACTATCCCTCCTACTATATGTTGGAATAATGTACCAATCATTGCCAACACGAACACTCCGAATATCGCTCTGTTGGAGTTCTCTTCAATCCATCCTATTGAAATCTTTGTTAATGGCGTAATTAATGCCAATGCTGCAATTATATGAAACCAATTATACGGGATTGAAATCTGGCTATTTATTGGAATGAACGACTCGGTGTACGGCAACAAGTTGAAAACTAATATTCCAATCAGCAATAAACCTAAAGCAATAGACTTTTTTCCATGAATTATAAAGCCAATAAACAACGCACCCATTGTCGCTGGCAGAAAATCCCACCCCAAAAATACTATCGGTTTTCCAAATACTATTCCCAAGAACGTTCCCAGAAAAATCGCTGCTGCTGCAATGTACGGTCCAAATACTATTGCATAAATTGGGACCAAAATATCCGACATAGAAAAACTTGCTCCTGGAGCTCCGATCACTGGAAATGACGGAACTATCCTCATTATTGCATAAATCACTGCAAAAGCTGAAATGATTGCTATTTGCTTACTCTTTTTATCCATATTCTCAATTGCCGACATTGCTTTATCCAACCTCAATTGTTAATTTAAATTTTTCCATCGTAGATTATGCCTATCACTTTGTATGTTATGTCTTCAAATTTTACCAAACAATTATCCGATAAATTATTGCCATCCCCCTTTGTCTCAAACACAATTTCTCCATCCCTGCCATGAACCTCTATTATTCTGTGAATTATTCTCTCGCCCGTGTAATTGTTGCACAATGGCGTTGCCCTTTCCTTGAAAATTATTATATCCCTTTCATTTATGTGATTAAATTCAGGTTCATATACGATCACTTTGTCTGAACAGTCAAATGTAGGTCGCATGCTGTCCGTTCCGCAAATTATTTGCGCTATTGTGACAACGTTTGAATCATAATATACCGGCGCATCATTCTCAAATGCCGCTGTTATCCATATGCCTCTCCTTTCGGCTATCAAATTAGACAATTCTCCCAATCTTAAATTCAATTTTATAAACTTGGTTCTCTCTGCATCCCTCATGCTTGTGATGTTCTCGTTTAACCATCTGATATTCTCATTTGCTAGGCTGAGTTCTTTTTCCAAATTAGATTCTCCAGAGCTTAAACCTATCAAATCTGCCATTAAACCAGTAAACGTCCCTAGAACAAAGATTATTGTTAATAGAATAACCTGATTCTTTCTCATTTATTCTTCTATGTTATTTTCCCAATTAAGCATTGACATTATTGTTAGCAACAAATAAATCTTGTAGATTCTATGTTCTATTATGCATCCAAATATCGGTAAATCGTCTAGAATTGATACTCTGTTTAATTCAAATGATAATGCATTTGTTGTTGCCTTTGATCACGGAATACTGATGGGCCCTATTGACGGAATTAAAGATATTGAAAGTTCCGTCTCTAAGGTTGTTAAAGGCGAACCCGACGCAATACAGGTGACCCCTCCTATTGCTAAAGTTGTATCAGAAAATTTTCTTGGTAGAAATTCTCCTTCTTTAATCGCTAGACTGGACACTTCAAATTTATGGAGATCATCTCCAGAACCCAAGTCCGGCTATTACACTGACTTGTTTTCTGTAAAAGACGCAGTTCGACTTGATGCACAGGCGGTAGTCACGTATCTTTTGGTCGGATTTGAAAACGATCACGACGAGGCTTGCAATCTAAAAATTCTTAGTAAAATAGCACACGAAGCGCACGATTACGGGATGCCATTGATAATAGAACCGCTGGGAATAGCAAAAGGATACCAGGCAGTCCGTGACAAGGACGTAATCTCATTAGCTGTACGAATGGCCACTGAAGTCGGCGCGGATCTTCTTAAAGTCGATTACACTGGGGATAAAAGCTCTTTTCGCGAAATCCTTGACTCTACTACTTGCCCTGTTATGATTCGCGGAGGCCCTAAAACAAAAACACTGGCCGACTCACTTCAGATGGTGTCTGACTCCTTGGAGGTGGGCGCAAATGGCATTGTCTTTGGACGCAATATCTGGCAATCCGACGATCCAACAAAGATTACCAAAGTATACTCCGATTTTGTTCATAATAATATCGACCTCGACGAAGCACTGAAGCAATTGGAGTGATCCTGAGTGCCTAATCCAGAAATCAGTTCTTTGCCAGTTGACGAGAAATATTTCGACGATTCGTCCTCTAATTATCGTGCTGTACACGACTCTTCCCTGAAAGATTCTGAGCAATTTTGGGCAAATATCGCCAAGGAATTGTCTTGGTCCCGTGAATGGGACGAAGTTCTTGAATGGAAACCCCCGTTTGCAAAATGGTTTACAGGCGGAAAAATTAACGCATCATTCAATTGCCTGGATCGCCACATGGACTCGGAACAAAAGGATAAAGATGCCTATATCTGGGAAGGTGAAAACGGAGACAAAAGAACGATAACTTACGCTCAACTGTACGAAGAGGTCAATCATTTTGCCAGCGCATTGCTCAATCTAGGTGTAAAGAAAGGCGATAAAATCGCATTCTATATGCCGATGGTTCCAGAATTTCCTGTTGCGATACTTGCGGCTACCCGAATAGGAGCCACGTTTACAGTAGTTTTCTCTGGATTTAGTGCCGCTGCACTTGCGGATAGAATCAATGACTCACGGGCCAAGTTGGTCATTACCTCTGACGGAGGTTTCCGAAGAGGCAAAATACTCAAGCTTAAAGAAATTGTAGACGACGCACTTACGAAGACGTCCACCGTTGCAAATGTTATTGTCCTCAAACGTGCTGGAATAGAAATCAATATGGAAGAAAATCGAGATATCTGGTGGGAAGACGCAATAAAGGATACTGATGACTTTGTTGAGCCTGAACAACTTGAATCCGACCATCCCTTGTATATTCTCTATACTTCGGGAACTACTGGAAAACCAAAAGGCGTGTTGCATGGAACTGGCGGATATCTGACTTATGTATACGCAACAACGAAATGGGTGTTTGATATTAAGAAAGACGATGTATATTGGTGTCCTGCAGACATTGGCTGGGTTACTGGACATAGTTATTTCATATTTGGGCCCCTTCTTCATGGAGCCACATCGATAATGTACGAAGGAGCTCCAGACTATCCTAATCCAGAAAGACTGTGGGAAATGATTGACCGATATAACGTTACAATATTCTATTTCACACCGACAGGAATCCGTGCTTTGATGAAACATGGAAATGAACTGCCGCAAAAACACGACCTTAGCAGCCTTAGATTGCTTGGCACTGTTGGTGAACCGATTAATCCCGCAGCTTGGAGATGGTATTACGATGTGATCGGAAACAAGAGATGCCCTATCGTAGATACTTGGTGGCAGACTGAAACTGGCGGAATCATGCTTTCTGCATCTCCAAACCTTGGACTTGTTTCTCTAAAGCCCGGTTCTGCAACTTTCCCTCTTCCTGGAATCGAAGCCGATATAGTCGACGAGAAAGGCAACTCTGTTGGACTTGGGGAGAAAGGATTCATAGTCATCAAACGTCCTTGGCCTGGAATGTTCATGACTTTGTACAACGATTCCGAACGTTACAAGCAGGTGTATTGGGAAAAATTCCCGGGATGCTATTACCCTGGAGATTATGCAATCAGAGACCACGACGGATACTTCTGGCTCCTGGGCCGGGCAGACGAAGTTCTTAATGTCGCAGGCCACAGATTGGGGACTATTGAAATAGAAGACGCAATGGTCGAACACCCTGCAGTCGCTGAAGCTGCCGTGGCAGGAAAACCCGACGAGATAAAAGGAGAATCAATTGTTGTATTTGCGATACTTAAAAAAGGCAATGAACCATCAGAAGAACTCAGAACTGATTTGTTTAATCATGTAAGAAAAGCTCTTGGCCCAGTAGCCACTCCCGAAGAAATTCATTTTGTCAATATGGTGCCAAAGACTCGCAGTGGAAAGATTATGAGACGTGTCGTCAAGGCAGTTGCTTCAGGAACTGATATCGGAGATATCACTACGTTGGAAGATGGCGCATCCGTCGACGAAATTAAGAAAACTATTGACGAATTCCGTCAATCAGTAAAGAGTTGATTATGATATGAGTAAACCGATGGACCATGCAGTGGAGATGATGCGAAAAGGCGGCACCCTGCTTGGCGATAAGTGCCCTCGTTGCGGCGGCGTACAGGTAAAATACAAAGGACGGGTCCTTTGCATCGCAGAGGACGATCTGTCTGAAAACCTCCAGGCCACAACTGTATCTAATGACGCAACGCTTTCTAGTCTTCGCAACGTAGTTATTGAAAAGATCGATATCATCAGCACCTCTTTGGGAAAGGAACACGACGTGTCTAAACAGGCGGTGTTGGCTGATCTGCTTCAAAAGTACGTCACATTGCTGAAAGAATGCAATGACGAAGATACATCCGATAAACCTTCTGACAAAAGTTAAAGCTCTGAGCCTGAAATGAAATCGATCAACTTCACGGTATTGGGAGACCAATCAATCGCAAATGACTTTGGGAAGAAAGGAACGTCTTCTGACCTGACACTGTATGACCGAAAGGATTCCGATATAATCCGTACATGGGTTGCCCCAAACGGATTCCCTGATAAGATACAGCCATTGCTGCAATCCCTCTACCTGTCTGAATATGTCGTGTTCCATGTCTCGTCTCTGGATAAATTCACTGGGGAACAGATCGTCGCCCTGGATTGCCTGGGAAAGAAAGACGGGATATTGAGCCATTCATATGACGTGGACGAATCAACACTCGACGCCATGATAAAGGGAACCGTGTTGGAGAACTACAAGAAGGCTGACCCTGATAATCTGAAGGAAGAGATGATGAAACTGCCCGTGATCGAAAAAGACGGCAGCCCCTGCATCGTCATAGACCACTGCTTCGACGTCAAGGGCGTGGGAACCGTAGTGCTCGGCAAAGTGATGTCTGGAAAAATAACCCAGTACGACAAAATCACACACCATCCATCCAACACAGAGGCAATGGTAAAATCCATACAGATGCACGACGACGACGTCAAAGAAGTGCAGTCTCCCGCTCGTGTAGGGTTCTCTTTGAAGAATCTGAAACCCGACGATGTCACACGAGGAGATATTTTGTCGAACGATGATTCAGTCAAAGTTGTCGAAGAGATAGAGCTTGATTTCAAACCAAGTCCGTTCTACAAGAACGAGATCTCGGAGAACGAAATGTGCCTCGTAAGCATCGGCATGCAGGTAAAGGCCGGAAAATTTATCTCTGTTTCTCCTATGAAGCTAAAACTCGATAAGCCAATTGTCGTCCTTCCGAACGATATCTGCGTATTATTAAAGCCTGAATCAAAATCCATACGAATTATCGGCAGTGGAAAAACAGATTAATAACGGAATTCATTTCCTAATATTGCCTCGGCTCTGCCTCGGTTCATCTGCGAGATAGCTCAGCATGGCTAGAGCGTTTCCTTGGTATACGACAAAAAGGAAAAGGTCCCGGGTTCAAATCCCGGCCGAGGCTTTATTTCAATTGTAAATCTCTTAAAATTGACCTATATCGATTAAAAATCTTAATTTTTCTATATAATTATCAAAAAATTGCAGTTTTTCATGCTGATTGTTCACCAGCATGTCAATTTTTCTCTGCAAATCCTACATTTCGTAGGTTCATGTAGTCACGTACGACCATTTAGTCGCGTAAGACCATTTTGTTTTCATATTTTTCTTCTTCACCATTGTCAGCTTTTGACGGCGTAATATGATATGCCGATTTGCATAATTGAGTTATATAAAGATTATCCATCAAAACTATGAAATTCTAGTTGCTGATATTTAATTTGCGGTTCTCGTAAATCTTCCCCAGTTGCTTGTTGACAGCATTTTGACTGGAAGCGTCCTTGCTTTGGGAGCTATGGATATCCTGACTGGAATCATGATACGATTAAACAGAGAAACTATTGTTATTGCGCTTTCGACATTCATTTATTAGGCACAGAAAATTTTTTGTATTGTGTGCCGGGGCAAGAAGCCGGGGTTTGTTTACTCGAAAGCTCAGCCTGGTTAGAGCGCCAGCCTCCATAGTACAAGGGCGTTACTCATAATCTGGAGGTCGTGGGTTCGAAATTTATACGAAAGACCCACTCCCGGCATTCAATCACATTAATAATTCTATTCCGAAGAATCCGGTATACGCATACATTAAATTTAATACAATCTTGCCGAGTATTGCAGCTATTAGCGCCCTTAATTTCGGATAGCCCATCATTCCCAGCGGTATCCAAAGAATATCGTCTGGCGTCAACGGCGTCGCCGCAAAAATAAAAATTATCCCTACTCCGTACTTCCTTATTTTTTCTTCCCAATCTATCGGCTTTCGATTTCGCCTGTAAAGTCTTGGAAATTTAAATCTTCCCAGCGAAATTTTTTTCCCAAACAGAGATTTATTCTCAAATAATTTTCTTCCCCCTACTCCGATATAATAGTGAAGATACTGCCCAACTCCTGCGCCAAGCCCTGCCATTATGCCGACTAACACGGGATTCAATTGCGATCCGATTATTGGAATTGTTATGAACGACGGGAATACCGAAAAGAATAGTGTGCTGGAGCCAAGAAACCCTGCTAATAAAGCCCCAAGATATCCTAATTGGGATAAATTTTCGATAAAAACTGCAAATAAATCCATGGTTCTATGTTATTGATTTATCCTGCATCGAATATATCTGTTGTACGGTTTATTCCTAGATCTTGGTAATGCTTACTTTGTCTGCGGCATTATTCTCGACTTCATCCACAACAAATAACAACCCGCTTGTTTCTATCCTGTCTCCTTTTCTTGGAATGTCTTTTAAGAAATCATGAAGTATCCCATTCACATTTGAAAAGTCATATTTTCCACTTTTCTTGAAATCCATCTTGAAATATTCCTCTATCTCCTCAATTTTCGTTTCGCCAGTGGCTATTATTGTATTGTGATCTGCACGTTTTATCGTAGGGAAGACATTCTCACTTTCATCTATTATCTCGCCTACGATCTCCTCGACCAAGTCTTCTAGAGTTAACAATCCCTCCACGCCCTCGAATTCATCCAATACGATTGCCATGTGAACCCTCTTTGACTGCAGTTCTCTGAGCAAGTCTCCTACTATCTCTCTTTGAGATACAAATATTGGTTTTCTTGATATCTGCAACACTCCTACTTCTCCATTGCCTTTCTTTTGCTCAATGAGCATCTGTTTCAAATGGACAATTCCTACTATGTTGTCCTTGGATTCGTTTATGAGCGGCGCTCTCGTATATCCACTGTCTACCATCTCTGTTATGGATTGATTGATGTCCATCTTTGAATCTAGAACGAACATCTTTTTTCTAGGAACCATAACCTCTCTTGCAGTGGTATCCCCGGATTTCAATACGCCTCTGATGTATTCAATTTCATGTTTTTCAATAATATTCTCTTGTTCCCCTACATCCAATATTGTTTTTATTTCGTCTTCTGTTAATGTTGGGTTTACGTCTATGCTTGAATCCCCTAGTAGGAAATCTGACAATCTCATTAATGGTATTGTAAATGGGGATAATACCTTCACGATAATCTCTATCGGTCTTGAAATAAATAATGAAAATCTTTCATTGTTGACGGTGGAATATGATTTTGGAATTATCTCCCCGAAAATCAGTATTGTCAAAGTCATAACTCCTGTGGCTATTCCAAGCCCATTCGATCCAAATTCTTCAATCGCTATGCTTGTAGCTAACGATGCAGCACTGATATTCACAAGATTATTCCATATTAAAATCGTTGTAATGAGTTTTTTCGGCTCTTTCTTTAATCTAAATAATGATCCAGAGCCTTTCTTTTTTTGTTCATAAAGTGTTTTTACTTTTATCTTGTTTAATGAAACTAACGCAGTTTCACTTCCTGATGAAATTGCTGATAAAATAACTAAAACAACTAACACTGTTAAACTAACAAAGTCTACCAAATTTTTATTACAACCTTCATCTTTTTTGCTTGAATATATCTTTTTGTTAAAACATTAATAACACAACCGCTTAAAATCACTCATGATTGAGGAAAAGTTAGTTTCACTTGGGCTTGCACTCCCAGGAGTTCCAAAACCCGCAGGCTCATATATCCCGTCGCTTAGAATAAATGACTTAGTTTTCATTTCTGGCCAGGTTCCTTTTATTGATGGCAATCTTCTTACAGGAAAATTGGGTTCTGATATATCCGTGGAAGAAGGCTATGAACGCGCAAAAGTCTGCGCCTTGAACGCTTTGAGTGTAATTAAAGCAGAAATTGGCTCGTTGGACGATGTTAAGCGGATTGTTAAAGTTTCTGGATATGTTAACTGCATCGATACTTTCGTGGACCATCCAAAAGTAATCAATGGGGCATCTGATCTATTCGGTAAATTGTTTGGAGAAGCAGGGCAACATGCAAGAATTGCAATTGGCAGTAACTCCCTCCCGATGGACTCTTCCGTCGAATTAGATGTTATATTTCAAGTCGAATAAATGAAAAGTTAGAACCTTGAATCAAATTAAATTACTGCCTATTAAAGTCCCAAGACAGGATACAAAATTCAGCCTGCTTGATCTGATTTCCAAATCACTTGAAAGTAACTCTGCAGAGTTAAAAGACGGCGATATACTTTGTATTTCTAGTAAATTTGTTGCATTGTCTGAAGGACGATACGTTAAACTCTCTGACGTAGACGTAGGTTCTTACGCAACTGAAATAGCTGAAAAATATAACATTGATCCACATTTATCCGAGTTGATAGTTCAAGAATCCGATAAAATCTTCTATGGCTTTGATGGATTCGTCCTAACTTTCAAAGACGGCATTCTGGTCCCTAATGCAGGGATCGATACGTCGAATATAATGCCTGGACATGCAATTCTATATCCAGAAGATTCCTTTAAATCGGCAAAAACTCTAAAGTCTGAAATTAAAAAATCATTCAACACTGAAAATGCAATTATTATCACTGATAGCAGGCTGATGCCTACCCGTATCGGCACTACTGGCGTGGCTATCGCCTCTTCTGGAATAAAACCCATTGAAGACGAACGCGGAAAAACCGATCTTTTTGGCAATTCTATCCGCGTTACTCAAAAAGCCATTGCCGACGATTTGAGCTCGGCAGCCCAATTGCTCATGGGCGAATGCGATGAATCTGTTCCTATAGTGATTATACGCGATAGCAACCTAGTGGTTTCTGACGATGAACAATCCAGTCAGACATTCTCTGTTGGGTTTGACGAATGTATATTTATCAAGGGACTTTCTAATTCTAAAATCTAATCTATTTTCTAATTATTTCTGTCTTGAATTCTCTTTTTGAAAACGAACTATTGCAACTTCTACATTTTCCATTATTTGATTTGACAACATCGTTGACATATCTCAATTCCATTCCTTGATATATCATATGTCCACAATTATCACAAATTACTTCAAAAGTCAATTATGATATACTGGAGTAAATTTACTAATAAAACTTTTTTATCATGTCCGGAATCATGTCAAACGACGTTACCTGATATTTTGCATCTACGTCATTGAATTGTTCTGCCGTTGAACCTTTGTCTACTAATGCAATAAACCCTGTACCGGAATTCATCGCTGTTTTATAATCTCTTACCGTGTCTCCGATGTAAACACATTCTTCTGGTTCAACCGATAATTTCTTACATGCCAAGTGCATTGGCTCTGGATCAGGCTTCTGTTTCACGGTCTGTTCCGGTGTTATCAACACTGCGAAATAATCATTCAGCTCTCCTAACACCTCGATTGCATTTGCCTTTCTTTTTGACGTCACAATTCCCATCGGCAAGTCTATCTTCTCTAAAGTCTCCTTGACATGGGGCAATGTGGATAAATTCTCATGAGTCTTTACTACCACTTCATTATAGATTGGCCTTGCATCCTTCCTGTCCCCGAACAGCAGGGGTAAATTCAAATGCGAAGGCTGGCCCAACAGCCCTCTTAGGACTTCGATGTCCGGAGACTCGACTCCGAGTCTGACCGCCACTTGCTTATACGTCTCAAATATTGCGTTGTTGGAATCTATTATCGTTCCATCTAGATCGAATAAAACAGCTTTTAGCATTGAGCTATAAATTTTTTCATTTGTATTTGTTCTTTTCGCCCAAATGCAAAATTCAAATACCCGAACATACAATATAATAAAAGAAACATGGCTCAAACCGCAAGGATCAAGTTAACTAGCAGCAATCTTCCCAACCTGCAGGTAGTTTGCAAGGAGATTAAAGACATCACCGACCGCACAGGTATCAAAGCACGCGGCCCACAGCCACTTCCTACGAAAAAACTCAAAATTACCACTCGAAAGGCTCCGTCTGGAAACGGCACTAGCACTTTTGATAGATGGCAGCTCCGTATCCACAGGCGCCTGATTGATCTGGATGCCGACGACCGAACCATGAGACAGCTCATGCGACTCAAAGTTCCAGAAGACGTATTCATCGAAGTCAATCTTTCTAGCAAATAGATGCGCCGAGAGTTCATAATTATTTTTACAATTTCTATTTTTAATGCATTCATAAGTTTGTCCTAATTCTATTCAGGATGTATATAATCGAAACGCCGAGAGTGGGATTCGAACCCACGAGTCCCGGAGGACACAGGCTTTCAAGGCCCGCGCATTATTGTGTTCTACTGATGACCACTCTGCCATCTCGGCACATAAGGATATCATTGCACACATAAAAATAATTTCATAATTAACTCTTATTCGTAAAAACCTCACAGATGATTTTATATACAGATTTAACCTCGATAATATATGCAATCAGTTTCTCCTTTGGTTATCTCGGATGAAAACTTTGACCAAATCATCAAGGACAATCCTCTTGTTATTGTTGATTTCTGGGCTGAATGGTGCGGTCCTTGCCGTGCAATGAACCCAATCATTGAGGAGCTATCTTCGATCTATGTGGATAAACTTGTATTTGCAAAACTTAACGTTGATAAAAATTCCATCACTCCTTCGAAATATGGAATCAGTTCCATCCCGACTTTTCTTATTGTTAAAAATGGACAGGTGATGAATTCCATTATTGGCGCTGTAGACCAAGAAACCTTCGAAAAAAAAATAAATGAATATATATAAAATCGATCAGAATAACCATTCAAATTAATGCCCTTGATTGATGAGCTACTAGTTCGCGACGGAATCGAATCCGATCTGGATCAAATTACCGATTTATGTAGGAATATCTGGGACGGCCACGATTTTCTTCCTTCCGTTTGGAATAATTGGATTGAGAACGACGTTGGTTCATTCATTGTCGCTGAACTGAAAAATCAAATAATTGCCGTATACCATTCTTACCTTCTTGGTTCAGATTCCTGGCTTGAAACTCTGAGGGTTGACGAATCCTATCGCCGTCAGGGAATAGCGAAGTACCTGCTAGACGATTATCTGGAAAGATCCAGATGTCTGGAAGCACGAAATGTCCGTTTGGTCACTTCGACAAAAAATACCGCATCGAGAAACCTGTTTACTGGCAATGGATTTGACGAAATACTGTATCCTAGATATTGTTCACTGGACGGAAAGTACATTGAATTAACTTCCGACCTGATGGAATTCTCTATGATTGACGATTCTGATGAAATCTATTCTATCATGAACAATTCTCTGATAAAAGAGGATTTGATTCCTTTATGGTGGAGATGGTGGCCAACAAATAGTGCTGCCTTGTCTGAATTCTCAAAGAACGCCTTTCTAATAATCCCAAAACTAAAACCTTCATCCTTCATTGCAGTGCAACCTTCAAAAAATTTCGGCTATAAGAATGATTATCAGATACTGTTCTTTGAAATGTCTACTGATATTCTCGACGATGCAATGTCGTTCCTTAAAAATCAAGACCCGTCTGTTGCACTGAATAAAATATTCAGCATCCCAAAAGCTAATTCTCGGCAGTTGAATATTCTGGGAGAATCTGGATTTAAGCAATCAACAAATCTTGTTGTGTTGGAAAGAACACTTAATTCCACTTGATGTCCTTTACATCTAATATTTTATTTGAAATTCTTGCAAGAGTAAATAGCAAATCCGATAATCTATTCAGATAAACAATAATTTCCTCGTTAATGTCTTCTGCCTCACTCAGATCAACAACGTTCCTTTCTGCCCGCCTACATATTGTCCTTCCCACATGAAACAGCGCGGCCATGGTGGATCCTCCTGGCAGTATAAAATTCTCCAACGGTTCTAATTTATCTGAATGGGAATCTATGGAATTCTCGAGTCTTACTACGTCCTTTTTCTCAATTCTCTTTATTAACTTCTTGTCGTTTGAAACTGTGGCCAGTTCACCACCTATTACGAATAAATCATTTTGAATCCTTTCTAATTCTTTTTTGATATCCTTGAATTGACCCTTAGATTCTAATGACATGACCATGCCTATGAACGAGTTTAATTCGTCTATTTCGCCATAAGACTTTACTCTCATTGATGATTTGCTTATTCGTTTATCTGTACCAAATAAATTTGTTTTACCTTTGTCTCCTTTCTTTGTATAAATTTTCAATACACAAGTCATATAATTTTATAATTTAAAAAATTGTCCAAATTTACTTATATAATTCGATTACCCTAATTTTTATGGTTAACAATGTCTGTTGATATGTCCGTTAAAGTGTTGGAAGAGAGCCTAGGAAAGGTAGTTCTAATCAAACTCAAAGGCAACAAGGTAATCAGAGGATCTTTACAAGGATTTGATCAACACATGAATCTGACTCTCGACGAATCTCAAGAAGTTTTGGAAGGCGACAGTACCAAAGATCTTGGAACTATCATCGTAAGAGGCGATAACGTAATTCTTATATCTCCTCCGCCTAGGTGATTATTATGGTTAAAGGTACAACTTCATCAGGTAAAAATGGCCGAGGCCAAACGCATATGCGATGCCGCCGATGTGGAAAACACGCATACCATTTGACACATAAAAAATGCGCATTTTGTGGTTTTGGAAAAGCTGGAACGGCAAAAATCCGACAATATAATTGGATGCATGTCCGATAATCTACTTTTTTCCAGTATTTCTTAACGTTGAAAAAGCTTATATCCGGATTATTCTAGTCATAAATTGAAATGTCGACCCTTGAAATCATCATTGCCCTTTTTGGCGGAATAATTGCTGGAACAACGTTTTCTATTTTAGTTAGCAAATACCTAAAACCCGAATTTCCTGGTTCTGCCATTGCCTCTAAACCAACTAAGAGCATTCCTGAAATTGGTAAAAAATTCGAAGTCGAACAAGCACGTCTTCGATACAAGACCTTAAAACTCGAAAAAGAACTTCATACTGACGCTTTAGGGCGTGTATTCCAAGCAGAAGGCGACGGACGAATTACCAAAAAAGAGCGAGATTTACTATCTGATAGATATAGGGAACAGATCCGAACACTTGACAATAGCCTCCAGGACTCTGAATTAATTCTTGAAGCAAGTGAACTGGAGAATCTTCATGAAGAACTTACTAATCTTTTTTCACAAAAGCTGAATCAGGTAGAACGTCGATTAAACGAATTAACTACGAAACTAGAAACAGTTAAAACATTTACGAAACCTGACATGCCTCCTGTTATGAATGGCATTCCAGAAAAAACATCCAAACCAAAAGAAACGACGGTCGAAATTCCTAAAAAAATGAAAGTTCCACAAAAAATTACTAATGCTCCTGTTACTTCGATTGAAGACAACGATGATGAAAAACAGATAACAGGTGAAAAGATAAAAACCAACAAGGATCCAAAGGATACTCCATCGGCCGACGATAAAGTAAATGAAATCAGAGATGAGGTATTAGAGGCATTAAACAGATTAGAACAAATGGACGTGGAAGAATGAGCGAAAAATCAATCGATAAAATATTCAAAGATCTTAATATAGCCGACATAGAAAACTCGGACATCAAAATCCTGCCTAAAAATTCACGTAAAATTAAATCAATCTTGTCATTTAAAGAACAAAAGAAACTAAAATCGATAGTTAATGGCAATAATATTCCATACCTGAATAGAATTTCATCATCTAAATTCGAAACAATAATGTCCGAAATTAAATTGAAAAGAAGGGAATTGAATGAGTAAAGAAGACGCATTAAAAAAGATGGGAGAACAAGCTGCTCAGAAAATTACTAGCGGCCAATTGGTCGGACTTGGCAGTGGCTCTGCTGTTGCAGCATTTGTTAATGCTTTAGGAAAACGAATTGCCGATGAGAATCTTGATGTTCGAGGAATTCCTACATCTATGCAAGTTGAAATTATTGCACAGAATAATGGCATAGTTCTTGAATCTCCATCGCTTATTCCTGAAATTGACGTTGTAGTGGACGGAGCAGATGAAATTGATAAAAATCATATTATGATAAAAGGCGGAGGAGGAGCTCATTATCGCGAAAAAATCATGATTGAAGCTGCAAATCACTCAATCATCATTGCCGATTCATCAAAATACGTAGATGTCATTACTTGGCCTGTACCTCTGGAAGTATCTGAGTTTTCTAGATTTTTTGTAGAAGAGAAAATCAAGTCAAATGGCGGAAAACCAGTTATTCGCACTTTGAATAAAGGATATCCGTTTTTTACACAAAACGGAAATTTGGTCATTGATGCACATTTCGATCAAATCACTGAACCATTGAAACTCGAACAATTATTGCTTAATATTCCGGGCATAATTGCTAATGGAATATTCTCTATGAAAATTGATACATTTCTTCGAGCTAACGAAGATGGATCTGTCGAAGTCGTATGAACCCTGTGCCACTAATCAATTTCTGCCTAGCCAACCATAGTCAAATAGGCTATTGCTGCGATGAACAATGAGTCTTGCAAAATTAACTGAAAAACTTCGATATAATAGCATTATTGAAGTTTGGATTGCATTGTGCGAAGATTATGAAGAAGAATGGAAATCCCCCGAATTATTTAATTCTTATATGAATTTCATAAAATCCAATACGTTTGATATACAAAGTTTAGGAGTTTGTCCCTCTGGAACAGGTCTGAAAGAACAATACGAGAAAAAAGTATCCATTATCTTCGGTAATCCTAACGCAAGTTTTGTAATAAAAACAACCGACGATGCTATAAATAAACTTACCACCTTCATTAGTTCAAAAGATTAAAAATTTATATTGCGACTGTACCTATTCATAATTATGAGTCAAACAGAATTAGTTAGTATTAGTCAAAAAGCAATCGATAAAGTTAAAGAATTTTCGAAAATTGAAGAAAAATCTAGTCCTGGATTAAGAGTTTATGTAGCGGGCGGAGGCTGTGCAGGTCTAACTTATGGAATGGCTTTAGAAGACAACCGTTCTGACGAAGACATTATTATTGAGACTGAAGGCCTAAAAATCTTCATCGATCCATTTAGTGCAAAATACCTTGGTGGCTCTACTATTGATTATCTTGAATCAATTGAATCTTCTGGATTTAAAATCAACAATCCAAATGTCACATCTACATGCGCCTGTGGCAAATCCGTATCTGTCTAAATCATAGATTTTGGCATGCTTATCGGCGATATCTACAGGAAACTGTATGGATTAATATTCTCTAGACCTACGAATTTCAAATGGCTTCAAGCTAATCAAATTGCAGGTTCTGGATTCATTAATTCTGACAAAGCACTGTCTTTTTTGATTAACAATAAAATCTCAGCTGTATTGACATTGACCACGAGTTCCTTGGACTCTGGGGTTCTCTCAAATAATAATGTTCAATTCAAACATATTCCGATTATAGATCATTCATTACCTTCTATTGAACATCTTACTGAATCTGTTTCTTTCATAAATGACTGCGCGTCTTCTAATAAACCGGTATTAGTTCATTGTAGAGCTGGAATCGGCCGAACCGGTACAATTTTAGCTGCATTTCTCATTAATTCTGGAATGACTGTGGACGAATCTGTTCACGAAGTAAGAAAACAACGTCCTGGATCAATTGAAAACCGACAAATTAATTCATTACATGATTACTTTAACCATATCAAAAACAACGGCCCCAACAATGAAAATTAAATTTCTATCAAAACGTGAAATAAATTCTCTAGTCGAGAAATTAATTGCTATTTCTTTAATTCCAGATGCTCTGAAAATTAAACAAATCAAATCTTTTGAATTGAACGACGAAATTGAAATTTTCTTGTCAAGTAATTTCATTCTTGTTAGGAATCAAGATGAATTATTTCCATTTCTGCAAGATTCTGATACAATATCTTCACTCCCTAAAATTGTTGTAGATAAAGGAGCAATTCCATTTGTCTGCAAAGGAGCAAATATTATGAGACCTGGCATAAAAGAAATTCCTGACGACTTCTCAAAAGGCGACCTTGTAGTTATTTCCGAGGAAACCCATGACCAAAATCTCGCTATAGGCAAAACTCTAAATTCTTCTGAAGAATTACTTGTTCTTGATAAGGGGATGGTCATTCAAAATCTTCATTTTGTCGGCGACTATGTCTGGAATTCCTGTAAGGAACTTAATCTTTCTCTTAATGACTGACTCTTTTTTTTTAAATTAATAAGTGACGACTCCGTATTATTTTCATTGTCTTCATTAAAAATCGATAAAAAACCAATCGGCAAAGATCAACAAATGTATCTTAAAGCAATACCATTGAAAAATCTCGATCAAATATCAACAATTAAAGACGAAGTGTCTCAAAACATGATTGTAATATTGAGGATTACTCCTATAGCACAAAAAAACGTCCAAGAACTTAAAAAAGCTATTGAAGAACTATATGGATATGTGTCTTCTATTGGCGGAGATATTGTAAGGCTTGGAGATGAAAGAGTTGTACTTACTCCTCCTGGTGTAAAAATCTGGAGAGGCCTGTCTTAAACTAGCTTGATTGCTTCTTGAACTTCCGGCCTGTGCGTTCTTATTCTATAAATCCTTGATATTGAATTTGCTAAATTCTCGACCTTTGTACGTTCTCCATGGTTGATTATTACATTTCTTAATTTAGGTCTGAGTTTTCCAACAAATCTAATCAGTTGATTATAATCTGAATGCCCACTAAAGCCATCTATTTTTTCTTTTGGGCATTTTATATCTACAATCTTAATCCTTCCATCTTGATCAACTATGCTTGCTTGATTCGCTCCATCCATTATTCTTCTTCCTAACGTTCCTGCGATTTGATAAGATACAAAAATTAATTTATTCTTCTCAATTGGGGCTAATTCCTCAAAGTACCTCATTACTGGTCCTCCTTCTAACATTCCTGAAGTTGCCATAATTATCGACGGTTCATCCCTTAATACCTCTTCTCTTTTGCTATGATGATCTATTACTGTGAAATATTCACTTTGGAATGGATTACCTTGACCTCTTGCAATGCTATTCTTTAAATCACGACTTAAAAATTCTGTCGACGCTATATGTATTGCAGTTGCTTCTGAAATCATTCCCTCAAGATAAATAGGACATTCAATTAACTTCTTTTCGCGCATCTGCTGATCTAATACCAACATTATCTCCTGGGCCCTTCCAACTGCAGGACTTGGAATCAATACCTTGCCTCCTTTTTCTAACGTTGAATTTATCGAATTTACTAAATTTGATTCCATTTGTTCTCTTGTCGGCATCATATCTGCTTTTCCACCATATGTACTCTCCATGATTAGAGTTTCTACCCTTGGATAGTTCCAAATAGTCTCGTCGAAAAGTTTTGTTTTTGCGAATTTAAAATCTCCTGTATATAGAATATTGTGTAGTCCTTCTCCAATGTGCAGATGTGAAGTTGCAGAGCCTAATATATGCCCTGCATTGTTAAGAACTAGTTTGATATCGGGAGATATGTCTGTAACCAATCCATACGGTAATGTAATCGTATGTTGCATCATTTTTCTTACATCTCTTCCTTCATACAATACTTGCGAACCCTCGTGAGAATTGATCTTTACATAATCATTATGCAGTAATGCCATCAATGACAGGGTTGGCTCTGTACAGTATACTGGCCCTCTATATCCATATTTGAATAATACTGGCAGATATCCTGAATGATCCAAGTGCGCATGTGATATTACTACTGCGTCTAAGTCATCCATGTCGAAATCAGCCCAATCTAGTCTTGGATATGAATCCCATGTATTTCTAGCATTGGGCAGTATGCCACAATCTAAAAGAATCTTACTTTCTGGAGTTGTAAGTAACATGCAAGATCTTCCAACTTGGTTGAATCCTCCCAAACTTTTTAGAGTAATATTTGACGCCTGAGATAATTTTGGCCTGAATATCTCTTCTCCTACTTGTTTGTAGAATTCACTTCTAGCTTCTGATTCAGCTTGTCTAACATAATATATTGTTTTTATACTTGTTGATGGAAGACTTGACCCTTTTTTCACTATGACTTTCCAACCAATATCCGCAGATAGTTTATGTAAATTAACTTCCGGATTATTTGTTAATTTTTGCGGCTCTAAAGTTTCTATGATTACTTCACCTAGCGCATCATCATAATATATATTTCCTAATCCTACATCTTCTGCTATTGAATTTTTTAATATTTCTGTTGCTTCGTTTTCTTTCTTTCTAATCGATTTATCCGTTCTAATTACTAGTCTTCTTTTCACAGTATTTACAATGTCTGAAATTATGTAATTATTGCTAGCTAAAAATTCGTAATTCTTTGTATAGATTGATATTCTTGGCCCTTCATATTCAATACGCGTGATTTCTGCTTCCGGTGGTAGTGATTTTAATATTGTAGTCATTAATTCCTGTGACTTACTCATCACTGCCATTTTATTGTCTACCAGTAAGATCTTTGAGTATTTCTTGTTTCTCTTCAAGTGAATATTCTTTTAGAATGTCTTTTTTTATTGTAACGATATTCAGGCCATCTCCTGTTCCTGCATTTCTTAAAATAGCTCCATAAACTGCTCTTATAGCAATTGGCAAAGCTTCGTCTACACTTAATGCTTGTTTAAATTCACTTTCAAGTATTCCATATGCAACGGGAGAACCACTTCCAGTTGAATAATATTCTTCTTTTGTTAGTGTTCCAAACATGTCTATATTGTATAATTGCGGACCGTCCATATCTACTCCGCCTACCAAGATGTCTGCATAATATGGAGCTGCTTGATGATTTGACGAGTAAAATAAATTGGATGTTAATCTTGCTGCCGATGATATTGGTAATTTTTGTAATTTTTCCAATTTATAAATATTAGACTGATACTTTAATTGATCAACTACATATTGAGCGTCCGCAACACCTCCTGCAATTGTTAATGCACAATGACTATCGATCACTGCAATCTTATTCACCGTTCTACTCGCAATAAAATATCCCATTGAAGCACGCGTATCGGTCGTCAATACAATTCCATCACTGCATACTAGACCTACGGTGGTTGTGCCATGAACTTGATGCTTTATTTCGTTTTCTTTATACAATAGAATAATCACCAAAAAAATTGGATACTTTATGTTAATAAATCAGGGTAAATAAATCTTCTTAATTATTCTATCCCGTCTAATTCAACTTTTTTTTATTCTTTTTATTTGGAAAAAACCCCCTCATGTTGAAAATTTATTCTTTTGACCTGAAGTAATTTGATTAATATAAAATAACTATTATTATACGACCTTCAATCCGGTCGCCATGATCTTCTTTTGTACTATACTTAATACATAGTTTGAATTAGTTATTGAAGGGGAGAAATATTGAGCGTATCTGTAAATTCTATTTTACTTCAGGTTGTACTGATATCCGTTGCCATATTAACCAGTTCTTTTGTTGTATTTAATTATCCTGAACCAAAACCTCCAGAACCAGATCTATTGCCTATGCATGCTGTCACTATTGAAACCTGGACCCATGATAAAAATATTGGAGAGAGATATGTCACTACTGCTACTTCTGGAATTAACGTTGTATTTTATTTTTGGAATGATGATATTGGTCCAACTGACACAATTGCAGTAACCGGAACTACTAATGGAACTGGTCAAGTTACCGTTCTTGTTGAAGAAGGAACTTACGATCTACGAATTGGAGAATGGACTACTGAAACCTTGGACATTTTCGAGAATATTACAATTAGATCTGACCACTATGACCTGGAAGTAATTCCTAATTCTATTGAAATAGAAGCATTGTCTGCAAATTGGCAGGTTACATCTGACGATATAATCTTTGTATCTTATACTAGCACTTTTGATTTTGAAATCAATCTAGATTCAATAAAGATGTCAGGCCTTGAATTGAATAATGTTGGTTGTGAACTCACTGATGATGCAGAAGCTGCAGTTCCTGTTGGCGGACCTGACGATCTATACGCATCGGGCAATAATTGCGAATTAGATCAATTACTGTTTCCATATTCTGACTGGTCTGATAGTTTTCGAATTCCTGCAGGAATAACTATTCCTTGGTCTGTAGCTAAAATTAATCCAGAGGTTGTTCTCAATCTTTCTTATACGGAGACTGGCGTCGATGAGTGATCCTTTTACTGAACTGATTATCTTACTAAGACCATTTAATACTGTCTTAGCTGCAGGACTGTCTATTCTCTTGCTTTCTGAATTCATTCTATTCCGCAATAATATTGTCAGAGAAAAACTCGTCAAACAAAAGATTCAATTTACTAAAAAATACGACGAGAAGTTTCTTAAATTATATAAAACACTGAAAGTATCAGCTTTTACATCTGGTCTGGATCAAAGAGATTCCTATACTATCAGAGAACTAGCTGAATTTCTCATTGGTAAAAACCCTGCAGATACTGAAACCCTTCATTCTATCCTCTCTTCAATGGAGAAATACGCCTATGGCAATCAGGAAATTGATAAATCTGGATATAGCATTATCTCAAAATGGATGTCTAATCAAAGAACTTCTAGTTTATCGAGGGCGAGAATATGATAACTGAAATTAAAGATATATCTGATAT
This sequence comes from Nitrososphaerales archaeon, assembly GCA_047517285.1. Lineage (GTDB taxonomy): Archaea > Thermoproteota > Nitrososphaeria > Nitrososphaerales > UBA57 > UBA57. The sequence continues at coordinate 35,584 of JAKZTE010000009.1, read as the reverse complement.
TCAAAAAGCAGCAGATGCACTTGAAACTGAAATTTCAAAATATGTAGTTGGATGGCCTAATGTTATCAAGTTTCTAGCTATCGGTATGTTTACTGGCGGCCATATACTTATCGAAGGAGTTCCTGGAACTGCAAAAACATATCTTGCCAAAATCTTTTCTGATACTATAAACTTATCTTTTCGAAGAATTCAATCTACTCCTGATTTGATGCCATCTGATATTACGGGTTCACATATTTTTAATGTAAAGACTCTTGATTTTGATTTTCACGCAGGGCCTATTTTCTCTAACATCGTTCTTATGGACGAAATTAATCGTGCTCCGCCAAAGACTCAATCTGCATTGCTTGAAGTCATGCAAGAAGGCCAAGTAACAATTGACGGCAACACAACTCAACTTGAACAGCCATTCATGATAATAGCTACCAAGAATCCGATTGAATTTGCAGGTACATTTCCATTACCTCCTGCACAATTAGATCGGTTCATGGCACGTTTAATCATGAACTATCCTTCTAAGGAAGCATGGATTGACATACTTGAAAAGAAAAATCAACGTGGTGAATCTGTAGAAGTCGAGCAGGTTATTGACGCGCCCTCTGTTATTTCTGCACGAAAGTTAATTCAAGATCAGGTTAGTGTAGACGACGATGTTTTAAGTTTTATTTCAAATTTATGCAATACGACTAGAGATAATTCTCGTATCATGCTTGGGGCAAGTCCTACTGCCTCGGTTTCTCTCCTCAATGCGTCAAGAGGCTACGCAGCAATAATTCGAGGAAGTGATAAGGTTACTACCGAAGACGTAAAGGCCGTTGCATTCGACGTCCTTAACCATCGTTTAGTGATTCGTGATCTTGAAGAAGGTCAGGACACTAAAGATTACGGAATAACTAAGATTAACGACCTACTTCAATCCAGTATGGAGTCTATACGGTGATTTATGATGACTGATAATATTAATTCACTTTCTGATATTACAAAAATATCTGAAGATATACGTTCTGAGGTCGGTAAGTCAATTGTTGGTCTCACTAATCATATTGATACTCTTACCTTGTCTCTATTGACAGGCGGACATGTCTTACTTGAGGGATTACCTGGTACAGCGAAAACATTTCTTGCCGTATCCTTTTCAAATACATTCTCCCTTGACAATAACCGTATTCAATCCACTCCTGATATGATGCCGGGCGATGTAACGGGCACTAGAATTTATAACCCTAAAACCCTTGAATTCGATTTTCACGCAGGACCTATATTTGCCAATATGGTTATTGTCGACGAAATTAATCGTGCTCCTCCTAGAACACAAGCTGCTTTTCTTGAAGCAATGCAAGAAGGACAAGTTACCGTTGACGGAGAAACATCAATGTTGGACCAGCCATTTATGGTTCTTGCAACAAAAAATCCTCTTGAATACGAAGGAACTTTTCCATTATCTCCAACACAATTGGATCGTTTTATGTTCCGTATTATTCTTGATTACCCGACTCTGGAAGAAGAGGTCGAAATTCTTCGTAATAAAACTAAATCTTCAGATCCCTCTGGTCAGATAATCTCTAAAGATCAAATTCTTCAGGCTCGACAATTCCTTATCGATAATATGTCAATTGATGATAGTATTTCTGATTACATCTCCACCATAGTTCAATCTACTAGAACAAAAGAAGGTATAATTATTGGAGCAAGTCCTACTGCTGCCGTATCTCTCCTCAATGCGTCAAGAGGCCACGCAGCAATAATTCGAGGAAGTGATAAGGTTACTACCGAAGACGTAAAGGCCGTTGCATTCGACGTCCTTAACCATCGTTTATTGATAAAACAATCCGATATTGCTGATTCAGGTACTGATGCCGAATCAAGTAATTCTGCAGAAAAAATTATTTCTGACATCATTCAATCTGGAGGCAACTAATCATGATTAACTCTTTGAAATCCACTGACGACATTAAAAATCTCAGAGACACACTCAAGAAGGAGATGGGAAATCATGTTGTAGGGCTTGATAATATCGTTGATTCATTAATAATCTCAATACTTGTTGGAGGACATGTTCTTATCGAGGGATTTCCTGGCACGGGTAAGACCTTAATGGCCAATCTATTCAGTAAATCTATAGAATCTACTTCGAATAGAATTCAATCTACTTCTGATCTAATGCCATCTGATATAACCGGTACTCGTATTTACAATCCTAAAGAACGAGAATTTGAATTCCGTTCAGGTCCTATATTCTCTAATTTTGTTATTGTTGATGAAATTAACCGTGCACCTCCTAAGTCACAATCTGCTTTATTGGAATGTATGCAAGAAAGGCAAGTTAGTGTTGAAGGCATGACTCGAAAAATGGACGAGCCATTTATGGTTCTTGCAACAAAAAATTCTATCGAACTAGAAGGTACTTATCCTCTTCCAGAAGCACAATTAGATAGATTCTTATTCAGATTAATTATTGATTATCCTGATCAAGCAAGCGAGGCAGAAATAATCAGACGTAAGATTGGCCAATCTGTTGAACTACAGCCTATAGTCTCAAAACAAGCAATTCTTGAAGGAAAAGGTATGATTCACACAGGTATTAATGCAGAAAAGAACGTCCTCGAGTATATTTCTTCAATAGTTCAAAATACTTCAAATATTCCTAAAGTCACTCTTGGCGCAAGTCCACGTGCATCTGTTGCTTTATTATATGCATCTAAAGGCTATGCCGCCGTTACTGAAGGTCGTTCATATGTAATTCCTGACGATGTAAAAGCCGTCGCATTTGACGTACTTAATCATCGATTAATCTTACAACAGAATGCACTTCTTGATCTAGACGACAGTGATAGTAATTCTGCTACCGAATATCTGAGAAAATTAATCAAGGGCTGTATCGACGAAGTAATTGTTACAGTTTGATTTAATATGAAAAAACATATTCGACTTCTTATTGGTTTCTTTGGATTGATGACTGTGTGTAGTCTGGCTTTATTGCCTAATGCTACTCTTGCTATGCTTTCTGTTATGCTTGCTTTGTGTATTAATCTTGTTTTGTTCAAATACTTAAAACCATCAAACAATTTCGAGGTTACACGTGTTTTTGATAAATACCAAGTAATGCCTCCTGCTGATATTAATGCTTCATTGAAAATGAAATATACCGGTAGATTCCCTGCAAATGCATCTGTTGAATTTGATTGTCAAAGTTTAGGTCTAAATATTAACACTGGCACTGTTGTTTTCCAACCTGGACAAAAATACGACATCTCAAAAACTTTTGTAGCAGACCGCCGTGGCATTCATAAAATTTCATCCACTAAGATTGTTGTTAAAGACTGGTTGTTGTTATCTGGAATCACGATTGCATCTAACGACGAAGCAGAAATTCTTGTGCTTCCTCATATCTATCCATTCGAAACATCTCCTCAAACATCTGCCGCCGGATTATTGGGAGTTTCATCATCAATTAAACAAGGTAGAAGTAGTGAAGTTTGGGGCATTCGTGATTACCAACCTGGAGATGATTTTAAAATTATTTCATGGAAAGCTATGGCTAAATCCCCTGACCATACACCTAAGTCGAAGATTACTGCTGGAGAAGAAGGGCAGGCAATTACGATTGTTGTAGATATAGGTAAAGACAGTGAACTTCCTAACGGTGAGCAAATCTCGCTTGATATATCCGCAGATCTTGCAGCATCTTTATCTTATAATTTCATTAAACGTGGAACTCGAACTGGCTTGCTACTATTTGATACTCGTACTCGCGCTGTCTTAAAACCTGCACGTGGCGATACTCATGTTGATTCATTGTTGCGTAATCTTGCAAAAGTACAACCTTCTCAGGATAAATTCCTTATTACAAGTTTTACAAATTCTTATCTCGAACTTTCTGCTTCTGAATTTGGAAATAGTTTCATTTTAATTCTTACTCGTACTGACGATAGATTAATTGAATCATATCTGTCAAAGCTGAAATCTAGCCGTGATTTAATTATCATATTGATTTATAATGAAGATAATTATGAGAGGGCACAACAAATACAAAAAACAGTCGAAGAAAACGGCATACAAATGATTCTTACAAATCATAGTTCTGTCTTAGACGCAATGAAAAAAATGGAGGAGTGGTCTTATGCTACCGTTAAGAGAACTTAGAACATATATTTCTGCACTTTCTATTGCTCCAATCGCTGTAATGATTGCTAATCCTGTTGTACTTAATGCATTTCTATCTTATTTGTCATCTATTGCCTTCTTCACTGCATTCGGGCTAATTGCAGTCTATCTTTTCCTTAAACAAATAGGTTTCATCAAATCATTGGGCGCAAATCAACAAGTTTTCTTTGAAAGTCTACTTTTGGTACTTCCGATTATCATCCCTATGTTTACCGTTCTAACCACTTCAAATCCTGCTGATTTCATCGCTGCATTTCTTGCTTATCTGGTAATAGGAACCGTTGTTTCTCTTTCTCGTGTTGTCATTGGATCCGGTGTAGGGGCATTTGGCAAAGTCCTCTATTTCTTTTTTGCATACATGATGGCATTGATGGTTTATGCAGGTTGCGTTGCAGGATCTATTACTGGCGAAACATTTTCCTTATTATTGGCTTTCGATCAAATTGCAGGAATAGCAACTTATCTTGGTTATGAAGGACATCCTATCGAACTTCCTCTTATTGAATACGTAAGGCTAGGAATGGCATTCGCCATCCCTGGCATTACTTTCTCTGCATTAGCAGCACAAGTGAGATTGTCAGAGGTTCGCGATAATCCTGGAGCGGAATCAAAAATGGTAAGCTCTTTAAGATCATCTGTAGCACTTCTTACTTTAGGCAGTGCCATATTATTACTTCCAGTTTACCTAATTGCCATCGCTATAGTAAATTTCGCCCCATATCTTGTAACAATCATTCCTCCTGTTCTTGTAATGGGATTCATTTTACTTCTATTATATTTCGCGGAGCGAGACTAAATTGCGTTCATCAATTATTATTCTCTTGTTATTTGTTTCGACTATTGTATTGTTGCCTGTGTCATTTTCTCAGGTTGGCGATCGTGTATGTCCTGCATCTGCCGCTTGCGAAGAACCTTTCGACCCCTCTCCATTAACAAATACAATGCCTGATTTCGCTCAACTTGGTTTTAACGAAGAAAGTATATCTATTCCAGCTTCTGGAAGCACTGTTGTAGTGGGCCCTGGCGAAGAATTATTCATTCTTGCTGATAAACAAATAATTGTTACATTGGGAGAACCTGGCGAAGATTTAATGTTTCGTGGAATTGTTCCAGGTCGTCGAATTAATCAATTGGAGTTGCCCGTAGTTGGCATTGGAGAAACTATGTTGGTTGAATTAACAATGTTGGAAGTCACGGCCAACGAACTTGCAAATGCTGGTTTTCCAGCTGATAATCCTATATTTGCAGGTGGTAATGCTAGAGAAGACGTTGATCAGGTTGCTAACTGTTTAAGTTTACAAAATCGTATAGAAGGACTCCGTAAAAATATTGGAGAGAGGAATTCAGATATTGTTGATCTACGTAATCAACCAGGTGGTTTTCAAAATCAAACTGTCCAAAGACTAATAATAAGAATGCAGAATGACAATGACCGAGATAGAGAACTTCTCCCCACACTTGATGCACAATTTGAAATTCTTCAGTGCGATCGCGTTCCTAGAGATGAACAGGAAAGACCTGAAGCAAGACCGACCGACCTATCTGCCTCATCATTTCAACGATCTCATATATTCGTTGTAGGAGAGGGCAGTCCTTCTGGATTTATCCCTAGTTATCAATTAACTGGCAGTAATCTATTTATGGAAAAATCCGAAGCCCTTGAATTAGCAATCCTTGAACCGACAGACGGCTTTCATATTATAAGTGGCTCATATGGCGCTATTGAATATCCTAGTGTGATTTCTCCTGGATCTGAATATATAATTAGATACAATAATACCGTTGAAGATTTTGATCCATCTGGCGAAAGTATTGAATTTGTTCTTGAAACCACAAGAAAGTTGAGAATCGATTCTCATACTGCAGATCTTACTACTAGTATTGAGAAAAATGGAACAATTGCTTCCACTACACTTAATCTCCCTAATTCTCAAACTGGGTATTTTCAGATAAATATCCCTGAGATCGGCGAATCTGAAAACGGCGATTCACCATTACAATACGGCCTACATTTCTTCCATATTCACTCTAATTTTGTAGGAATCGGAACTCTTGACACATATCTTCCAGTTTATGTTGTTCCATCTGGGGAGAAATACGCCAATAGCTATAATCTTGTAGGATATTCTATGGCTTCTGAACCTGATTTACGCATTAATCTTGCTGATTATGTGCCAAATGCCCCTGAACTTTTCATAGTTGGTAAATCCAATGACGTAACCACGTTTATTGAATCTCAGGAAATCAACCTTCCTGTAGCCGTTATTTCTGTATCTGATAATCTTGGACCAATTAACTCATACGAAATTATTCTAGACGCTGATTTCATTACAAGTTACTCTGATGGAAAAATGTATATCTTGGCCAATAGCGCCACTGATACTTTCTCAATATCTAACTTGAAGATTTTTAATTTTAACATAAATGATTTTAATATTATTGATAGCATTGACAAAACTAAAACTTATCAGAATAAATTAGGATTTCCTATTGGCGTGGATATCATACTCGACATCAATACTATTGATATTTCTGTTTTAGATGAATTTGAACAACCTTTCATTGACGGTCAAATAGTTATACAAAAGGCAAACGAAGAATTCACTGCAGACCTTCTGGACATTCCTCGATTAAAGCTTCCAGACGGAAATTATAAAATCACCCATATTGTAGAGGATGAAATAAAATCCGAGCAAGACATATTGATTAGTAGTTCTGGATTAATTCAATTTAATGTTAAAACATTGTTGTTAGAAGATCAAATTCTTACTATTGCAATAGTTATAGAATTTATATTAATTGCATTCTTCACATTCAGAATAATGTCAAAGTACTTTAAAGGATAGTTATCCGATTTCTGAACCTGCGTTCATTTCATTGTCAGTCTGAAGTAGTGATACTTTGTCTCCATCGATTGAAGCTAGTAACATCCCTTGCGATTCCACTCCGAATACCTCTCTTGGTTCTAGATTTACTAAAACAATTACTGTTTTATCAACTAAATCTTCTAATGAATAATATTTTGCAATTCCTGCAACAATCTGCCTCTCTTCATTACCGATATCTATTTTCATTTTTATTAATTTATTAGATCCAGTTACTGTTTCTGCATCGATTATTTTTCCAACCCTAATTTTTAGTTTAGAAAAATCATCGAAATTTATCATGCCCATGAATATTTTTCTCATCTTAGAATGATATATGTATTATTCCGGAAAGATATTTGTTAAATTTCTGAACATTTTGCTTCCGGCTCAGTGAAATGACCCAATGAAGACGAATTATATAATATATTTTAAAATGCATTATATAGTATGATTGTACTAAGATTTCCATGAATCATAGGTATTGGCTTATATCTATAGTAGCAGCTTTGTTGCTACTAACTTCGACTTGGGGATACGCTGCTATTTCAAATAATAATGAAACAGTAATTCCTTCAGTTGAAGCAGTTGGTCCAGGAAATTGGGAATGGATCAATTACGGACCCGATGGCGGAAGTTTCAGCCCTCAAACACAGATCAATAAGGAAACAATTTCATATCTGGAAATGAAATGGATTTATCCATTCCAAGCAGATGTTGAAACAACTTTCCCTAATTCTGTGCAAGAAGGTGCTTCTGCTCCCCCTATAATTGTTGATGGCATTGTTTATGTCGCAAAGAATAAACAAGACGTTGTCGCAGTTGATGCAAAATCAGGCGAACTAGTTTGGTACAGTGATGTAATCACTCAAGCTGCCGACTTTGACGCATGGCTTGCAGAATTTCCTTACATTCAAGGACAGTATGGACATACTCATGCAATTAATTATTACGCCGAACGTAACGAGCTTGTTTTAAGCTCTGCACCGTGTTGGTTGAAAGCATTAAATGCTGAGGACGGAAGTATGGCATGGCAATTAACTCCTGAAATACTTTGTGGTACACAGGCTGAAATGGGCAATCCATTAGGCGCAATGGGTACATTCAAGAGCAAAGGTTACATGAGTGGAATTCAAAACCATCCTCCACAAATAATTGATAATATTGTCGTATGGCCTTCATTTGGTGCAAGTGGTCGTGGTGGACGTTCCAGTCTTATTGGAATTGACATCAGTAATACAGATGCTCCAGTTGAAGTTTATCGTAATTGGTTAATGCCTCCTGGTGACGGAAGTCAACCAACATGGGCACAAGACCAATGTGATAGAACAGACGGTCAAGTTTGGTACTTTGAATATCCAGCATATATTGCATCTGGCGGTACACACCTCGCATTAAATTGTAGAGATGCTCCTGCTGATGCAGTCGCAAACGATTGGATTAACATGAAACCAGGCACTCCTCATTTCGGTGAAGTTCACACTGCTAGTGCATTCTCAGTAGTTTGGGGCAACATGCCTTACAGTTCTGAGACTGGCTTAGTATACATGGGAACCGGTGATGTAGGACCTTATCCTAACGGCACTCTCAGATTTGGACCTAACCTCTTTGGTAGTGCATTGATTGCCGTAGACGCTCTTACAGGCGAACTCGCATGGGCAATGTCAGGTGTACCACACGATTTGTGGGACATGGACTGTTCATGGGGCGGTGCTTTGAAAAAGATAGGCAGTCAAGAAGTCTATATCGCATCTTGTAAGAACGGTATCGTCTTTGCACTTAATTCAGCAACTGGCGAACCATTGTGGATTTATGATCCACCAAGCATAGCTCGTAACATGCAAGGTTGGAACTATGGCGGTGACGCTAGTCTCGGTGACAGCGGTAATGGCGGAGTTCAGGTAGTCGGCCCAGACGCATGTTGTGATATAACATTTGCACACATGAACAAGGACTGGATGAACCAGAACTCACCAGACTGTGCAGCTGGCGAAACTAATTCCTGTACTGGTATTGCTGTGGGTCCAAACGCATGGGCGCATATCGAATCAGACATGGCAATTGACGACAAACACATCTACATGGGTGTACAGAACTCTCCAAGAAGATTCCAGATCAAACCAGTAGTAGACTTTGGTAACCAGGGAAGTACAATTGAACAAGTCGAACCAAAGAATTCAACTATTCATGCAGTCGATTGGAGAACCGGTGAAGATGTATGGGCATCATACATCGAAGGCGTTTCATATAGAGGCGGTGTCATGGTAAGTGGCGGCGTTGTATATGCATATGCTAGTGATGGAAACATGTACATGTTTGACTCAGACACAGGCGAACTTCTTAACAAGAAATTGTTCGGAATTCCAGTAAGTGTTATGCCAACAATTGGTGCAGACAGTGATGGAAACTACAAAGTATTCCTATTCATTGGCGGTGGTGGAGGATTCTTATTCTCTAGTACAGCACTTCCAGGTTCATTAGCTGCATTTGGTAACCCAGATCAACTACCTGAAGGCCCAATCACAATCATTGAAGAAGTCGAAGTCATCGTAGAACGAGAAGTCGAAGTCGAAAGGATTGTTGAAGTGGAAGTCATCAACGAAATCATAGTTGAAAAGGAAGTACCTGTTGAAGTCGAAAGAATCGTTGAAGTAGAGACAGAAGTTACTGTAACTGAAGAAGTCATCAGTCCAATTTCATACGTTGCAATTGGATTAGGTGTAATCTTGGTAGTAGTAGCTGGCGTTATCTACTCTAGATCAACCTCAAAGTAGTTACTTTAGACGCTGCCTAGAAATAGGCAGCTCTAATATTTTTTTTATTCAAATAAACTACCATCGTTAAGATTCTTTTCTGAATATCCTAGACGCTAAATATTTTTTAAAAGTGTGCTGAACTAATTTTTGGATTTTGCAATATAAAAATCAGCGTAGAAATTACCATCGTCTTCATATTTTTCAGTATCAATTCCCATGCCATGTAATATAGAAATAGCCTGTGTTTTTTCTTTAGGACCAGAAAAATTTCTTTGGCGTATTGGTTTTATGCCACTTTTCACAATAGAATAATCATTCATCTCAAAAACTTCTTCAATGCCCTCCATGTCAAACATTCTGAGAACAGAGAATGCAAAGATTGGATCGATATGCTCTTTTTCAGATTCAATTGAATTAGATTGTCTATTTTTAATTACTTTTAGTAGATTTGAAAATGCCCTGTGTCCGATATAGCCAACACAACCAGTTGCAATCACAACATCTATTTTCGGTAATGATTCTAACAAATTTAATTTTTCAGCTTCAAGATCAACATTTATGTCTTCAGCTTCAAGATCAACATTTATGCCTCTTTCACACAAATTCATCTCTTCAGAGAATTTTATAGCCTCTTCTGAGATATCTATTTGATAGAAATTTATGTTGTCATTACTTGTGCATTCCTCGTAGAATTGTCTAGTCTCTTTTTTTGTAGGTTCAGTTTCATTTAAAAAGAAATTATTCAATTCTGACATTGTTAAATTATATTTTATTAATGATGAGTTGATACCGTATGAACTTCCCAAGTCTAAAACATTAATGGGCCTAGACAATTCCTCTTCAAGCTGCCCTATGATGGAGTTGTATAACGATTTTGTAGAATCTGATATCGAATATTCTAATCTATCCATTTCCTTTAGATATCTATATGGGGACTCTTGCGTGTAAATATCGGTAAAATCTTTTTTTACCCTTAATTCATTCATCCAGAAGAAAAAATTCCATTCTACCCTTTAAAAGTTTTTTCTATTTTTTTCTTTTGCTCATTCATCTCTTTATCTTCAATTTTTTCGAATAATATTTCTGGTTTGTTTATTTTATGCCCAGATATAATATTTAATTCTGAACAATTTTTCCAATTAATGTTATTTTTTTCTATATTTATCGATCTGAATAACATATCCATGCTATGCGGCATGAATGGATGTAACATTATTGCTATACTGTATACTGCATTTACGCTGAGGTATATTGTATTATCGCTATCTCCTTTCCATGGTTCTTTCTTTTGGAAATATCTGTTACAACCATCTGACAGGTCTAAAATATTTTTCATCGCTCTGTCTATTTGATTGTTCTCTATATTTTCTCTAACTTTGTTTTTTGATTCTTGAATTAATTCTATTAATTCTTGATCATCTTTATCGTATTCTTTAGGTTCTGGAATTGTGTTGTTATACTTTGAATTTGTAAAACTTAACGCTCTATGAATAAAATTCCCAATGTTTGCTACTAATTCATTGTTTATTTTTACTTGAAAATCATCCCAATCAAAATTTACATCAGATTGATCATATGGAGTGATTCTTGTTAGATAATATCTTAAATAATCTGCCGGAAAATCATTCAAAAAATCCCTCAATCCGATATACATTCCTCTGCTTTTTGAGAATTTCTCTCCTTGCAGCATTAAATGCCCTCTTGTTGGAATATAATCTGGAAGTTTATATTCCTCGTTTATGGCAAGTCTCATTGCAGTCAGGAACAAATAATGATGATACACGATGTCTTTTCCTATGAAATGATATATTGTTGAGTTGTTCCAAAATTCTTTCCCGTCTATTCCTTTTGACTTAAGATAACTGACCGTGGTTGAAATATAGCATATATGGTTGTCAAACCAACCATACAGGACCTTTCCATCTGCTTCTTCTAGAGGAATCTTGACTCCCCATGTAATATCTCTGGTTATGTCCCAGTCGTTTAATCCATCTTCTATCCATCTGATTACGTAGTTTTTCACATCTTTCTGTAGATTATCATTCTTGTCGAGCCACGATCTTAATCTATCTGATAATTCTGAAAGTTTGAAAAAATAATGCATGCTTGATTTTAATACTGGTTGATTTTGGCATATTGCACATCTTGGTTTTAGAACTTCCGAATGATTGAACGCTCTTCCACATTTCTCACACCCATCGGAATATTGATTATCTTCATTGCAATAAGGACATGTTCCCAATACGTACCTATCTGGAAGATATTTCTCATCAGTATTGCAGTATAATTGATTAATCTCTTTCTTGTAAATTAATTCGTTACTATGAATCTGGCTGAAGAAATACTGAGTTAATTCAATATTTTCTTCTGAACTAGTGTTTTGGAAATCATCAAACATAATTCCAAGATCTGTAAAATCCTTTAAATCACGCTCTTTCCAATACTCGACATATTTCTGAGGCGTTATATCCTGCTTTTCAGACTGAAGAAGTATCGGCGTTCCAAAATCGTCAGAAGCACAAGTGAATACAACATTTTTTCCTAACAATCTATAGAATCGCGATAGAATGTCTGCAGGTAGATAAGTTGATACTATGTGACCTAGATGAATCTCTCCATTTGCATAAGGCAGCGCACTTGTAATGACGATGTTATCTTTAACCAAATTTTCACGCAAATTAATATTTAATCATTCTAGTGCTATAAAAAATGTAAGGTTATAAGTGCGTAATTTGATATCCATAATAATTGAAAATATCTATAATTGTGCCTGCCTATAATGAAGAATTACATCTTCTTGAAAACCTGACAAAAATTAAAAACTCGTTTAAATCTAATAGTTTTTCTGATTATGAAATAATTGTCTGTGATAATAATTCCACCGATAGCACTCCAATTATTGCAGAAGATTTTGGAGCTAAGGTAATTTTTGAACCATTTAACCAAATATCTAAAGCACGTAACAAGGGTGCTAGTATTGCCAATGGCGAATGGCTCGTTTTTATAGACGCTGATTCATGGCCATCCAAGTATCTTGTAAAAACCTTGCTTGATAAAATATCTCAAAACGATACAATTGCAGGCAGTTCTACGGTTCAATTTGTTTCTTCTCCATTTTGGTGGCGTGCTACTTGGAAATTTACTAATATCTCTATGCCTTTATTGAATCTTACCCCTACTGGCGCATTCATGTTTTGTAAACGAACTGTATTTGATGCAGTTGGAGGATTTAACGAAGATATTTTTGCATTCGAAGACCTAGACTTTTCATACGCGATACGCAAGTATGGTAAATCCAACGATAAAAAATTCACTGTCATTCGAGAGCCAATTTATACTTCGTCTAGACGTGCAAATAACCTTAAACCAAGAGATTTAGTAAAAATTGCCGTTCAATTATCTACTCATGGAAAATCTACATTAAAAGATAAATCAAATTTCTCTCAATGGTATTCTAGATAAGTGAGATTTATATTTAGTAGGATGCTTTTCTAATTAAATTGAATGCTTCAATATTCTATAAATATGGTTCTCCTGACGTTCTCGAGTTTGCTGATATAGAAGATCCAATAATCAATAGTAATGAAGTTTTAGTTAGAGTTAAGGCATGTTCGATTAACCATCTTGATCTCTGGATTAGGGGTGGAAAAACCGGCTATTCTGATCTTAAATTGCCACATGTGCTTGGTTGTGATATATCCGGCATAATAGAGGATTCTTCCAATGCAGCTGGAATTAGCGATGGCGATGAAGTTGTTGTATCTCCAGGAACTAGCTGCGGTCGATGTAATCATTGCCTTCAAGGAAATGATAATTTTTGTAGAGAATATACCATTATTGGAGGTTGGGCAAAAAAGGGCGGCTATGCTGAATTTGCATCCGTGCCTTCGTCGAATATTATACCAAAACCTAAAAATCTTTCATTTGAAGAATCTGCATCTCTTCCTTTGACCTTTCTTACTGCTTGGAATATGTTAGTTAAACGTGCACAGATAAAAAATGGAGAAACTGTATTGATTGTAGGTGGTTCTAGTGGTGTTGGAAGTGCTGCAATACAAATTGCCAAATTATTCAACTGTTATGTTTTTGCTACTGCTGGCACGGAAGAGAAATTAAATAAAATGAAAGACCTTGGGGCTGATTTTGTTATTAATCATAACGACGACGACTTTGCAGAAATTGTAAGGAACAACACTGATCGTACTGGCGTCGACGTTGTATTCGAACATGTTGGTGCGATTACCTGGCCTAAAAGTATAGATTCTCTTACTCATGGAGGCAGGTTGATTACTTGCGGTACTACCACTGGTTCGGAAACTGATTTTGATATACGATTATTATATCGCAGACAATTATCTCTTATGGGTTCGTTCATGGGTTCTAAAGGAGATTTATTACATCTTCTTAAATTTGTTAATTCAGGTCAATTAAAACCTGTTATAGATAGTGTCTTCCCCCTTAAAGACGCAAATAAAGCTCATGAACTGATTGAAAATCGTCAACATTTTGGAAAGGTAATACTCAAAGTTTAATACTTTAATTGACATTTTTCATATGACATGAACGCTGATAAAAACGACCAAAAAAAATTGACTAGAACATCATATTCTAAAGACATTTCTGTAGATTTTGATAATAAAAATATCACCGTCATCGGTTGGATTGTCAGTATGAGGAAGCAGGGAAAAATTTATTTTATGATGTTGTATGATTCTACTGGTCCACTTCAAATAATAATAAAAAAAGGCGTTTCTCCTGATGATATTTTCACTCAAGCTGAAACTCTGAAGGAGCATTCTTCTATTGCAGTTCGTGGGACGATTAAGAAAAATGAAAAAGCTCCTAATGGTGTAGAATTACATCCTGAAGAGATATCCGTTCTATCCACCACTAATAAAATTCCCCCTTTTTCACTATATGGCGGCCAACTCCCAAATATAGATAAACGACTTGATATTCGTGCTATTGATCTAAGGCGTCCTTCTGCTCAATCTATAATGAAATTGCGTGCTAAAACATTACAATCAATAAGGAACTTCTATATCGACAAAGATTATCTTGAAGTTAATACTCCGAAAATTATTGCTACTGCTACTGAAGGAGGATCTGCTCTCTTCCCTATGCTTTATTATGATAAAGAGGCATTTTTGACTCAGAGTCCGCAATTATTCAAAGAACAACTAGTACTTCCTTTTGAAAAAGTTTTTGAGATTGCTTATGCATATAGAGCAGAAAAAAGCAGAACATTGCACCATATTAGCGAATTTATTTCAGTAGATATGGAACAAGCATTTGTAGATTACAATGATGTTCTTAAAATTATCGAAGAGTTATTGATTCATCTTAAGAACGATCTTTCACAATCTAGCTCTGAACATCTAGATATATTGAATTCAAATGACTGGACTAATTTTGATAGTATTCCTGCCGTTACATATAACGAAGCAATTGATATAATCAAAGCTGAAGATCCAAAAATTGAATGGGGCGATGATCTTTCTACCAAATCCATGGAAATTTTATCTAAAAAATACCCTTATTTTTATTATGTCACTGATTGGCCTTCTGCTGGAAAACCATTTTACATTAAATGCGAAGGCGATTATTCTGAATCATTTGATTTAATGTATGGCAACAAAGAACTTGCATCTGGCGGCACTCGTGTTAGCGACAAAGATGAATTGAAAAATAGGCTTCAACAAAAGAACCTTAATCCTAATGGGTTCGAGTTCCATCTTAGAGTATTTGATTATGGCATGCCTCCTCATGCAGGGTTTGGTTTAGGATTTGAAAGACTTATGATGATAATTGCAAATCAGACTAATATACGCGAGGTTTGTATGTTCCCAAGAGATCAACATAGACTTATGCCGTGATAATATATGGCTGATAAAAAAATCATTGATCCAAAAAAGTACTCTGAATTATCAAAGATTGATCTTTCTCCCCAAGAAATGGAAATATTAGATAAACAATTCCCAGAAATTCTGGAATATTTTGATTTATTATCTAAAGCTGACACTTCTGAAGATATTGATCCTCAAACACTATCTAACGTCTTTCGTGAAGATATTCCTAAAGATTCTATTGCCGATGAAATTCTTGACGTAGTTCCTGAAAAGAAAGGCCGCTTTGTCAAGGGGCCGCGGATGATGTAAAAATTGAGTAACTTGCTCGATGCATTTGAGGGAATGAAAGAAAAAAACAAATCTATCAACGCATACATAACTTTTTCTAAACCTGACGATTCAATCTCTGACGGTAAACTGTCTGGAAAAACCATTGCAGTCAAAGATACTATATCTACCGCAGGTCTAAGGACTACTTGCGCATCAAAAATGCTGGAAAATTACGTTCCTCCGTACGACGCACATGCCGTTTCATTGATAAAAAAACACGGTGCAATTATTACGGGAAAAACAAATTGCGATGAATTTGCTATGGGTTCAAGTACTGAACATAGTGCATTTGGACCAACACATAATCCTCATGATCTTGAGAGAGTTCCTGGAGGCTCTTCAGGCGGCAGTGCCGCTGCCGTTGCAGGTGGTCTGGCAGATCTTGCCCTGGGCAGTGATACCGGCGGTTCAATACGATGCCCCGCTTCCTTTTGCGGAATTGTTGGACTGAAACCAACCTATGGATTAGTTAGTCGTTACGGCCTAGTCGCATATGGCAATAGTCTGGAACAAATAGGACCTATGGCAAAGAATGTTCATGATTGCGCATTATTGCTTGAATGTATATCTGATTATGATGACAGAGATGCAACATGCGTAAATACAAAAAGAATTGATTACACCAGTCACTTAGAAGATGATATCTCTGGATTAAAAATTGCAGTTCCTAAAGAATTCTTTGGTCCTGGAACTGATTCAATAGTCGAAAAGTCTGTTTGGAATACAATCAAAAAACTTGAATCTGAAGGCGCTATTGTTGAAGAAATAAATATCGATTCTATAAAATATTCTCTTGCAGCATATTATATTATTGCGATGTCTGAAGCAAGCTCTAATCTGGCCAGATTTGACGGGCTTCGATACGGCCTCCATACCGGCAAATCTAAGGACTGGAATGAATTATTCTCAAACAATCGTAAGTCTGGTTTTGGTTTTGAAGTAAAACGAAGAATAATGCTGGGTACTTTCTCACTGTCTTCTGGATATTTTGACGAATATTATATCAAAGCACAAAAAGTACGTTCTTTGATTACTAATGATTTCAAAAAAGTATTCAGTAAATTTGACGTTATAGTTGGACCGACAATGCCTACACTTGCTTTCAAATTGGGCGAAAAACTTACAGATCCGTTATCTATGTATATGTGTGATATTGATACGGTCTCTGCAAATTTGGCAGGAATTCCCTCAATATCCATTCCTTGCGGAAATTCAAATTCTTTACCTATTGGTATTCAGCTGATGTCCTCTCATTTTAATGAAAAAACTATTCTTAATCTTGGTAATAGAGTAGAACAAATTGCGGGTGTATGATTGCTGAGTAGTTCTACTGACGGAGTAAAAATTGGACTGGAAATTCACTGTCAACTGACCTCGCTTAACACTAAGATGTTTTGTAATTGTTCAGCTGATTACAGGGGAAAGCCCCCAAACACTTTGTTATGTAATGTATGCGCTGGACTTCCTGGTTCCTTGCCTGTGCTGAATAAGCGAGCGTTAGAGGCAGCTATAAAAATCGGTCTGGCTATTAATTGTAAAATCTCTAACAAAAGTAATTTCTTTCGCAAAAATTATTTTTATCCTGATTCACCAAAAAACTATCAAATTACTCAGTATGATAAGGCTGGTGGTATTGCCATCGCCAATGAAGGCTACGTTGAAACTAATCTAGGCGGTGTCAGAATAACACGTATTCAGATGGAAGAAGATCCAGGCAAGTTACAGTATGAAGGCAGCATCACTACGTCTTCTAACACTCTTATTGATTATAATAGGGCCGGCATATCTCTTGTTGAGATTGTAACTGAACCTGATATAGTTTCCCCAAAACACGCCCGTGAGTTTCTTAATACAATCCAGTCTATTGTTGAAACTATCGGTGAATGCGATAGTAAGTTGGATGGCTCAATGCGAGCTGACGCTAACGTATCAATTACAGACGGACGACGTGTTGAAGTCAAGAATATCTCTTCGTTTAAAGAAGTAGAGCGTGCATTGAATTTTGAAATAACAAGACAGAAAACAATTCAAGCTGCAAGCAAGATGGAAACTAGACACTGGGATGATGTACGAAGAGTTACGGTAACATTAAGAGTTAAGGAAGACGAAGAGGGATATAGATATTTTCCAGATCCTGATTTACCTCCTATGGATATATCCGACAATTATATTGAACAACTCAAGAATTCACTTCCAGAACTTCCTGAAAAGAGATTTATTCGTTTTACTAATGATATAAAACTTCCAGGAGAAATTGCTAGAATTCTCATTAAGAATAAAGTTGTCGCTGATTATTTTGAGGAATCCTTGAAGTATGAAAATAATCCTAAGTTAATTAGCAGTTGGATTGCTACTGATATAATGGGGTATTTGAATCGGAGTAATATTGATTTCAAAGACCTATCTATTGATGCAAAATCACTTGCCATTCTTGCCAAATCCGTATCTGATTCTCAAATAAATCAATATACTGCTAAATCAATTCTTCTGAAATCCATCTCTTCCAACAATCATATCGATGATTTATTAAAATCCGAAATTGGTAATTCCGGTACATCTGAAAACCTTCTAGAAATTATCGAAAAAGTACTTAATGATAATTCCAAGGCTGTGGCAGACGTTAAAAACGATCCACCGGCAATTCATTTCTTAATAGGACAAGTGATGAAGGCCACTCATGGACGGGCCGATCATAGTAAAGTCAAGGAATTAATTGAAAAACAGTTAAAATAATTTTTTTTAAATCTACTATCAATACATGTATAATTCAAATGAATGTTCGTTATTCATACATCGCGTTAATACTTTCATGTCTGGTTTACGCTTAGATTATTATAATATTATTAACGATAATTCTGCTCTAAATATTATGAATACCAAGTCTTTGGTTTACTTTGCTTTGTCTATAATTCTAATATTCATTTCACCCAGATTTCTTGTTATAGGCATTCCTGACGCAAATGTAATTGACTTCTTTCTGGCTTTTTTCGTAGTATTTTTTTCTTATCTGTTTTTATCTCTGGGAATATCTGATACAGTAAAGTAATTATTTTACACCTAGTGTGTTTCCAATGCCCGCAATTATAATATCCTGATTATCTTCTGAATGCTGTTTGATTGTTTCTTTTACTTTATTCAATAATATCTCTGCAGATTTTTCTATCACAGGCTTCATTTCAGTAATTGCTTCTTTTTCCGACATCTTAGTAACTATGGCTAAAAATTTTATCTTATTATTTGTAGCAATTTCTTCTATTTTATATCTTTCAATTCCCGGTCCTCCTATTGCAGCTCCTATTCCTTCTGCAATCTCTCCCGTATCTTCTCCCTCGAGTTTTAATGCCGCATCAATAGTAATTATTAATGAAATTTGTTTATTTTCTTCTACCACTCTTTTTATTGCCTCACCTGGCTTTCCTACATTTCCACCCGGCCCTTTTGCCTTAATAATGAATGCATTTCTATTCTCTATTCTTACTTCATTTAATATAGTATCTCTGACTAATTCTTTACTCTCCGATTCACCACTTAATCTTGATGCCACTAAAGGTCCTATTCCGTCGCCTATTGGTTTTTTCGATTTTAAAGATGGTATTGCTGCATTGTATGCCTCTGCTTGTTCCATGATCTGGGGCAATATCATTTGAATTTGTGCTATTACCATAATGTTTCCTGTCTTTTTTGCACTTATGTAGAAATGTCGTATGATTTTATACATTAAATTAATTCCTAAAGATACTTCTACTAGATTCATTAGAACACTTATTTCTGTATCGTCTTGTTCTTTCGTCATTGACTTAATTTCATCCTTCATATTGTCTTCTTGAGTATCCAGTATGTGTTCTAATTTAGTAATTATTCCCTTTGGGTCCATTGACACTGGGGGTATTACAAATGAAGATAATAACCTGTCAAACCTCTCTTTCACAATTTTCTCATTATCACTCTTTTCAATCAAACTCTTTAGAACTATATTTTTTGAACTACTGTTCATCTGCTCCAATTTTCGTAGTTTCTTTCCAACATTTCTAAGTATCATAAACATCTGTATTTTCTGACCGTATAATATCAGAAACATAAATATTGGTAACCATAGAACATTAGCTATAGAATCAATCGAATCAAATGCTATGATTAATGAGTATGTCAATACTAACATTTTCAATAAGTAAAATTTAAGCCTTGTATTGAATTTTACATATTATTTGCATTTTTTTCAAATCAAATCCTTTTATATAGGGAACTTACTATATTGATAGAGTTTTGCCTAAGACTAAACCAGTTATAAGTGTGGAAAATGTTGTTGCTACCGGCGATTTAAGACAAAGTATTGATTTAATACAAATTGATACTACTTTTGAAAAAACTGAGTATAATCCTGACCGATTTCCTGGATTAGTATACCGAATAAAATTACCAAAAACTTCTACTTTAATATTCAGAACCGGAAAAATGGTTTGTACGGGTTCTCGCTCTGAGGAACAAGCTGTGATTGCTATCAATAAAGTAGTAAAAGAACTAAAGAAAGGCGGTATTAAAATTAAAAATAAAGCGATTTGCAAAGTACAAAATATAGTCGCTTCTGTAGATCTTGGCGGACAGATTGATTTAGAAGAAGTTGCTAGACAGTTACCTCGTTCTATGTATGAACCCGAACAATTTCCTGGCGTAATTCTTAGGGCTAGTGAACCAAAGGCTGTCTTTTTGATATTTTCTAGCGGCAAACTTGTTTGTACAGGTACTAAACAAGAAAAGGATATTTATACTGCTGTTAAAAAGCTCCATACTCTGCTTGAAAAGCTTGATTTGATGATTTATGGAGAATACGATAAAACTCCAGTAGTAAAAAAAGTAAAAAAAGTAAAAAAAGTAAAAAAAGTAAAAAAAGTAAAAAAAATCACAGAGAAGAAAGATTTAAAGCTCTGATAGAACGCCGCTGTTAAAAAGATCCATACTCTGCTTGAAAAGCTTGATTTGATGATTTATTAGCGCTTATTAATAATTTAACTATTTTTATTAACATTTAAATTCAAGTTCGGAGATAGACCTTATAGTTTGAATTTCCTAAATAAATACATCTCGATATTCGCATTATTCTTATTGATATTTGCTAGCCTATCTACATCTTATGTAATTGCTCAGCCTGACGAAGATCAAGGTTTTGCTTGGAGTTCTTCCAATTATGACGTCAAACAAACCAACTATAGCCCACAAAACCAAATTACTAAAGATACTATCCAAAACCTTGCTGACGATTGGACCAATGCATTTATTGTTCCTCCTGATGTTCCTGGAATTGAACTACACTCAGGAATGCGCGCTCGTCCACTTGTTTACAATGGACTTGTCTTTTTGGTTACTAGTTTCAATGCAGTTTTTGTTCATAATGTACAAACTGGCCAGCCTTTGTGGTATTACACTTATCCTATGAATATGACTGATATAATGATAGATTATCCTAAAATTAGTCCTCATCGACCTGGCATACTTGAAGAACTTACTATCTTTGAAGATTATCTAATATTTCCTACAGCTGATTGCGGAATGGTATTTCTTGATTATCTTACAGGATCTCCAGATTTTCGAGGAGAACTTACAAGAGGTCAGATGTGCGATGACGTTGAAGGCAATGGCGGTTATTATACAGGTCAATTATTTAGTAGTCCTGTAGTAGACCCCAACAGTAGAATTCTTGTAACAGGTACAGCTGTCAGTGGAAAAGGCGAATCTGGTAGAGGTTATGTTGCAGGTTATAATGTTGACACAGGTAGTTTACTTTGGAGATTCTATCTAATGCCTCCATCTGGCGGAGAAAAAGATTGGGCTATGAAGTATAAAGGTCTAGGAAATGTTGATCCAACTCCTGATGACTGGGGCACTGCAAATAATGTTGGTGTCGGACTAGCTACCGGTCAATGGGCCATTGACGAGGAAGCAGGAATTGTTTATGTAGGTACTTCTTCTCCAGCTCCAAATTTCAATGCAGCTAATCGCCCAGGTCCTAATTTATTCTCATCTTCAATCCTTGCACTTGATATTAATACAGGAGACTTGATTTGGTATTATCAAACTTCAAGTCATGATTTATTTGGACATGGATGCAATTGGAACACTGTTCTAGGAAATATTGGAGATAGAAAAGTACTATTCAAAGCATGCGACGATGGTCGATTATTGGCACTTGATGCCGCTAATGGCGAACTAATTTGGTCATTTCTTCCTCCAACTTTGAAATACTTGAATGTCGATAGCTCGCTTAATCCTGAAGTAGATCTTAATAAGAAATGGGTGAACGAACCTTCGTTAGATCCTTATTGGCAATGTCCAGGTATAACTGGCGCAACTGGCGGTTCTATTGCTTTTGCATACGATAAAGTGTTCTACGTCACAACCAATTATTGTGATTATATGATTCCTGAATCCGAAAATGATTTATCTTCATTTGGAGCCAAGGACATGACTAAACTTCCTTGGAAAATTCAAGTTAGAAGAAACCAATCTGGTATTATTCCTGATGCTAGATTAGACCGCACTGCCGAAATGCCAATTAATTCAACCGTTTATGCAATTGACGTTAATACTGGTTTACCTGACTGGGAATTTAGCATGGATCTACCTCATCGTGGCGGCCTTATTGCGACCGGCGAAATGGTCATTCTTGGAGGTTTCGACGGACGATTTTTTGGTATTGATGTAAACACTGGAGAAGAAGTATTCTCAAAGTACGTTGGAGCATCATTGGGAACTACTCCTACAATTGGAGCTGCCGCTTCTGGCGAACAATATATGTTTCAACCTGTTGGCGGATTAGATGAGCGATATGGACAGGAGGTTTCCGGTGTATTCATTGCATTGAAAATTCGTGGCGGCCCAATGGTACCGATAATGGCAGATCCTAACTATGAAAAAGTTGAAGCACCTGTAGATGAAGAATTACCTATCAATGTTGTATTGCCCGTTCTACTGTTGATTGTTGTAGTATTCGCACTTGCGTCATTTGGACCAAAAAGAATAATGTCTTTGATCAGAAATTAATCATACTACTGTTGACTTTATAAACAAGTTTAATCAAAAAATATTATCTAGGTGTAGCATGTGGGAGTATCTAAAATTACAAAAGTTTCTATCGTTCTTCCGAGATCGCACCTGCCAAATGCCATGGAACAATTATCTAAATTTGATTACTTCCATGCAGCCCAACCTAATTCAAGCACTTATGACGAAACATTAACTGATTATTCAAAGCGATCCTTCAAAATTTATATTAAAATTTCAGATATAATAAAAAAACTGGAATTTAAATTAACCCCTGGTGTAATGGATGTCTTAAAGTCTGGTTATAAGGAATCATTTAAAACCATTGAATTAGATCGGTGGGCGGATATGATAAAGACTCTTGAAACAAATGCATCGCCTATGATTGATACTTTTGATAATAAACTCAAAGAATTGCACAATTTTAATGAAGAAATATCTAAAAACGAAGCAAACCTTGAAGCAATTAAATTACTTTCTGAGTATTCTATTGATCTCGATAAAATTAATAAATTTAGTTTATTCACAATTAATCTTAGTATTTGTAATACGAAAGATATTCCTGAGATTGAAAGAAGTTTCGATAATGCTATATTTGCTAGTTCCACACTCTCTTCGGATAAGAGTCTTATTCTTATTGCAATTCAAAAATCAGACACAGATAATATTGATAAGGTCCTTCGCTTGTATGAATCAGAAAGTTTTACAATTTCCGAAGAATTACCTCAAAATCCCTCTGATGCTAATACTCATTTACAAAAAACTCTAAAAGAACAAAAAGATCGTGTAAAATCTCTTGATGACGAAATTCAATCTTTATGTAAACAAAATGAATCTGATATTCTTTCATATTTTGAATTATCTAGAACTTTGTATGATTCATGTGAATTGATAAAGAGAACTGGTGAACTAAAATATTTTGCCGTAATTAATGGATTCATTCCTACTAACCTAAAATCAATATTTGATAATTTATTTGCTAGCTGGATTGTAATTTATGAAGACGTAAGTAAATACAATCATCATGACCCTAATCATAAAGATGCCCCAATATTGATGAATAATCTTTCTATAACTAAATCTTTCAAATCTGTAACACTTAATCAAGGTTCTCCAGCTTATGGCGAAGTCGATCCAACATCTCTTATTACATTATCATTTCCTATATTCTATGGAATGATGTTTGGCGATGTCGGTCATGGTTTAGTACTGTTATTGTTCGGACTGTTTTTACTGTATCGTAAAGCTCCATTTCTCAAATCCTGGGGACAGATGTTTTCAATTTCTGGAATAGTCGCTATATTCTTCGGTATACTTATTGGAGAAGCATTTGGTATTGAATTGCATAAAGTTATTCCAATAGAGTCTATCGCACACCTTGATTTCATAGAAAATCCTATTATACACTTTATTCATCGTAGTGAAGGTCATTTGCCATCAATTGAAATAGCTGCATTACGCACATTTTTGAAAATTTCATTACTTTTAGGCATTCTACATCTTACTATTGGTAATCTGATATCTATCTATAATGATGTAAAAAATCGAGAATATGACGAACTTATTGTTGAAACATTTCCTGTATTCGCAATGTTTGTTGGATTTGTATTCTTTATGTTTTCATTTATTGGCACTGAATTCCAAATAGATCAATTGTTTATCTCACAAAGAGAAGCCCCACTATTCTTCATTACTGAACGATTTTTACCTGGATTTACTAGTTATCTCACTGTACCTATTGCTACTCTTTCATTGTATTCTGTTTCTTTACTTCTAGCTGGTTTCTTCGTATTGATCATTGGAAAGCCAGTTCTTATTATTACTGGCCGAGTTCCGAAAGAAAGTATCCCTATGGCTATGTTGGTTCAAGTAATCGATGGCGGTATTGAAAAAATTGCAGGCTCACTATCTAATATCTTAAGTTATACTAGATTGGCAGTTCTACTTACTGTTCACTCCTCTTTGTTAATTGTTGTAAATCTAGCACTGGATCTTCCATTATTTATCGCCGTTCCTATGTTTATTCTTCTAAATATTATAGTACTATTACTTGAAGGACTGATAGTTTATATTCAGAATCTTAGGCTCCATTTATACGAATGGTTCAGTAAATTCTATTCAGGTTCAGGTGCAGCATTCAAAGTATTCCCAAGTTCCCCAAATAATAATATTAATACACACATCAAGTTGAAATGGAAACACTCAAATTAATATACGGGGAATGTACGAGGTTTATATAATGTCCGATAAAAAAATAGTAGTTGAAAAAGTTATTAATTCATTGTCCGATTTTGAAAGTGAATTAGAAGAAATAAAGTCTAAAACCGAAATAAGAAAAAACGAGCTAATTAATACGGCTGAAACTGAAGTAGATAAAATCCAAAATGATATAATCAAAAAGGCCATTCAAACTAAGGATAAGAATATTTCTGAGAATGTTAAGAAAGATAAAGTCCGCGCAGATGAAATAATCAGTAAAGGAAAATTAAATATTGAGAAATTACAGAAAAAAATTGATTCTAAATTTGATTCTGCAGTAAAAGACGTCATTAAGAAAATCTTGGGTGTATAATCTCTACTATGCGAAGTATTCTAGACGACGTTACATATTCGACAACTAAAGCCTATTCATATCGAGGCGGTATTTTAGACGCACAGACAATTACATCATTAACTGAATCTTCTGATCTTGATGAATTTGTTACTAAATTAAAGGCCACCCCTTATGACGCTGCAGTATCACGTATCTCAACTCCTTATTCTGCTAGAAAAATTGAAAAATCTTGCTATGAACATGTTTCTGACATTCATTGTAAGTTAATGAAAACATCACCTGGAGGTGAATTGCTTTCTGCATATTATCTTAAACATATCGCTCGAAACCTCAAAATTATTCTTAAAGGTAAAGCAATGGGTAAATCTGAAACTGAATTAGAAGAATATGTGGATTTATATACCGAAGAACTCATCGGAAGAAGAGATCTTTTAGTTAAAGTAATGACTGCTGATACACTACAAGACGCAGTTGATTCATTATCTGGAAGTGAATTCTACAAGGATATTGTTACTGCATTGAAAATGTACAATGATAATCCACAAATTAATATTTTTGACGTTTATATCGATAAAGCATATCATACACAATTAGTTAATACCTATACTAAATTGGATACAGCTTCAATTCCTATGACGGAATCAATTTCTATTAAATTAAGACCTATCATTTCACATTATATAGATTCATATAATGTAATTTCTGTTTTGAGGGCAAAACAATGGAATTTTGATATTGAACAAATTAAAGAAATTTTGATTAAACCAACATTTGATATAAAACTTAAAAAATTGAATCAAATGGCATTAACTGACGATGTAGAAACTGCAATGAAAATGCTTGAATCTACTTCTTTTAGAAGATTCGTGCCAACATCATTTGATAATCTTGCCGATACTATTTCGACGCTCGACAGTAATATTAAAAACTATGAATATCATAAATTCAATAAAGTTTTTGTCTGGAATGCATTTACTGAATTAGTGTCTCTTGCATTAATACGAATTAAAGAATTCGAGGCTGCAAATATTGCAACTATTTCATTTGGAATAGAGAACAACATCGAAACAAAGATAATTCAAGAAAATCTAACCCAATAAAATATTTTAAATTAATGTCTACTTTAATTTCAAAATTGCCTGAGCAAGATCCCCGTCTGATTCTTCAAGTGCATTTCTTGCTACTTCTTCACTGACATTTGCCTGCTGTGATACTAATAATACATCCTCTTCGCTAATTTTACTTTCTTCTTTAATAATTTCTTCAGTATCATTTCCCATAATTTGATACATGTCTATTCCTTTACTTTTTAATTTGGAAACTTGAGGGTTTTTAATAATCAAGTCTTTTTCTTTCGTTTTAATTACTACTTCATCAACATCTGGCATTTCTTCTAGATTTAAACCCATTTTTTCTAGCATTCTTTTACTTTGTCTGTTGTCTCTAAATCCCATGAAATAATTACCTCACTGTATCTTATTAAATATGCCTGACTTTTATTGCGGGTCCAATTTTAGATTTTTTCATAATATCGTGTGATGTTAGTGCCTTTCCTACTCCGATTAATTTTTTATTTTCATTGATTATTATGGCTTCTGAATCTAGTAATATATTATCTCCTGCATCTATGACGTGTTTGTTAAATACTGATCCGCCAACTTTGATAAATTGTTCAATTTCATTATTTATCATGACGCAATTCTTCATATAGTCTGAATAATTAATTAAAATACTCGCTCCATGAATAGTCAATGCATATGTTCCATTGGCTCTAATAGTAGCAAATAATTTATCGTCTACATATATGAATCGTAGTCTATTTGTATTATTCGATAATTCATATTTGATTTCTCTTTCTTCAAATATTTTACTAATATCGTCTCCAAATAAATAATCCATTGTGAATAAAATCTTATTAATAAAATACTTTCCTGTCAATTTATAATCATTTATAATGTGTCAGTATAAATAATTTACTTAATTGAAAATCAAACTTTTACGTTTAGGGCATAGAATACACCGAGATCATAGAACTACTACTCATTGTGCTTTAGTCGCTCGGGCATTTGGGTCATCTGAAATGTATTATTGTGGGAATGAAGATGATTCACTTCAAGAAACTATTGAAAAAGTTAATGAATCTTGGGGAGGAGATTTCCAAATTACTTATCTTAATAGCTGGAAATCATTCATAAATAAATGCAAAAAAGAGGATCATTTTGTGATTCTTTGTACTATGTATGGACAAAATATTCCCGATATGGAGGATGAACTTCGAGAAATACTTCAACATCGAGATATGGTTGTAATTATTGGTTCAGAAAAAATTCCGCCTGCGTTGATTACACTGTCTGACGTAAATATAGCAATTTCCAATCAACCACATTCTGAAGTTGCGGCGCTTGCTATATTATTGGATAGATTATTTCAAGGAAAGCAGTTGGAGTCTAAATTTACAGACCCTAAAATTAATATTATTCCACAGAAAAATGGAAAAAAATTAGTCTATAAGTTATAATTACTAATATAATTAGTAATATATTTTCCAATCTGACTTGTACTTGATTTCCCACCTAATTCAACTGATTTAATATTATTTTCTAAACTATTTTCTACTGCTTTTTGGATTATTTCGGATGCAATTTGGCAATCTTTATCATTGTTAGTAGTATACAACCATTCCATCATCATCTTTATTGATAGAATCATCGCAATTGGATTTGCAATATTTTTTCCTGCTATATCTGGCGCAGAGCCATGAACTGGTTCGAATAAAGCAAAATCATCTCCAATGTTGGCAGATGGCGCTAATCCTAATCCACCAACAACTTGGGCTGCTTCATCAGATAAAATATCTCCGAACATATTCGTTGTAACAATTACGTCAAATTCTTTTGGATTTCTAATTAAATTCATTGCACATGCATCTACATATAACTCTGAAAATTCAATATTGGAATTTTTTTGCGCGATTTTATTCACACATTCTGAGAATAACCCGTCTGTCATTTTTAATACATTAGATTTATGAACAGCTGTTACCTTATTGTTTCTTGTTTTTGCTATATTGAAAGCATATTCTGCAATTCGCGTTGATGCTTTTTCACTTATAGTTCTTAACGCAATTGCATTATCTCCTATTCTGAACTCTTGTCCTTTGTAAAGATCCTCTGTATTTTCTCTAACTATCATCATATCTATATCATCATCTAAACTTTTTACAGTGGGAAATGACTTTGCAGGTCTTAAATTCACATATAAATCAAATAGCTGTCTTAATTTTACAATTACTTCCATTGCTGATTCTCCCACTGGAGCTTTGACACAAGCATTTGTAGTTTTTATTTTATCTATTGCTTCATCCGATAACGCAATTCCATTATTCTTTAATGCCGAGTCTCCTGCTTCTATCTCCAATAATTCAAATTCTATATTTAGTTTATCTTCTAATGATTTCATAACGTCAATACTACATTTGGTGATTTCCGGTCCTATTCCGTCACCTGATATGACTGATATTTTGTATTTCATTCTAATTGTAGTTAAATTGCTGGTTATTTATCTGATTCTGCTATTATTTGATCGTTAACTAACCCTATTATTCTGCTTATGTTGTATGGTTCTAATATCGTATTATTTGCTTTATTATACTCAAATTCTAGATTCCTGCCAATTTCATGTACATTCTCTATTATGAATTCTGAACTAGATATCTTTCTTGATACACGATTATTGTTCTTATCAATTAATACTAGTGTTATTGTCCCATTTCCTGCTGATATTTCAATTTTCCATTCTTGATTTTTCTTCTTTACATCGCCCATCGTATTCATTGTTCTAAGAATATCCTATTAACGTAAAAAGTTTTATCTTTTAAATCCATTGTTAAGGATTGTTTGAACGACTTTATTGACGTATTAATTGTTGGTTCCGGTATTTCAGGTTTACGAGCGGCCATTGAGGCGTCTAAGTATTCTAATAATGTTAAAATTATTTCTAAATTACCAGTCATGCGTTCGCATTCAGTTTCTGCCGCAGGAGGTATAAATTCTGTTTCTGTTTCTCATGATTCATTAAATTCATTTATTGCAGATACGATAAAAGGCTCAGATTATCTTGCCGATCAAGACGCAGTTTCAATGTTAGTTAATCATACAACAGAAGAAATAAAATACCTTGAATCAATTGGTGTGAATTTTGATAAATCTGATAAAACCTATTCCGCAAATAAATTGGGCGGTGCAGAATTCTCTCGAGCATTAAACTCATCATCACAAATAGGATTATCTATTATGCAAAGATTATATGAAGAAGTAAAAAGAAATGATATTCAGATTCTAGAGAATTGGCACGTATTAGATTTAATTCATGAAGGCGGCATATGTTATGGATTGGTTGCTTTAAACAAAGACCGCAATAAAATTAAGGCATTTTTCTCCCGTATTGTTATACTTGCAACAGGTCCGGCCGGGCACGTTTATTCTAATACCACTAATTCAACAAATTGTACCGGAGATGGAATTGCTATTGCATATCGCGCTGGAGCTTATCTCAAAGACATGGAATTCGTTCAATTTCATCCTACATCATTAATTGGTTCAAATATATTGATTACTGAAAGAGCTCGTTCTGCTGGGGCTTATTTACTTAATAAAAACGGCGAACGATTTATGACAAAGTATGCTCCTTCGTCACTTGAACTTGCTCCTAGAGATATTGTTTCTCGTTCAATTATTAATGAAATTGACGACGGTTTTGGATTAAAGGATTCTAACTATGGCGATTATATCGAATTATCATTTACCCATCTGACTGATTCTGCGTTGAATGAAAAATTATCTGATATAAAGGGCATGGCATCCTCATTACTGAATATTGATATTAAAAAAATCCCTCTGAAAATAATTCCAGCTCAACATTATATGATGGGTGGAATTCTTATCAATATTAATTGCGAAACATCTATTCAGAACCTGTATTCTGCAGGTGAATGTTCGTGCCTTAGCGTTCATGGAGCCAATCGTCTTGGTGGAAATTCATTGATTGAATGTTTAGTCTTTGGTAAAATTGCCGGCGAACAAATATCTCATTATGATAAAAATACTGAAGTTGATATTAATTCTATCGACTTTGATGAATATATTGGGACCTATGCCGAACGTTATATAGAAGATGTTGAAAATTCATTAAATAATATTGATCTTGAATACGTTAGCAACTCCTGCACTAAACTTCAATCTTTGATGACATCAAATGTTGGAATTTTTAGAACAAATGAATTATTGAATAAAACCCTCTCTGAATTATCCATCATCAAAACACAATTGTTGTCTAATAATTCAAACAATCCTAATAATTTTGAATATTCTTTTTCTAGTTATTTTGAATTATTGAATATGTTGGATGTTGCTGAAGTAATTACCTCTTCTTCATTGTTGAGGGAAGAGAGTCGCGGTTCACATTTTAGATTGGATTTTCCACTTCGTAACGATAAAGATTGGTTGTTTCATGTTCTTGCTCAATTATCTAATTCCAATCTTAAAACCTCTCTTGAACCAGTTATAATAAATGATATCTTTCCTGATTCACGTACTTACTAGACTGTGTAACACTTTTAAATTATAGAAATTAGCCGGTATTATCTTGACAAAAAAAGCCATAGTAATTAGAGGCGATGGTACCGGACCAGAGCTTATTTCTTGCACTATGAGAATTATTGACGCTGTTAGTCCAAATAATATTGAGTTTATTGAATGCGATGCCGGTGCAGAATATTGGGAAAAGAATAAAGGTTCTAGTTTAATTCCTTCCGATACGATGGACTTGCTTGAAAATAGCGATGCCTGTCTTAAGGGACCCACTGTTACTCCTACTATTCCTGGAGCTCCTCGAAGCGTTGCAGTTACTCTGAGACAAAAATTTGATTTATACGCAAACGTTCGACCAATCAAAAGTCTTTCTAAAGACGACTCTAATTCAATTGAAATGTTATGTATTCGTGAAGGAACCGAAGGCATGTATAGTGGACTTGGATTCCAAATTGACAAAGACACTGCTATTACTATTAGAAAAATTACTCGTTCATCCTGTACTCGAATTGCTAAATTTGCATTCCAGTCTGCATCTGAACGTAACTGGAAAACCGTCGTTCCAATTCATAAAGCGAATATATTGCGTGAGACCGACGATATATTTCTGGACGAAGTAAATAAAATTTCTGAACAATATCCTGATATTGCGATTGAAGATTATTTTATTGATAATATGGCCCAGCAATTATATAAAAATCCTGAAAGATTCCATAATAAAGTGCTACTAAGTACAAATCTATTCATGGATATTATCTCTGAAGAAGCATCTGCATTAATTGGAAGTATAGGAAATGTTTATTCTGCTAATATGGGCAATGATTATGCAATGTTTGAACCTGCTCATGGAAGTTCACCAAAATATAAAGGTCAAGATAAAGTAAATCCTACTGCCACAGTATTGTCTGCCGCATGGATGCTTCAATATCTCGACGATAATAAATCGGGTAACGCTATCTTCGAAGCAACAGAAAGAGTAATCTCTGAAGGTAAAAATATAACTTATGACCTTGGCGGAAGTTCTAAAACATCTGAGATGACATCTGCAATAATAAAATATCTTTAATTTATTTGTCGACTATATTCTAAAATGCTTATACGTTTCTTTTCATCATAATGTGTTGTATGAGTTATTCTGACGATAGTTTAAAGAAAGCTGCTGAAACAAAAGAACGTTTAGAACAAAAAATCGTAGAATTAGAAGTTGAATTAACTCATCTACAGGATACATTGGCAGTTGTAAACAGTATATTGAAAACTTCAAGTTTTCAATCAGCTCACTCTATTAGTACATCAAAGAATGAAAAAAATTATGTTGACGAATCTATTTCACAGACATCAAATGATTCGTATAAGAGATCATGTAATGTATGTAACGTTGAGATAGAAATGCGAAAAATTGGCGATCGTTGGGGTGCATATACGCACAATAGCGAAGAACGTCATAAGTGTGAGAATAATGAATAAAGAAAATATTATAGTTCTAGATTTTGGAGGACAATATTCACATCTTATAACAAGAAGAATAAGGGATCTATCAGTTTATGCTGAATTATTACCTTATGATACTTCTGCTGATGAAATTGCATCAATGAATCCTTCAGGTATAATTCTTACAGGTGGACCAAATAGTGTTTATGATGAAAATTCTCCTAAACCTGATTTTAAAATATTTGATTTAGGGATTCCTATTCTGGGAATATGTTATGGCTTACAAATAATTGTTGATAAAATGGGTGGTTCAATCACTAGAACTGACAAAAGAGAATACGGTAAAGCACTGTTATCTATATCGTCTGAACAAAAATTATTTCAGGGTCTAGAATCAAATACCGATGTATGGATGAGTCATGGAGATGCTACTAAAATACTCCCTGATAATTTTGAATCAATTGCCACTACTGAAAATTCTCCATATGCTGCTATTCGTTCAAATAATCTATTTGGGGTACAATTCCATCCTGAAGTTACTCATACTAAGGACGGTGGAAAAATTTTAAGTAATTTTATTTATGAAATATGCGGGTGTAAAGGCCTTTGGACTATGGATTCATTTGTAGATAATACAATTGATAAGATAAAGGCTCAAGTTGGAAAAGATTCTGTTTTATGCGCATTGAGTGGAGGAGTAGATTCATCCACGGTTGCATTATTGTTACACAAAGCTATAGGTGATCGATTAACTTGTGTATTTGTTGACAATGGTTTATTACGTAAAAACGAAGCAAAAAACGTTCTTGAAATATTTGACAAATTAGATATTAAGATCATTTTTTACAATGAAGTAGATAGATTTCTTGATTTACTGTTTGATGTTATAGATCCTGAAGAACGTCGTAAGCTTATTGGACGAGAATTCATCAAAGTTTTTGAGGAAATTAGCAAACAAAATGGCTCGTTTAAATGGCTGGCCCAAGGAACACTCTATCCTGATGTGATTGAAAGTGCTTCAACTAGTGGACCTGCAGCTACTATTAAGACTCATCATAATGTCGGGGGCCTTCCAGAAAATATTGATTTTAAATTAATTGAACCATTTAGAGAATTATATAAAGACGAAGTACGTAATGTCGCTCGATTGATTGAGTTACCTTCTGAGATTCTTGAAAGACATCCCTTTCCTGGTCCCGGCCTTGCAGTCAGAATAATTGGCAAATTCACACCTGAAAAATTAACTATTTGTAGAGAGTCTAGTAGTATAGTTGAAGAGGAATTAAAAAAATCTAATATTCATGATACAGTTTGGCAGGCATTCGCAATGGTCGGTGATGACAAAGCTGTTGGAGTTTTAGGCGACGGTCGTAAA
Organism: Nitrososphaerales archaeon; assembly: GCA_047517285.1. Classification (GTDB taxonomy): domain Archaea; phylum Thermoproteota; class Nitrososphaeria; order Nitrososphaerales; family UBA57; genus UBA57. The sequence goes on along the minus strand of JAKZTE010000009.1, from coordinate 1,638 downwards.
ATGGGCTATATTGTAACTGTTAGAATTGTAGAATCAACTGACGCTATGACTGCGGATTGGGTGAAAATTCCTTATGACGTACTCGATAATATTAGTACACGAATCACTAACGAGGTTGATAACGTAAGCTGGGTGACATATGCAATATCAAGTAAACCTCCTTCTACTATCGAACCCCAATAAAAATTAATTGTTTAATAACTTCTGTATCTTGTCGCTTACTATCTTTCCATCAACTTTTCCACGTAGTTGCTTCATCGCTTCTCCCATTAAAATACTAAATGAATCATTTCCTTTTTCTTTGATAATTTCTTTTTTCATGTCAATTATTTTTAATATTATCTTTTCTATGTCTTTATCAGTTAATCTATTTTCTTTCATTTCATTGATAATCTCGTCTATTTTTTTATCATTTCGGCACATATCTTCAATTATCGTTTCGAATGACTCTTTTGCAATAATCCCACTTTCAATTTCTTTGAATATCTTTCCTAATTCTATGTCTGTAATTCTTGTAACATTTAATTTATTTCTACTTAATTTAATCATTGTTTCAGTTAACTGCGCCGCAATATAATTCGCTGGTATATTCACCTCTTTTATTAATTTCTCAAATAATCCCTTGTATCTTGAATCAAATATCTGAACTGATAATTTATCATTCAATCCTATATTTTGTTTGTAATTGTCAATTTGCTCTTCATACGATCTTGGCAGAGATTCCTTGATTGCAATCCTTTTTTCTTCATATATCTTAACTGGAATTATGTCAGTTTCTGGATACATTCTGGCAGATCCTGGCCTTGGCCTCATAAAATTCGTCATTCCATCTTCTGTCGGCATTCTTGTTTCTGCAGGTATGCCTATTATGCATTGTAATAATCTATTTTCGATACTTTTCACTGCTACGTCCATATTCTCTGCATCTCCTGTTAAAATAATGAATCCATCATCCTTTTCATTTTCTAACTTATCAGTGACCCTTTTACATTCATCTTCTGTTATTCCATAATTTGGCAGTTCATCCGAATGAAATATTCCCCCGAATCCAAAAAATTTTACCAGTGAGGATATATCTCGTCCTAGTCTTGTTCCTTTATGATCTTCTTTCCCAATTAACCCTCTAAATTTTGGCGCTTTAATTGCAATTATCTTACCATTGCCTTCTAGAACTTTTTTAATCAATTTCGAATTAGTATTGTTAAAAATATTTGTTATTTCAGTTGATTTTATATTAAAATTATCTTCTTTTATACCTCTTTCTATGAGTTTTTCTTTTATTTTTATTAAGTTTGATTGCCTTTGATTCTCAAATTCAATAATATCTGTTAATATGTTAAGTTGTTGAACTCCTTTTACTTCGATAATATTCTTTCCATCTATGGAAATATTCACGTCTTGTCTGATTGTTCCTATTCCTCTGGCAACTTTTCCTGTAGTTCTCATCAATCTACCCAGTGTTAATGCAATCTTCTCTGTTTCTTCTTTTTTAAATTTCATTGGAGCAAGCGTTATTTCTATTAATGGAATTGATAATCTGTCTAAGGAATAAGTTGATTCTTCTTTGTTTTTATTAATAATTCGTGATGCATCTTCTTCTAAACTTATTGATAGTACAGGTACCGTTAAATCCTGAAC
>JAKZTE010000008.1:0-29721 GCA_047517285.1 Nitrososphaerales archaeon | reverse complement strand
ATTATCATTACCTGATTACTGGATGGTTTTTTATAGGCTATGTTGGCTATCATTTCAGCTATTCCTGCCACACGACCCGTTTTTTTATACCTGCGCAAATTTCCTATTCCCATGCGCTCCGCTAATTTTATGGGCGTATTTGGTACTTTGATAAAAGACGGTAACATCTAATCTCCGCCGCTCTTTTCTGGATTGTACTCTTCGTACTCTTTCTGTATTATCTGCTGCACCACCTGGAAGTACAGTTGCGTGACATACTGCATCTCAGGCATGTAATGCTCTATTGCCCTGTTCAGGTGTGGCACTGCCCTCTTTGAGCAGTTTACCTTGAATTTCATGGGCAATACGTCGTCCTGCTCGTAGCCTATGCTTTCGATAAGGTGATGAGGCGCCTCTTCTTTGGCATATTCTGTTATCTTAAAGTACCATTTGTCAAGGATATCTATGTCGAATCCAGTCTTGGATTCCTCGATAATCGTGGTCAATTCTTGCAACGATCTATCGGATATATCCATGAATTATGTATAGATATTTGAATCTTAATCTTGTTAGGTAATGTTTTATTCACCCTTGGGTTATAATTTTCTTAATGCAAGCAGGAAACCTAGAGGACGAACTAAACCTAAAGGAAATCGAAAAAATCACTAGAAAATACTGGGAAGATATCGATATCAAGAAATATATCAAGGATAAATATGCAGATAATGAAACTGTAGTTTTCATTGAAGGCCCTCCGACGCTCAACGGAAAGCCGCATATCGGACATATTCGCGGCAGGATCATCAAGGATATCTGGTATAGATTTAACGTTCTTAATGATTACGATGTAATATTCCGTGGCGGTTGGGATACACAGGGACTGCCTGTCGAACTGCAAGCTGAAAAAGAATTGGGGCTTAAAGGCAGTAAGATAGAGAATCTTAAGAAAATTGGAGAAGAAACTCTTATTCAAGCTTGTAAGGATCTAGTTTTAGATAATTATGAAACATGGAAAAAATCAGACCGGCTTCTTGGATTATCTCTTGATCACGATGAGGCATACTGGACATACAAAGATGAATACATTGAAAGAGAGTGGAAATATCTTGAGAAAGCTTGGGAAAATGGCATACTTGAAGAACTTGAATCCGTGGTTCCTTACTGTCCAAGCTGTCAAACATCTCTTAGCCATGCAGAAGTTGCCCAAGGCTATGAAACTGTCGAGGATCCTTCATTATATTACAAAGTAAAACTTGTTGATGAAGATGCATATCTAATTCTTTGGACAACTATGCCATTCACTGTTGTTACTGATATGCTGACCGGTGTGAAACCTGAATCAATATATTCCTATGTAAAAATAGAAAATGAGATATGGATAATTGCTAATGAGCGATTGGACGAATTAATGAATGTATTTCATATTGAGAATTTTGAAATACTAAAAGAAGTTAATGGCAAATCATTAGATGGTAAAAAATACATTCATCCCCTGGCAGAAAAATACATACCTGAACTACATGAGCTCTCCAAACAACAAGGCGTACATACTGTGGTTGCCGAAGATTTCGTTGACTTGACAACTGGAACTGGATTGGTTCATATCTCTCCTGCAAATGGAGAAATTGACTTTGATATCGGAAAGAAAAGAAATATTCCATCGTTTAATCCAATTAACGATCAAGCATGTTTTGATGAAAAATCCGGTAAATTTAATGGATTATTTGTACGTGACGCAAATGACGTGGTATTTGATTTATTAAAAACAGAAAATTCTTTAGTGAAACTTGGCCGACTTAAACATGAATATCCTTTATGCTGGAGATCCGGCCATCGATTATTATGGGTTGCAAGACGCGCATATTTTTATCTAGTCGATAAGTTGGATAACAAAGCTATTGAATCTGCTGAGTCTATTGAATATTATTTTGAACAACCCAGAAATCGATTTATTGAAATTATTAAAGAGAAAAGACCCTGGTGTATATCGAGAGAAAGAGTTTGGGGAACTCCGCTTCCTATATGGAAATGCATTTCATGTTCACATAAAGTTGGTTTATTCTCACGAAAAGCAATTATTGATAATGCGATAGAACTTCCTGACGGAGATAACTTTGAATTGCATAAACCATGGATGGATCGTATAGTAATTAATTGCCCTAAATGTAATAATGAATGTCATAGAGAACTATTTGTTCTTGATACTTGGCATAATAGCGGTGCCGCTCCTTTTGCATCTCTGTCTAACGAAGAGTACGATGAATTTATTCCTGCAACATTTCTTACTGAAGGCATAGATCAAACACGTGGATGGGCGTATACTCTTTTAATTGAAAATGTTATAATGCAAAATTCTAGCGCTCCACCTTATAATGCATTTTTATTTCAGGGACATATTCTTGATGAAAAAGGCAATAAAATGAGTAAAAGATTAGGAAACATTGTTGAAGGTTATAAAACACTTGACGAAAATTCCGTCGATATACTGAGATTCTATTTGATGAGAAAAGCAACTCCTATAGATAGTCTAAATTTTAGTTTTGAAGAAATGAAATCTAGACCATATCAGGTAATCAGTACATTATATAATCTACATAAATACCTGAAACAAAACGGCGATTATGATAATTTCAATAAAGACGAACATACTCTTGAATGGTCGATTAATAATAACTCATTATCATCCCCCGACTGTTGGATTCTATCAAAATTACAGAATTTGATAAAAGACGTTACTAATTCATATAGCGGCACTAATTTCAATCTTGTTGCTGCATCAATCGATAATTTTATAATTGAAAGTTTTAGCCAAACCTACTTACCCATGGTCCGAAATGAAATATGGAATGACGATGATTCACATCTTAATAGACGTTTGTCGATCTATTCTATAATTTCTCACATACTTTACACTCTTGACGTATTATTGCATCCGATCTCTCCATTCATTACTGAATTCCTTCATAATTCAATATTTGATAACAATCCTATATTGTCTAAGACTTGGCCTAAAAGTAACCCTGATTTTCTTGATAATGATCTCGAGTCCGAATTCAAGTCTCTACAGATAATCATTTCTCAAAGTAATTCTGCTAGAATGAAGGGTAAACTGAAACGTCGATGGCCTTTAAAATTATCGATGATATATTCTGAAGATCACTCATTGTCCAATCTGATAAAGCACAAAGAATTATTGCAAACATTTTGTAATATACGTGATATAAAATACATCGATAATGTCGATGAATTGCCTGCCAATCTATCCATTTTTCCAAATTATGACATTCTTGGAAAAAAATTAAGGGCGGATATTAATGAATTTCGACGTATAATAAAAGAGCAAAATGCACTAGATCTGTTTAAACATTTCATAATTAATGATTCTTTTACCTTCAAAATCAATGACACTAGTTACGAAGTACTTAAAAATGAAATTAAATTTCAATTCGATGCAACTGATGATTATGTATTATCTTCTAAATCTGGAATTGTTGTTATTTTACCTAAAGAAAGAGATTCTGATTTATTTATTGAAGGATACCTACGCGATCTTGCTAGAAGAATTCAATCAGAACGTAAAGAATCCGGCCTTGACCCTTCTGAAATGTTGAAAAATACATTGATATATGGAATTGATACTTCCACTAGGAAATTACTCATGCCTAAATTATCCGAACTAAAATATCTAATTAGAACAAATAATGTAGAAGTTGTCGATGACTTGAATTCATCATATAATTGGAAAGATATAGATATAGACGGATCTAAACTAAAAATCTGTATAATTAGTTCTTGACGCCTAGTATCTTTTTCATAGTATTGATTTTGTTAGATTCCTTTATTGAAATAATTTTTACTATGAATTCAATATCTTTTTGATTAAATGTCCTTGTTTGTCTTAGATAAATAAAATAGATTGCCATTCCAGTAGGGATGAGCACTAATAGCGATAAAGTTGAAGACACAGAACTGAATAATGCCGTGTACAAATAATACAAAGATACGGACATAATTATTGAACCTGATAATGAATTAATTATCGCCTTCCTATCATATTTTAGATCTCCTAACGTATACGACTTATAGCTTATGATCAATGCAGTTGAAACTATCATTAATGCTCTTCCATATGACAAGTAATTTACATCTATGCTGTTATTCAATACTTGAGAAATTAAGATCATTGATATGAATAATAAAAGACCTAATATGTTCGCAAACATTATCCATTTTGTTTTTCCTCTAACAAATAATTGACTATTGTAAATTGATGAAAATGTAGTTATTCCTATTGCAATAGAGATTACTGCCGCAGGTAGTGCACTGTCCGCATATTGTTCACCAAATATCGACATTAATGGCACTGACAATGCAGCAATCATAAAAGCTGCAGGCATTCCAATAAATGATACATACCGTGTATATAGTTTAGATAAATCTCGGAATGAATCTAATTTATTTAGTGAAAAAAGCGCTGACAAATTAGGTGTTATCGCAGTAGCAAGAGAATTAGGCGCATAAGCTCCAATTGTCGAAGCAGCTATTGCAATTGTGTATATTCCTAACCCCGGAAGTCCCAGATTAATTAAAGCATATATTCTATCGATTTGCGTCACCCCGAATATTATTAACGATGATATTAATATTGGTACAGAATAATTTATTGTCATAGAACGATTAATTTCTTGTTTTGGACTCTTTAATTTATTCAAACAAATTGGCAATACTAAAATCGCGAATAATAAATCTCCTATTAAATATCCTGCCAAAACACCAATTATTCCAAAACCTGCATAGGCAAGAATTGCAGCGAATGTAAATTTTATTACAATCGAATAAATCTGTATAATTCCTACCTTATAGCTATTTCCTATTGATATCATTCCACTAAATAGGAATTGATTCAAAGTAAACAAGAAGATTTGCGTAAGTGCTATAAATAATAATCCATTAGTTATTTTTCCATTAAAAATCATTGAATTAATAATGTCAATATTCACAAAGATTAGTATGGATAATATTAGAGATATTATTATTAACAAATATAACGAATACAGAAAAATGGTATTTGCCTTTCCTTTCTCTTTTGATGCAATAAATTCAGGTATGAATTTGGTAATTGCATGCGGTAATGGAAGTGGAGACATAATTGGTATTGGTAAACAAAATGTTGCTAATGTTGCAAATAAATACATTATAATTTGAAATCCAAAAATTATTCCAATTTCTGTTATGTCTAATGTATTAGTTAATACGATAAAATGGCCAGTAATTACAAATAGAGAAACAATATTTGAAAGATATAGAGACGCTGCTCCTTTTGCTATGTTTTTCTGCATGATTATACCCTCTCCTTCTCATAAAAGGTATAAATTCTTCCATCAAAAGACAATATGTACACCTCACCATTTTCATCTTGACCTAGAGATGAAACCTGAAATGGCCCTTTCAATAATCTTTCTTTCTCATATTCATCACTAGATAGATCAATTGTCCAAATATTTCCACTGCAAAAATCAGAGAATATATATTTATTTTTCAGACTCTCGATTCTTCCATGATATACATATCCTCCAGTTACAGAACATCCTTCACTATGCGAATATTCAATAATTGGCATTATGAGATTCTCTTTATTACAAATTTTATTGTTAAAACAACTATTGCCTTCCATTATATTCCATCCATAGTTTCCACCTTTCTCAATTATGTTTATTTCTTCAAAATTATCTTGTCCGACATCCCCTGCGAATAATTTTCCAGTCTTCATGTCAAAACTCATTCGCCAAGGATTTCGTAGACCATATGCCCATATCTCATCTTTAAAATTACCATTATCGATAAATGGATTGTCGTTAGGAATTTGATAACGATTATCTTCTGAAGATTTACTAACATCAATTCTTAATATTGAACCCAATAATGCATTCCCATTTTGCCCATTAAGAAATGGATCCCCTCCAGATCCTCCATCCCCTAATGCAATATACAAGTATCCATCGGGCCCAATTATAATACTGCCTCCATTATGATTTGAATATGGCTGATCAATCTGTAATATTTTTAATTCAGTATTGAATATTGATTCAATATTTTTAGTATTTTTAAATCTAGAAATTACGGAATTACCATCAAAATCTATATAATGTATATAGAAATACCCATTATCAATGTAATTCTGATCAAAAGTAAATCCAAGAAGGCCTCTCTCTCCAGTTAATTCTTGATCAATTTTCTCTCTTATGTCTATGAATAGCGATATATTGTTCGAATCTTTTTCAATGTAAAATATAATTCCCTCTCTTGTCGCAACAAATATTCTTCCTGATTCATCATTTGGTGTTGTTAAATAGATTAAATTACCGACCTCAATTTCTGGGAATGCAATATCTAACTCCACCCCTGAATCATTAATTTCAGTTGAATCATCTTGTTGAGAATTTTCATCCTTTACAATGTCAAAAAATCCACATGCCATAGTAGTAACTGAACAGGCAAGATAATCAATTGGAAAATTCAGAATGAACAATATTGATAATATTACTATACTTGCAATAATTAATGTTTTTTTATTATTCAAGTTAATTCAAATACCTCCTTAGTTTATTTGATTTCGACGCATAATCTATCCAATCTATTCTATCTTTTGATATTCTTTCATCATTAATTATCATTGTTATCTCATCAACAATATTATTAACATTCTTATTTGATACATCTATCTCAAATGTTTTATCATCTCCATATTTCATAACAGTATCATAATGTATAGTTCCAATCAATTCAGATACTAGGTTATCTCTAATTTTTAATTCATCATAATTTCTTTTTTTGTACCTGTCTATCAATATATCCGGCTCACATCTCAATACAATTACTTTTAATAACGCCTCCTCTGGAATCACTTCAGGTAATAAATGCCCAATTATTATGAATTTTTTCCCCATAAATTCGTGATCAATACGTTCTCTTACATCTTTTAGATCATTCACAATTAATTGACCTTCTTCATATTCTGCAAGATTATTTTCTATAATGAATTTATTTATATCAAATACATCTACGTTCATATTTTTTGATAGCTCTCTAGCAATTGTTTTTTTACCAGTGCCTGGGCTTCCTGTTATTCCTATCATTGTTATCTTAAAAATTAATTGATTCTAATTCTATTAAATATAATATGTGCTCCGGACGGGATTTGAACCCGTGTCGACGAATTGAGAATCCGCCATCCTTGACCTTCATTATTTTTGGCCGAGCTAGACGACCGGAGCGCAATCAGTAATTACTACGTATTGTCTATAATTATTCAAAAATATCTACGATTAATTCTTTTTGTTAATTTCATCTACTGCTAGTCTGATATCTGATGATTTTACTGTTTTTCTTCCAGCGTGCTTTGCATATACTAATGCTTGTTCTGCAATTTTAATACCGAATTGTTCTAATACTGTCCTTAATTCCTCTGCAGCATCATCTCCAACTCTTTCGGCACCCGTTTTTTTAATTATTCTATAAACAGCAGCTAACCCGAATTCTAAATCGCCCATGGTAAATTAAACTGGTTATAATAGTTATATAACCTTTTTTTAGGACTAATGACCTGATATAGTACGTTTAAGATGAATATTGATGATTTTGACTTGTTTGATGCGCATATTCATTTATCTGCGACTGAATTTAATTCTTCTAGACTCGATATTTTAAATTATTTGAAAGTATCTAAAACACTCGCATTTAATGTCTCAGAAACACTAAATGATTCTAAAATTACGGTGGAACTTTCTAATTCTAACGATAATTTGCTTTCATTTGTTGGAATGCACCCAAAATATTCCCAATCTAACTTGGAAGAATTTGACGTATTCTTCAAAGATAATTTAGATCTTATTGACGGTGTTGGCGAAATTGGATTAGATAAAACCTACATTGAACGTGGAATTGACTTTGAAAACCAAATTATTACTTTCAAACACATGTTACAACTTGCTGAAAAGTCTAAATTACCTGTTTCTATTCATTCTAGAGACGCTACACAGGAAGTATTAGATATTTTAGAATCATATAATCTTCCTTGCATTATGCTACATTGGTTTTCAGGTCATGAAGATCAATTAAAAAAAATATTAAATTCTGAAATATTAGTTTCATTTGGACCTGCTTTAGTATATTCAAAGTCTCTTCAAAAACTTGCAAAATTATCCAATCCTGAATCTACTATTGTAGAAACTGACGGACCTGTTACATTTTCTGCATGCTATGAAGGTAAAATTGCCGAACCTTCATTCATTCCCAGCATAGTTAATAAATTAAGTAATTTGTGGTCTATCCCATTTGACGATATATTGGAACAAATATCTGATAATTTAAAAAAATATATAGTTGTAAGGAGTAACTAAGTATAATGAAACGAGTTTGGACATTATCTACGCAAGTAATGGAAAACAATCAATCCTTGTTTACTACTGATTATGAAGAAAATAAGAAGGCATTGGATGCTGTTTCTGTGATTACTTCAAAAAAACTACGTAATCAAATTGCAGGCTGTATAACAAAAATTAAAAATAATGAACAAAAATCACTCCTTGTTAATGAAACTGCCACGGTTAGTTCAATAGATAGTGAAACATCTATTACCAATGAATCAGATTAAATTTTTTGGAAATATTTGTAAACATACTAATACAAATAATATCTCTACCGATCTTAGTAATCATTCAATAAACCAAGTATTGGATATACTTAATGATAAATATAATGTTGATCAATCATTGTTAGATTCTAATAATCTTTTAATCGCGGTAAATAATGTAGAAATCTCAGTTCTTAATAATCATGATACAGTAATTAAAAATGGCGATGTCATATCGATAATATCAATAAGCCATGGCGGATGAACATACATAAACTGTCTAAACAAGATTCTTGTTTAATCGTACAAATTAATTCTTCTACTAACAAATCTTCATTAATTAAACTTCGAGAAAATTATCCTAAACTTCTAACTCAATTTATTAATCCAGGTTCAATTCTTAACCTGCAGCATTTGATATTCGCCATAAAACAGTCTTATTATGCAAAGAAACACAATCTTTTAGCGGCTCGTGAATTTGAGGTTGATTTATTGATGCGTATTTCAATAACCGATCAAATTGAAGAAGCACTGACAATAGCAGGAATTTCACCAAAAAATAAATCCTATCTAATTGCATCTGTTGGCAAAATCAAAGAACTTACACAAATACACAATTGGATTGTTAAGAATCTTGAATATTCTACCGATATAAATATAAATAATTATAGAAAAATAAATAAACTTCATAATATTGATTTAGATAAATTAAATCAATCAAATATTGAATTAGATCTATTAAGTTATTCTGCAGTAAAATTGGTCTCAAGATTCTCTGACTAAATAATTTAAAACATTAATACATCTAATACATTTGAGATACATATGAAAAACTACCGCACTCCTTCGTTAGTAATTAATTTGAAGAATTATGCTGAAATACATTCTAATTATTCACTTGACATATCAAAAATTTCAGAATCAGTTGCTAATGAAACATCAGTTGAAATTATTGTATGTCCGCCAAATCCAGTTCTTTCTAAGATAATTGATAATGTCAATATTCCTATCTATGCACAACATGTTGACGATTCTAAAATAGGCAGCTCTACTGGTTCAATAGTTCCTGAATTATTAAAATCAATAAACTGCCCAGGTTCATTAATTAATCATTCAGAAAAACGTATTTCATTAGATGAAATTGAAAGATTAATTATTAGATTTAAAGAAATTGAGTTAATATCTTTAGTTTGCGCACAGTCAATTGAAGAGGTAGAAAAGATTGCTAAATTAAATCCCGATATAATTGCAATTGAACCTCCAGAATTAATTGGTTCTGGACGTGCTATATCAAAAGTAAATCCAAAAATAATATCTGATTCCGTTGATACTGTTAATCAAATTAATAATAATATAGATGTATTATGCGGTGCTGGAATTATGACTTCAGAAGACGTATCTATCGCACTTGAATTAGGATCTAAAGGAATTTTAATTGCAAGTGGAATTATACAAGCAAATAATTGGAAAAATAAAATTATTGAACTTGCTACGCCTATGAAAAATTATTCGTAGTAATAATGATTAACTATTTTTGACAAATAAGCGAAGCTATATCACATCATACCTGATAAAAAAACAATTGCCGCTTATATTATCATGTCACATTTCGCATCAAAATGGAATAATGAAAAAACTCCTGGATTTAGTGACAAAGTTAAAGAAGTAATTCGCGCCGATAAGGAACCCGTAAAACCTAAACTCGAACAAGCCGTACGCCAAATCAGAACACAGATTGTAAAACTAGATCAAACTAGTGGAAAACTCAAAGCACGTGATGCCAACATCTTCAATAGTGTTGTTGCCGCATTACAGAAACACGATCAACCACATGCTACTGTGTATGCAAATGAATTGGCAGAAGTACGAAAAATGAACAATATGGTGGATCAATCAAAGCTTGCATTAGAACAAATTGCATTGAGACTCAATACCGTTTCAGAATTAGGCGATGTCGTCGTAACCTTGACTCCTGCAATGGGTGTCATTAGAGATATTCAATCGGGCGTTATGAACATCTTACCAGAAGCTGAGCATGAAATTAGCGAAATTAATGGATTGTTAAGCGGTATCTTAGTTGATGCAGGTCAGATGGGCGGACACACTATTAACTTTGAAAACTCTAATGCCGAATCAAAACAAATTATGGATGAAGCATCTGCCGTCGCTGAAGAAAAGATGAAAGAACAATTCCCTGATTTGCCATCTGCTGCAGATTCATTATTGCCAAAGAAAAATAAAATAGAAGGCCTATTCGAGTGACAGAATAATTCTGTCGCTTATCCTTTTTTTGCGAAAGTGTGTGATAATATGTTTGAAAGAATAAAATTAAATATAAAAAATATACGAGATAGAAATAAGATCAATCAATCATTGCGAATTCTACAAATCCAACAAAAAGACGTATTTACTCTTAAAATTAAATTAAATCAAAGGATCAATAAAATTAAATTATTATGTAATGAATCTTCATCGAACAATGATCATACATTTTACGCCATTTATAAGAAAGAATACGACGATGTAGAACAATTATTTGATAGTATCAAGATTAGCGAAATATCAATTATTCGTGCAATAAGTCGAATGGAAACCTTGAGAGACGTTCATCAGGCAACAAATTCATTAGGTTTGGTTGTGGAAATGTGTAAAGATATGGACGTCACTCTTTCGAATATCATACCTGATGTAAATGAACAAATAATGACTCTAAATAGGTCTCTTAATCAATCATTAGATCTGCCTGAATTATCAAATAATGAATTATCTGAAATGAACAAGTCGATTGAGGCAAATATCTTACAGCCAATAGTAGAGAGAATTGAAAATGAGAGTGATAAATTTGATTCAATTGTGAAAAATAATCAAATCACGTCTATAGTTAATAAAAAATTGATAAATAATCCAGGTACTCCGGAAATGAACTTTAAGAAATACACCCCGAAAGAATCAGAAAAGAACAAAATTGAAGATAAAATCAGCAAATATATTGACCGAAATGAGGGACATTTTGATGTTGTTGATGCAGCAAACGAATTAGGTTTATCTGTTGAGATGGTTGAAACTAAAACTATAGAATTAATGAGCAGAGGAAAAATAAAAATTCAAAGGTGATTGATCTGAGTTCCGCTCCTGAAGTATTACAAAACACTGCACAAACTTATGCACGCGAGGCAATAAAATTTGATACGCAAGGTTCTAGAGGAACTGCAATACAAATGTATCAAAAATCTATTGAAGCCTTAATTAAACTAACAAAACTTTATCCAAATGAATCACATACTCAACTTTATATTAAACATGCAAAACGATACCAAGAACGTATAAATCAGTTACAAAATACTTCTGATATGCCTCAAGATAAACAATCAGATTCACAATCTGGGGTTGTTGAAATTGTAAAATCATCATATGAGGACGTAATTCTTCAAGAAAAACCCAATATAAGTTGGGAAGAAATAGTTGGTAATGAAGATGCAAAAAAAGCATTAAGAGAATCTATTACCTTTCCTTCAATGCGACCTGATTTATTTCCATTGGGATGGCCGCGTGGAATATTATTATATGGACCGCCCGGAACCGGAAAAACACTATTGGCGGCTGCAGTTGCATCAGATATTGATGGACATTTTATGAATGTTGACGCATCTACAATCATGTCAAAATGGTTGGGAGAGGCAGAACAAAACGTCTCTAAATTATTCAAATCTGCAAAACATATGTTGGATGAAGAAGGCGTTGTATCTGTTGTGATATTTATTGACGAAGTTGATTCTTTGTTTGGAAGAGGCAGTAATACTTCTGATACTGGCGGTGAATCACGTGTACGTAATCAATTTTTGAAAGAAATGGATAGTATTTCTGATAAGGGAAAGAATCTTGCGTTATATATTATAGGGGCTACTAATAAACCATGGTCATTAGATTGGCCATTCCTGAGAAGATTTCAGAAACGTATCTGCGTCAATCTTCCTAGTTTGGACGCTCGTGTAGAAATGATGGAGATGTATACATCATCCCTCAAAGTCGACGAATCAATAAAATTATCTGACATTGCTAAATCTCTTGAAGGCTATTCCGGCAGCGATATACGAGATATTTGCCAATCAGTTCAATTACAAGTAGTATCGAAATTATTTGAAATGGGTTCTCCTACAGAAGATGTTCAACCAGAAAGCATTACTTCTGAAGATATTTATGAAATAATGGAAAAGAGAAAACCTAGTGTTTCGTCAGAAATGCTACATGCATATTCTACTTGGTCTGATAATTATAGAGCATTATAATCTATGGATCTAGCCTGTCTTGATCTCTTGGATATAGCACTGCCTCTCTGATATTCTTTCTATTTGCTAGAACCATGATTAATCTATCAAATCCCAATCCTAATCCTGAATGCGGTGGCATCCCCCATTTGAATGTTTGTAAATGAGATTCAAAATTCTTTATATCTAAACCTGATCTCTCAATATTATTCTTTAATTTATTTACATCATGAATTCGAACTCCTCCTGATGATAATTCAATATTTGAAAATTGTAAATCAAAAGACATGCTTAATTCTGAATCCTCATAACTTGAAATATAAAATGGTTTTATATTGCTTGGCCAATCCGTAATAAAATAAAATGATTTGTGCTTTGCCGATAAAATCACTAAATCATGTTCAGTTATGTCATCTCCGTAATCTTTCTTACTATCTAGACTGTTCAAGTCATTTATTACGTCTTCGTAAGTTATCCTATCAAAAGTATCGAGATAATTGTTTAAATCTGAATTAAGTAATTCTAATTCCTTTGAATTATTTTTAATTAAATTATTGATTAAATATTTAACTAAATTCTCACATAAATCCATTGTTTCACTATTATTTTTATAAGACCATTCAAAATCAATACTGACAAATTCATTTAGATGTCTTGTCGTATTAGATTTTTCAGCTCTAAAATATTGAGATATTTCAAATACTTTTTCGAATGCCAGCATTAATTGTTCCTTGTATAATTGAGGGCTCTGCGCTAAAAATCCTGGTTTGTCAAAATATTGTGTTTTGAATAATGTAGCACCTCCTTCTGCACCCTGAGATAATATTTTTGGTGTATTTACCTCGATGAAATCATTCTTGACGAAGAATTCTCTAATATACATCAAAGAACTATGCCTTAATTTGAATATTGATTGAATTTCGGGCTTTCTTAACGATAAAGGTCTTGCATCCAATATCACATCTAGTCCCGAATCCACTCTTCCGGTTGGGTCTAATGGAAGTGGATGTTCTGCAGGGTTTAATATATCTAGTTGCTCGATGATTAATTCAACAATATTGTTTTTTTCATTGTATACCAACGTTCCATTTGTTTTTACTATGCTTTGTCTAGTTAGATGTCCTACCTGACCCCATAATTCTTCTGAGACTAAATTTTTCTTAATAATTAATTGAAGTTTACCTGTAATGTTTCTTAATGTTAGGAATATTAAAGAACCAATTGATCGCGAATCCTCAATCCATCCTGATACGTTGACGTTTTTTCCATAGAAAGATTCGTCAATTTCATCTAAATTATCCAAGTAATTATTATTCATAATCTGTTACCCCCATGTACAAACTTGAAATTAAGGTTATATGTTCATTCCTAGTAGCACTACTCATAATGGCAAATAATCCAATTCCAGAACCATTAGGACGAATTGCACATGTCTTGCTAGTCATTGGTGGACTCAATTGGGGTCTCGTTGGTTTACTAGATACTAATCTAGTATCAATAATCGCCGATGCTACCGTTGGTGCTGTAGGCACATTAGTCTATGCATTAGTTGGTTTAAGCGCAATAATTAGCGTATTAGACGTTGCAATGTCTTCTAAATAATTCGAACTTCTAATGGGCTGTTTTTAACAGCCCGTTTTCTCCCCCTTTATTCTATAATATTGAACTTCTTCAGGTAACTGCCTAATTCAATTAATAATTCTGCGTTCATAAATTGAAACCCCCATTTTTCATAGACTATCTCACCAGCTTTTCCCATAAAATAAGTTCCCATTATAGCTGCATTTAATGGACTTTGACCTATGGATAATTGTGTAGCAATTACTCCCGCTAATATGTCGCCGGTTCCCCCTTTTGTCATGCAAGAATTTCCTGATTTATTAATAAATAATTCATTTCCATCTGTTATGTAATCTGTTTCTCCTTTAACAACAATTACTAAATTACGATCTTTTGCATAATTTAATAATTCATTTTTAATCTCATCTTCGCTATTCAGTTCTTTATTGATTATTTTCTTAAACTCTCCTAAATGTGCTGTAACAACAATGTTCTTTCCATCTAAACTATCAAATAATTCCTGATTTATTGCACCTGCATCTAGTATTATGTTCATGTTCTTATTTTCTAATCCTGAAACTAATTTTATTAGACCATTCATTTTTTGATTTACCATTCCGGGCCCTATTACAAATGTAGTTATATTATTTCTAAAATTCAGTATCTTATTAGCTACTCCCATAGTAATTTTTGAATCAGGTAATGGGTAGACTATTAAATCGGTCGATATTGAGCGAATTGGCGTAGCTATAATTTCGGGTACAAATAAGTATGCTAAATCCGCACCTGATCTTAGAGCGCCCATTGCAGATAATACTGGAGCCCCATGATACAATCTACTGCCCCCAACAATACCTATTATGCCATTCTCACCTTTATGCGAAGAACCTCTTCTAGGCAATATCAAATTTTTGACATATTGTTCATCAATTATCATCATAATTTGAATCATGGAGCGCGTGAGATAAAAGTTTAAATCTTGTTGCTTATTGATTGACTTGGGATGACTGATAGCAATATTGAAAATGACTTAAGAGTTGGATATACTTTTGACGACGTTCTATTAATTCCACAAAGATCTACAATTTCTTCGCGAAAAGACACTAATTTACAATCGAATCTATCTAAGAACATTCGTCTAAATATTCCAATTATCAGTGCAAATATGGACACTGTTACCGAATCAAATATGGCAATCAAAATAGCAAGTTTAGGAGGCATTGGAATAATTCATCGATTTATGACAATTGAAGAACAAATTAATGAAGTTCTGAGTGTTAAACGTTCAGAAGGAATAATGATTGATCAACCAGTAACAATTGGCCAAGATGGAAATGTTGGTCAAGTAAAAGAACTAATGTCTTTACATAAAATTGGAGGAATTCTTGTAAAAGACGATTTAAATAAATTATTGGGAATAATTACTAAACGAGATCTATTTTTTGAGTATAATGATAAAAAATCTGTAAAAGAAGTAATGACAAAAGACTTGATAACTGCTCCTGAAGGAACTAGTCTTGACGATGCTAAAACAATTTTCATAAACAATAAGATTGAAAAATTACCCATAGTTGATTCATCAGACGAACTTGTTGGATTAATTACGAGTAAAGACATTTACAAAAGGGATAAATTTCCAATTTCATCAAAAGATGATAAAGGAAGATTAAGAGTAGGAGCTGCAATTGGTGTTAGAGAAGAAGATGTAGATAGAGCAATAAAATTAACAGAAGCTGGCGCAGATGCGATTGTAATAGATATTGCACACGGCCATTCAAACCATACAATAAATATGATATCAAAAATCAAGGATAAAATTGGAAATGCCGACATTATTGTTGGAAACGTTGCTACTGCAGAAGGAACTAAGGATTTAATTGAATCTGGAGCAGACGCAGTTAAAGTAGGCGTAGGATCTGGTTCAATCTGCATCACCAGAATTGTTACAGGTGCAGGCGTTCCTCAATTAACTGCAATCTCAGACTGTGTTTCAGTTGCAAAAGAGCATAATATTCCAATTATTGCAGATGGTGGAATTAGGACATCCGGAGATATAACTAAAGCACTAGCTGCCGGTGCATCGACGGTTATGATTGGCAGTATGCTTGCAGGTACTGATGAAAGTCCCGGTGTAATAGTATCAAGACCCAATGGAAGATATAAAATGACTCGTGGAATGGCTTCGTTAGGCGCTGCAGTAGATAGAAGAATAAAAGAAACTAATTCAATGGATGAAGAAGAGATGCTTGAATACGTTCCTGAAGGTGTGGAAGCATTGGTACAGTATCGAGGACAAGCAAGTGAAGTTATCGGTAAATTAGTCGGAGGATTAAGATCTGGATTAAGTTATTGTAATGCAAAAAATATTATTGAATTACAAAATAATAGTAAATTCATTAGAATAACAGGTGCGGGTAAAGCCGAAAGTGGCGCTCACGATGTTCATATAGTTGAGTAGACTTGATAGATAAATTAGAAAAAATACAAGATATTGACATAAACAAAATCAACACGTTTACTGATATGCTTGATGCAATGGGCGAATCAGGAGGATTTAATGCAAGTTTAACCAATGACGGATTTAAAATAATTAAGAACATGATTCAGGATTCTCAATGTCTTAGATTTTTGTCATTTCCTGCAGCTCTTGTTGCAACAGGAACTAGAGGTTTATTGAAAGAATTAATTAAAAGAAAATATTTTGACATCATAATTACTACATGTGGAACATTAGATCATGATTTAGCAAGAACATACAAGGATTATTATAAAGGAGATTTTGACTCAGATGATGTAGTTCTTGATAAACATGATATACATAGATTAGGAAATATATTCATTCCCAAGTCATCATATGGAGAAATCATTGAGGAGAAAATGACTAATTTGCTTGAAAATTTATATTCTTCAGGCATAAAGAATCCTGCAGCCTCAGATATAATTAAAGAAATGGGTAAAATGATAGATGACGAGGATTCAATATTATATTGGGCCAATAAAAATAATATTCCCATAATTATTCCTGGAATAATGGACGGTTCAGTGGGAAGTCAGATTTGGTCGTTCAGCGAACAGCACAAAGATTTTTCTCTAGATATATTAAAAGATCAACATTTACTTTCTGACTATGTATTCAAATCACAAAAGAGCGGCGCATTAGTTATTGGTGGAGGCATCTCTAAACACCATACTATTTGGTGGAATCAATTTAATGGCGGTCTAGATTATGCAGTATATATAACAACCGCTAATGAATATGATGGCAGTCTTAGCGGTGCAAGAACTAAAGAAGCAATATCTTGGGGTAAAATATCATATCTTGCACAGCACGTTACGATAAATGCCGAAGCAAGCCTCATACTCCCTCTTTTAATAAAGTCTCTAATTAACAAATGAGTTTATATAAAACTCTATCAGAGATAATTTAGGTTAGAAACAAAATGGCAGAACCATTAACTTTAATTCATTATATAGCACCTATCGTTGGTCTATTATCAATAGTCTTTGCAGCGTATATCGCTTATCAAATTAATAAATACGAAATTGGCGATAAGAAAATGACCGAACTTTACAATGCAATTAGAACCGGTTCAAAAGCCTATTTGTACAGACAATACAAAACTATCTCTATAATTGCTATTATTGTAGCTATTGTATTATATCTTGCATTTGATTCTCCAAGAGACGGTATTCCAAAAGTAAGTTTCTCATTTCTTCTAGGCGCTGGATTCTCATTATTGGCAGGTTACATCGGAATGGACGTAGCAACAAGAGCTAATGCAAGGACTGCTACTTCTGCAAAATCCGGTACTGAAACACCATTAAAAATTGCCTACAGAGGTGGATTGGTTATGGCATTATTCAATGTAGGATTAAGTCTTATTGCAGTTTCAGGCCTATTTTATTTGTATGGTCAAGATATAACATTAATAGTTGGATTGGCATTTGGAGCCAGTCTTGCAGCATTATTTGCTCAATTGGGCGGAGGAATATTTACAAAAGCCGCAGACGTTGGAGCTGATTTGGTAGGAAAAGTCGAAGCAGGACTTCCTGAAGATGACCCTCGTAATCCTGCAGTAATTGCCGATAATGTTGGAGATAATGTGGGTGATGTTGCAGGACGGGGCGCAGATCTCTTTGAATCGATAACTGCCGAAAATATAGCCGCCATGATTGTAGGAGTAGTTATCGCGGGTTTACTTGATAATCCTAATTTTGTAATGTTGCCTTTATTAGCTTGTGCATTGGGACTAATTGCTACGGTTGTCGGCCTTCCTTTTGTACGCTCTAAAAACTTCACTGATCCTATGATTCCTATGAGAAATGGAATGATTGTCACTACAATCTTAGTAATAATTGGATTATATTTCTTGATTACTCAAACAGTACACAGCATCCATCTTTATTATGCGTCTTTAGTGGGTGTTTTCTCCAGCTTGATGATTTTCGTAATTACTTTGTACTACACGTCAAGTAAATACCGTCCTGTTAATTCAATCTCTGAGGCATCGCAAAATGGACCTGGAATTAATATCATCACTGGTTTCTCAGTAGCGTTGGAAAGTACTGTTTTGCCAATACTTGTAATTATTTTTGCATTAGGCGGTGGATTTTATTTCGGTGAACAATTCGCATTAGAGCATACTCAAATATCTCCTCAATTAGGTGGAATTTATGGCACCGCAGTAGCAACACTGGGAATGTTATCGCTCGCAGGTGTAATATTGAGCATGGATGGATTTGGACCAATTGTAGATAATGCAGGAGGGCTGGCTGAAATGTCTGGCGCAGACAAATCAGTACGAGATAGAATTGACATATTTGACGCTGCAGGAAATACTACAAAGGCATTGACAAAAGGATATGCATTGAGTTCTGCGGGACTTGCTGCTCTGATTCTATTTCAGGCTTATCTTATTGATTTGACTCATTTATCTAATGAAATACTCACTGTCGAAAGTATAGTAATCAATCTGATAGATTACAAGATAATTATTGCTTTATTCATTGGCGGATTATTACCATATGTTTTCTCATCATTTGCCATTCGTGCAGTTGGAAAAACTGCATTTAAAGTAGTAGCGGAAGTTCGACGTCAATTTAAGGAAAAGCCAGGAATATTAAAAGGAACTGAAGCCCCAGATTACGGAAAAGCAATAGATATCAGTACAATAGCTGCTCAAAAGGAAATGATTATTCCAGGATTATTGCCAGTCATAGTTCCATTATTAGTTGGAATTATATTGGGTCCATTTGCCGTTGGTGCATTCTTACTTAGTGCTACAGTTAGTGGTACTTTGTTGGCATTCCTGATGAATACTGGTGGAGCTGCATGGGACAATGCAAAGAAAAATATTGAAACTGGCAAATATGGAGGAAAAGGATCAGAAGCACATAAAGCAGCAGTAGTAGGGGATACTCTTGGAGATCCATTCAAAGACACTGCAGGACCTGCATTACACGTATTGGTTAAATTAATTAATACTATATCTCTGACATTCATTCCACTATTCTTGTTATTCATGTGATATCTGATTATAGAATTTTACATACAATCAACTTTTTTATGCGTAAATTCATCGAAAATCCCAATATTTCTTACCGGCCATATTGAATAATATTTTTCTAAATTGATTCATATATCATTATAAAATGACAAAACAATTCAGTTCGCATCTAATACTTAATTTAGAGTTCTATTCAGTTCATTTTACTGAAAATAATTAATAATTAATGTTTTAAAATCTAAAATTAAGCATTCTTAGTGTTCAATTTACTGTTTAAAGACTAATATTAATCCATTTTACTCGTGCTTATATACAAATCCTGTAACCGTAGGATTAGGTAATTGTCATGGTCGAAGCATACTGTGTAAAATGTAGAACGAAAAGGGAGATGAATGATCCGCAAAGCATTACTATGAAAAATGGTAAGCCTGCAACTCAAGGTATCTGTCCTGAGTGTGGAACAAAACTCTTCAGAATTGGAAAAACTCCAACTAGTTAATCAATCATCTCCACCCCTTTTTTATTACGATGTCTGAATCTGCAATAAATGCGCCAAAAGGACTATTGAGGCTAATAATTTTAGATATTTCCTCGAAAAATCCTGTAAGTGGAGCTGAGATAAGTAAACATATCAAGTCCATTTCTAATTCTATGTGGTCTCCTAGTCCTGGTTCGATTTATCCAATTCTAAATAATTTACAAAAGTCCGAGTGTTTGACTGAGATATATAGTACAGACAGCAACCAAAAGAAATACGGGGCTACGTCAAAAGGAAAATCAATTCTAGCGATTGAAAAGGAAAAACTAGAAAGAGACTGGATAAGTAATATATATTATATTAAAATGATGTCTGAATTACTTAATATGACTCAAGACGAATTGTTAAAAATAATTAAATCACATCTGCAAAAATAGTCGGTTCCATTTTTTACATATATAATAAGAAATACGCCAAAAACCTACAGTTGGAGGTTTATTAGGTATGTCAAAAATATTTCTCGAATATACATATAATGTCTTATTTCTTTTTTCATCCCATACAGGTACGTTCTTCTGAATAAATCCCATGTCTATTAAAGTCCTCAAGACTGTCATATAGAAATTTCTCCGACTATATCTAAATAACTCACCATTTTCTAAAATAATTCCTATTTGTAAGTTGTTGGCAAATTCACTTACGGAATTTTTTGTAGCTATGCCATTTGATTTGTATAATATTTTAACAAATAATTCAGCCGCACGCCTAGTTTTAATTCCCGGAAATATTATATCAAATACGCTTTGAGTTGACATTACTCTTTCTTCAGATAGCATTCTGAGATGAGATTTGACAGTGGCGGGCATATAGATATTTAGATTATATGAAAATTATTAGATATGGGTCAAGATTATATTGGGTTTTTGTGAAGAATAATGAATATGTGCTTGAAATCTACAATATACTATGCCATTACAGGCATTAGTATAATGTAAATTTACATCTTAATGCGGGGTTCGACTTGGGGAGAAGAAAATTAACCCGCATTTAGATTCGACGTATTGATTTATACGACCATGAAGTTTTTTTATTTGATTGATACTCCAGTAACATGTGCTACTTTAGTTTGAAGATCGTCATATCCTGAGCGAATTAGTACTGTCTGAAAGTTATTAAATCTCTGATTTGTCTCAATATTGAATTCAATCATTCCTATTTCTGGGTATTCCATTTTCTCTTTATAATCAAAAGCCATTACACTACCTATTCCAAATATTAGCAAAAATACTGTAAGTATTGATATATTCTTTATGAATGTATTTTTCATGATTTAATTGCGACAAACAGATATATATAATATAACGACAATTATCATTAGTGGATTCCAATACTGGAAATGACTGAACTATGATTATCACAAATGAAAAACAAAAAAAGGCAATTGTAAATGCTTTATTAGACGAATATTCTAGAAAAATTCTTGATTCTACAATAAATGAAGCTAAATCAATCATAGAAATTATACGCGAACAAGATATTCCAATGACTTCAGCTTATCGAAGAGTTAAATTATTGATGGATAATAAGCTCGTTAAAGTGGAACGTTCGATGGTTACAGAAGATGGAAAAAGGTATTATTTGTATTTGAGTTCAATTAAAAATGCTTCAATCAAATACGACGAAGGCAAATTAATAGTAGAAATTACACCAAACATCAAGGAATTGCCAGAAGATAAGTTATTACGCAGTTTCACCAATATACAACAAGAGATGCGATAAGTTGGATTTTGAATTATTATTATTGAGAGCGTTAAAGTCGTTAATTGGAAGTTTGGGTCTATTATTGGCTTATTTATCACTAAAATCTTACAGGAAATCAAAATCCAAGAACATGCTATTTCTTTCTATAGGATTCGGTATAATCACAGTAGGATCAATTCTAGCAGGACTGTCATTCGAATTTTTGGGTTTTACATTACTTCAAGTAAACATTGTTGAATCATTAATGATCTTGGTCGGTTTTATAATGGTGATGTATTCAATTTATGGTATTGATTGAGGATCAAATTTTCCATAATCTAATATTGTAAAATCACGAACTTCATTAATTATATACGGATCGTTTTTAGCTATTTCTAAAGCACGATCGTAATCTTCAGTACATACGATGATTAATCCACCAGTACCATTCTTATATCTTCCAGCAATAATTAATTCCCCTTTCTCATCAATGCCCTTCAAATATCTAAGATGTTCAGGCCTTTGTTCATTCATAAATTCAATACTTGAAAGTTGTTTCTGAAGTATTACATAATAATTTTCCATAATATTTCCTAAATATATACAAGGTATAAATCATTCGAAAATATTCAATATTTTGTGAGTTATAATCCAAATAATTATGATTATCAAGGTATAATTGAGAAGATTGGTAAATTCATCCTCAATAAAACCCTTGAATCAAATTCAAATGGAATAGTCATAGGATTGAGCGGAGGAATAGATTCTAGTGTATGTCTTGCATTGGCTGCAAAATCACTGCCAAATCACAATATTCTTGGAATAATAATGCCCATGAATGGAATAACTCCTGAAGATGACGAGACGGACGCTGTAGATCTAGCAAATACATACAATATTGAATATAGAACAATTCCTATCAACAATATTGAAGATAGTTACAAAGCAGAAATGTATCAATCATATTCTAATGAACTCAATGAAAATAAAGTTGCGCAAGGAAATTTGTTAGCTAGAATAAGAATGTCAGTTCTATACTATCATGCTAATCTGTTAAACAGAATAGTCGTGGGAACCGGTGATAAAAGCGAAGCTATGCTGGGGTATTTTACAAAATACGGTGATGGCGGAGTAGATATTGCACCAATTGCAGATTTATATAAAACACAGGTGAGAGTCATTGCAAAAGAATTAGGCATCTCGAATAAAATAATAAATAAAAAAAGCGGGCCGAGATTATGGATTGATCATGATGCCGAAGATGAATTGAATATGACATATGACGAGATAGACCAAATATTATTCCAATACCGCAATAATCAAATCAACGAAGACTTGTTATCGCAAGAACAAAAAACTATCTTCAGTAATGTCAAAGATAGGAATATCCGGAATAATCACAAAAGCAGAATGCCTGAAATTTGTATTCTTGATTAATTATAGACTGATGCCCATCTTTCTTGCAATTGATCTAGCTTTTTGTGAGAAGGTTATCTTATCTTTTTCATTCATTGAATTAGTTTTTTGTAATATTATTGCATCTTCAGAGGCCATAACAAATAGTTTAGTTCCAGCTTCCAAGTGAAGTTTGTTGCGAACATCAACAGGAATAACAACCTGGCCTTTTGCAGATAATTTTGTGGTGTCAATCGATAAATTTTCCATATGAAAACAATGAATAATCAACAATATTGAGCACAATCAGAAATATTCTTTACAATTTAGTCAAGGAAAATCACTCAAATTCAATAAATCATAAGTTAATCATTCAATATCCATGGGAAGAATTACTACTCTGTTAACTATATGGATTACAGGATTTATGGTCGGTTTTGTTGGATGGTATATATATCCACAATTATCCTCCGTACTAAGCCTATTCACTCCATTAATTCTCAGTATATTTGACGCACAGATAACAAATGCGGCAATTGCAGGATTTGCAACATCAATCGTTTCAGTTGTTGTAGTATTGGTCTGGGCGAATAAAACTAAAAACAATAGATTTTAGTAATGATATTTTATCACTAAAATTCGAGGCCAGTGTTAAAGTTAAGTATATTAAATAATTTTAGAATAGTAGGATTAGAATGTGAAACAAAAGAATGTAATAATAACAGGAATAACGTCGGGAATAGGGACTGAAATAGCTTTAGATTTAGCTAAGCACGGTCATAAAATCAATCTAGTTGCAAGAAGTGAAGAATCTGGAAATATAATCAAGGATTTGATCGTTAAAAAAACAAAAAATAATGATATGCAGGTATACAAATGTGATTTGTCTCTTCAAAAAGACATTCGAGAATTTGTAGACAATTTCAAAAAACAGAACGATAGTCTTGACATATTGATAAACAATGCAGGGATAATTCCAAAAGAACGAATAATTACAAGTGAAGGAATAGAAACTCAATTTGCCGTAAATTATATTGCGCCATATCTACTATCCAGACTTTTATTGGATATGTTAAAAAAGAGTCCTCCGTCCAGGATAGTAAATACATCATCTACTGCTCATATGCAGGGAAATCTCAATGTCGATGACTTTCAAAGATTAAATGAAAAATACGGAATGCGTGGATGGCGTGCATACTTCGATACAAAATTGGCATTAACCATAGATACTGTCGAGATTGCAAAAGAATTGGAAGGAACAGGAGTCACCTGCAATGCAATTCATCCAGGATTTGTAAGTACTAATCTTGGCAGATATATGATCCCAAAGTTTATGCGGCCACTGGATAAAATTATGAGCATGTTCATTCTATCTCCTAAAGGAGGAGCAGGTCCAATCATAGAAGCAGCGTTATCAGACAAATATGAGAAGGTATCTGGCCAATATTTCCATAGATTCAAGCAGAAAGATGCGTCAAAAAAGGTTTTTGATAAAGACGTTATTGCAAAACTATCTGAATACACGAAAAGTATTGTGGCATAACACCCGTCAAATCTATATAGTATTATTCCCACAAATTTCTTACGGTGGGATGGCGGAGAAATATAATTCTGCAACGGTTTACGCGTGCGCCTGCAAAGCGTATATACATGGGTTCAAATCCCATTCCCACCTTGTTATCTATTTACTTGTTTTTTAGAAAAAGTTAAAGGAGCAGAAACTACAATTGACACATTTGACCAATGTCGTAATCGATCATGATGTAATTGGCTGGGCACACAGCAATATGCAGAAACTCAAGGCTCGATATAATAATATCTACATAGTCGGAAAGGATAATTCTCCAGAAGGATTAATGAATAATAATATTAGTGATTTGAATATTGCTAAATACTGTCTCAATAATAATTGCGATCTTGTCACTGCAGACAAGAAATCGTATGTCGATTGGTTTAATTCATACAATGGAATAACTAAATTAATCATTTCAAAATTTGATTATTGGAATGAAGGACATAGGCCCGTTTTACTCATTCAGATAGAGAAAACAGAGGACATTGAGAACATCTCACAGCATAACCCTAATCTTATAATATCAAAATCTCTTGAAACATCTCCGCCTAGATTCAAGAATAAAATCATAACAATGGTTAATGAATCATTACTTCACTTTCCAGAATTATCAGATGATAGAATTACTCTTGGAATAACTCATGTCAATGATGGAAATGCATCCTGGGAAGAGAACTACAAGATTAGGTTGAATCCAAGAAGACTAACTTATTTTACTATAGGACATGAACTAATGCATTTGTTACAGTTTAAGGGAGATTTGCCAATGACTGAAAACTCCACGGATATTTTCACACTTGCAAGATCTATGTTATTTCTTGACGAACCTCCTTGTTATCTAAAAATATCCAGGAAATTACAAAACTATTGGGAAGAAAATGCCGAATCAATACACAAGATCTGTAAAGATGCAATTGAATACAGAAAAACAAATAGAAATTATATAAAATGGACTGAAGACAAATTCGGTCAATTGACTATCAAAATGAGATAATCTCCCGAGATAAATATCCCGGGTTTAGATATCGAATCAAAATTCACATGAACCATAAGTGAAAAATAATTCGATAATTATTTTATTATATTTATATATATAATATATGGAGTTGATTGTCAGTTCTGATAATCAAACAACAAAATAACTTGATTATGGATATAGTAAATTATTTGCTCTGTCTATCTCAGCTTGAAATGAATCTTCTGCAACAATTGACATTACTATAACAAGAACAGTTCCATTGTTTGAATCAAATGCGCTCATTTCATCAATAGTCCATCCTTCATGAGCGAGTATATTTAATTCACGCTCTACTTTTGATTCAGAGCCGGATAATATTTTGTATGCTAAATCGTCATCTACTTCCTCATCTTCGTATTCATCATCTTCAAATTCTTCATCTTCGTCGATACGCATATTTGTGATAATAAATAATCCATATATAAATCCATGGACGAAAAGATTTTTACGGAAATCAATAGAATGAAAAATTCATTATATGATAGAATTTCAAATTCAATGGCAGATGAAGAGAATATTACAAAATCAAAAAAAATCCATAATGAATTAGAAATCATGCTGGGCATCTGGACAGATAGTGAAAACATGAAGACGCTTTCGGATAAAGATAAAACTGATATCTTCAATACAGCAAAATTAATTATAAAAAAGGCCGAAGAATTACTATAGATCAATTATGGAGAAAATGTATGAACAAAATAATCTTAAAAATTAATGAATTCCAGCGTAAATTTAGAAATTATTTCATAATGATATTCATTACGTATGTAATTTTAGATTTATTTGGAATATTTCCATACGGAATCGGAAGAATTCCAGTTAAACCTGAATCTGCCATTCCTGGCTTGAAATATCTTTATGCCATCGGGTTCTCCTATTTTTTTGCAATAATAATGTCGATAATTAACCCTAAACGAACAATACTATGGTTATTTGCAATCCCTCCAGTAGCACTAATTTACAGAATTCTAAAAAAGATTACAAAATACTATAAAAAATGATTATTTTTCTTTCAACATGATAATTTCGGATTTGCCATAAGGCTCAAGTCGTCGGAATAATCTCATTGCAAAGTAAAGTAAATTATATTTTGTTCTGAATTTTTTATTTATACTTTCATAATCTTGACGACTTAATTCCATTACTTCAGCTTTGATTTCAATCTTATCTCCAGTTATTTTACCCGAACTTGTGCATGTAGCGATAACTGCACGGTGGTTATTCTTTATTCTCTTAACTTTACCGGAGGATTTAGATGTTCTGACGTAACCTAAAGTTCCATCGGTAACTACCCATACAGGTGTATGTACTACATCGCCGGATTTCTTATACGTTGTAATGTTTATCGTTCGGCTATCAAGTATTTTATTAAATAAATTCATTTCAATCCTACATCCTAAAATATGAAATCATAATAATCATATGGCATAATTCTGCAAGATACAATTTATATTATAAATATGCTGAATAAGAAAATTTGATAAATCATAACAATTATTAGAGATTAATCAACTAAAAGAATGAAATGCTTGCAGATCCTATGTTTAAAAAAGCAATAATTATTGGCGGACTTATATTTGCAGGAGCAATTTTATTGCTTTTTTACGAAATTTTAAGGTAAAATAGCCAATAAAATGACAATTTTAGTTGTCCGGTAACTTTAAATCAGATAGATGTATTATAATATTTGGATTTCAGCATAACAGGGGATCTTTTTAGGTCTCACACCTCGGTAAGGAGGCTGTTTGTTGTATCCAATAGATTTTGTCAGATTAAATTTAACCAACGATTAAAGATTATTTTTCCAGTAGAATTAACTTTTTTTACTTTTTCGTCTAGATTTGAAAGTACAATAGATTTATCAATAGACTCAAATAAAAGATCAGATTCAAATTTAGCAGTTATATTTTGTACTATGTCTTTCGTAATTTCTAAATGAAACAATAATCCATAACATGTCTTTTCATAAATAAATGCTTGAATGTCAGAGATTTTACTAGAAGCTAATTTAATAGAGTTATCCGGTAATGAAAAGACATCGCCATGCCAATGGAATGCAAGGAATTCATTATCAAGGTTTTCAAAGATTGTATCCTCTGTATTGAAAATTTTTACATCATGCCAACCAAGTTCTTGTTGAGAATTTTTGTAGATAGAGCTATTCAATGCACTTGCAATGATTTGACTTCCTAGACATATCCCAATTATAGATTTTTTAAGTTCTAGGTATTTTTTAACTAATTCGATCTCAGTCTCAATAAATGAATAACGTGATTTTTCATTGACGCTCATGGGACCCCCCATAATAATTAGAGCGTCATAGTCTAGAAGATCTTCATAATCAGAAATAAGATTTTTACAATCAAAACTTATATTTTTTTTTGTCATTAAATCTGCAATAATTCCGGGAGTCTCAATATCAATATGCTGAATGACAAGGACATTTTTGGAATTCATAAAATATTTAATGTATTTTTATATAATAAACTTGGATGCTGATACTATGTTAGAATGTAAAGATTGTGAGTTAGAGTTTACCGGAAAAGGTCCTAAATTAGATGTAATTTTTGAGGAATTCTGCCCTAGGTGCGGAAGCTATGAGATATTTGTCAAGAATAGTTCAAATCCAATCATTAAATCTATTACTGGATGGACCATAGTATTTCTATTCGTTAGTGCCGTACTTCTTCCATTGATTTGGTACATTCTTATATAGAGATTTTTATAGATAGTATCAGGAGGATGTTTAAATGGACGGTTGTAAATGTGGAAGTTCTTGTGATTGCGGAAGCAAGTAGATTAGCAATATTTTAGTGTATGTTTCACGTTAAATTTTTTATGAATAAATCTGAAACATTGCACTCAATAGTCGGTCAGATTATGATTTTATATTTAGCTGTAGGACTTTTTATGTAGTCTTTCAAGAGATTAAGTTGATTGGCATGGCAGACGTAGAACCAGATGAATTAGAGGTACTTAACAAAATAGAGATAGCAAAAAAATTGGGAGATGATAGATTGATCATAGCTCTATCTAAAGAGCTACAGATAATGAAAGAGAGAAATGAAGTTCGGAGAAATCCAGAATCATTTATTGATAGTCGGAACGCATTCTGTCACAACTGCAACACGAAGGTAAAGAGTTCTCATAGATTTTGTTTTCAGTGTGGGGTGTTTCTTGGTTAATTGAATAGGTCAGACATCTTGTTCGGAGGTATAATGGCATTTGCAATGTCTTTTCTCATGTCACTTGTAATGACTTATGTGTCAATCGGCTTAGTGTCAGACTTTCTCATAATTTGGCTGAAATCATTTGTGATTGGAATGATTGTCTCTTTTCCAATAGCGTTATTCATAACGCCAATTGCGGGAAGAATAGTGAAAATGGTTGTAAAGACTGCGTAAATGCCACACCTGGGAAAGAGTACATAGCCACAAAATTCTAATCGTGAATAAGTTTATTAGAGCGATGCGATTTAGAACTTATAGGAGTATAATATAAAATGTCATTTAATCGAGACGAAGAACGAGAAATGCACAAAGCTACCTGCGCCGACTGTGGTAAAGAATGCGAA
>JAKZTE010000007.1:0-12481 GCA_047517285.1 Nitrososphaerales archaeon | reverse complement strand
ACATATATGGGCGTATTAAATTTGGATGTAATTTCTTTGATTTCAGTATCAGAAATAGAAGAAGATTTATTATTAAATCGAATATGTTGAAGAGATGGTTTTGACAATTTTACTATTGGGTACCTACTACAATCTCAATTGTAGAAACATTTCGTTTATTATCATCTTCGCCAAGGATTTCAGTGTCAATTATAATACTTTTTGTGTAATATTTTCCTTTTCCTAATCTTTCAGTAATAATCAGTGCAACGTCAACTGCACGGGAGATTACCATACCTCGTCCTTTAATAACAATCTCTCCAGTTTGTCCAAGTTGTATAAGACCAGACATAGCATAGCTCATAACTGGTTTTTTACCAACAAATATATTATTTGTAGTATTTTGATTAGATGTTGTTTCTGGTACAGAAGTATCAGAATGGAGGGCGTTATCAGAAACCGCCGTATCATTTATAGAATTTTCATTTGAGTTAGATTCAGACATTTTTGTATTTTTTTAAGCATAAAATTCTTATTTAAATGTGGCGCTAAGAGTCGATTTAATTCGCAATATTACTAAATATTGATCAGATTGAGTTTATATATAATACAATAGTATCGGGAATGTGATATAATTGCCCAAGGCGTACGTACTAATAAATACAGAATCAGATGTAGAAGAAGAATTTATACAAGAAGTTAAGCAAATGGAAGGGATAATAGAAGTTGCTTCAGTATATGGCAGATATGACTTCGTAGTTATTATTGAATCGGATACGATGGAAAAAGTCAAAAACATAATAACAAACAAAATTAGGCGAATTAGAAGCGTGAAATCCACAATAACCCTCATTGGGGTTTAGAGAAGAATCTACATTAAACTAGAAAGTGGTATATTTTGAGAAGTGCCATCAGGATATGTACGCCTAATAGTAAGAGGCATTACGGTGTTATCCAATTCATAAGTAGCAAGTAAGATAGGATCATGAATGGATTTTGATACTTTTACAAATGCAGGTGCGCCAAGAGATAATTGTAATGCTCTGGATCCAATAATTTTTGCCCTTTCAAATCGAGTAAGATGAGCAGGGCCAATTTTAACTATAAATTTCTCTTGTTTTGTCATTATCTAACCGTTATTCAATATGAAGTTACAATTTATAACAGATAAATTTTTCTATTATCTATAATGAGTTCAATTTCTAAGACAAACATACAGATTACCATTGGAGAGAGGGTAATTGAAGGAGAAATTTCAAAACATTTGGCGCCAATTATTATTAGTCAGATAATTGAAAAGAAGAGACTGAGTGGTCCAATAGTCAAAATTAAAGATTTGTTATTATATAGTCCAGTGGGGATAGTTGCAGGAATGCATAAGCCTAAAAAATCATTTAATAAAGGAGATATTGGATTTTTAGCATCAAGTGGAGCAATTGTTTTATTTAAAAAAGATCAAATTGTTACAAATAAGATGACTCATATAGGTAATTTGACAGGGGAGATAGAAAAATTGGAGGGTATCAAGCCTGGAGAGGTTTTTATTCTCGAAGTATTAAGGTGAAAAGAATAAAATTGAATGTTGAACAGAAAATTAGATATATAGATAGAATTTCTTCAGTAATTTCTTTCATATTAATATCAGGAATGATATTCATAGTAATAAGATCAGATTTTCAGATATTCATGAATGTAAGATTGATTATTTTTGCAGTGATATTCTCAATAATTGGATTGGTTTTAAATAGAAAAAGAACAGAATTATTCGATGAAACTTTATGAGATTAACTTGAGTAGAGTGAATTAAATAATGAAAGTCCGGCCATGATAGCCTCTTCACTTCTTATTGTTTCTACACCCTGATTTGGAAATAGATTTATGAGGAATAAATTAGATTTATCAATTTTTTCACGAGAGATCACAGACATAAGGCCAGTTTTAGGAGAACCAAAAGCAATCAAAATACTAGAATCAGTATTATTTTTGATTTCTTCAGAAATTAATTTTGCATTAGAATGAAAATCAGAGCCAAATTTAGAAGTAATAACTGTAACGTCATAGTTATTTGTGAACAGAATATCTTTTAATGAATTATTATATGCAAGATCATACCCCCAATAGTCTGAAGGTTGAATCTTTTGTAATAAGAAGTATTTTCCTTTATAAGATTGTGAGATGATTTTTACAGTAATTATTTCCCCCACAGAAATATTGCCTTTAAGAAGGCCATAATTATTCATACCAATATCAATTATAGACATATTGGTTTTATTATCAAATTCAATACAAATGCCATCACGAATATTAATGGCATCAGGAATATAATTTCGATTCACCATATGTGATGGAATACGAAGAGGAGGAAGGGTTCCAGCAAGTTTTAATTCTTTTTTAATAGGAAAAAGATTTTTTCGGAGGTATTGAGGAGTGACAAGATACCTAAGTAATAACAAGATGAGGTCCTTGTCATGAATTCCTTGATTCTTATAAACATGAATTTTAGTAACTTTAAAAATTGAGGCGGCACGTGCAATTATTCCTAATTTATGTGTTTTTTCAGAAAGGGATTGGCAGTCTTCAAGAATATTTGACGGAATAGCAATTGCTAATTCTCTCAAGTTAATTCATTATTCCGTGGTTTTATTTTCTGAATAGAAATTAATTATTTTTTGTGCGATAACAATTGAAGCTTCTTTTTGAGCTTCGACAATTTGTGCTCCAATATGAGGAGTAGCTATTAGGTTTTTTAATTTAATTAAATCAGTATTAGTAGGAGGTTCTGTCTCAAATACATCAAGAGCGGCGCCAGCGATTTTATTATTAGATAATGCGTCAAATAAATCTGATTCAATAATTAGTTGGCCACGAGCTGTATTAATAAGAAATGATGTATTTTTCATTAATTCGAATTGTTCTTTGCCAATCATATGAATTGTTTCGGGTGTTGCAGGAAGGTGTAAACTAATAAAATCAGACTCGGATAATAATTCATTAAGTTCTACCTGAGTTACATTATATTTACTTAAATAATCTTTGTCAACAGTTTGTTTTTCAAATCCAATAACTTTCATTTCAAGAGCAGATGCTAAAATACCAGTTCTTCTTCCAATACGACCTAGACCAATAATTCCAAATGTCTTACCTCTTAATTCACTACCAAGGATAGAATTTTTAATCCATTGGTTATTTTTTAGAGATTGGTCAGCTAATGGAATAGAACGTGCAAGACTAACGGCAAGAGAGATAGTCAATTCAGCAACGGCATTGGTAGAGGCCTCTACAGATGTAAAAACAGGAATGTTGTTCTTTTCTGCAGTAGAAGAATCAATGTTATCAATTCCAGTACCAGGTCTACAAATTAATTCGAGAGTTTTTCCAGAATTAATAACAGATTCAGTTATTTTTGTCCTACTACGAACAACAACAACATGTACTTCAGTGATTACTTCAAGTAATTCCTCAGGCGTGATAGAAGGATTTTCAAGAATAGTAAAACCAGATTCTTTTAATAAATCAACACCTTCAGGCTCTATTTTATCACAAATAAGAATTTTTTTATCAGAATTCAATTAAGTAAAAGGTACTGTCTAATTACTGCATTTAAATCTTATTTTCAATTAATATATATCAACGTAATAATATAATATACCGAAAATGAACGACGATAAAGAACTAGAGATGTTGAAACAAAAGAAGATTAAAGAATTAATGAAGAGAATTGAGAATCAAAATAAACAGAATGATCCAAAAGAAATTCTTTTGTCTAGACTAGTCGATAGGGGAGATGAAGTGTTGAAAATTGCTGAAACACATTATCCAAAAGAGGCAGAAATCATTGTTAAACAATTAATTGAGTTAATAAAGAATGGTAAGATTCAGAGTTCTATTTCGGGAGGCGAGTTATTATCAGTATTTCGAAATGCAGGATTAAGAATTTCAGTACCTACGTCAATTTCAGTGTCAAAAGATGGAAAAATGACTTCATTATCAGATAAACTAAGTAAAAGAGAATAGTTATTCTTCTACAACAGTTACTTTAGGAACTTTTGAATCTTTAGATTTATCAATAGATTTTATGATTGTATAATCAGAATTAACAAGTTTATTCAATATATCATTTGAAATATTGAAATCAGAAGCAAATTCTTTCAGATATGGGTTTAGTAATTCAAGGTCAGAGTCATCAAGTTTACGATATTCGATATCAAGATTAACGCTATATTTACTTGAGAATAATTTATTAATTGATTCAAATGCCGGTTCTGGGAGTTCTAATTTTAATATATTAAGGTTTATGTCAGATGCAATAGAGAGTTTTTCGAATAATTTATCGTCAATAATTCCTTTATAATTCATATAAGACAAATAATTGATTATATCTTCTCTAGGTGGTTTTAAACCAATAGAATCAGAATCAACTTTTCCACGAACGTAGATTAATCCACGTAACATGCCAGTTGCAAGAAAATTACCGACTAATTGTTCTGATTTTGATGAATCAAGAGAATCAATACCAAGAACAAGTGCAAGACCGCCAGCCATATATTCACCGAAATAGTCATCGGCACGATTACCAACAATAACCACAGGGCGACTCTCTTCATATTCTCTCATCAAGATGAATGCTCGATTTCCGACATTACCACGAACAAATATTTGACCTCCTTGTAATGCATATCCTATTACATCGCGTGCATTACCATGAATTTTGATTTTTCCTTCATACATAGTATCCGCAACGTTATCTTCAGCACTTCCATAAACATTGATATTCGTGCCTTTGTTAAAATTTGCAAGACAGTTTCCAGGAGTTCCATAAATATTCAATTCAGAGTTCTTTGGAAGATTTACACCAAGGTATCTTTGACCACTGACGTTCATCAAATTAATTGATTTTGGGCCATTACTAAGAACGGATTTAATATTGGTGTTCAATTCATAAGAAGAAAGATTGTTTGAATCAATAATATTCGCAGATCTATCATGGGAAGAATCAATCTCTATTAAATCAGAACTCTTGATAGAGTCGATTATATTAGAATCGCGACCTGATTCAATTATTCCTTTATTCATTGAAGCAAGAACAAATCGTCCAGGTTGTGGAGTCCAGATATTAGCTTTTGGAGATAACGTTCGTATCTGGCATTCTTCACTAGCCATATAGATATTATCTTCATCTTCGCCGATGACTACAGGTCGAAATTTTGATCGGTCAATAACAGCTAAGAGGTATACATCATCGCCATCAGAGTAACCAATAAAAATAGTAAATGGACCATCTAATTCAGCGCCTCGATAATTATACAATAAATTACGAATGTAGGTTGTTTTTTCATCTCCCAATCGATAAAGAAAACGATCATAAGGATTAGATAGAATTAAACCAATATCTTCCATAGATAAATTCTCAATACGAGCGAGGTAATCAACGATAAATGCAACTACTTCACTATCAGTTCCAACTAAATTTGTAACACCGCGATATTGAAGAAAGTTCATATTAGATCCAAAAGAACTAATGTCGCCATTATGAACAATTGCAGTATTTGAATTAGAAAATGGATGGCACCAAATTGCAGAAGAACCAGGAGAATTAGTAGGTTGACGAGTATGAGCAATCCATAAATCAGCACTTGAGTTAGAATCAGTAAGACCAGTAGAATGTGCTACGTCAGACGGATATCCAATGTCCTTATACACATTAACATAATTACCTGATGAATAAATCCTGGCTCGATAGTCAGGAATTGAGAATTTATAATTAATTTGATTAACGGCATTAGATAATTTAACAGAATCAGAAGTTTTTACGATCAATGATATATCAAGAGATAATTCAGAAGCGGCGATTTTTTTAGATTTAATATCATGGATTGAAAAATTGTAATCATTAAAAATATCTATAATTTCTTCAAATGTGCTTTCATTTTCTACAAATATACTCAATAAGAACTCTTGATTAGAATTTTCAAGATTAAAGGATGCAAAGCCGGCGCCGAATTTACTACCTCTAAATCTAACACACTCAATACCATCAACTGCAACTTGATTAGGAATTTTTTTAGCGTGTTTTTTCTTGAGTATTGCAAATACACCGCAATCATCTTTGCTTACTAATTTTAGATCGTTCAAGGAGCCCCTCCTGCTTTTATTCCAAGTCTTTTTCTTATCACTGGATCCAAATCAACTGAACGGAATAATTCTCGATTACCTAATAATGAATTTTGAGTGGAACTAATTCCTGCTGCGCCTGCCAATAATTTTATTTCTTTTTGTAATGCAAGAATGGTATATTCTAATTTTTCTCTTGTTTTATCTTGGTCGAAATTAGATTCATTACTATCATTACGAAACTTCTTTGGATCATAATTTATAGATAATAACGCAGCTTTACTTATTCCAACGGCATCTGCGCCTAATCCAATTAATTTGAATATATCGGCAGCTCCACGAATACGACTTCCCTCAACTAATAGATTAATTTTATTTCTAGCAATACTTGTTTTTAATGGAGTATTTCTTAGTATGTTATCAACTTCAGAAGTACAAATAGCAAGATCAAGAGTATCGTTATTTATATCTAGATCCCAATCAACAATTATTCCAGATATATTTTTATCAATTATAGATGAAATCGACTTAATCGTTTGTTCATTTGATGGAAATCTAACCATGATATGTACATCATGCCCGGATAATTTCTCGATTTTATCGATTTCGTTGTAATCAATGGTTATGCATCTCACTCCAGATTTATTATTATGTAAAAATTCAGAATAGGGTATCAATAAAGATGAATTCAATGATGTTTTGGATTCGTCAATTAATTTCTGAGAATTAAATAATAGGCCCATAGAAGAAGATACTTCAGAGAATATATTTTGTATTGAACCTTCTTCGTTAAGTCTACCGAGATAAATCGGATTAGACAATCTAATATCTCCGTTAGCTAAATAAGTAGATGTTTCGATTTCTTCTCTATAAGGATCAATACTTGGACGAGTAACTTGAGCGCCATCTGAACGAATCCAATCACATACAGAACGAGGTTGATCTACAAAAGGAGCAGTAATAGTTCCCATACTTGTAATTACTGCTTCGCCAGGATTACGACCGGCACTGCCAGATAATTCGCGAAGTTCTCCTTGTAGAATAGGAGTCCAGTATTCATCTTCGGATATGTGTTTTTGTATAGGTTGAGGTCCAACTAATGATTTAGAAGAATGATCAAGTTCTACACCTAAAATATCTGCGGTTTCTTCGTGCATGTTGTAACCACGAAGTAAATCTCGTCGTCCAACTAATTCAGATGCAGAGTTAAGATTCAATTCTCGTAAAATCCATTTGAATTCCTCAATCCAACCAAAGATCATTTTAGAGGTCCATTCTACTGATTTGTCAAGTGAAAGAACTTTTGTAGGGTCGTCGACTAGTTTATTTGTAAGAAGTGCAGGACAAAAACCAATATGGCATTTATGCACCATTAAACAACCCAAACCAACTAATGTGGCAGTTCCTGTACTAACGCAATCTGCTCCTAAAGCTAATAATTTAGCGGTATCTTCTGCATTACTCACACCACCTGCGGCAATAACAGAAAATCCATTACGGAGATTTTGTTTTTTCAGGATACGATCCACCCACGAAACAACTAAATCAATAGGAAGTCCAACATTATCACGAATCACAGATGGAGCAGCTCCAGTACCTGCGCCAGCACCGTCAATTATAATTCCATCAGCGCCCATGGCTGCAACGCCAGAGGCAATATATGGAACGTAATTTGTACAACCAATCTTAACAAAAACAGGTTTACCAGTAGCTTCTTTCAAGGCCCAAATTCTTTGGCCTAAATCTTCGATAGAATAAATATCATGATGCGGAGCTGGAGATACTGCGTCTTTTCCAATAGGAATTCTACGAGCGCGAGAAATTGGACCTGTAACTTTGGAACCAGGCAAGTGTCCGCCAATACCAGGTTTTGCACCTTGTCCAATTTTAATTACAATTCCTCGTCCAGTTTTTAATACATCGATATCTACACCAAATCTTCCTGAAGCCCATTGAACAGTTATATTTTTACAAGCCGCAACATCAGGATGTAATCCGCCTTCGCCAGTTCCATTAATAACGCCAGTTGCATCAGAAGCACGTGCTAATGCAATATTAGGAACTCCACTCAATGCTCCAAATGACATATCTCCTAAATATAACGGAGCAGACAAACCAATTCTTCCATATGCCAATTTTGTAGTAGTATCGATATTTTTGATCAAAGATGAATCATTATGGATTTTCTTAAATTCATCGTTAGATTTCTGTGGATCTATAGCAGAAAAAGCAAGACGGTCCAATATTCGAGAACTATCTGAATGGTTCTCCCATAAATATGCGGCTTTTCCGGTAGTAGCTAATTCACGAAGATGTTCTATACGTCGGTTGTCCCAAAACTCTTTCTGCTTAGGTTTAGGCATGCGAACGAATGTAGATACTTCTTGAACAGATTTAATTGACACAATAATAATGTCAGAAAAGTTCTTAATAAATCAGACCAAAGAAATAATCGTTAAATGGATATTAGAATAAAAACATTAAAAAAGAGAGAATTCATCAATCCAGTATTAATTTGTGGAATACCCGGTAGTGGATATGTAGGAAAATTGGCAGTAGATCATCTGTTAAATGAATATGAAACGACTACAATATGTGAAATACAAAGTGATTTATTTCCACCGCAAATATCTACAAACAATGGAATAATAGAAAATATGTCGAATACGATTTATCATATAGAAACAAAAAAACCAAAGAATGATATATTAATTTTAACAGGTGATACACAGCCAATCACTGAACGTGGAAACTATATTATTGCAGAAAAAATTCTAGAATATGCGCAAAATTTAGGTATAAAAAAAATATTTACGCTGGCAGCGTATATAACAGGAGAATTTGTGAAGGAACCAAGAGTTTTTGGAGCGGCAACAAAAAAGAAATATGTTAAAACATTGAATAAATATGG
Organism: Nitrososphaerales archaeon; assembly: GCA_047517285.1. Classification (GTDB taxonomy): domain Archaea; phylum Thermoproteota; class Nitrososphaeria; order Nitrososphaerales; family UBA57; genus UBA57. The sequence continues at coordinate 3,480 of JAKZTE010000007.1, read as the reverse complement.
AATCAACATCATGAATCAAGGAATGATAACCGGAATGAATGGGATATTAATTGGAACTGCAAAAATGAGAGGCATAGAAGGATATTCATTATTAGGTGAGACATCAGGATATACGATTGACCACAATTCAGCAAGAGTTATTTTAGAATCATTGGATAAAATATTAAAGATGGATATAAATCTAGAAAAATTAACAAATAAAATAAATGAATCAAATGAATTAATGAATCAAGTAGAAGGCATGAAATCAAAGACAGAAGGAATAGAATACTCTAACAGAGATAATAGTTCTCAATATATTAATTAACAACTACAGTATTTCATTAGGAATAAATTTAGGATTAATAATTTTTATAGTTTTGATATTATTCGACATACCCTGAATGATTATAATATCAATATCATCTACACTAAAAAGTTTAGAAAGTATTTTTATTACTTCAAGATTTGCTTTATTCTTCAGCGGAAGGGATTTTATACCAAGAATGATTTGTCCGTCTTCGAATTTTAGATAATTATCTTGAAGGCCAGTTTTTACATTTATTTGAATAATAAGATGATTATTGTCCATTATGATATAATTAAATAGCATTTTAATAAATTAAAATAGAAAGAACATGAATGACATTATTAATATAGTGAAAAAGAAATCAGATACGATTTGGGAGATACCTGCCAGTTACAAACAAGGTATGAACGTCCCTGTTCGAATTTATGCAACAAAACAATTATTAAAATTAATGGACCACCAAGTCATTGATCAAATCACCAATGTAGCAACTTTACCGGGAATAATTAATTATGCATACACAATGCCTGATGCGCATAGCGGATATGGTTTTCCTATAGGAGGAGTGGCAGCGATGGATTTGAAAGAAGGTGTAATTTCTCCCGGTGGAATAGGATTCGATATTAATTGTGGAATGAGATTAGTTTTAACAAATTTAACATACAATGATGTTAAACCAAAACTTAGAGAACTTGTTGATCAATTATTTAACAAAGTTCCTGCAGGAGTAGGAGGAGCAGGGTTTGTAAAAATTAACAAATCAGAGTTCAGAGACATAACAGAGATGGGATCTACATGGTGTGTGGAAAATGGATATGGTTGGGAAGAAGATCTAGAAAATACAGAAGAAAGTGGCATAATGAAAGGTGCCAGTGCAGAAAAGGTCAGTGATGTGGCAATAAAAAGAGGATTAAGACAGATAGGAACACTAGGATCAGGGAATCATTATCTTGAGATACAAGTAGTAAAACCAGAATACATATTTGATGAAAAAGCCGCAAAGACAGTAGGAATATTTCCAAATCAAGTAGTAATCATGTTCCATTGTGGAAGTAGAGGATTTGGTCATCAAGTTGCGACAGATTATTTAAAAAAATTTCTCGGGGTAATGGAAAGTAAATATAATATAAAAATTTTAGATAGAGAACTTGCATGCGCGCCATTTCAATCACAAGAAGGTCAAGACTATTTTTCCGCCATGCAATGTGCAATAAATATGTCATTTGTAAATAGACAAACTATTTTACACAGAATTAGGGAGGTGTTTTCAACAGTATTCAAAACTGAACCGGAGAAATTAGGTCTATCAATGGTTTATGATGTAGCTCATAACACAGCAAAAGTTGAGGAGCATGAAGTTGATGGAAAGAATAGAAAGATGATAATTCATAGAAAAGGAGCAACACGTGCATTTGGTCCTGGAAGATCAGAAATTCCATTAAAATATAGGAATATAGGTCAACCTGTAATTATTGGAGGAAGTATGGAAACAGGGTCATATCTTTTATTGGGAACAAAAGAAGCGCATAAAGAAACATTTGCCAGCACTGCACATGGAAGTGGAAGAATTATGAGTAGAACTAAAGCAAAGAGAATGTTTAGAGGAGAGACATTGTATAAAGATATGTTAAAAAGGGGGATTTATGTTAAATCGGTTTCATATACAGGACTTGCAGAAGAAGCTGGAGATGCGTATAAAAATATTGATGATGTAGTAGATGCAACAGTAAATGCAAAAATCTCAAAACGTGTAGTAAGGTTAATCCCTATAGGCAATGTCAAGGGATAATATTGCCGTATATATATAAAGACGACATATCAATAGCCGATGCAGCAATAGAGGTTTATTCAGATTCATTAGAAGGAATTTTTATTGATTCAGGAAAAGCATTAACAAATACCATGGTTGACAATTTAGAAAGTATAAATATTAAGAAGAAAATAGAATTCAAAGTTGAATCAAAGGAGATAGATATGTTATTATTTGAATTTTTAGAACAATTAGTAATAGAAAAAGATGCAAATCAACTAATATTTAGTGAATTCAATATTAATATTAAGGAATTAGATGAGAAATATGAGTTGTATGCAATAGCAAAAGGGGAACATATTGATTATAAAAAACACGAGCTATGTGCAGATGTAAAAGCGGTAACACTACACAAATTTAGTTTAACAAAAGAAGATAGCGGATGGAAAGCCACAATGATACTAGATATTTAATTATTTTTTAATGCTTTCTTAACAACCTTATCAATGCCAGAACTGAAATGAATTGCTTTCTTAGTTTGGTATATTATCTCATCAGGAAGTTTTAATTTTTTAGCAACAGAACGAAGTATCAATTTTCTTATGTCGTTTGCAGCATCGATTTTATATTCTATTGGGCAGTTTAATGCAAAATTAACTATAGGTAAAGAAGCATAAGGAACAAATAAATCAACAAAAGGCGATGTAATTTTCTCATCTCGTTCAAAGTTTTTAGTATATGCACTATGTACGTCAGAATTCATCATATCTGCTACAAATTTTGGACTTTCTTCCGAAAGAGTTCGAATATATCTAGCATAGCCGCCAAATAATTCATCGGCAAGTTGACCAACAAAAAGAGTAGACGTATTATGTTCTTTAGCCGTTTTTGCCACATAGTAAAAACCCAATGCAATGCTCACGTCCATAGGCCGGGTAATTTCAGCAAGAGAAATAATATTGGGGATATCGTCAGGAATATTATCTTTATTTGGTTCAATTTCAATAAGATCAATTCCGAGCAGATTAGCGAGTTTTTTTGCGTTTTCAAAGTCATGTGAATCCTTCATTCTTACGTTAAAGGCCTTGATTTCAGTGAATTCATTTGCTATAGAAATCAGAATTGAACTATCAATTCCTCCAGAAAATGAGACGCCGATACTTTTCTTATTGCCTATTCGAGAAGATATCGATGTTCTCAAAAGATTCAACAGGATATCTGCGTCGTAATTAGAGTAATTATTCGGATTGGAGAGATTTCGAGAATTTATTAAAGTATTATTTTCCAATATAATAGCAGTCCCCGGGATAAAATCTTCAACCTGGAAATTAGAATCGAGTAAGATGGATTTTTGTGTAGATATTGAAATAGAATTATCTTTTTTACCAATATAGAGAGGTTTACAGCCAAGTGGATCACGGCAGCAAATAGTGCCCAACTT
>JAKZTE010000006.1:0-11000 GCA_047517285.1 Nitrososphaerales archaeon | reverse complement strand
ATGGGAGGATTGGGGAAGGCCTTACTTTGGACTTCTTTAATTCCTAGTCTTTGTAAGAAAGATGGAATTGACAAAATCTCTGTAATGTCGCCATGGCCTTTCCTTTTTGAAAAACACAATCTAATAGAGAATCATGAACCTCTTTTAGATTTTAGATATTTCCCCCAATTAGAAATATATGATAAAATCATATATCATGAACCTTATCTATCAGATTATTTAAAAGAAAGAGATCAACACATGCTTGATAATTGGGCAGATGCTTATGGTATAGAAAGAGTACCACCACGCCCAAGATTAGATCCACCAGTCGGTGTATTTTCCGGATTACGGATAACAGGAAACGAAAGTTTTGAATTAAGTGAAAAATTAAAAAATTCTTATTATATAATACAATTTACTGGTGGAATGGGGAGACAAGGTGAAAACCAGCTTTGTCCAAGAGATTATAGACCAGATTTAGTAGAAAGATTAAATAATAAAATAAAAAATGAATTTAATTTAGATTGTGTTTGTTTTAGATATGAACATGAACCTAGACCATCAGGTACTATAACATTTAGATCTAAAATTGAATCAGGGGTATTAGCAATCTTACCCTTAGTAGTAAAAGCAAAATTTGTGATATGTATAGATTCCGCTCTAATGCACTTTGCCGCCTGTGTAAAAGATAAACCCACAGTTGTTCTTTGGAATACAAATCAAACCACACCTAATAGAATTGGTTATAGATTTCAAAAAAATATTCTCTGTGATACTGAGCTGTGTATTGATACTCCGGCCAATGAGGTGTTTGATAAGATATTAGAAATTATGAAATGAAAAATTTATTTGTTGTTGTTGGTGGACTAGGGAAAAATATAATATGGACATCACTTATAGAACAATTAAATGTCAAATGTGGGGGAAATATTTCTGTGATGACTCCCTGGCCTTTTGTATTTTATAATAATAAAAATATAGATCACATAGAACCTTTAAGAGATTTTCCATTTAATGAACAATTAACAATATATGATGATATAATTTATCATGAACCATATTTTTCTGACTTCTTGAAATATAAAGATAAACATGTATTAGAAAGTTGGGCTCAAGCTTATGGAATCGAAAATGTTATAAATAAACCTTACTTGAATCATAATTTGGATATCGGCCAGGCGCATAAATATCTAAGTAGTGAGTTATTAAATGATTATTGTATTGTACAGTTTTCAGGAGCCCCCAATTATTATGATGCAAATTTTGGTGATAACAAAAACAATATAGGTAAACGAGATTATCGACCAGATTTGGCTGAAAAATTAGTTCATAAAATTAAAAATAATTTGAAATTGGATGTTATATGTTTACGGCGTGATGATCAATATAAACCTTCTGCAGCAATAACATATACATCAAAAGATGAAGAAGGGGTGTTAGATATAATACCTTTGATAGCTGGGGCTAAATTTATAATATGTATAGATTCCGCATTGATGCATTTAGCGGCTACTACTAACAACAACAAAGTTATTGTATTGTGGAATGAAACTCAACAAAATCACAAAAGGATAGGGTACGATTTTCAAATAAATTTATCATGTAGTAATGATATGTGTAATGATATTTCGCCCGATATAATTTTTGATACAATGGAAAACGTATGATTACAATACATGATCTTTCTGAAATATTTAAAACTTCTTATACAGAAGAAGATCTTTATATTGAATATTTTGATAATGATAATTGGATTGTTGAAGTAGAAAATTATTATGAAAATATAGTTGATGTTCTTACATACGTAGAATCTTGTAATTATACTGATCATAAAAGTATAATTCAAATGCAAAATATAATAAGAGCGTTTGCTCCTATTGCTAATATTGATGATTGTATGTTAGAGTATATTTCTACTCAAGTAGGTAGGAAGATTGTAAGGGAAACGGCAATGCCTTTTCCGCCTACCACTAATAACTTAGATTCTTTAGGAATATTTACTATAATAACTCCTGAAATATTCGAAAAAGCTGAACAAGAAACTAATAATTGTGTTCCCCCACATCGCGACGATTTTGTAAACGGCCAAATTTATTTGTCTGGCGGATGTGGAACATCATTTTATCAATATAACGGAGAGGAGTTACCAAACTTAACTAGTGTTCCTAGTGGAAAACCTGAAACCTCTCAAGATTATGAAAATTATTTAGATAAATATTATACTGAAGTATATCATACAGATGGGGAGCCCAATACTTTTATTATGTTCAATGGACAGTTTCATCATGCAGTAGATTATAAGAGACAAAAGGAAAGAGAAAATTATCGTATTATTCAAAATATATATTTTGCTGATGTAACTACACAGTTTACTCAAGAACTAATTCACATGGTCGATGACAACGATCTTAGATGGAATCATATAATCTTATACGAATTTTTAAATAACAATATCGTTTGGCGTACAGATGATCCTAAAATACAACAAGAAAAAGATAATTGGTTAAAAGGCGCCCCTACTATTTTACCTATTGAAACATATATGAATTATATTCAAGGAGAATAATGGATTTTACAAAAAGATTTTCGATTGCACATCCTGAAAAAGATATGGAAAATTGTCCAAATCATTATTATCTAATTTTTAAGAATACTCCAAAATCTATTTTGGATGAAATAGAAGATATATACTTTGGCAAAAACTTTTATTATACGTATAGGAGACAACGTAAGTTTCTTGGTAATGCTATGGGACAGGAAGCAACTGATGAACACATAGATAATCTTCTCCGTATACAAGAGGAATTTGGAGTTGAAGTTTCTCTTACAATAAATCAAACAGTTTGGCCGGATGAATTAATTTTAGACCAAGCATTACAAGATGAGTTTGTAGAATGGATTGGGGGATATTATGATAAAGGATTAAGAAGTTGTACTATCTCTTCCAAACATTTGATGAGGACAATGAAATTACAAAATCGATGTCCTAAGATGAAGTGGAAGAATACTGTAAATCATATAATATCTGATGGACAACAAGTAGCCGATACAATAGGAATTGGATATAACACAATACTTCTTGATCGTTCATTAAATAGAAACATCAAAGAGTTACGGCGCATAAATAAATTAGTACAAAGACAACCAAGACCAATAAAAACTTCACTTCTCGTATCAGAAGGGTGTTTATATAGATGTCCTTTTAAATTAGAACATGACATGGCATCAACAGTTATAGGTGCAAACTATTGGGGTGGTGATAATGCTCTTTCATCTCTTTCATGTAATAATTGGAAATCTGATGAAATGGATAAATTACCAAGAAATGGTATTGACATGGTTACTACTGATAAAGAAATGTTGGATCAGTATTTGGATAAGAAAGTGGGTGGAGTAGATATATTAAAAACTTCTGGTAGATTTGATGGTCGGCTATACAATACCTATTCAGAGGAGGATATTAAAAATCAGAATGTAAAATTGATGAGACAGTTTGGTACTTTAACCTCATCATCATTTAGTGATGTTTATGAAACTAATGCTGTTCCTTTTGATCAATGGTTAGTGCTTGTACCAACAAGTGAAGAAGCAAACTTAACAGTTGACAGATATCAAAAATTTCATGATATGCATTTACAGGATGAGATTTGGTTATCTGAAAAGGGTAAAAGATTGAATAGAATACTTTTAAATTGTAAATCACAATGTTATGATTGTCATGAATGTGAAAGAACATTTGGTGTTCCAGATTATGACAGTTCAATAAATGAAATTGATGCAGAAGAAAGATTTAACAGAGTAACTTAGGCAAAAAATGAAACAATATTTTTACGAAAATATGGAAGCTGTACCAATAGATTTGTGTAAACAAATAATAAAAGATTGCGAGACTTTAGAATGGATGCCAGCTCTACTGAATAGTCAAACATATCATGACAAAAGAAATTGTTTTATTAATGATACTGCAATGAATGGAGAAAGCGTCGAGAGATCTCAGGCTGCGACACCTGCATTGCAATCTTTAAAAGTTATTATGAACACATATTTGAAATCGGTCAATAAAAGTATATATAAAGGCGTTGATACTCCTGACGATTTTGCTGATATACAAGTTATAAAATACGCTCCATCTGAAGCCCCTGCTGGTACATTGCCACATTTTGATTGGCATACTGATGATGTGTGGACACAACCAACTCTAAATCTTATAAGAAAACTTACTCAAGTTGTTGTAATTAGTGACGGAGATAAAGATTTTGAGGGTGGTAAGGTAGAATTTGATCCTCTACATGGCGAACTTGATTATGATGGTCGTAAACAGGGATCAATGATAATGTTTCCGTCTTTTTTAAAACACCGTGTACTTGATGTAACAAGCGGAATTAGATATGCAGTTAATGGATGGTCATACGGCCCCTCTTGGAGATAATTTGTGAATATATTAGGAATAGCGGGAGCTATTGGGTGGGATGGTAATTGGAGCATGATTAATGATGTGGATTATTGGGTTCATGGATCAGGCGCTACGTTATTTGTTGATGGTGAATTAAAGAATGCTTTATCTGAAGAACGACTGACAAGAATTAAATATGATGGGCGTTATCCTGAAAATGCTATAGAAAAAATTCTGACAGAGAATAATTTAACAAATGAGGATGTTGATGTGGTAGCATACGTTGCGGGGGCGGTATTATTGTGTTATTCATTGAAGTTGCGTGGATATTTAACAACAACTTTAAAAAACTTATTTCCCAATGCACGTATAATAACTGTTGATCATCATATAGCCCACGCCGCAGCTTCTTTCTTAACATCAGGATTTGAAGAAGCTAATGTTTTTACATTTGATGGAGCCGGTGATTTTCATCCAGACCAACAATGGGATGCTCCTAAGTTAAATAATACTTCTTTCTATAATGCTTCACGTAAAGATAAATCACTTACTAATATTAACAATACTTACATAAACGAAGAGGGAACAAATTCATTTGGAGGAGTCTATTCAGAATACTCTATAATGATATATGAGATGAAAGTAAATGGGGTAATTCCATCTGAAGAGGATGTAGATCAAGTTACCGAAAATTATACCCAAATTATGAAGAAAGTACTGAACCTTCATTCGTTCTCCGATTTTGTTGATATAACTAATTATAAAAGTAATATTGAAGATGATATATATGACAATCCAAAATTACGAGAAACCTATCCAGGTAAAATTATGGGGTTGTCGGCATACGGTAATCATGAAAATATAGATGCTCCAGATATCTATGAGTTGATTTTTGAAGATGATTTTCCTGTTATTAAGGTTGATAAGGAAACTAAACTACACATAATACAAAATAGTAAAGATTATTTACCAGAAGATTTGGCAGATTGGCTACAATATAATTTTGAAAAATATTTGTTATTATATCTTAAAAATATTCCTGAAGAAATTAAAACTAAAAAATTATGTCTTGGTGGAGGATGTGCATTAAATATATTAGCCAATTCTAAAATTATTTCTGAAGGTATATATGAAGATGTTCATGTGAATACTGCTCCTAATGATGACGGCCTAAGTTTTGGGGCAGCTGCATGGGCCGCTACACGGATGGAAGAAGATTTAGTATTACCATTGAATCAAGGATGTTTAGGTGGTTCATATAGTGATGAATATATAAAAACTTGTTTAGAAAATTATAAGGAATAAAATGGAATTTTACGATAATGAATCAATGTTCGAATTAGGTTCAAAAATGAAAGTTCGCGTTGAAATGATTGGTGGGGATGATCCTCATGGTGGGGGTTTTCGTGGGGGGAAATATCCAGTTGTTATTATAGATGATGTATATAAAGACCCAGACAGAATATCCGATTTCGTAAATACATTACCTGTACCACTTGCAAACTGTAATTATGAAAAATATTATGGTAATAGAATAACGATTGATAATTTTATAGGAAACGAGAATTTTTTAAATACATTAGCTATGTTATTATTACATAAATTAGAAATGACGGATATGATAACATACGACACAGCAACTAATAATAATCAGTTTTGTGTAAATATTATTCACAATGATAAAGAACATGGCGTGACGGGGACTCAAAGAAAAGAATCTTATATTCCACATTCAGATCCTTCCCTCATTACTTCTATACTTTATTTAAATAAAGATGATGAATTAGAAACTAATGGTACAGGCATATACAGACACATAAAATCTGATTTAGTTGGTTATCCTCAAGATGATTTACAGTCGGATTGGATAACTGATTGTGAGAAAAAAGGTGGAGCACCCATTGATAACTCAACAATGCGGATGAAAAAAGAAGTACTAGAAAACGCGCCTGTTGAATTAAAGTATGATGAATGTATTTTCGCGAATAATGATGAGTGGGAATTGTTGTGGGAGTCTACTGGCAAATATAATCAAATGGTATCTTATATGGGCGGAATGTTTCATTCAGCATTGTTTGATATTAAAGAATTAATAGATATAAAGAGACTTTCTCAAGTTATATTTTGGAATTTTGAACCAGCACAGATGCAACCTATGCATGACAATCGGCCTGTCATTTCTCCACGAAATGTCATGGGAGAAACATTACCTCAAGTGAACTGATAATGAATTACACATATTACGAAGATTTTAATAAATTGTGTCAACTTATTGTTGAAGATTTATTGGAAAACAAAATAATCGGATGGTTTCAAGGCAAAAGTGAATTTGGTCCAAGAGCTTTGGGAAATAGATCTATATTAGCTAATCCAATTATTAAAGACAATAAAGACTATATTAATGAAAGAGTGAAACATAGGGAGGGGTGGAGGCCTTATGCACCAATCATGTTAGAAGAATATATACACGATTGGTTTGATATTCCAAAAAATTCTTCACCATATATGTTGTTTAATGCTCAAATTTTGTCAGAGAAAGAAGGTCAAGTACCGGCAGTAATCCATGTAGACGGTTCGGCTAGAATACAAACTGTAACTGAAGAATTAAACAAACCGATTTTTCAGTTATTGACCGAGTGGAACAAAAAAACTAATGTTCCTATATTATTAAATACATCATTTAATGTTGATGGTGAACCTATAGTAGAGTCTCCTGAAGACGCAATAAAAACTTTTATGGGTACAAATATAGATGTTTTAGTTATAGGAAATTATAGAGTTACAAAATAGCTACAGATTTCCTTTTCATATAAATAGTATAGAAACAACTATATCAACACTATACTATTTTAAAAGGAGAAGATTGTGGCATTGACCCTCCAAAAACAAACTGTTAACATTGCATTAGATCAAGGTTGCACGTTTGAAAAAGTAATCTACGCACAAAATTCTGTTAGCCAGAATGTCACTATTTCTACAGGCACTTGTGCCGCAAAGATGCGTCAATCTTACTATTCATCAAATAATGTTACTACTATAACTACCGCCGTTGCAGGATCAAATGTAACAATCTCATTGACTGCGACACAGACTGCAGCTCTTTCCCCTGGAAATTATGTTTACGATGTTGAATATACACAATCGGGTGGTACAATAGTAGAAAGATTGGCCGAAGGAATTATAACGATATCTGCAGAGGCAACGAAATGACACAACCAACTACTAGAACAACTTTTAAAGATTATTGTAAACGGAAACTTGGATGGCCAGTAGTAGAATTGAATATTGATGATGACCAAGTAGAAGATTGTATCGATGATTCTCTCCAATTTTACCAAGAATATCATTTTGATGCAACCGAAAATACATTTCTAAAACATCAAATATCAGGCTCTACTCTCAAACTAGCGGGAGCTCCAACTGGAACTTTTTCAAATGGTGAAATAATTACTGGTGGAACAAGTGGTGTTCAAGCAACAGTACACGCATATCATAGTGCTAATACTACTTTAAGATATAAAGGCCCAGAAGTTAAATCGGGAGGGGATGGTAATACGTTTTATGCAAATACTACTACAACATTCTCTACTGGCGAAACTATTACAGGTAATACAAGTTCAGCAACCGCAACAACTCATGCATCTACTGCAACCGCAATAGGTGACTTTGATAACAAATACATATCGATAGCCGAAGCAATTATTGGAGTTCGAAGAATTATTCCTTTTTCTGATAATTCTAGAACTAATTCCATGTTTTCCTCTAAATATCAATTTGCACTATCTGAAATGCATTCATTGGGAAGCGGTGGTTTAGCAAGTTTTGAAATTGCACAAGAATATTTAGCGTTGATTAATGAAATGTTTACAGGTCAGCCATCATTTAGATATAATCGACATGCAGACAAACTATATCTTGATATTTCATGGGGATCAGATGCCGACATAGATGATTTTATTGTTGTTGAAGTAGATAAAATTCTTGATCCGGCCACGTATACCGATATTTGGGGTGATATGTTTCTCAAAAGATATAATACCGCATTGATGAAAAAACAATGGGGTCAAAATCTTACAAAGTTTGAGGGAATGCAATTGCCGGGTGGAGTAACAATGAATGGAAGACAACTTTATGATGATGCAACTACAGAACTTGAAACCATTCAAACAGAAATGTCACTACGGTATGAACTACCAATCGATCATCTAATAGGATAATAAATGGCGACAAATCAGTATTTTAATCTGCATGGTACAAATACACCAGAGCAAAGATTAATAGAAAATTTGAATATTGAGGCAATACAGACTTTTGGAACAGATGTATATTATTGTCCAAGAACATTGAATGATGAAGATACATTAATGGGTGAGGACAATACTGCATCTTATAATAGTGCTCATACAATTGAAATGTATATTAAATCCATAGACGGATTTGAGGGTGAGGGTGATTTCATTTCTAAGTTTGGAATACAAATAAAAGATCAAATTACCTTTACTGTCGCAAGACGCAGATGGGCGGAATTGAATGTTCAGGGTGAGGGAAGGGCTACCGCACCGGCAGGGGGAGATTTGATTTATTTTCCTCTTACTGGAGCATTATTTCAAGTAATGTTTGTAGAAGATGAAACTATATTTTATCAAACTGGTGGATTACAGACTTATGATCTTCTATGTGAGATGTTCTTTTATTCTGATCAATCACTTAATACTGGTATTGAAGATATAGATGCAATTGAACGAGCACAATCTTATTCGATTGATTTTACAATGAATACGGGTAGTGGTAACTATACTGTTGGTGAGCAAGTCTATCAGGGGGCATCACTCGCCGCTGCTACAGTCAAAGGAGAGGTGGCCAGTTGGAATGCAACTGATAAACTATTAAATCTCATAAACATGACAGGTAACTTTTCTGGAGTTGTAAATATTGTTGGTGACAGTTCTAGTGCATCTTATTCTATTACTTCTTTTGATGCTCAATCATCGGCCGCAGATACACAAGAGACTGCAAGTAATGTAGAAATAGAAGCCGCGGCAGATGCTATTATTGATTTCACCGAAGGTAATCCATTCGGGAGTCTATAATGTTAGGAACAACTTATTATCATGAAACTATTAGAAAATATGTGGCAATTTTTGGTACACTTTTTAATGATATAAACATTCAAAGGAGAAATTCAGCTGGTGTTATAACAGAACAGATCAAAGTTCCTATTTCATACGAAGCCAAAGACAAATTAATTCTTCGAATGAGAGCAGTTCAGGCCGATGGAGGAGTTGCAGCTAGTCTTCCAAGAATGGGTTTTATTATGAACGGAATTACTTATGATGGAGTTAGAAAATTAAATACAATGGGTCAAGTGTATGCGGCCAATACTGCCGCGTCTACAAGTACACTTATGAAACAATTTAATCCTGTACCTTATAATTTTGATTTTGTTTTGACTGCAATGGTGGACAGTTCAGAAGACGGCGCACAAATTTTTGAACAGATTGTTCCTTTTTTTACTCCAGAGTTTACAGTTAGTGTGAATCTAGTTCCGTCTATGAATGTTAAGCCTGATCTTTCTATAGTATTAAATAGTACTACAGTTGAAGATTCATACGAAGGTGAACTCTCTTTAAGGAGAGAGATTATATGGTCATTTACTTTTGTACTAAAAGGATATATCTATCCAGATATTAAGTCGGGATCAGTTACCAAAAGTGTGATTGTGAATCTTAGAATGCCTACAGAAGAAGCAGAAGTTCCAGAATATATTATTTTAGAAGATAGCACAGATTTTTCAGTTAACTATTTACTTTTAGATGCGGATGCGGGTTCACCTGAGGCAACAGGAATAATGAAATTCATAACAGAAACTAGTTCAGCAGGAACAGGAGCAGCGGGAATTAAATCAAGATTAACAGTTACACCCGGACCAGGAGATGTCACCGCAAATGATGATTTTGGTTATACACAAACTTTTGAACATTTTAATGACAATATAGATGTGAATTTGACAACTGGATTAGATGTGAATCTGTAGAATGTTTTTTCGGATTCTTTTAGTAATTTTAATGTTGGCTTCTTTTACAGAGGCATTGGCAGACACACATCCGAATCAACAAGTAGTACATGAAATAGTTCCAAGAAGTCAAAAGGAAGTATATAAAACTGAAGATATCTTATTGTTATTTAAGTCTTGTTATGAAGCTATTCAGTTTTTAGCTGGTACAAAATATAAAAGACACAGCCAAAAATTAACTGAAATAGATGTATCTAAACAATGTTTTTGTATATGTGATAAGGTTAGGGAAAAACATAACCCTACACAATTTTTAGAAAAATCACCTCTAGAAATACATAATATTATTACTCCTCTAGCCAATGATTGTTTAAACGAACAGGGCCAGTCTTGGTATGATGATGTAGAACCTGATAAGGAGAAGAAAGATGACAGTAGATGATCGTATAGATGAAATATTAGAAATTACACGTTTAGTTCCAACTCCGGAAATAAAGCCGGAGCCTGCATCAAGAATTAAACCAAATTCTGATAGTGATGTTAAACATGATGACATTGATTATAATTATGCCCGTGAAAATTACTACAATCTAATCGAAAGAAATCAAGACG
>JAKZTE010000005.1:0-4319 GCA_047517285.1 Nitrososphaerales archaeon | reverse complement strand
GCATGGGTAAATTTGGCGTACCTGTTAATAATTTATCAAACGATGACGCTTTTTATATCATAAATAAAATATATGATTCAGATACACTTGAATTCTACGGTATTCATTTTCATTTAGGTTCACAGATTAGTGATCCATCTTGTTTTGTTAAAACAATTGATATACTTGCATCTTTAATTACTAAATTACAATCAAATATTGATGGCTTTTCACTTCCTATTCTTGATATCGGTGGAGGAACTCCCGTAAAATATATTCAACCTGTTCCATCTCCTGATGATATTGGAAAATTAATAACCGATAAATTAAATATATTTATAAAATCATTTAATCTTTCTCCAACTCTAATTGTTGAAAGTGGTCGTTATCTTTCTGCTGAATCAGCTATTCTTATTTCAAAAATTGTTAACTCTAAAACATACCCTGAAGGAAAATTCCACATAGTTGACGCAGGCTACAATTTACTTCTTGATTCTGCATTGATGAAACAAGAATATCCTATTGATATAATTACTGAGTCTGAAACACTTCATTATGAAAATATTCAAATTGGCGGGCGACTGTGCGATACTCTTGATACTTTTCAGATTCCTTCTGATATGAAATACCCGTCTGCTGAAATTGGCGATTTAGTAGTATTCAGAAATGTTGGCGCATATTCTATTGTATTTAATATGCCATTTCATTGTCATACTAAACCCTCTATTCTTTTAAGAAAACGCGATCAAAGTATTCACATAATTAGAGAAGAAGAAAATATTGAAGATTTATTTAATTCTGAAGGCGGAAATCTTATCTCTCAACAATGAATATCTCTCCAGTCTTCAATTCAAATTCATGAATATTCTCTTTTGTATTGATTCCCAATATTACGGATATCGCTCTAATAGTATTTCCATGAGAAACAATTAATACATTCTTATTTTTATCGTGTAATTTTTTTAATTTCTCAACCCATTGTTCTACTCTGTTAGCTGTATCCTCTAAGGATTCACCATTTTCTGGCGGAGTGTCCCAACCTCTTCTTACTTTAAGAAACATATCTTCACCTATCTCATTTTTCACTTCTTCTTTATTCTTTCCTGACCAATTCCCATAATTTCTTTCATTTAATGATCGATCTGATATTATGGCTTTGGTAGATCCTGGATGATTTCTAATAATTATCTCTGCAGTCTCCTTTGAACGTGATAAAACACTAGAATAAATCACATCTATGTCATATTCCGATAACTTTTTCGCAGTTTCTAATGCCTGCTTTTTCCCTAATTCTGATAGCGATGGATCGTGCCAACCTGTAAATTTATTCTCTAAATTGTAAATTGATTGCCCATGTCTTACAAAAAACCATGTCATAATCTTTTGGATTTAATTCCCAGTATAAATGTCTT
This sequence comes from Nitrososphaerales archaeon, assembly GCA_047517285.1. GTDB lineage: Archaea > Thermoproteota > Nitrososphaeria > Nitrososphaerales > UBA57 > UBA57. The sequence continues at coordinate 2,928 of JAKZTE010000005.1, read as the reverse complement.
ATTAATTAAAAACCTAAATAATAACAACCTCCTGATTAAATTTGTATTTGAAGCAACTTCGAAAAGACTATTTCTTGGAAGAATACGTGTTTATGAATTCTAATCTAGACATTAATTCATTGTCTATTGTAGATGATAATAAATCAGATAAATCCGAAAAACCCTGTCCATTATGTAAGAATGTTGATAAATCCAACAAAAATCTAAAAACTATAGCTGATGAATCTATTAAATTTGAAAAATTCAATGAATTTGATACGAATAATTTATCTTTAGATCAAAATTTAATGAAACGATTCCTTGTTTCAGATATCAGTCATAAGAATTTGAGTAAACTTTCAGTAAGTAAAATGCAGAAATTACTATTGGAAGTTCAAACTATTAATAAAAAAATGATTTCTGACGATCTGAAAAATATTCAAATTTTCGTTAATTCCGGAGTTTTATCTGGCGGCAATCCTATACATAATGGTTTTGAAATAACTAATCTTCCAATTATCTCCCCTAAATTAAAAAATGAGATTGAGTTATCTAGAAAATCAATTTTCGATTTAGGTATATGCCCTATCTGCAGAATCATAAATTCTGAAACAGGCGGTCCTAGGCAAATACTTTCTACTGTCAGTTTTCTTGCTTTTTGTCCTTGGAATTCATCACATCCATTTGAATTCTGGATATATCCTAAATCACATCAATATTCGTTTACATCGATTGATAATAATGAATTGGAAGATCTTGCTCAAATCCTTCGTTCTACTCTGGGTGGTTTAGATAACGTTCTAAATAATCCTTCGTATAACATAGTTTTTCACAATTCTATGAATGAAATTGATTCAGAAATCCATTGGCACATTGAAATATCCCCTCAATTATCTTATGACAGTGGATTTGAAAATGGTTTTGGGATATACATTAATTCACTTGTTCCAGAAAAATGCGCTGAAATCCTTGGCAAATCTTCTAGAAGAGAATTGGCAAGTCTTGTCGGCGTAATTTAATTTATTTCTTTGAATCTATTTTTTAATAATTTCTTAATCTCATCAATATTTGGAGTGGGCGTTGGATCTATATCTTTTAGTATTGCAAGATAAAGCGACACATAATCTAATAAGTATATTAAGTCAATTATTCGCCCAAGTTTTGTTTCTCCTTCTGTATAAATCTCTAAAGGTTTGATATCCATCTTAATTAATATCTGACTCAAAGATTCAAATCTCTCTCTTTGTTCCAAACTCTCATCATCATCTCTTAAGAAAATAGATGTTATTTTATTATCTTTATTCCTTCCCCATGATTGTATCTCATTATGACAAAGTTCAGGTAATAGAATATGCTGCGCCCTGATTTTTGAATTTTCATTTAATGACGCTTTAAATCTATACCCTGGCGCAGATAATGTTTGTCCTGAATATATAGTCGGAGGAGTAGATAATTCTAATATATCACTTGCTATTTGTTTTGCAATATTATTCTCAAATGCGATATTCTTCTTTATCTGATTATTTCTCATATTTAATAAATTCATCATATCTGCAAACTCATTTTTTGTTGAACCAATGATTCCTATTTCTTCTAATAAATTTATTGCTGGTAATAATGCATACAATAAACTAGCTCTAGGTGTTAACGCTAATTCGACTTTAGTGTGAGGTATGTTGTATTTCTCACTAATATTCATTAATGCCCCACCTGCAGAAATTGATACAACCGACGCATCTTTCTTTGTTTTTGCTTCAATACATGCAGAAATTGTTTCACGTGTTTCACCAGAAATTGACGCTGCAATTACTAGTGTTTTATTATCTACATACCCTGGTAATTTGTAGTCTTTCAACACCTCGAAAGGAACAGGTAACTCATCTCTTAACCAATTATGAATTATATCTCCAGACGTGGCAGATCCTCCCATCCCAATAAAAATAATATTCTTGATTTCACGTTTTTGCGGTATATTTGGCGATATATCTATCGCTTCTTTTGCATATATTGGCCATTTCTCATACTGGCCAAATAATCCTGATTTATCTATATCGTTGATTCTTTTTTCGTTTAATCTTTCTTCATATTTCAAATCTTCATATCCCCTACTTTTACCCTATTCTTCTTTCTCTGTTCAATGCTATTATTATATATTTCTTGTAATAATTTTCTATCATGTTTATCCTGTTTAATATCCCTTCTTTTCATCATTCTTGCTTGTGTTTTTATTGCTTTATTGACGTCATATTCGATTAATGTCTTCTTTTTGGTATTGTTATAAAATGTAAATGGAGGTATGTCTTCTGCTACATGACCAAATAATTGCCCACATACTCCTATTCTTATTCCTGTAAAAATTAAAGATCCGATTGCTGTTTTTGAATTATCTCCAATCATACATCCAAATTTGATCTGATTACTTTGTATTCTATTTTTTCCGATATTCATTTTTATTTTTCCATAAGTATTCTTTAGATCTGAATTTGTAGTTCGTGCACCAAGATTTACCCAAGATCCAATTATGGAATGCCCTAAATATCCTTCATGTGACTTGTTGGTATATTCATGTATTACTGAATTTTGTACCTCTCCACCAATACTGCAATTATTACCTATTGAAGTATTGGAATATATTCTTGCACCATTTATTTTTGATTCCTTTCCAATATATACCGGACCTTTTATGTACGTAAATGGCTCAATCACTGCATTTCTATCAATTATTACCGGTCCATTACTAGAATCAAAATATGTTTTATTTTTATCTACAATTATTGCACTCTTTGAAATCCATATTTTTTTATTATCTGAAATTAATTTTATATTCTTCTTATTGTCTGATCTTTGATTAAAAAATTCATATTGCTTATTGATTGATTTTCCCGATTCTTTGATATATTCCCAAGGATATTTGATTAAACCATTACTATGTATTTGTTTTATTGAATA
>JAKZTE010000004.1:0-78828 GCA_047517285.1 Nitrososphaerales archaeon | reverse complement strand
CCTGCAAGAACAATCATTCCGATTACTCGTGTTTCCATATCGAGTATTTTGACCTCCTAATTTATAACTTTGTCTAGTAGAAAACTATACAATGAGCAATGCGATATCAATCAAATGCCTCACAAAAACTTTTGGCGATATAACCGCCGTTGACAATCTTACACTAGACGTTCCTAAAGGCTCAGCTTTTGCTTTTCTAGGACCTAACGGAGCTGGAAAAAGCACAACGTTGAAAATTCTTACATCTCTGATCAAACCAACATCTGGCGAAGCACATTTCTTCAATATCGACGCATTAGAAGAACCACATGAAGCGTTGTTACAGATAGGAGCTGTTGTGGAATCTGCTGAATTCTATCCATCACTGACTCCTTCGGAAACATTGGACTATTTCGGAAGACTGCGAGGAATGAATTCTGACAAAATCTCAAGAAACTCAAATAAATTCCTCAAACTTGTTGGCTTGGGCAACTGGTCGGACAAAAAAATTGGGACATTCTCTAGAGGAATGAAACAAAGGCTAGCTATTGCACAAGCATTACTCCATGAACCGCCTATTCTTCTCCTTGACGAACCTACTTTCGGTCTTGACCCGCGCGGAATGGTAGAAATTCGTAATGTCTTCAAAGACCTGACAAAAGAGGGAAAAACAATATTTTTTAGTTCGCATCTTATTGGTGAAATCGAAGAAATCTGTGATACTCTTGCTATAATCGACAAGGGCCAAGTGCTTTTCTCAGATACAATGAAGAACCTCATGAAGGAATTCAAAACAGACGATCTCGAGGAAATATATCTAAAAACCATAACGGAGTCCGTCAGATAACCATGAAACGCACTAAAATCAACCGCACAAAGCAATTCCAGGACGTGATAAAGTTTGAACTCATTAAGTTTCTACGCAGTCGTAAGATTCGGGCCGCCTTAATCCTTACTGCTATTGTTCCACTCCTGATATATCTACTAACAAATTTTCTTCTAGATTCGTTTATCTCTCAGATCTACAGCGACAGCGGCGTTGTCAATGACTATCAAATCTTTGTGAACTTTATCCTTACACTCAGTCTTGTTAACGTCATAATGTTTGGAGGCGACTCTCTAACCAATGATTTCGAAAACAAAACAGGATATACTTTGTTTATCAATCCAATATCGAGAACAAGCTTTCTCTTCGGTAAATTCGTAGCTGCATCTATAGCGATAATATCTTTCAACATTCTGTTTTACGTACTAGCTTCAATTTTTTCATACGCTAAACACTCTGCCATACCAGAAAACGCACTTCTTTCACTCGTTTTCGCATCATTGTTTAGTATAGGATTGCTGTCAACGTCATTCGCACTGAGTTCGTTATTCAAACGAAGCAACATGTCGAATATTGCATTCATCTTTCTCTGGTTCATAGTAGTGGGATTAGTGGAATATTTCTTGGTACTAGCTGAGATTAAACCGTGGTGGTCTCTTACATACGCTGCTGGAATCATTATATACATCTTCGAAGTTCCTTATCCTAAAGATTCAGTCATAGACATTCCATCCCTTCTTATTCCTGGACAGTCGCAAACTATTGTCAATCTCATTCCTGAAGTTAACCTAAGTATAGGGGTCTTCCTGATGTACATCATAGTAGGATTGATGATATCTGTGTTATTCTATAAACGCAAGCAGCTCAATTGATTAGGAAACTCTAATTATTCCTGTCATTCCGTGAAACTTGATCAAACAAGAATAGAAATACGTTCCAGGAGTGTCGAAAGTGACACTGTAAATTTCATCTGGCAATAGAGTGTCATGGAAATACACGCCACCATCCGAAGTAACATTTGCACTTGATACTGTGTGAACTTCTGAATCAATGTTTGTCCACGTTACTGTGTCTCCCATCCGTATATTCAACATAGCAGGCTTGTATACACTCTTACTGATGACATCTACATGAAACTCCTCGGGAGGCATTCTTTCTTTCTCAGCTCGCTCTTCTTTTTCTTCTATGTCCTGTATGGAATCATCTTGACGTAACACGTTCATACCTGGTACTGCTAGAACTACAAAAACTAATCCTGCAAGTACAAAAATGATTATCATAGACATTCTACGATCCTTTGAAGAACTCATGACACTATTGTCATAGATTGGCAATTATTATATTATCTCAAATCTCAGTAACTTCATTAAATGAGTGTAAATCCATGACTAGTACATTTAGAATAGCTTTGTTCGCAGCAGCATTTGTGGTAATCTTATCTACATCTGCATTCATCTATCCAGCTGTCACAAGACCCGATGTAAGTCTAATTGTTTCAGTTGATGCTGAATTGAATGGAGTTGCAGATGAATATAACAAAGAATACCGTCCTATTCAGACTGACGACCAAAATATTATGACAGAAGTTTTCGCTTTACGTATTGCAAATCTGGGGAAAGTTGATGTCAACAATGTTGTTATTAATCTTAACTTTGAACCAAAAAATAATTGGTACTCGCTTGTGCTTATAGAACAATCATTTGGTCCACCTGCAAGTATTTCTGATACGCAAGTTATTATAGAAAGATTGTCTGTAGATGAAACTGTCACAATAAAATACGAAGTATCTATGAACGCTAGTGCAATTGGTTCTAATAATTTACTTCAAAGGAAATCCCAGATTGACTTTATAGTTATGGCAGAAGAAAATCTCATGGTTTCCGATAATCTGTTTAATGTTAGGCTGCCCCCTTCATAGATTTTCTTCAACAAATTGTATCTGTTTATATTATACTTCATAATAATCTCACTTTGTGAGCGAAGACAAACGTCTTAAAAAACGTGAAAAAGATTTACGAAGGCAAGATCGTAAGAAACATAAAAAACGATCCAAGCAAATTAAATTTGTCAGAACTTATTCTATCTACGTTATTGCTATCTTGTTGGTCGGCTACGGACTGTTCTCAATATTATCTGGACCTCAGATTGGACCAGTGGGTTCAACACATGAGCATCTTGATATACTTGTTTACATTGATGGCGAACCACTAGATCTAAATCAAACACGTTATGCAATGAAAAGCGGTTATGGGCATATACATGGAGGAGAAGGAGACATAATGCATCTCCATGCGATAAATATTCCTTTGTCTTGGTTCATGGAATCCATCGATCTTTCTATAACACTCGACTCGATTAATGTAAATGGAATGGAATCCTCTGCCGATGAGAATAATGTATTCTTAATGTTTGTAAATGGAGACCCAATTACCGACGTAGACTACGTACTAATTGATGAGGATAGAATACTCGTTTATTATGGTTCTGGATCTAATACTGACATAGACAGAGCCTTAAGCCTAGTTTCTAATCGTGCAGAAGAAATTAACGGAATGCCAAATAAGGGCGACTAAATTACATCTTCTTTATTTCTTCTTCAAATTCTGGAAAGAATGTAGATATCTTTGGTAAATCGAATTCACTTAAAATTGATTCTTTAGGTTCTTTTGATAATAAGAACTCAAAAGAAGTTTTTATGAACTCCTCTGGTGTTTTTCCATTTGCCAATTTTTGATGATAATCATGACTCATTCTTACTCTATGCTTCGATTGACTAGTTTCGTCTCTTACTGTTACTTGAAAAATCGCTCCACCACTGGATGAAGATAATGTTTCTACAATTATTTCTGCCATCTTGATCACTAGTAATGAAAATTCTACAAATTTAAGAATTGTGAATATCTTACTTTCCTCTATATTTTGGCTGTCTTTTTTCCGTGAAAGACTTTATACCTTCTTGAATATCCTCAGTTTTTACCAATTCTTTCATCGCTTCTACCTCTAAATCTAACCCATCTTCCAGTGTCCTTTCCTCATTTCCTGTATTGATTATCTCTTTCACAGCTTTGAGGGCTAATGGCGCCGCCCTTGACGCAATCTGTCTAACTATATCTGAAGCTGCACGTAATTCTTCTCCATCTGGCACTACTTTGTTTATCATTCCAATTCTATATGCCTCTTGAGCAGTAACAAATTGACCTGTAAATATTAGTTCCTTTGCTTTTGATACACCCACTAGTCTACTCAGTCTTTGCGTTCCGCCCCAAGCAGGTATTAATCCTAAGTTGACTTCTGGTTGAGAGAACCTTGCTCTATCAGAAGATATTCTAATATCACAAGCAAGAGCTAATTCATTTCCTCCGCCGTATGCTGCACCGTTAATTGCTGCAACAACTGGCTTGCTGATGTTTGCTAACTTCTTGAAAACCTTTTGTCCCAGTTCAATTACCGCCAACACATCATTCGGATCGGTCAACTGCGCAAATGATTTTATATCTGCACCTGCACAAAATGCATTATTTCCTCCTCCCGTTAATACAATTCCCACTATCTCATTATTGTCTGACACATCATCGATTACACTGTCTAATTTTTCTAACACGGCTAAATTCAGCGCATTTACTGGCGGGTTGTCAACTGTAACAACCCCAATTCCGTCTTCTATTCTTATTTTAACTAATTCATTTTCTGACATATAATCACCTGTAATCGTAGAACCCTCTCTTAGTTTTCTTACCATGACGTCCAGCATGATAAAGCTTTCTTATCGTTTGTGATGGTTGACGTGTAGTGTTTCCACCTACCATCTTTCTTACTTCTTCTTCCACGTGATAAATCACATCTATTCCAATTAAATCCGATAATTCAAACGGACCCATTGGCATACCCGCTCCTGCTTTCATTGCCAAGTCTATATCTCTCATTGAAGCTACTCCTTCATCGTAACATGAATATGCTTCATTCATCATTGCAAAGAGTATTCTATTGACAAGAAATCCTGGAACTTCTTTCACTTTTATTGGTTGCATAGGATATCTATGATTTCTAACAGTGGACATGAAATCAATTATATCATTTACTGTCTCTTCGCTAGTTTCCATACCAGGTATTACCTCAACTAATGGCAATGTCACAGGAGGGTTAAAAAAATGAATTCCTACTACTTTTTCAGGTCTCTTGGTTGCTGATGCAATCTCTGTAACCGACAATGACGAGGTATTTGTAGCCAGAACTACATGTGAACGCGTATTTTTATCTAATTCACTGAAAATTTCTCTCTTCAAATCCACATTTTCTACTGCAGCCTCAATTACTAGATCTACATCACTGAATCCCTTGTAATCTGTAGTCGTTTGTATTCTGCTAAGAGCTTCTTTTTTCATCTCTTCATTAAATTTTGGTTTCAACGTCTCTTGGATCTTTGCCTTTTGCTCATCTGTCAACTGTATCTGGTTAGACTTTTCAATTCTTTCTATTTCTTTATCTGCACGTGTCAAATTAAATTTTAATAGACCATCCAAGTTCTTTTCTACATTTTCTCGTGCTTTTTTCAGGTACTCTTCAGATACATCTTTTATAATTACTTCTTTACCATTTATCGCCATGATGTCTGCTATCTGACTACCCATTGCTCCTCCGCCTACTACGCCCACACGTTTTACAAATAATACCATTATAATCAACTCATGTTGTATTCGATTTAACTCTTATTCAGATAGTTTCTCAAAAACCATTCCAGGTTTGTAAGATTTGACAAGTTTTACCTTCTGTCCTATGGATAATTGTTCTTTTGACGAAATAAATGGTATCCATCCAGTTATTCTGATCTTATCTTCTAATTCTACAATTATCCATGCATAAGGAACTTCATTTACAAAAGGGTCAGGTGCAACTGTTTGAATAGTATAGGTTACAACTTTCCCAACATTACTAATCTCTTTGATATTTAATTTATTATTACCACACTGTTTGCATAACGCTTGTACTGATATCCCCATCTCATTACATTCAGTGCATTGATAAGCTTTAATTATTCCATCTCTAGTAGCTTCAATTATATCATTTACAAACAGTGCTTCATCTGACATATTATTCCCTCTCAAAAATATGCACTGCACAACTTCCACCAGTTGCACCAACATTGTGTGTAAGTCCAATTCTTGCGTCATTTACTTGACGCTTGCCAGCGTTTCCTGTCAACTGATCGAAAACCTCCACAATTTGACCTACTCCCGTTGCTCCAACAGGATGGCCCTTTGATTTCAGACCGCCTGAAGGGTTTATAGGAATTTCTCCATTTATCGCTGTTCTTCCTTCAACAACGGCCTTGCTTGCCTGTCCTTTTTCAAATATTCCCAAGTCCTCCATGGCAATTATTTCTGCTATGGTAAAACAATCATGCACTTCAGCGAAATCAAGATCTTTTACACTGATGCCAGCTTGTCCAAATGCTTCTCTTGAAGCTTTTATGGTGGATTCTAAACTTGACAAATCATCTCTTGTATGTAGTGAACCTGACCCCCCAGATCTCCCTGAACCCTTGATAGAAACCTTCTTCTCTAATCCATTTTTATTCATGAATTCTTCACTGGCGATTATTGTCGCAGCTGCGCCATCAGAAAACGGACAACTATCAAAGAACTTCAATGGGTCTGCTACAACTGGCGATTTTAACACATCATCGACAGTGATTTTCTTTTGTAGATGTGCTTTTTCATTGAAAATACCATTATTATGATTTTTTACAGCTACTGCCGCCAATTCTTCTTCTGTCGTGCCATATTCATGCATATGCGCTCTAGCCATCGCCGCATAAAGACCTGGAAATGATGCACCAGAGTTTCCTTCAAATAAATAATCTCCACCGTAGGCAAAATATGTTGTAGCTGTTAAAGTATCTAAATGACTTACTTTTTCCGTTCCTGTTACAAGCATTACATCATAAAAACCCGAAGCAACATTGACATAAGCTTCCCTGAACGCTGATCCGCCACTGCAACAAGCAGCTTCTATTGTGGAAGATGGAACATGCGGAATTCCTAAACTACTCATTAACAACGGACCTAAATGCCCTTGTTTCTCCGCCATACCAAATGCATTAGCAACAAATGCCGCTTGAATGTCATGAGGTTTTATTCCTGAACTTTCTATTGCATGTTTTGAAGCAAGCATTGATAAATCTCTAGCCGTCAAATTTGACTTTCCATATGCGGTTCCTGCTGCGCCTATCAGGAATACCTTGTTCATAATTTATACCCGGTTTTGTAGAATAAAAAGTAATTACTTAGTTTTGTCTATTGATTGCATTTTTAATATTCCAAGTATTGCTCCACATGCTAATCCAGTAAAATGCGAAAGATAGTTTATACTGGATCCAAGTATTACTGGCGAATGTATGAAAATTATGAAAGCTAGAAATAATATTTTTGTATTCTTCTTATTCCAATTAAGAACTGTAAATGTGGTAACTATTCCAAAAATTGCTCCTGAAGCTCCCGCAGAAACAATTGTTCCTAAAAATAAATTTGTTATACTTGTCGAAATACCTGTTATCAAAAACACTAGAATTACAAATAATCCACTCGAACTTTTTTCTAATCTTATTCCATAGAACCATAAACTAATCATATTTAATAAGAAATGCAGAATAGCAATATGAACAAACATCTTCGTAATTAATTGATAGAGATTTTCACCTGCAAATATAAGCTGGTTTACCTGCGCAAATCTAAACAAGTAATCGCTCTTTATACAAAACATTCTCCATGGTATGTCGCCACATACCGTGCTCCCTAGTATCATGTTGAAAATTATAAAGAATAGAAAATTTATTCCTAATAGAATGTATGTACCTGGTATTCGCATTTTTTCTTTCACGTGTTTTTATCTCGTACTGATAAAATGTTTACTTGGATAAGATTATTATGCTATGAATATACAATATGAATAATTTGACATCTTCAAACGAAGAAATCGATATGATTAAGGATGTAATAAAAGACTTTGGAGAAAATGAAATTAATCCAATTACTTCTGACATAGAAATAAATTCTGAAATACCCAGTTCAATTTTAGAAAAAGTTTCTGAGTTAGGTCTTTATGGAATGTTGGGTTCCAGTGAATTCGACGGAGCTGAAACCAATTTCTCTACTTTTATACACGCTATGTTAGAACTTGCAAAATATTCCCCCGCATTGTCTGCTCTCTTAATGTTTCAGAATGTTTTCTCAGTTCAATTACTCACAAAGTATGGTTCTAACGAACAAAAAGAAGATATGTTGAATAATCTCAACACTGGCAAAAAAATTGGCACCGCATTAATTGGTGATGACGGAAGCACGTTAAACATACGAAATATTAATACTGAGGCTCTGGACGAAGGCGATAGCCTGTCAATCAGCGGTAATAAAAAATTTGCTTTCAATGGGGAAATAGCCGATTATTTTATCGTACTCTGTAATATTGGAAAGGGACTTGGTTTTGTTGTAATTGAAAAAGGTAATCAAGGTGTCTCTATTGGTAAACCAATCAACACCGTGGGCCTACGTGGAAACAAATCAGTTCCAGTTTCATTTTATAGTTGTAATGTACCAAAAACCAATCTTATTGGCTTACCCGAGAATACACATAAAATCATTAATTCAATCCAAGAAAGTTCTTGGTTAGGTATTGGTGCAATAAGTACCGGAGTGATGGAATCTGCACTTTCTCAAGCTGTAAAATATTCAAATGAACGCAAACAATTCTCAAAACCAATTATCAGCTTTGAAGCAATACAAAGTAAACTTGCCAACATATCCACTGACATTGAAACTTCTCTTGCTATGTTGGAAAAAGTTTCTCGATTGAAAGATAATGATGAAGATATCTTACGACAATCTGCTATGGCAAAAATTTCTATAACTGAAATGGCTCAACGTAATACAAAACAGGCATTATTAGTGCACGGTGGATATGGCTATATCAAGGATTATCCAATTGAAAAAACTGTTCGAGACGCAGAAACATTAAAATCTATATGTGACTCTAATGACGATCTAAGATTGATTGTCTCAAAGCCATTCATTAATTAGTTTTCATCAAATTTCATGCGATACGCTTAAACTAATTAAATTTGCAGTGATTATTAATGCCATTTGAATTCTCCTTTACAGACGAACAAGAGAAATTCCGTCGTGACGTACGCGACTTTATTCATAGCGAGATATTACCTACTATAAGTAAATATGACAAATTAGAGGAATTTCCATCTGAAAACGTATCAAAAATGGCTGAACAGGGATATTTCGGTTTGACAGTTCCAGAAAAATACGGAGGAAAAGGATTATCGAAAATCAACTACGGAATTCTTCTTGAAGAGCTAGGCGCTATTTGTGCATCACATGGAACAATACTTGGAGCGCATCTTGGTTTGTGTATAACTCCGATAATTCTCTTTGGTACAGAAGAACAAAAAAATAAATTTTTACCCTCTCTCGCATCTGGTAAATCAATAGGCGCATTTGCATTAACCGAACCAGGTGCAGGTAGTGACGCAGCAAATCTCCAAACCACCGCTACTCCTGACGGCGATGATTTCATTCTTAATGGCAGTAAAATCTTTTGTACTAATGGAGATCAAGCTGAATATATTGTAGTTTTTGCAGCTAATGACAAGTCACTTGGACCGATGGGAGGAATTACAGCATTTATTATAGAAAAAAATATGGATGGTTTCTCTGTAGGAAAAAAGGAGAAAAAGCTCGGATTAAGAGCTTCATCCACAGTCGAATTAATATTTGAAAACTGTAGAGTACCAAAAGAAAATATTCTTGGCGATATAGGAGCGGGTTTTATGGTTGCACTTTCAACACTTGACGGAGGTCGTGTTACATTAGCTGTTGGTTCTTTGGGCGCAGCTCAACGCGCTCTTGACTTGTCTGTCGATTATCTTCGACAAAATCAAAGCGAGGGAGGCAATCTATCAAATCGTCAATCTATACAGTGGAAATTAGCTGATGTAGCTATGGAAGTCTATGCATCGAAATTTATGTGTTATAACAATCTGACTGAATTAGAAAAATATTATGAAGTTATCGAGTCTAAAGAAAAAGTTCCTCGACAATTACGCGATCGCGTATCTCGTGGTTCTGCAATATCTAAGGCATATGTTTCTGAAGTTGCATCTCGTGCTATCGCCACGGCTATAGAAATACAGGGATTAGCTGGTATTACTGATGGTTCTGAAATTGAACGCGGTTTTAGGGATTCATTTATTGCTGAGATTTACGAAGGAACAAATGACATTCAACGTATGATTATTGCTAAGGAGTTACTGGGATTAGGTCTTTGATATGGTATCTGAACTTAATCTTCTCTGGGAATTCGTTGATTTTCTACCAGCAGGTTTTATCTTTGGCTTCTTTGATAATTTCATTCTACTCATTGGTGCTTATACCGGCATAAATATCGAAAAATACATTGATAATAAAGCAAGCGGTGTGCTTGGCGGGGTTATTGGAGCTGGTTTAGCTAATTCTATCTCTGATGGTATTGGCGCACTTATCGATCCAAATATGAATGAAATGTTTTTTGGGATAGTTATGGGAACTGCCCTTCCTTTACTCTTAATTCCAATCATTGAAAAACTACGAAAATAATTCTTTCACTTAACACTGTTAATTAACAACAATAATATATTCGAAATACGTAACTATGAATATGATACTTCCTGACGGTTTTATCTTTGGCTTCTTTGATAATTTCCTTCTAATCCTTGGGGCTTATTTTGGCATTACAGTAGAGCACCGTCTTCATCGTCTAACTCATGATCATAAACGTGCTAGAAAACTTCGAAATTTTCTTAAAAAAAATTCTAAAGGAGCAATTGGCGGACTTGTAGGAGCTGGTCTAGCTCATGTTGTCTCTAATGGATTGGGTGCATATCTTGATCCTACTATGAGGAATATGGTTCTTGGAATAGCATTTGGAACTCTAATACCCGTACTCTTCATTCCAATCATTGAAAAATATAAATCTCAAAGAATTTCTGATGTTTAAATTAATATACCGATCTTGTTATAATATCTATAATGAATATTCTACAACAGAATATTGAATTCAATAAATTTCTCTTCGATTTTATTAATCAACTTAATTCTGAATATGTGAACGGAGCAATTATACTTGTTGAAGGGAAAAAAGATACTAATGCATTAGTTTCTCTTGGTTTTATAGGAAAAACAATTGAGTATTGTAACAACAATAACCTGTCAAAAATCGAACTAAAAACACAAGTATACGATAAAATCATCATTTTATTTGATTATGATGCCGAAGGTAGAAGACTTACACGAAAAGTTCTTCTCAGGTTAAATAAAACATCTGTTATTGAATTAAAATATAGGCGTAACCTCTCCTTTATGTCGAATAATTGTATCAAAAGAATTGAAGAACTTTCTAATTTTAGTCCTTATATCGTTTTAACAGAAAATTTTATATAATTATGTACTAAATAATACACAATCTTTTGGTGTTTGTGTAGTGAAGTTTTGTCCTGAATGTAGTTCGAAGATGAGGCCTAAGAAAATAGTAGACGAATCTAGTTCAAAAACTCGCCCAAAACCTGTTATTGTCTGTTCTTCATGCGGATATCAAGAGAAATCAAAACTTGTCACGGTTAAAGAAATAGAATTTGAAGATTCTAAGAACATCAAAGTCGTTGACAGTAAAACGCGAAAGCTCCAATCTATGCCCACTACAAAAGCAACTTGTTCCAAATGCGGTCATGATTCTGCATATTTCTGGGAAAAACAGACAAGTAGTCTTGAAGAAGCCTCTACTCAATTCTTCAGATGTGCAAAATGCGAACATACTTGGCGCGCAAGTTGATTCCGGACTAGATGTTCTAATTAGCAACAAAGTTAACAAATACTATTCAAATACTGAATTTTGACTCAAGCTTTAAATAAATTTAAACAGCCATATTGCGTGTATTCTAATATGGTTTCATCTGAGTTTGGAATTATTCTGGCAATGGCTCTAGCAGGAGTTATGTTCTCACTACCTACTTTGATCATTCCTTATTTCTTTGCTCCCAAAAAACGCAATCCTATCAAATTACAGACATTTGAATCAGGGCAACCGCCTACAGGAGAATCTCGTATCCATTTGATTATGCAGTATTATTCTTATTTGATTATGTTTGTTATATTTGACGTCACTGTAATGTTCTTATTTGCATGGGGACTGTCATTTACAACCTTGGGTATTCAAAGTCTTGTTAGTCTGTTACCATTTCTTGCCGTCATACTTTGTCCAATGATTTATGCTTTACATTTAGCAGGAAGACGAGAAAATTGGTAAACGATCCAACTCTAAATCTACTTGTTGGTAAAGTAAGCGACATACTTGATACCACTATAGAAAAAAATGTACGGGAACCTATTAGATTTCTTGTTAATTGGGGTAGATTATACTCTTTATGGCCTGTTCATTTGGAAACAGCTTGCTGCAGTATTGAATTTGGTGCAGCATCAGGACCAAGACACGATATTGAACGATTTGGAATGTTAGAAGCCTTCGGTTCACTAAGACAATGCGACGTCTTAGTTGTTCAAGGCACAGTAACTCGAAAAATGGCACCTAGGATGAAATGGGTTTATGAACAAATGCCAGAACCTAAATGGGTAATTGCAATGGGAGCATGTGCAATCTCTGGTGGTTTGTACATGGACTCGTATAATGTCCTCCAAGGAGTTGATAAAATTGTACCTGTGGATGTTTACGTTCCAGGTTGTCCTCCTAGACCAGAAACACTTATTCAAGGAATCATTGAACTGCAAAACAAAATAAGGAAATCCAAGGTGTAATATACATACTCGATGTCTGCTAAATTCGTTACTGAAAATCAGCTTGCAAAAAGCTTAAAAGATCAATTTAAAAATAAAATTAAAGAAGAATACATTGAATCTAACCGAATAAAGATTTCTACTGGTCCAGAGAATCTAAAAAACCTAGCAATTGCAGTCAAGGAATTGGGTTTCGAACAAGTAATGTCTCAGGGTGGAACCGACTATCCAGAAAACAACGTCTATCGTATAGAATATCACATTATCTGCGTATCCAAGAAAAAACTTCGGAGTATTATTTTTTCTATAATGACTGAGATTCCAAAGGATAAACCTGAAATCGAAACTTTAATTGACGTATTACCTAGTGCAGAATTTCATGAACAAGAGACTTTCGAAAATTTCGGAATAACATTTATTGGCCATCCTAGAATGGAGAAATTACTTCTTCCGGAAGATTGGAATGATATACCTCCATTAAGGAAAGACTATATTTTACCTGGAAGAGGATGATATGCAAAACGCAGGAATGAATATTGAAGATAAAGGCGGAGACCAATTAGTTCTTCATGTTGGACCGCAACATCCAGGTTCTGGACACTTTCGTCTAATTATTACCGTTGATGGAGATTACATAGTAGGAGCTAAACCTGATCCAGGGTATGTGCATAGGGGCGCAGAAAAAATGGCGGAATACCGAGATTATATTCAAAATATTCCACATCTTGAACGACCAGTTATAATAGACGCAACAGGAGTAACTCTCCCATACGTTCTTACTGCTGAAAGAATCATCGACGTAGAAGCTCCTGAACGTGCTCAGTACATTCGTATGATAATGGCTGAATTGAATCGTATTATCTCCCACCTATATTGGCTTGGAATATACGGCATATTCCTTGGGCACTCTACTATGTTTATGTGGCCTATGGGAGACAGAGAGCTGTTTATTGACCTTGCAGAATCTATTGGCGGAACCCGTGTAACTTTCTCATATGTTGTTCCTGGCGGAGTACGAAACGACATACCTACTAATCTTAAAGAAAGAGCATTAAAGACATTTGATTATTTCGAAAAACGTATCGAAGAATACAAAAAAATATTCTTCAATAATCCCATAATGACAGCAAGAACTGAATCTATTGGAACAATGAGTCAAGCAGATGCAATTAAACTTGGCATAACCGGTTCCAATCTTCGTGCTACCGGAATAGATTCTGATACTCGCAAAGACGAACCATATTGTCTATATGATAGAGTTGATTTTGAAATACCAACACGTAAAGAAGGAGATTCATATGCAAGATGTATTGTCCGATTAGAAGAACTCCAACAAAGTATGAACATTATAAAACAAGTCCTTGATCTCATCGAACCTGGCCCAATCAAACAAGTCATTGGAGGGGTTATGCGTGGCGAACCAGGTGAGGCATTTGTCCGTACAGAAGCTGCAAGAGGAACAATGTTTTATCATATTGTTAGTGATGGAGAAAAACAACCGTACAGAGTAAAAATTAGTGTCCCTTCATTTCGAAATCTGATTGGTATGACTCATTTATTGGTTGGCTCAAAATTGGCAGACATGCCTGCTATTTATTGGAGTCTTGATTACTGGCCAGTAGAAGCCGATAGGTGAAATAGTTGGAAACATTTGAAGAGTTTGTTAAACGAATACTTACAATATTATTCTGGCTCATCATTATCTCGCCTCTCATAATTTTTCCTATATTGTTCGTTGTTGTTGGCTTGTTAGGTATTGATGTAACTATAGTCAATGAAATCCTGACTGCTGCAATAGACCCTTTGAAAGCTATCAAACTAGCTGAAAGATATGGACTAGGATTTTCTTCTACATTCTTTAAAATAGCTGCTTTTCCTGGATTTACATTTGCGGCTCTTGTTGCAACACTTACAATTCTTTACGAGCGTAAATTAATGGCTAAAGTACAACTTCGTGTTGGCCCATTGTACGCTGGACGATTTGAAGGAATTTTACAACCTATCGCCGACTTGTTCAAATTACTTGGTAAAGAACTAGTTGTTCCTGAAAAAGCAGATAAAATGTTTTTCTGGGCTGCTCCAATTCTTAGCATAGGGCTTGCAGCATCACTACTTGCAGTAATTCCTTTATCCCCAACAATCTACATTGCACGTTCTGAGTTTAGTCTACTGATTCCTTTTGCTATTCTCGGATTCAGTCCTCTGGTTGTTCTGATTGCGGCATGGGCTAGCAGTAATAAATTTGCATTTATTGGCGGGTTAAGAGCACTGCATCAACTTGCAGCTTATGAAATTCCTATGCTTCTCTCAATCTTAGGAATTGTAATTCTTACTGGCTCTTTCGATTTAATGAAAATTGTAGAGGCGCAAAAAGATATGTGGTTTATATTTCCACAATTTCTTGCAGCTATTATATTTTATATCACCATTCTCTCTGAATTAGAAAGAATTCCTTTTGACTTGCCTGAAGCCGAGACTGAAATAGTTTCTGGATGGTTGACTGAATACACGGGAATGCACTTTGGCTTATTACAACTTGGCGTATACATGAAGTTCTATGCGCTTGCCTTACTCTTTACACTACTATTCTTAGGAGGATGGAATGGACCTGCTTTTCTCCCCCCCATAGTCTGGCTACTAGGCAAATTGTTTTTCGTAATTACTATAATAATATTTCCGCGCGCGGTTCTTCCTCGTTTACGTATGGATCAATTAATTAGAATTGGATGGGCTTGGCTAATCGCATTATCATTTATTAATATCTTTATTGCAGTAATTGAATCATCACTTGGTGTAATCTAATGAACTACAAACTTATTTCCGGAATATTGGGGGCATTCGCTGTAGGATTTCGAAACCTATTCAAAAGACGTATGACTTTGAGATATCCTGAACAGCGCTTAGATATCGAATCAGGTTATACATTTGATGCAAAATCTAATACTGGCAGCGCTGGATTCAAAGGAAGACACATCCTATATACTGACAAATGTACTGGCTGTTCTCTTTGCGCCATCGCCTGTGAAAATATCGCTGATTGTATTGATATGGTACAAGTTGAGGGTAATTGGCCTACAAATCCCAAAAATATTATGCCGCAAATAGACTATGGCAGATGCGTTTTCTGTGGATTCTGTGTTGACGCATGTCCTTTTGATTGCTTGTTTATGACTCCTGAATATGAACTATCTGTGACAGATAAAAGAAAATTAGTTCATACTCCGTTCCAACTCGCTGTATTTCCTGAAAAGAAAGGAAATGTAAAATTAATTTCTGATGATGGAGTAGCTTATCATGACTGATGTCGTTTTTCTTGTTGTATCATTGCTTACTGTTTTCTTCGCTATCTTAGCTCTTGAATCTCGTGAATTAGTTTATGGCGCAGTAGCTTTATCACTTTCTTTTTTAGGTGTAGCAGGACTCTTCATTCTTCTTGATTCTCTTTACATTGCTATATTCCAAGTTCTAGTTTATGTCGGTTCAATTGCAATTCTAATAGTTTTCGTTATCATGCTTGTCCGCAGAGAAAAATGGGCAAATGTAACAGGCGGCAACGAAAGAATTCTTGGCATCATTGCAGCAGTTTTATTATTCTCTACAATGACTTATTTCTCTCTCTCATCTGGCTTAACTAGTCAATATCCTAATCCAACAGCAATCCCTAACTTTTATGAAATTGGTTCACAATTAATCAACGACTATTGGCTAATCCTTCAGTTGACTGGTTTAGCTCTAGCTGTTTCTATTATCGGCGCACTTACCATGGCAAAATTTGAAAATCGGTGAACCTGTTGGAGCCTCTTATCAATTACTTTATTTTATCATCAGCATTATTGTGTGTAGGTATCTATGGTTTAATTGCAAAACGAAATGCAATACGCTTACTATTCTCAGTTGAAATCATTATTAATGCAGCTATTATCAATTTTGTTGCCTTTGCAAGATATCATGACACTCCATTGATCACCGGCCAAACCTTCTCGTTGTTTGCTATTGCACTAGCTGCTACTGAAGCAGCAGTTGGCCTAGCTATTATTGTTCAGGCTTTTAGGCTCAATAACGACATTGATGTCCTAGAATTGAAGAGATTACGAGGCTGATCTGAGTTTGTTATTACTCCAAGCTGTTTTCTTACCAATAATTCTCGCTCCAGTAGTTTATCTGGTTGGTTTGCGTATGGGCAAGAATGTTGGATGGCTTGCATTCCTGATTATGCTCTATAGTACTGGTCTAGTGCTATATTCTGGAATGTCCAATAATGGCTCATTATTCACTAATACAAGACTGGAAACCTATTCTTGGAACCCTATTGGTAATTTTGGACTTTATCTTGACGGACTAAGTTTTCCATTTGCCGCAATCATACTTATCTTATCAACTACTTTGGCAGTTTACTCTATGCCATACATGGAACATAGAGTAAAAGAAGAATTCCGTGAAACTAATAAGAAATTCTCTGCAGATGCCTTCAACCGAAAGATGGCTTTATACTATAGTCTCTATGTCATCTATGCCGCCGGTATGTTGGGTACGGTACTTGCAACTAATTTAATTCAATTCTATATCTTCTTCGAACTAATGTTGATTCCATCATTCTTTTTAATCTCTGAATTCGGTTACGGCGAAAGAGCAAAAATCTCTGTTATGTATTTCTTATGGACACATGTAGGTGCAGTTTCTTTACTTGCTGGAATATTGACTGTAGGATATTATGGCGGCAGCTTCAACTTTGTCGAAATAGCTGAAAGCGGATTACCTAGTTCGATTAGAGTATGGGTTGCAATTGCCATTAGTTTCGGATTACTTATGAAACTAGCAGCTGCAGGTCTTCATGTTTGGTTGCCATATGCACATGCTGAATCCCCGACTCCAATTAGTGCATTACTTTCTCCTGCCATGATTGGCATTGGCGCTTATGCCTTTCTTAGAATATTTGTATTCATTCTTCCATCAGTCTATCAAAGTATTGTTGTAGTCATTACTCTCTGGGGATTACTAACTATGATTTACGGAGGAATTATGGCTTATGCGCAAGACGATATTAAACGACTACTTGCTTATTCAAGCGTCAGTCAAATGGGCTATATCATCTTTGGTATGGGATCTCTTTACTATCTTGGTGTAACTGGATCAGTTTTCCATTATGTAAGTCATGGTACTGGAAAAGCTCTGCTGTTTATGGCAGCAGGTTCTATAATTATGCAAACAGGAGGTGTCAGAAGTATTCGAAAATTAGGAGGCCTTGGCAGTAAACTTCCTATAACAGGTATTGCTGCAATGATTGGTTTTCTCGCTATCGTTGGAGTTCCACCTACCAATGGTTTTCAATCTGAATGGATGATATTTGCTGGTGCATTTGGCGGTGCTTTGGAAAGCGGTTCTACATCTAAGTTAATTATTGCTGCTCTGGCATTAGCTGTAACTCCGATAACTGCAGGCTATGCTTTACTTACTATGCGTAAAGTCTTCTTTGGAAAACTCCCAAAAGATTTTGAAAATATAAAAGATCCTTCTTTGTTAATGACCATTCCATTACTATTTCTTTGTGCTTTAACTCTTCTACTTGGTATATTCCCTTCAGTTATCACTGATGGTCTTATTCCATTGCTTCAATCTGCTTTCGGAGGAATGAAATAGTGTCCGCAGAAATTAATCTTCTTATTCCTTGGTTAGTGTTTGCCGTTCCAATTCTTGGAGCATTATTAATGCCGGTAGTTGCCCGTGCTGGTAACAAAATCCGAGATTATTATGCGATATCTCTGACACTAGTTTCTGCTATTCTTTGTGCATTGATGCTGCCTCTTGCAATTGCAGGAGAAACCTTCCATCACCAAGTTATGTGGATTGCTGCATTGGATATTACCGCCGGTGTCCTAGCTGACCCATTAAGTATACTAATGTCAAACATAGTTGGCTGGCTATCATTCTCAATTATGATTTACAGTCTTGGTTACATGAAGGGAGAAGAAAACATGACCAGATATTGGTTCCTGATGGTATTCTTTATCGGAAGCATGCAACTCATTATCTTTTCCGATAATTTCCTTCAATTATTCTTTGGATGGGAAGGAGTCGGTTTATGTTCTTATGGCCTGATCAGTTTCTGGAACAAAGACCTCAAGAAAGATTACGTCGGAACTGTCGGAAAAAAAGCCTGGGGAATACCTCTTGCATTTTCACCTACGCACGCCGGTAGCAAAGCTTTTCTTATGACAAGAGTTGGTGATGTGTCATTTCTTATTGGCATTCTTACTCTGTTCTTCTTCTCTGGAACTTTTGATTTTGTTAAATTATCGGAAAACCATAGTTGGGCTGTAGATCTTGCACAATCAGGATTATTGATTCCTGTTGCTGTATTCATCTTCGGTGGAGCTATAGGAAAGTCTGCACAGTTTCCATTGCACGAGTGGTTACCTGATGCTATGGCAGGTCCAACTTCTGTATCTGCTTTAATTCACGCAGCAACAATGGTCAAAGCTGGCGTTTTTCTAATTGCACGTATTGGTCCTATTTTTATTACTGCTGTAGAAAATGTTGCTACCATAATGCCATTCTTTGAATTTGTTGCTTGGATTGGAGCAATTACTGCATTCTTGGCGGCATCTCAAGCTATGGTGGCTAAGGAACTAAAGAAAGTTCTTGCATATTCTACTGTCTCTCAGATTGGATATATGATGCTGGCCTTTGGAGTTGCAGGGATGACTTCTAATTTTATTGCAGGTTATGTTGCAGGATTCTTCCATCTCGCTAGTCATGCAGTATTCAAGGCTGGATTATTCATGGCAGCTGGTGCAATAATCCACGCAACCCATACCAAGTATATGACTGACATGGGAGGTCTGCGTACTAAAATGCCTATAACTTTTGTTGCAATGACGATAGCTGCCGCTTCACTGGCTGGTATTCCTCTTCTTAGCGGTTTCTGGAGCAAAGATGCAATATTAGCTTCTATTCTTGGTGTAGAAAGTTCTATGACTCTCATCTCTCTTTATGCTATAGCAAGCATCACTGCGGTCATGACTGCGTTTTATAGCTTTAGAATGATTGGCATGATCTTCTTTGGAAAACCAAGTAAATATATTAAAAAACTGGAATCTAGCGGTAAACATATTCGTGAAGCTCCTATCTTAATGTACGCTCCTTATGTAGTTCTTGCAATAATTACTGTTGCCATTGGTCTAACTGGACCTACTGTTGAAGTATTCCTTGAAGGTTCCTTGGCACGTCATCTTGAACACGCAGTTAATATGGAAATTCACGAACACGTATTTTCTCTTAACCGTATCGCTGTATCGACTTCTATTATTGCTGTGTTGATTGGAGGTGGATTCAGTTATTTGTTCTACATCAGTAACCGAATGTCTCCTAACCAAGTAATTACTAGCATTCCACTTTTATCTAAGCTGCACAGCTTTTTTGAAAATCGCTGGTACATTAATTCACTTTATTACATTGTTTTCATTAATGGCTCCTTGAGATTGTCAAAATTCACAGATAAATATATAGAAACCGGAATTCTGTCCAAACTTAATACTGCCGTGCCTGATTATTCAATCACCTCTTCACAAATTGGAGGTAAATTTGACAAATATGTAGTTGATGGCAGCGCTACGCGTATTGCTAATCTTAATCTCTTTCTTTCCCGTAATATCAGAAAACTTCAAACAGGTATTGCTGAACAATATGTCTTCGTCTTTACAATGGGAATTATCGCATTGATAATATTACTTGGGTGATTATGTTGGTAGATGTTAGTTTTCCACTTATTTCCATTTTAATTGCATTGCCTATTCTAGCTGGCCTAGCAATTCCACTATTGTTTAAGAACTCTCAGAAATATATTATTCATTATTCTATTCTTATTGCATTAATTGAATTAATCATCACTTTCTATTCATACGGCCTAATTCTCTCAAACGGCAGTGGAGGAGAATATAATTTTGTCGAGGGCCCTGTTGAAATCTTAGGCAATTTCGGCATAGATTATCTCGCTGGTATGGATGGACTTAGCGGACCTCTTGTTTTAATCACTTCAATTTTAACTCTGTTAGTTATATTCGGTTCACGTGACTTGATTGAAGATCGCAAAGTCCTTTATTTTTCTATGATATTCCTCTTTCAAGGATCGATAATGGGTGTTTTCACTCAATTGAATATGATATTATTCTATGTTTTCTGGGACATTGTTCTCATTCCGATGTTTCTATTTATCGGAATATGGGGAGGCCCACGCAGACGTTATGCTGCCATGAAATTCTTCTTGTTTACATTTGTAGGTAGTGTTTTCATGCTTCTTGCGTTTATTCTTATTTACTTTAATGTTTCACCGCATTCATTTAACATTCCCGAAGTAGCTGGAAAAATTCCATTAAGCTTGCAAATTATTTCTTCAGTACTTTTCTTCATTGGATTTGGCGTTAAACTTCCTGTAGTTCCATTTCACAGTTGGCTTCCCGACGCGCATGTAGAAGCTCCTGCACCAATCAGTGTATTTCTTGCAGGCTTGTTATTGAAAATGGGAGGGTATGGATTTCTACGTTTTAACATAGGTTTACTTCCCGAAGCATCGGCTCAATATGCTTGGATCTTTATACTTATTGGCATAATCACTATGTTCTACGGCGCAATAGTTGCTATTGTTCAAATTGATATCAAAAAAATGATTGCATTGACTAGTGTCAGTCACATGGGATTTGTGTTGGTGGGTGCATTCACTGGAACTGTTTTCGGAATTTCTGGTTCAATATTCCAGATGTTTACTCATGCTGCAGCCGTTGGAATCATGTTCATGCTAT
Source organism: Nitrososphaerales archaeon (assembly GCA_047517285.1). Lineage (GTDB taxonomy): Archaea > Thermoproteota > Nitrososphaeria > Nitrososphaerales > UBA57 > UBA57. The sequence goes on along the minus strand of JAKZTE010000004.1, from coordinate 57,400 downwards.
CTGGATATCTACACAAAGCTACCGGAACAAGAAATATCACAGTTATTAAAGGACTAAAATTCTCGAGTCCTAGATTAGCTACCTTGTTAATATTGGGTTCTATGGCTGCTATGTGTATCCCGATCTTTAGTAGTTTCATAAGCGAATACATGGTAATTCTTGGCGCAATTCAAATTAATGCAATCTATGCATTGATTGTTGCTGTACCTGCTATTACTGTTGGATATTTTCTATGGATGATAAGAAGGGTAGTAATGTCAGATCCAAAACCAAATGTTAAAAAGTGGGATCTAAGTAATGTCTCTACCGTATCTTTAGTACTGTATCTTGTTCCATTGGTTCTTACTCTAATTGCACCATGGTTAATTCTAGACGTCGTCAATCCACTCTCTACTGTTTATGCCGCTATAATGTCTGGAGGCGCAGCCTAAATTGGATACTCCTCTAGTAGTTCTTGTCGTATTAGCTTCCGTTGCAGTTACCTCACCACTGTACGAAATGATATTTGGTAAAAAATCTCTAAAATACGTACAATATATTACCACTCTTTCATTGTTAGTTTCTCTGATTCTACTGATTAGTTCCACTCTATCTCTAACACCTCAAGAATCTACTGTTCCTCATCTGCTTCGTAATGACACTCTGGGTTCATTCTTCAGTCTTATGGTTATATTGGTAACATTGTTTGTTTCTATAACCTCCTTTGATTATATGAAAGGTAATTCCAATGAGCGTATCTACTATTCGCTGTTATTATTTACAGCAATTGGAATGACTATGCTCTGCTTTGCAGTCGATCTTCTTGTTATGTTTGTTGCATGGGAACTGATGAGTCTCCCAACATTCATCTTGGCAGGATTTAATAAACAAGACAAACTCTCAAATGAGGCTGCTGTTAAATTCTTTATTCTTGGCGCATTATCGTCTGGAATTCTTCTCTATGGAATCTCAATCATGTTCGGAATAACAGGTTCAACTAACCTCGACATAATCTCACAATCTCTTACTTCTCTCTCTCCTGATATGCTTCCGTTTGTCGTATTTTCTACTATCTCGATGCTTGCAGGTCTCGGACTTAAATTATCAATTGTTCCATTCCATATGTGGATTCCAGATACCTATGAGGGTTCACCTACAACTGTTAGTGCATTATTATCTGCCGCTACAAAGAAAGCTGGTTTTGCCGCGGCAATAAGAATATTTGCAGTTATATTCCCATTATTCTATTTTGATCTATCGCTTGCACTGTCTATCGTTGCTTTGGTAACAATGACTCTTGGCAATCTTGCTGCACTTACTCAAAAATCAATCACAAGAATGCTGGCATATTCAAGCATTGCACAAGCTGGATATCTTCTTATAGGTATAGTAGTGTTGCCGTATACCGATCTAGGACTGACTGGTTTATTATATCATTCTTTCAACCATGCAATTTTACAAGCTTCAGCTTTCTTAGCTGTTGCATTAGTTAGATTGAAAACTTCAAGTAGTTCTTTGGATAGTTATAACGGCCTTTCTAAAGTTATGCCTATAACTGCTTTCTGTTTAGCATTATCATTGTTGGGACTTGCAGGAATTCCGCCACTGAATGGATTCTGGAGTAAATTGATATTATTTTCTGCTGCCGTTGACGGCGGATATGCCTGGTTAGCTCTGGCAGGATTAGTTAACAGTGCAATATCAGTTGCATATTATTTACTAGTTATAAAACGAATGTATATGGACGAAACATCAATAAAAGCCATAAAAGAACCCTTCATATTCATTTCAATTCTTGTATTTGCTTCTGCTATAATAGTAGTAACAGGTTTACTTCCAAATGTACTATATGATATTACCGAAGATATCGCGATCTCTTTCTTGACTAATAATCCCGTCTAATTGTAAAATCTGCTAAATCGTGAAGAAATTCCTTTTGTTCAGAATCTCTAATCACGTCTAATGAATTCTTTGCATTTTCTGCATATACATTTGCCATTTCCTTTAATTTCATCAGAGTCACATATTCATTCTCTTCATCATCATCGCTAATTTTCATCTCATTTGAGAACTTTTTGTCCGTTTCCCAATCTAAAATATCATCATGAATTTGATATGCAATACCAAGATTTACACCAAAACCAGCTAAACCATCTATTTCTTCTTCATTTCCACCCCCAATAATTGCACCTAATTTTGACGATGTCTGGAATAACACTGCAGTTTTCTCGCTAATCACTGTTAAATATTCTACCCATGGAACTTTTCTTGCATTCATGTTTAATTCTCTTTGTTCACCTTCGCACATCTTAATTGCTGCTAACGATAATTCTTTCGCCACTCGTGGATCATTGTATCTAGACACAATTTCTAAAATAATACCAAATACAAAATCAGCACTTAAAATTGATGTATTATTTCCATATCGCTTATGGAATGAATCTCTGTCACGCCTCTTTATTTGTTCATCAATTATGTCATCATGTATTATTGATTCTGTATGTAAAAGCTCAACTGCCACCGAAGCCAAATCTGTTTTAGTGGAAGGTACACCTACAGCTTCAGCCGATAACATCAAAATCAGAGGTCTAATTCTTTTTCCTCCATGTGTTGCATACAATAAAGGTTCATGAAAACTTGACCATAAATGACTGTCAAATACTTTGATAAGAGCTTTGTCAAACCTCATTATGTATGCTTCAGATCTAGTTTCTAATTCTATAATTAATTCTTCTTTATTCAATAACACATCATCCTTCTTATTATTTATAATTCTTGAACTACAATTTTAAAAGTTGACACTATCTATTAACACTATGTTGATTTTATACCCCGCCTCTGACTGAAATAGATCATCGTTTTGGCATAAAGCCAGTACTTACAACTCCTCTTAAATCGGGGCTATTTGTGATCTGTCACATCGCTGGGTGGCCAAAAAATCATCAAAGTGCATATCACACAACTTCATAATCGGCCGTCACAATGTATTTATAACCACAACTATCCAATGTTCTACTAATTTATCTATTTTTAAAGAATTAAATAAGAATCGTGCCCTTTTTTATTTATTATGTTGAGTGGAAATAATAGAATCGCCGCTATTGTCGGTGTGGTTATTTTAGTTGGAGCTGGATTCTTATTATTTAATAATAACTCTGACCCATCAGATAGTATGAGTGCTAGTCCTGATCCAATAGCAGTTATAGAAACTACTTATGGCACTATAGAGATTAAGCTATTTCCTGATGTTGCCCCTGGACATGTTGATAATTTTATACGATTAGCTAATGAAGGATATTACGACGGAACCACTTTTCATCGAGTTATCCCTGGATTTATGATACAAGGAGGCGACCCCAATTCTAAAGATGACGATCGAAGTAATGATGGTCAAGGAGGACATTCTGCAAATGGACCAAATACCTCTGTTAATGCTGAATTTAGCCAAGACCTGACACATAAACGAGGTATATTATCAATGGCCCGAGCACAGGACCCTAATTCCGCAGGTTCACAATTCTTTATTGTTGTTGCAGATTCTAATTTCTTAGATAAACAGTATTCTATATTTGGCGAAGTAATCAAAGGTATGGACGTTGCCGATAAAATTGTAAATGTCAAAAGAGATTCTAATGATAATCCTCTCGATAAAGTTACAATGAAAGTTACAATCCGATCCTAGAAATTTATCTCTTCATTAATTCATCTAAATCTATATCAAACAATGATATTGGCGTTCGTAATGCAAAATTCTCTAAAACCTGTGGATTAATTTCTCCCACTATTCCGATTTTTATTCCCTTCTCATTAATTATTTCAGCCCCTCGTCCTTTTACAAATAACTCACTTTCATCAGCTCTTGTCGACAGATTCATGTCAAGTAACTGTTTACCAAATGCATTTAGATATGAACTTGCTTCTGTAAAATTCACTGTTGCATGTGCTAACCCTACCGTAAGATGATAATGTTCCTGTATTTCATTATCGGTTTTGTTAAACACTTTCGAAATCTCAAAGATTCTTTGAGGATATTTCTTATGTATATTTTTTGAAAATGTTTTGAGAATAGATGGCACATTGGAATCTTTTAGTACTTCATGTTCAATACTTTTTGTATCAACAACTTTTAACAAATTATTTGTACTCATTTTAGATTTTTTTAGCATATCTTCACTGATTAGACCAATTGTCATTATCTCAATTAATCCCAATCCTGTAAGAACATCTCTTGCTTTATCCAAGAATTGTTGATTTCTATCAAATCCACCAGTCATATCCGAACCTGGAAGTGTTGGTTTTAGGTTGTGTATACCGTAGCCTAGTACAATTTCTTCAATTACATCTACTGGATGAATCAAATCAAATCTGAAAGGCTCTGTTTTTACTATTACCTTATTATTTTCTATATTTGCTGAAATCCTACATCGACGTAAATATACAATAATTTCCTTTTCTGATAATTCCAATCCCAGAAGCGATCTTACATACTCTAATTCAACTTCTATTACCTCTTCTTTGATTTGCGGTGTCTTAATCTTGGAGTTATCCGAATTAATCTCTACTGTATGAACCTTTCCACCTGCATCATTTAGAGTTGTAAAAATTACCGATAATGCATTACACACTGAATCTAAATCAGTTCCCGTTACATCTATAAACAAATTAGTTGTTTTCGAATCTAATCGAGTTAAATCTCCATTAATTATTGGAGGAAAAGACAAAACTTGTTTGTTTGCATCCCTAATAATAGGATATAGATTATTCCCTGCAAGTATACTTGCATATTGATTTCCTATTTCTGAATCCAATATTTCTTTTATAGTCATATCTGAATCCTTGTTTAAAGGAATAAATGAAAATGAATCATCTACTGTGATGTATTCCAAAGGTGATTCTATGACATCCAAATTATGAATTCCTATTGCAACTTTCTTCCTTTTTCTTCCAATACCATTGTGCAGATCCTCCTGCATTGTAATGATCTGCCTTATTGTTTCATCCTCTAATTTGATATTTTTTATTACTGCTGCAACAATATACGGTCTAACATTTTTAGTTGATTTATCAATATTAATCACTAAATCACTTTCATATACATCATATTTTGAACATTGAGTCTCAAAATCTAAAAAACTATTCAAAGATCTTGCTAGTCCATAATCAGTAGAATAATCTGGACGATTCGGATTATATTCTATCTTTATGTATTCCTCAGTTTGTTCTTCAATATCCAAACCTAGGTACGGGATCTTATCAATTAATTCATCCTTCGATATCTCACCTTTCAACATCGAAAATATTCTATCATAATAAACTGTGATTACGGGTATAATGGAACCCCCCTTAACCAATCAAGATCATTTTCATAAAGCTTTCTAACATCATCTATTCCATATCTTAACATGACAAGTCGTTCTAATCCACTTCCCCATGCAAGAACTGGATTGTTTACACCGAGCGGCTTAGTAACTTCAGGTCTAAATATTCCCATGCCTCCCAATTCTATCCACTTACCTAGACCTTCATGATATACCATTGACTGTAGCGACGGTTCAGTATAAGGGAAAAACGAAGGCCAAAACTTTATCTTATCAAATCCTAATTTCTTATAGAATTTTGTCAATAATCCCATTAAATCTCTAAGTGTTACATCTTTGCCTACTACAATTCCTTCAATCTGATGAAATTCAACCAAGTTCTTGAAAGTAACTTTCTCATTACGGAATACTCTTCCAACCGAAAATACCCTCGCCTCATCTGGTTTGTTGTCTGCTAAGTTTCTTACTGATACACACGTTGTATGCGTTCTCATGACCATTCTTCGTGCTTGTTCTATGTTCCATTGGTACCCCCAACCTTTTGAGCCCGTATTTGCACCATTTTTATGTACACCTTCTACATTCCTCAATATTTGTTTGTCTACATTAAGAGGCGACTTCTCATTTGCAATGTAAAAAGTATCTTGAATCTCTCTTGCAGGATGATCTTGAGGCGTAAACAAAGCATCAAAATTCCAAAACGAAGATTGAACAATCGATCCTTCTACTTCTTGAAAACCTAACGATACAAAAATCTCTCTTACTTCATCTATGAATATTCTTACCGGATGTTTCTTTCCAGGATATATTGTTGGAGCTGGCGATTCTACATTTAATGGTCTTAAAGTATTGTTTCTCCATTCTCCTGATTCTAACATCTTCGGCGTTAGCACATCGATGTAATTATCATCTCTAATATTCTTTGCAACCTCTAAACCATCTTTTGTAATCTTTATACGTGTCTTCTTTACTATTTCATATGAAATATAATCAGGTCTTTTTACTAGCGAACGTAGTATTTCCTGTTCTTCCGAGGTGAAATTCGAAAGTTCTGTAGGCCTGGAAATTTTATTTAATACCTCTTCCACTCTTGATACTGCGCTATTACCTTCCTTTCGTATCATGACTCTGTCATTTTTCTTGAAAATCTTGATCCATTTCTCTGATCTTGCATATCCCAATGCCGCTGATAATTCATCTTGATCCAAGTCTATCTTTTTTGGTAATTCCGATAATTCAATATCTTCTCCAGTTTTTAACTTATCTACAAGTCTTTTTTCAGGTAATCCTTTCTGCTTTGCACTTTCCCCCTCTCTACCAAGAGCGATTAATTTAATTTCATTTATTTTTACCTCAATCAGATTCTTCTCTTTCAACCATTCTACTGATCTTCTTATTTGGTCTAAAGTAAGCCCAGAATCACTAACTAAATCCTCAAGCTCAGCCTCGTTTCTACTAGACATCGCTTGCAATAATTTTCTTTCTAATATATGCAAGTTATTTGTGTTCATATCGGTCAATCTTAATCACTTAATCTCTCAAAATAAATTTATCGAAAGTTTTCTTTGCAGACTCTCTTTTTCTTTGATGTTCCTTCAAAAATATCTTGATCTTTTCTGCAGCTATTTGTTTTAATTCTCCTGATAATAGATTACCTGCTCTATAATCTCTCTCAATCTCTTCCATTTTCTTGTCATCCTCCTCTAAAACCATGTAAAGGTATTGGAATGCGCTATCTATATCTGGATTACCTCCATGTTTTCTATGCTCTTCTATTGTATCCCTACCTCCTGTAAATGCACTTTTTATTTTCTTCTCAGCTACTTCTGGTTCATCAGTTGTGAATATTGCAGTGTTTGGTTTTGACGTACTCATTTTTCCCCCCTTCTGCAATGCTGGCAAAAATTTCGAATGTATCTGAGCTGGCTTATAGTATCCAAGTTTTGGAGCAACCTCTCTAGCAATTCCTCTCCAATAGTCATCTTGATCTATTGCTGCTGGGATCAAACATGGAATATTCTTTCCTTTTAGTTCTGAAGGCAAAAAACAAGTCGCAGCTTGTAACGACGGGAAAAAAATCATTCCAATATTTGAACTGTTCTGGAAACCAAAGATACTTTTTGCTGTGGAAAATGTTACATGTTTTGCTATATCTGTTGAAATTTTATACATAGTTTTTATGTATTCAGTATTCTTGAAAATGAACGTTTTATCTGGATCAAAACCCAATGCTATTATGTCTAAAATATTTTCATAAGAGAAATCCGATACTTGTTTCCTTGTTAATGATCGGTCATGCATATATTTCTCGTCATCAGTAATCTGAAAATATAACTCTACACCAAATTTTTCTTGTAAATATTTGGTAAAAATCCAAGGTAGTAAATGCCCTAAATGCGTATCTCCTGAAGGCCCTCTTCCCGTGTATAAAAAGAATTTCTCGTCTTTTTCATATTTGTCAAGAATCCAGTTGAAATCTCTATGACTAAAAAATACCTTTCTTTTTAACATAAAATGCGGTTTTCCAGTATGCTTTTCTATCCTATTCATTAATGATTGGTCAATGTACGACGTTCCAAAATCCCTTACCAATCTATCGTAATCTACGTCTCCCTTTACTTCCCATGGAGTTACTGAATAATCTGCCAATTTTATACCTGCATATAATAAGTTATCTTTCGTTAATATGATTTTATCGTGTGAATAATGAAAAAGTTAATCTATGTGTAATTTTTATAATGTATTGCTGCCGGCCATAGCGACGGGGTTCCACCTGGTCCCATTCCGAACCCAGAAGTTAAGACCGTCGACGCCAATGTGTTACTGAGGTCCTAACGGTCTCGGGAAGCAATGGTGCCGGCACTTTATTTTATCTAATAATGCTTATTTTCTAGTGGTAACATAACTGTCTTAATTAAGTTGATTTTATGGATCTAATATTTATAATCGGAGCAGGAAACGCGCAAATAACAAGTAATCCAATTATTAATCTTGCAATTGTTTATCTCCCGTTAGCCCTTTTAATCTTATACGGACAAAAATTACAAACCTGGCTTATTACTAATGACTTATCCAAAACCGTTGGACGTCTAAAGGAAATGAAAGATAAGTCTAGACAAGAAACCATTGATCATATTACTGAAGGCCTAGATAACAAAGAAGAAACAATAAAACGCCTTGATTCATTTCTTGAATATTTTACCATCATGCCTGTTGATTTAGATCCCGCCGGTGTGGTAAATAAACTTGATCATATCATGACTAGCAGAGACATGCGAATGAAAAGTGAAATTAAACAATTGTTTCCTGATTTAGATGAACTTAAGGCGAACTCTGTAGAGAACGTTATTGAAATTGCCACATCATTTAACTTTGTGTACAAAATTGTTCGTCATTTCTATCTAGTTGGTAAAAAGACAAATAATTTTATTATTCTTGCGCAATTACAAATGATTATACCATTTCTTATGTTACAAGCTGACGCATTAACCCAAGCAATGACTACGTTCAAAAAGAATCAGCCTGTCGGCGATGCGATTGGACCTATGGTTGTTGGTAAATTAATGCTAGAGCATGAAAAACATGACATCGCTGTAGATACCGTTTATGCCGAATCTGATATCTCAGGACGTAAAGTAATTCTTGTTACTGCCAAAGGACCTGCTGGAACTGTAGGTCAGCCTGGTAATGCCGTTCAAGAGTTAATTCAGAAAGAAAATCCATCCCTTTTGATTATGATTGACGCTGCCCTAAGACTAGAAGGTGAAAAAACAGGCGAAGTTGCCGAAGGGATAGGAGCTGCAATAGGAGGAATTGGAGTAGATAAATTCAAAATTGAAGAGGCTGCTACAAATAATAATATCCCTGTTTACGCAATAGTTGTAAAACAGACTATTGTTGAAGCGATCTCTATTATGACCAAAGATATTGCAGAAAGTGTTGATTCTGTTCACGATATTATTCATAGAATTATTGACGAAAGAACCAAGCCTAACGATAAAGTAATAATTGTAGGCGTTGGTAATACCATAGGAGTAATTCAGTAGATGTCATTACCAATAATGGGTGCACCCGACAAGAAACGAAAAAAACTCACAGTCTATACAATCGAAGAATGTATTGACTGTAAAAAACCAACTAAAAGAGAATTTAAAGACGGAGATTTGGTTCATAAAATTCTTGCTAAATGCAAAGATTGCGACAATAACATTATGATTTCTTTAATATACGGCGAAGAAATAAAAAAGAACTAAGTCTTTGTTAGAATTACTGCTCCATTCTCTGTAGGCGTTATTGTATGTTCAAATTGTGCAACCGTTTGGTTATTTGCTTCTAATAAATCAGGATATACGCGCATGATTTTCTTTGCTACAAGTTTATTCAACATCGAATTCAATTCCTCTTTTTTATAATCATCCAGATACCATCTTGGTGAAAATGGCAGAGTGTTTCTGCTATCCCAAATCTTTTTTGTAAATTCATCTATTTTCTTATCGCCGGTTTTCTTTCTTTTTATCAACATGTAAATTGTTTTTGTTTTCCCATCTACAACATGTCCTGATCCATCTTTAACGGTAAGAAATGGTTCGATTGCATATACATTTCCTATTCTTAAACTTGAACCTACTGGAGTCCATACATTAGGTATAGAAACTCCTGCATGAACTTTGAATCTCTCAATCGAATGACCTGAAAGATTTGATATTGGTATGAATCCAAATTTATCTGCCGTATCAGAAATTACTTTTCCGATATTGGAAGAAGAAATCTTATCCTTTACAATCTTTATCGCATTGTTCAGTGCTGTTTCGGTTGCTAATGTTAATTCTTGATAATCTGGATCATAACAGATTGTTGTAGCTGTATCTGCTACATAGCCATCAATATGCGCTCCTAAATCTAATTTAATTACGGCATCGTCTCTTATTGTCTGGTCGTCAAATAATTCTCCACTATAGTGGGCAGTAACACTATTGATTGATACACCACATGGAAAACCCGGCTCTGCTCCCAACCTTCTTGTCATTGATTCTACTTCTTCACAAACTTGATTTACTGTCATTCCGACTAAATCTTTTTTCTTAAAATGTTCTCTAACAGTCGCCGCTATTTTTCCTGCTGTAACGAATCTTTCATCTATTTCCAGTTTATCCATTATTTGATTCTAAATTTATTTTCTTCAATATAAAATCTATTCATATTCTTAAGATACATCTAAATCCCAATTCATGTTGTATATATTATGATGAGTAAATACAAACGTGGCGCAGTCGGCGGGACATTTGATATTTTACATATAGGTCATAAACATCTATTAGAAACAACATTTAGAATTTCTGACGAAGTAATAATCGGAGTCAGTTCTGATAATTTTGTAAATAAATTAAATAAAACTGTCATTAATAACTACGAAAATCGAACAAAGAATATAGAGTATTTCATAAAATCCACATTTCCAAATATTCCATATAATATCTATAAACTAGACGATTACTTTGGACCGGCAAGTTTTCTAGACAATATAGATGTAATCGTTCTAACCCCTGAGAATTCCCATCGTTTAGACTCCTTAAACGACGAAAGAAAATCTCGGGGTTTAAGTATACTTAATGGAGAAATTATTGAACTTCTTAATGCAAAAGATGGCCTTCCTATCTCAACAACTCGTATTAAGAACGGAATAATTGATTCCAATGGCAATTCTTTAATTTAAAATAGGTACATTCGATATATATTATAACTTGAATATTAATTCAAGAAGTAGGGGGGGACGTAGCCTAGCTCGGTTATGGCGTCAGCACTTGTTGTGCCGCTAACGGCTCCAGAAGCTAATAGTATAATTTAGGTAAAAACTGACTTATTGGATGATGTACCTTTGGAGCAGCAGTGACCGGGAGATCGTGGGTTCAAATCCTGCCGTCCCCATTTCCTCCTCTTTCTTAACGGCATACGTATTTCGTAATTAGATTATGTTAAGCAGGAACTAAATTCTTAATTTCCTTTAAATTATCGTTTAATGTATTTTCATTAGACATTACTATGGCTGGTAGAAATCTCTTTGAGCTACTTTCTGTTAATGCCTGACCTCCGACTACTATGGGTTTGTCATAGTCTTTGGATATGTTCTTAACAAGATTTATACCACTTTGTACATTTGCAGGAAGTGTTATAGATACTAATACCATATCTGGTTCGATATTTGCTACGTATTTTATCACATCTTTGCTTGGAGTCGACGGGGATATATTATATACATTATAACCCTTGTTAGTTAATATCGATTCAAGCATATTACATACAATATTATGACGTTCACCAGAAGGATTACATATTAATAATTTAGATTTCTTCTTCTTCTTCATATCTTTTTTATTTATCTCACTAATCATCCCAAGTAATCTATTACTTACAACATGTTCTGTTCCTATCATTAATTCATCTCGCTTCCAAAGATCACCTACGTCATATAGAATGTGCTTCACTATTCTGTCATAAAATTCTAGTATTGAAAAATCATCACTGTATCCATCATATACAGTATCTAGGTTAACAGGCCCAGGACCTGCTAATTTTTTGAATAAATCTTTACGCACCTTTTCCACATATTTATTATAATTTTCACCTGATGCGTTCTGATCACTTGCAAAGAACTTAATTATATTCTTGTCATCTATGTAATCTTTTGGAATGTCCTCTAATGCGATCTTGTCAGTTCTTCCGAGATATTTTATCGTTTCCTGTTTTGATGACTTTTTCTTTTTGTCCCAGACACTTTTTACTAGGTACGAATAATTCATTCCCTTTACTCGTTTATTTCTTATATAGACCATTGAGACAATAAATCACATTCTAATATATATAGTATTTAGCACTAGACCAAATTATTGGCACTATGTATCATTTTTTTTGTATAATTATAAATGATGACAAAATATTCATTGAATATTGACTTACATAGATTATTTGTTTATTGGATTCATCGCAGGAATTCTTCCTACTGTGGCTATGTCTATCTTCGAATATCCATTTTATAAAAAATGGGGACTCAAAGGAGTCTATGAACTTCATGAAAGTGAAATGATGTTTTGTAAATTGGCAAATCGAGAATTTCACAATAAAATCTCTTCATTCGGATTTCTTACTCACGTGATTAATGGTTCATTATTGTCAATTCCATTTGTTTTTTACATTAGTTACACAAATACTTTTCCAACTATTCTGCTTGGAATGCTTTATTCTGTTATAGTTTGGATTGTTACGTTATTACCCGTTCATAAATTGATTACTGGTGAATCTTTGAGCGAGAGTCCATTTGGCTACAAACCTGCTTTGATCAGTGTATCTGGCCATGCTATCTATGGTCTTATCTTGGTTCAATATTATGAATTAACTGTTAATTTCTATAAAGTATTTACTGTATGGAGTGGTTTTTGAAATGAATATTGATTTTATCTTAAATGGATTGATTGCAGGTTTTATCGCAACAGGTGCAATGTCCATTCTTCAAGTCCCAATGTATAAAAAATGGGGAATGATCTCTGTTCTCGAATGGCACGAAAACCAGGTTATTACATCTAAAATTATTAAAAATAATCCTGAAGAACTGTTAATTCCGAGCTTCTTTTTTCATCTTCTACACGGTGGGCTTGGAGGTATAGCTTTTGCTATTGCTGTAAGTATAATTAACTTTCAGGTGTCATATTTAATCTCTGGAATAGTTTTAGGATTTCTTTTTGCTCTAGTAGTTCTAGTTATCCATGAGCCAATTACAAAAGTCAAACCTCTTCAGCATCCATTAGGAAATCTTCCCATTATTGCAAGTTTCGTAAATCACGCAATTTATGGCGCTGCATTAGGATATTTTCTTATTATTTCATAACTGTGTTGTGTAAATCTCTTTATCATAAAATGTAAAGTGTGCTATTACTAGTAATAATGCAACTACACATAGACCTATTATGTTCAATATTGACGTGTTTACATCAGGAAAACTTCCTAAAATTGCCATTCCTTCACTAACTTGATATGGTCCAATTTTTGGTAAATATGAAATCAAATACATTGTGTCTGTTAACCAGAATAACGCTGCAGTCCAACCTACTATTCCTGCCAACAACGATCCTAGTCTAGCTCTCTTTCTTACGAAATAATAACCTATTCCAATTACTGTTAACCAGACCAATGTTACTATGCCTGTTAATGGTTGCATTGTCATCAATCTTTGATCTATGAGATAATGTAAGACCCCTGTAATTCCTAATATTATCAATAAATAAGAAAGGTAATTTTCTTTTTTTGTGAAGTCTTCTTTATCTTCCTCATACGAAGTTAACTTTAATGATTCATCTACTCCTTTTAGTGGGATTGGTATCAGGTCCATTATTGATTTCTCAGTCATTACTGATTGATTTTTTAATCCTTCCACTAATGGCCGCGCTAATGATGCTCTTATCGGCGTAACCAAATCTACCCAATATGAGGTGAATCTCAGGCTTAGAAATGGTATAATTATCATTATTATAGATTTATTATTGATTTTTCCATACTTTTTCATCATTTCTCTATATTCTAGTATGTCAGGTCCTCCAATATCGAATGTTCTCGCTTCAGTTTCTTTAACATTCAAACTTTCATAGAGATATAGTATCACATCGTCTATGTATATTGGCTGTAATTTTGTCAGAACCCATCTTGGACAGACCATTATTGGTAATCTTTCTACTAAATACCTCATCATTTCAAAGCCTCCACCCCCTTTACCTAGAATGACTGAAGCACGAAACACTGTGACCTTAGCTTTCGACGTTTTTAAAATCTCGCCTACTTCTTGTCTACTTGACATATGTTTGGACATTTCATTATCTGGGATGCTCGCTAATCCTCCTACATATATTATTCTCTTTACATTGCATTCTGTTGCCGCATCGGCAAAGTTCCTTGCAATCCTTTTATCCAGATCTGCAAATCTTTCCCAATCCTTTGATTTACCCTCCATTGAATGAATAAGGTAATACGCAACATCAATTCCTTCTAGAGCCTTCAGTACTTGTTTATAGTCTTGTGCATCAGCTTTTATTTTCTCTAGATTATTATGTTCTAGATTATCTAAACTCTTTAAATTCCTTGACATTACTCGAACGGATATTTTTTTGTCTAATAGAAATCGAACAAGTTTCTTACCAATAAAACCACTTGCTCCCGTGATCAGTATTTTCATTTCTTACACTATCTCTTTCATAATATTACTAAATACTTTCCATGTACATAGATACAGGATTATCATTTGCCATTTTATTCCATAATTCAGTATCATATATCTGAATTAATTGTATGTCGTTCATTTCTGTTTTTCCTGTTATAGTTACTATTTTCTCATTTTCGGTTGTAAAATTTATTTTAATGTTTCTGCCAACATCCTGAAATTCTTCAGGAATAAGAATTTCTTTTTCTCCATGTTTGATATATATTGGAATTTCTAAATCATCATTAAAAATTTTTCCTGAAATATTGGATTCTGTTAAATTTACATCAACTTGAAACTTTATTGGGAATTCAATTTTTATATTCATAAACATCCTTGAGATTCTTTGTTTAAATATATACGACTATTTTTTCTCAATTTATCTCTATGAATTTTTATTATTTTATTGTATTTACTATATCTTTATATATATAACGCCATTATAATTATAACTGGGTTATAATCAATGAACCAAAATATACAAAATAGCAAAAATGGAGGAACTTCTGATGTCGCTTAGAATAAATGATATCGCACCTGATTTTAAAATAGAGACCACCCATGGAGAAATCGAATTTCATAATTGGATTGGCGAAGGATGGACTGTGTTATTTTCACATCCAAAAGATTTCACACCAGTATGTACTACAGAGCTTGGCGCACTTGCCGAACTCGAGTCTGAATTTCTTAGTAGAAATACAAAAATTATAGGTTTAAGCGTTGATCCAGTAGCTGATCACGTAGCTTGGCTGGACGATATTGCAGAAGTTACAGGGTTCCGACCTAATTATCCGCTTATTGCAGATACAGAACTTCGTATTGCAAAACTATATGATATGTTACCAGCTTCTACGGAAGGTAGTTGCATTGGCCGTACTGCCGCAGACAATCAAACTGTTCGATCTGTTTTCATTATAGGCCCTGATAAAAAAATCAAATTACATTTAAGTTATCCTATGGCTACTGGACGTAATTTTAAAGAGATTCTGAGAATTATTGATTCACTACAATTGACTGCAAAGCATAAATTAGCTACTCCTGCAAATTGGAAAAAAGGAGACGATGTTATAATTGTTCCTGCAGTCAAAGACGAAGAAGCAAAATCTCTGTTTCCAGATGGATGGAGAACAGTAAAGCCATATATTCGTTTGATAGCCGATCCATCTACAAAGTAGTTTATTGGAGTTGATCAAGGTGATGTCTGAAAATTTTAATATCTCTCAAACGTTAGATCAAAAAGGATTACTCTGCCCACTTCCAATCATTAATACTTATAAGGAAATAGCCAAACTCTCGTCGGGTCAAATTCTTAAGGTTATTACTACTGATCCTGGCGCCCCTATAGATTTTGAAGGTTGGGCACATACAACTGGCAATATTCTACTTGATAGTGCTGTGGAAGATACTTCTCCTAAGACCTTTATATTTCATATTCAGAAAAAGTGATAAATTTGACTACTAATCAGCCTGGCAATAACGGAATCCAAAAAAAGAGACTCGTCTTAGTAGTGTCTAAAGGGACTATTGATATGCTTTATCCTGCTCTTGTTCTCGCTACAACTGCACCTGCTATGGGAATGACTTGTGATATGTATTTCACTTTCTGGGGTCTTAAAGCGCTAACTAAAGACGGTGTTAATTCTGTAAAGATTGCACCAGTCGGAAATCCTGGCATGCCTATGCCAAATATAGTTGGTATAATTCCTGGTATGACTAAGGTGGCTTCTACTATGATGAAGAGTAAGATCGAAAAATTTTGGCCTAATATATATGAAATGATTAAAATGGCTAAAGACAGTGGCGTCAAACTCCATGCTTGTTCACCTACTATGGGATTCATGGATGTTAAAGAAGAGGATCTTATTCCTGAAGTCGATGATATTGTTGGAGCATCTGCATTCTTATCATGGGCCAGCGAACCTGATGCATTGACACTATTCATTTAAGTATTAGAAATTTAGACTCAAAGTGAGAAAGATGAAAATAAGCTCCAGACCAGTTAAAGAATATATTATTTCTAGTTTGATTAAACATGATTCTCCTGATAATTTGGCACGCCGAACTGCAATACAGTCCCATTCAATGACTTCTCCATATGTTAAATGGATTGACGGTGTTGTTTATCGACTTCTTAATTTAACTTTTGGTGGAGTAGATGAACGACTCACTGAACAATTTGTTGACAATGGTATTATGTGGGTGGACATTGAATATGCAGAAATGTCAACTTTTACATCTACTATTAATTCTCCTCAAGAAAATATTGTTGTTCCAGTTATTAATAACAGCAGTGACTCAAATGAAAAAGCATTAATTACATGGATTAAGGATAATAGTCAATAAACATATGACTGATTCTCGTGAATTAATTCGTAGCCAAATTAAACATACACGCACATCACAATCTGTAGATGATATTAATCTCAAATCTCAAAGTATACAGAATAAATTATTCTCTAATGAAATCTTCATGAAGAGTGACTGCGCTGCTTTTTATTATTCTTTGAATACGGAAGTTAATACTCATAATATGATTGATAAAACCCTGAATGCTGGAAAAACAGTTTGTCTGCCCAGGATTAATGTTGAATCTAAAAATATGATATTTCATATAATCAACAGTACCGATACTCTGAAAACAAATAATCTTGGCATTCTTGAACCCACAGATGGAGAAATTTGTATGAATATTGACGTTATTATTGTTCCTGGCCTTGCCTTTGATCAATCAGGTAATAGGCTAGGTTTTGGTTCTGGATATTATGATAAATTCCTAAATTCTCAATCTGTTGGATATAAAATTGCACTAGCATTTGATTTCCAGGTTGTTGATGAGATTGATATTATCGAACATGATGTCCCTATGGACCTGATTATTACTGAAAATCGTATAATCAAAGTTAGATAAATTATAAACATTTTAACTATTGTGATGTTTACATGATTATAGAAATTGCAAAGCACTATTACTTCAAAATTACACGATTTAGAATCATGGTTTAAAAATTATGATTCCGTTTTGATTGCATTTTCAGGCGGAGTAGATAGTACTTTGTTAGCAAAAGCAGCATTTACCAGCATCGGTAAAAAAGCAATTGCAGTTACAGCCGATTCACCTAGTATCCCAAGAAGTGAATTGACTAACGCAAAATCTCTTGCTAAAATGATTGGAATCAAACATCTTGTAGTAAATACTAATGAAATGGAAAATCCACAATACACTCAAAATCCATCTAATCGATGTTATTATTGCAAGTCTGAATTATTTTCGACTTTGTCCAATCTTTCAAAGGAAAAAGATATTGAGATTATAATAGATGGCACAAATATGGACGACTTATCTGATTTTCGTCCTGGTCTACAAGCAGCAAATGAAAATCAAATTCATCATCCTTTTGTAGATCTTAAATTTACTAAACTTGACATTAGAAATATCTCCAAACATCTACAATTACCAACTGCAGATAGACCATCTGCACCGTG
Source organism: Nitrososphaerales archaeon (assembly GCA_047517285.1). Taxonomy (GTDB): domain Archaea; phylum Thermoproteota; class Nitrososphaeria; order Nitrososphaerales; family UBA57; genus UBA57. Next base: position 39,379 of record JAKZTE010000004.1, on the reverse strand, counting down.
TCTTTCTTCACGTGTCTCTTATGGCCAGCCTATAACCCTCAAAACATTAACAAAAATCGAAAAAGCTGAAGCATTCATTAAAGAACTTACAGGGATTGAAATTTTACGTGTGCGAGATCATAATAATATGGCAAGAATTGAAGTGGGAAAACATGAACGCTCATTGTTGTTTGATGAATTAATAATGGATAGAATCGACAAAGAATTAAAACACATTGGTTTCAAGTACATAACCTTGGAACTATCAGGTTATAAATCAGGTAATCTAAATAAATAATCTTACAAAAATGACCATTGATGAAATATTGAAAAAAGTTTCAACTGGCGAACTTACTCCTAGTACTGCAAAAAAACAAATTCAATTAAATTCTATACACGAAGTTCAGAATATCGCAAAGATTGATACTGGACGTTCATTTCGAAAAGGAGTTCCTGAGATCATTCTTGCAGAAGGAAAGTCTCCAGATCAAGTTGTTAAAATCGCTAAAAACATGTTCTCAACTTCAGGTCATGTGATAATTAGTCGTACTGATAAATTTCATATTGCTGCAATCTCCAAGTCTTTCACTAAAAAATACATTCGTAAAAATGTTCTTGCAAATACTGTTGTAATATCTAATAAAAAGAAGCAAAAAGTTCATGGACATGTTGCAATTATTACTGCAGGTACTGCCGATATTCCTGTTGCTGAAGAAGCTAAAGTAATAGTTGACGAAGTAGGATGTAGAAGCACTACATATTATGACGTTGGAATTGCGGGAATACATAGATTATTCTCCTCACTTTCATCTGTTATTCAAGACGATGCAGATGTGATAGTGGCCGTTGCAGGTCGTGAAGGAGCTATGCCTTCTATTATTGCTGGCATGGTTGACATACCTGTTATTGGAGTGCCAACATCAATCGGTTATGGTTATGGTGACAAAGGAACTGCTGCATTGATGAGCATGCTACAATCCTGTGCACTCGGTATTGCAACTGTAAATATTGATTCCGGTATTGCCGCAGGAGTTCTTGCAGCAATTATTGTTCAAAAAAAATCAATTAAATAATTTTTTTTGTATCTGTTTCGAAATGTCATCTTTTAACACTATTAAATTCATCTTATGTTTCTCAGATAATTTGATAATCTGATCAAATTCTGGCTTAAATTGAATAATTTCTCCAGATTCTGATTTGACTACTTTTACATCAATTTCATCATCATCATCATTTATCCTTACATTTATCTTCACATTCTCCCTCATCTGTATGAATCTTGATATTGGATATACTCTCACGCCCAGTGTTCCTGTTTCTCGCATAACAATATCGGAGAAAAACTCTGTTTTGCTTAAGTTTGTAATTACTTTTAATACATTACTTGGGCGACCCTTCTTTCCTATTGTTGGTATTAATGATACATCTAATGCACCATAATCAATTATCTTCTGCATTGCGTAACCTAATTCTTCTCCCGTTCTATCATCTATGTTTGTTTCAATTATTGCAACTTCGTCAGTAACTAATTTGGATCTCTGTCCTAATGTAATTCTTAGAATGTTTGGTATCTCTTTAAAATCAGCCGAACCTGCTCCTATCCCTATTGTGTCTGGTTTTATTCCAGGGAAAAATTCTTGACTATCTTCTACCAATGCCGCTAGCATCGACATGCCTGTCGGAGTTGCAGTTTCATACATCCCTGGCCCTCCTTTAATTATTATGTTATTTCTTCTAGCAATCTCTAATACCGCCGGTGCTGGATTCTGCATTTTTCCATGTGAGAATGTTATATCTCCCCCTCCGACTGAAACCGGTGTAGTTATGATCTGTTTTAATTTAAATAATCCTAAATTATCTAACGCAGTTCCGGTTCCAATAATATCAACAAATGTGTCTATTGAACCTGCTTCATGTAAATGCATCTCTTCTTTTGTCACTCCGTGTAATCTCTTTTCTGCAGAAATTAAATTCTCAAACGACCTCTTTATGAACGACCTGGCATCTTCAGATATGGAAATATTTTTGACGCAATTCTCCAAGTTATTATTTAATTTATTTACATTGTGCGTCGTATTATCTTCTTGAATTACAATATTTGCTTTTTTCGCACGAAACCCATTTTTTATTACATCGATAAAACTTATCTCTAGACGATTACAATTCTTGAAATAATCTTTAATACTCTCTATATTGTCGATTACTAACTCTTCATCTGCTCCTAAATCTATTGTTGAACTTAATAGCATATCTCCTGATATACCTGCGATACTTGGATCAATTACTAAAATATCATTTACCATGTTCTATTAGATTAATTATAAAATCTAATTTAAGGATGAAGACTTAAAATAATCATTAATGAAAATTATATAGGGGGCGCGTCGTCTAGTCAGAGTTGATTTAACTCCTAGAATGGTTAGGATGTCGCCTTTACACGGCGAAGGTCCCCGGTTCAAATCCGGGCGTGCCCACTAAATATCCTCTAGTTCTACTTGCAAAGTTTATTACCAATTATTAGTATGAATTTCTCATGACTAGATTAATTAAACATTCTACCGACAAACCCTTCATTCATATAACACCTTCTGGCGATAAAGTCAAAATCTGTATGTGCGGTATTAGTAAAACCTATCCATTTTGCGATGCTTCACATAGTAAAACAAAAGATGAAGGTGGTCAATTATGTTGTTACGACAAAGAAGGTAATCGCCTCTCTTCAGACGAATGGACATATCAAGAAGATAAAGAAATCACTGACGTCTAAATTTTATTTTACTGTAACTGATTTCGCCAAGTTTCTTGGATAATCTGGATTATTCTTTCTTCTTATTGCCGTATAGTATGCTAAAAGCTGTAATGGAATAAGCTCAATCAACGGATACAAAATATTATCTACTTTGGGAATCTTTATCCAATAATCATACACTTCGTTATTCTCAACTGATATTCCTATTATCTTTGCGCCTCTTGCTTTCATTTCTATTGCATTGTTCATAGTATCCTCATACGATTCATCTTTTGGATTAATAATTATTGCAGGTGTCCCTTCCTCAACAAGAGCTAATGCTCCATGTTTAATTTCACCTGCTGCCATTCCTTCAGCATGAATATACGCGAGCTCTTTTAGCTTTAATGCACCTTCTAATGCAATTGGATGATGTATTGATCTACCTAAGAAATATACATCATTTGATTCATTCAGTAATTCTATTATCTCATGTAATGATTTTTCGTTTGATATAATCTCCTTTATTTGCTCAGATAATTTCTCTATCTTTTCATTACCATCCTTCACCTTCCCTAATTCAAATATTATTTTGTATACTATTGCTAATTGAGATGTAAAACTTTTAGTTGCAGCAACTCCAATCTCTGGCCCACAATTTAGATTCAGACTAATGTTACTTACTCTTGACAATGAGGAACCTATTGTATTGTATATTGATAAAATAGTAACTTCTTTGTCTTTCAAATTACGAATTACTTCAAGTAAATCTGCAGTTTCTCCACTCTGAGATATAGGTATTAATATTGAATTTTCATCCATTAATTCTATATATTCTTCTGATTCACTAGATAAAAACACCTGTACCTGACTTTTTACAAATTTTGTAAGCATTTTCTTAAATATTAACGCTATATGAAAACTTGAACCCGATCCGGTGATAAAAATATCCTTTCCACTTGATAATTCTTTGACAAATTTTTCAAATTTTTCTTTATCTTGATTTAATGCAGTTTTTACCGTAGAGCTTTGTTCATGTATCTCCTTAATAGTATGGTGTGAAAATTCCTCTTTTGAAATATCTGCTGCTTCCCAGGCTACATGTGTTTTATCTCGTGTTACTTTATCTCCATCAAAGTTTAGTATTTCAATTGAATTCGGTGTAACTTTTACTATTTCCTTGTCTTCTAAAAATATTACATTATCTGTATAATCTATGAAAGAAACAATATCACTCGAAATAAAATTCTCTTTTTCTCCAATTCCAACAATTAACGGTGCATATTTTCTTACTCCATAGACTTCATTTGTTCTATCGCTAAAAATTATGATTAGTGCAAAACTACCGTTTAATTTCTTACTAATATTCTGTAATGTTTTTATCGGATCTTTTAATTTATTGTATTCTTCTTCAATTAAATGTGATATTACTTCTGAATCTGTTTCACTCTGAAAATTATGATTATCTGATAACTCTTTAAATAATTCTCTGTAATTTTCTATAATCCCATTATGAACTAGTATTACTTCTTTATTACATGATAAATGCGGATGAGCATTTTCTTTTGTTACTCCTCCATGTGTAGCCCATCTTGTATGGGCGATCCCAACTTTACCCTTTGCTTTCCATAATTGAATTTTTTCATTTATTGAATCTATTCTTCCAATATCCTTCTTTATTATTATCTTATCTTCATAAATAGTTGAAATTCCTGCTGAATCATAACCTCTGTATTCCATTCTTTTTAATGATTTTAATAAAATTGGAGCTGCATCTTTATTCCCAATATATCCAGTTATTCCACACATAATTAAAATCTTGAAGCTATATTAACAGATAAAAAACTATGCTCTTCTTCCTCTTCTACCGCCAGCTTTTCTAGTCGTGTCATGAGGAATTGGTGTTACATCTTCAATTTTCCCTACTCTAAATCCTCCTCTTGCAATTGCTCTGATTACTGCTTGTGCTCCAGGTCCTGGAGTTCTTCCACCTACTCCTCCAACTGCACGTACTCTGATGTGTAAGTGTTCTATCCCTTTTGATCTAGCAATTTCTGCCGCTGCTTGGGCAGCTTTCATTGCGGCATATGGCGTCGCTTGGAATCTATCAGCTTTAACATGCCTTCCACCAGAACTTATTGCAATTGTTTCCGAACCACTCAAGTCTGTTATATGAACAATTGTATTATTATAACTACTAAAAATATGCACTATTCCCCATTTCTTTGATACATCAGAAATACTCATTTCTCTGTTGACTCCTCTTTAGTTTTTATATCTTCCGCCTTAGCTTTCTCAGCTGGCTTTTCTTCCGCCTTAGCTTTCTCAGCTGGCTTTTCTTCTACTTTACCATTTAATTCTTCTTTTTCATCTGGGTTTCCATACGTATCACTTTTTACTTCTTTTACTGCTATTTCTTGAAGTACAAATGTACTATTCTCTGTCATTTTTATCAACTGTTCTTCATTACGTGTTACTGTATAACTTGGTATCGTTATTCTGTTCTCTCCAATTGCTATATGACCATGTGTAACTAATTGTCGTGCTTGATGTGGAGTTCTAGCTAATCCTTTTTTTAATACTACTGTTTGTAATCTTCTTTCCAAAAAATTCGAAACATTAAGCGCTAATACATTATCTAACGTTGCATCTTCATTAACAATTCCTTTCCTTGTTAGTGATGATAATAAAACCGGTTCTCTTGTCGTTCTAATCTCGGTCGTTGCAGCTAAAAGTTGTCTGGCTTGTTTTCTGATTCTTGATAATTCAGTAGATGCTACATGAAGTTCTTTTTTATTTCTTAAACCAAAATTACCAACTAGTTCTAACTCTTCTTTTAATAGATTTCGTTGCCATGGATTTCTAGGTCTGGCAGATTTCTTTCGCGAATATTTTGGATCTCCCATTTAACTACTCGCCTTTCCTGGTTTTAGTGTTGATTTACGTACACCTACAACTTTTCCAGATCTTCCAGTACATCTTGTTCTTTGGCCTCTTACTTTCAAGTTTAATGAATGCCTTGTTCCTCTCCAGCTTTGCAAAATTCTTTCTAAATCTATATCTTGTTTCTTTGCTACAATCAAATCTGTTTCTATATTATGTGAATTTTTACCAGTCTGCATATCTTTTCGACGATTTAGATTAAATTCAGGGTATTTCTCGCCCATATTCTTAATATTTTCTTCTATAGAATTAACCTGCTCATCAGTTAACATTCCCATTCTTAAATTTTTGTCTATTCCTAGTGATTTTACCATATAATGTGCTAGATTGTTGCCTATTCCTTTAATATTTGAGAGCGATGGGATTACTTTCTTTGTACCACTGACGTCTTTGCCCATTATTCTTACTATGTACTTGAATTCGGTCGACAATTTTATAATTATTTAGATGGTGCGTCTAATTAATCTTTCTCGAAAAATGATAAGGTTTTAATTACAATATTCTGCGTTTACTAAGGTATTAAGGAGACGTAAATTGGTAACCATCAAAATCTTAGAATCATCTGATTCACATGTAAAATTACTTCTAAAAGGCATAGACAGAGTTTATGCTAATGCATTGAGACGCTTTGCTATTAGTGAAGTTCCATGTATGGCCATAGACGAAATAGTAATTCATGAAAATTCTTCGGTTTTATATGACGAAATACTTGCTCATCGTTTAGGACTAATTCCTCTAACTACTGATTTAGAAGGATACATACTACCACAAGACTGTTCTTGTAAGACCTCTTTAGGTTGTACTAAATGTCGGGTTTTATTAGTTCTTGATGCTGTTGCTAACGACGAAGTAAAAACTATTTACTCTGGCGATCTCGTATCTGAAGACACTCGTGTTAAACCTCATCTTGATAATATTCCAGTTGCGAAACTTGCACCAAATCAAAAAATAAAATTAGAAGCTTATGCAAAGCTAGGTAAAGGACGTGATCATGCTAAATGGCAACCTGCTACTGTTTCTACACTTACTGATACTGATAATGCATCTGAATTTCATCTTACAATAGAATCAAATGGAAGTTTACCTGCAAAAGAAATATTATTACAAGCTACAAATATATTAAATACGAAATTAAAGAATATGACTGAAACAATTAAGGAATCTGCATGAAATGACATTTGATGATTATCGTATTGAATCAATAAAACGCGTTGCGCGAAAAAACCACGCAAAAATCTGGATTAATATTGTAAAAAGACTTGAACAAAAACATGAAATTAATGTTGGAAAATTATCTAAGGTTACAAAAACCGGTGACGTTATCGCTGTTCCAGGTAAAGTTCTTGGAGCTGGTATAATTGAACATTCAATCACTATTGGCGCTGTAGCTTTCTCTGAAAGCGCAAAAGAAAAAATTAAGAGTGCAGGTGGAACAACTATGTTGATTGAAAAACTTGTTGAAACAAATCCTGATGGAAAAGGTGTAAAGATTTTTGTTGGCTGATTCTGAATCCACTATTGTAGTTAATGGGGATAAACATCTCGCAGGACGTTTATGCTCTGTAGTTGCTAAAACGCTGTTAAATGGCAATCATGTTGTATTAGTTAACGCTGAAAAAATTCTTATGTCTGGCAGTAGAGCTAATATTCTTAAGGAAAATGAATTGCGATTAGAAATCACTAGCCGTGTACATCCAAAACATGGCCCTTTCCATCCTAGACGTCCTGATACATATATAGAAAAGATGGTTAGAGGCATGCTTCCTTATAAAAAACCTAAAGGTAATGCAGCTAAAAAACGTCTACGTGTATATATCTCAGTTCCAGAAAAATACCAAAAAGCCGAACATAAAACCGTTGAGACTGCATTGGCGCCAAGGTCATTATCTTATTATACTACGATTGGTGAATTATGTTCATCTATGGGATGGAGAAAATTAGAATGAAAAAGCAATCCACATTAATACCTGCTTCCAGAAAAACTGCTAAAGCTACTGCTGTAATTGGTCGAGGAACTGGTAAGGTGTTTATAAACAAAACTCCTGTTGAAATTGTTACTCCATTAATGGCAAGAGAAAGAATGCTAACCCCTCTAGAATTAATTGGCGATGATAGAGATAAAGTCGATATTAGTATCCGAGTCTCTGGCGGTGGATATATGGGTCAAGCTGAAGCGTGTGCAATTGCAATATCAAGAGCGTTAATATTACATTTTAAAAATAAAGATATTAAAACTCGAATTTCTGAATTCGATAAACATCTTCTTTCTGGAGATTCTCGTCGAAGCGAATCAAAGAAATTTGGCGGTCCAGGTGCACGAAGAAGAAAACAAAAATCGTACAGATAGGTTGTTGATATTTATTCTTGATGATTCCAATTCGTTGTTTTAGTTGTGGCGCAGTTATTGCAGATAAACTTGAAACTTTAGAATCTCGAACATCTAATGGCGAAAGTCCCGCAGATATTCTTAACGATCTTGGAGTTATAAGATATTGTTGTAGAAGAATGTTATTATCTAATTCTAATGTAATTGATCAAATACTCCAATATCACCAGAGTCTCCATGATAAGAGAAGGGAATTCGATTTTTCCTAATTGTATATACTCGAGGCAATACTAATTCATGACAAAAATTACTGATATTAAATCCCGTTTAATTTATAATAGTCGTGGCAGTGAAACCATCGAAGTTGATGTATATGTTGACGACATTGTAGGTACTGCTTCATCTCCTGCTGGTGCTAGCGTTGGTAAATTCGAGGCTGTTTCTTTTAGAAACTCAAAATGTCAAGATACCATCGAATACCTTGATAAATATAAATCTCATTTGATTGGCGCTGATACTTCTGATATATACAATCTTAAGAATATCTTAAAAGAAGCAGATAAGACAGATAATTATTCCAATATAGGAGGCTCCGCTGCATATGCAATATCACTTGCATCTATTGACGCAGCTTCTCAGATTCTTAATAAACCGATTTATGAAATACTTTTGAATGGGACGCCAGCTGAAATGCCTCTGCCTTTAGGAAACGTTCTAGGTGGCGGTATGCATGCAGGAAACGGCTCTACTGATATTCAAGAATTTCTTTCTTATCCTCTTGGCGCTGATTCAATACGTTCTGGAATACAAGCTAATTTGATGGTTCATAAAGAAATCAAGAAAATTATTGATAAGAAAGACTCAAAATTTTCTGGCGGAAAAGGCGACGAGGGAGCATGGGCTCCACAATTATCAAATACTGAAGCGCTTGAAGTTGCTCAAGAAGCAATTAATACAGTGTCAGACGTAGTTGGATTTGAAATTAGATTAGGGTTAGACGTTGCATCTTCTTCTCTTTGGAATCCCGATAAGGAACTATACATATATTCTCGTGAAAATAAAACTCGTAACACCGAAGAACAAATCGCTTATGTTCTTGAACTAATTGAAAAATATAATTTAATTTATATCGAAGATCCTTTACACGAAGAGGCTTTTTCCGATTTTACTCAACTCTCATCCAAAAGCGACAATTGCTTAATAGTTGGAGATGATCTCTTTGTTACTAATACATCTATACTTCAAACAGGTATAGATCAAAATGCTGGTAATTCTGTTATTCTCAAAGTAAATCAGGCTGGAGCACTAGGTGACGCAATGGAATTTGCGAATTTGTGTAATAAACATAACTATGCAATTATTGCCTCCCACCGTTCTGGAGATACAGTGGACAGACATCTGGCTCATATTGCTATAGGTTCAGGTTCTGTTATGATGAAAAGTGGAGTCGTTGGCGGAGAAAGAATTTCAAAATTAAATGAATTAATTCGAATTGAGGAAACTAACTTTATAAATAATAACATGTCGATGCCTATTGCGAGGGTTAAAAAGTATGTCAGTTAATTTCGAAACCGAAGATGTTGTAGGCACAGGCGATAATATAGATAGCTCTATTACTAAACATGTATCTGAACAAGTTCTATTATCTACAGGTATTCGTGTAGGTACTCTTGTTAAAACTAAATCTATGTCTAGTTTTATCAGTAGAACTCGCCCTGATGGACTACATATCATTGATGTTGCTAAAACTTTACAACGTATTGAATTAGCTTCTAAATTTATTTCTAATTTTGATTTATCCCGTATTGTCGTCTATTCATCCCGAGAATACGGTAAAACACCTGTAACAAAATTTACAGAACTTACTGAAACAATTCCTTTAACAGGAAGATTCATGCCAGGAACTTTTACTAATCCCTTGTATCCTAAACACTTAGACCCTGAAGCAGTTATAGTAACAGATCCTTCGATGGATCAACAAGCAGTTATTGAAGCATCTCAAGTTGGTATTCCTGTAATTGCTATATGTGATACTGATAACCTTACTGAAAATGTTGATCTTGTTATTCCTGCAAATAATAGAGGACGTAAAGCACTCGCTGCAGTTATGTGGTTATTATCAAAATCTGTTCTCCAACAATCAGGTAAATTATCTTTAGACGAATCATTACCATATTCAATTGAAGATTTCGAGACAAAATTAGTCGAAGACGAATAATTCCTATCTTTCTCTAATTATAATTACCCGCTGATTTTTATTGTTGTAATGTATTATAAATAGTAATTTGATATCAATTGCAGAAGCTCCAGGTAAAATTATTCTTACCGGGGAACATTTTGTTGTTCATGGCTCCCAAGCATTGGCCGCTGCAATAAATAAAAATATACGCATTTCCAGTAGTTTCTCATCACATGATACTGTTAAATATAAAAATCAAAAAATTTCTTTAGCGAAATACAATATAAAAAACGATCCTGTTTATATTGTTCGTAATAAAACCCTAGAATATCTGGGAAAAAAAAACACACTCTCTATCAACATCGAATCGAACATTCCTCGTGGTTCAGGTCTAGGTTCTTCTAGCGCCTTATGTGTGGCTACTGCTGCTTCTGTTGCATCACTTTTTAATACCAAACTTGACCGAAAAACTCTATTTGATCTTGCTATGTACGGGGAAAAGGAAGTTCACGGTAATCCCTCAGGAATCGACGTTGCCACCAGTATAATGGGAGGACTCGTATCATTTCGTAAAGGCTATGCTCCTAAACGTATTAATCTTAAACATAATCCTGAATTAATTGTATCAATTAGCGGCAAACGCCGAAAAACATCAAATATGGTAAATAAATTCACGAATTTCCGAAATGAAAAACCATATTCTTTTCATAGTTTAGTAGACTCGTCTAATACACTGACTAAAAAAACATTATCGGCACTCTCACAAAAAGACTATCTTTCTGTCGGCTCCTATTTTAATTTCTTTAATTCCACTCTGAATTGTTTCGGTCTAAGTTCTACTGTAACTGATAATATGATAGAAAAATGCCTCGAGTTAGGATCTTATGGAGCGAAAATTACTGGCGGTGGAGGAGGCGGTTCCATTATTGCTATCTCACCCTCTAAATATATTGAAGTAATTATTGACGAATTAAATAAAATGAACTTCGAAACATTTTCTGTAAAGATTCCACAACAAGGTGTAAAGGTATGGTCAATAAATTAACAATTCTTAAATTAGGTGGCTCTGTAATCACTAAAAAATCCAAAGCACTTACATTTAATCGTAATTCTGTTGAAAAACTATCTAATGTAATTAAAAAATTTAACGAACCCTTGATTATTGTTCATGGAGCAGGTTCCTTTGGACATTATTACGCTAAACGTTATGGAATCTCTAGTAAACTTACAAGATCCACTAAACACGTTGTAAAAATTCGAGATTCTATGCAATCATTAAATCACAAGATTGTCGAAATATTCCATCAAAATGGCGTTAACACATTTTCTTTTTCACCCACTTACATGTATCATAATAGAAAAATTCCTAATATCTGGAAAAATACATTACAAAAAAGTATCTCTTTTGATTTAGTTCCGATGACCTTTGGAGATGTATTACTTAGCAATAATGGATTCTATATTCATTCTGGCGATCTTATTGTGTATGATCTCTGTAAATTACTAAACCCAAAACGTGTTGTTTTTGCATCAAATATTGATGGCATATATCAAAATCTCGATGATAGTTCTAGTTTAGTTCCTATAATTAAGAACAATAACAATAATCTTAAATTTTCTAAAATCAATTATGATGTTACTGGTGGTATTAAAACGAAAATAACTCAAGGTCTAAAAATTGCTAATCTTGGCATTGAAGTTCAGATTACTAATGGACTGAACTCTAAAAATTTAATCAAAGCATTAAAGGGCGAGCATATTGGAACATTATTTATCGGTGATAAACATTGAGTAAAAAAAGCCCTAAAGATATTATTGAGGATCGTAAAAAAGAAGGTATTGAACTTGCATTAAAAAATATTAGTGCAATGACCAAAACAACACTTCTGGAATGCGTAGAATTGATGCATTGCGCTCTACCTGAAATCAATTTCGACGACATTAATACATCTACAAAATTCCTTGGTCATAATCTCAAATTCCCTTTCTTAATAGATTCAATGACTGGTGGTACTCCAGCTGCCCAAAAAATTAATACTAGATTGGCACAGGCTGCTGAAGAATTCGGTATTGGTATGGGTGTTGGTAGCCAGAGAGCTGGTTTATTGTCTAACAAACTTGCTGAAAGCTTTAAAGTTGTACGAAAAAATGCTCCTAATGCATTTATTTTCTCAAATATAGGTGGTGCACAACTTTCTCAAGGACTTGATTATCAATCAATAAAAAAATTATTGCAAATGATTGATGCTGACGCGCTAGCCATTCATCTTAATCCTTTACAAGAACTTGTTCAACCCGAAGGCGAATCTAATTATTTGTCTGTATTATCTAGAATTGCCGAACTCTCTTCTGATTTGGACGTTCCTATAATTGTTAAAGAAGTTGGTTCAGGAATATCTCCATCTGTCGCTAAAAAATTATCTGCAACTAAAATTGGTGCAATAAACGTTGCTGGAATGGGAGGTACTAGTTGGGCAGGTATAGAACAAATACGAGCAAAGAAATTTAATAATAAGCAGAAATCTAACCTTGGTCTTTTATTCTGGGATTGGGGTATTCCTACTGCTGCTACTATATTCCTTACTCGTAATTCTGTAAAAACTCCTATTATCGCATCTGGAGGTTTACGCAATGGACTGGATCTTGCTAAAACTATAACGCTTGGTGCTGATGTCGGAGGATTTGCTCGTCCTATGCTTACACCTGCGTCTAAATCATATAATTCCCTAAAAGATTTCATTAATCAATTAATATTAGAACTTAAATCAACTATGTTTCTGGTCGGCGCTAAAAATATTGATGATCTCAAATCTATCGAGTATATTACGACTGAACCACTTACTAGCTGGATATCAAAGGTTCGTAAATAATGACATACAATATCGCTGATATATTATCTGAACCTGAAATACAAGCAAACAAAAAACTTATCGACGAGATTATAATTGATTTTCTCCCCTCAAATCACGGAATAAAAGAAATTGATTTGTTGTATGATATGATGCGCGATTACCCATTACGTCCTGCTAAAGGAATACGCTCATCAATCTGTTTATTTACTTCTCAAGCATTTGGTGGCACAATCGACGACGCTCTTTTGACTGCTTCATCACTAGAATTATTTCAAAATTGGATTTTAATTCATGATGACATTGAAGATGAATCTGAATTACGACGTGGACAACCAGTTCTACATCGTAAACATACTATCCCACTTGCAATAAACGCAGGTGATTCACTTCACGGTAGAATGTGGTCTCTATTACAAAAGAATCATTCATTATTGGGTGCCGAACTAACACTAGATATTATTAATGAATTCATTCATATGCTAAATGAAACCACTGAAGGACAACATATGGAATTATCCTGGTCTCAAAATAACGACTTGAATATATCTCAAGAAGACTATCTAGTTATGTGTACTAAAAAAACTTCATGGTATACTTGCATCACTCCATTCCGACTAGGTAATCTGATTGCAGAAAAAAAGAACATTAATAAAAATAAATTTGTAGAATTTGGTACTAATCTAGGAATTGCCTTTCAAATTCGTGACGATATTCTTAATCTTATTGCAGATGGTAAGTATGGAAAAGAATACGCAGGAGATTTAATTGAAGGTAAGCGCACTTTGATTCTTATTCATCTTTTAGAATCTTGTAATACTTCTGATCGAGAATTTATTGAATCCTTTTTTAATAATAATCGTGAATTCCGTGAAAGTAATTCAAAAAAATTATTAGATCTAATCTCTAAATATAAATCAATAGATTATGCAACTAACGTTTGTAACGAACTTTCAGATAAGGCACTAAATGAATTCGATATTATCTTTTCTGATTTGCCTGATACTAGGTCCCGTTTATTATTGAATAATATTACTAAATACATGGTTTCAAGGAACTGGTAAATCTTGATTAAATCAGAAATCGAGGAACTCATATCCAAACACAGTTTATTTAATGCATCCCAACATGAAGGTAAAGCAAATCTTGGTTCTGTTATTAACAAAATTATCGCAGAAAAACCCGAATTAAAATTAGATATTAAAAATTTAATGAACGAAATTAAGCCTATAATCGAAAAAATTAATTCTATGAGTCCAGATGAACAAATCAAACTTCTTCAAAAAGATTTTCCAGATATGAAATCTGAAACAAAAAATACTGAAAAATTTCCTTTACCTTCTCTTCCAAATTTCAATTCTTATGAAACCATTATTACTCGTTTTTCTCCTAATCCAAATGGCCATCTTCATATTGGACACGTTAAAGCATTTCGTTTAGATTTTCGCTATACACAAAAATACTCAGGTAAATTATTTCTAAGATTTGACGACACTAATCCTGTTGCTATAAAAACTAAGTTCTACAACGAAATACTGGAGAACCTAAATTGGATGGGAATTAAACCTGATCAAATTACTTATGCATCTGATTATCTTGACGAAATATATAAAATTTCTACACAAATGTTTCGCGATAATCATCTTTACATCTGTGAATGTGAATCTGACATGATTAAAAACAATCGTTTTAAAAAACAAATCTGTGAACACGCTCTATCCAATAACTCTGACGCAAAAATTTCTGATTTCCTTTCTTCTCGTATTAATGGCGTTGTTCGCTTTAAAGGAGATATGAAATCGGATAATACCGCTATGCGTGATCCAATAATGTTACGTTTTGTCGACGAAGAACATCCTCGCACTGGAAAAAAATATAGTATCTGGCCAACATATGATCTTGCCGCTCCAATTACTGATTGTCTGGAAGGAGTTAGTCATGCATTACGTTCAAAAGAATTTGAATTACGAGATGAATTGTACAATGAAATCACTCAAATTTTATTTGATCAAGGAAAAGTCAAATCTAGACCTTCTTTAGTCAGTTTTTCTCGATTGTCTATGAAAGGTTCGCCTACTTCAAAAAGTAAAATTAAATCTCTTATCGATAAAGGCCAGATTGATAATTGGCATGATATACGCCTTGTTACCCTTTCTGCACTTCATAAACGTGGTTTTATTCCTGAAGGAATTAGTAATTTTGTCGATTCTTTAGGATTGAGTAAAAGCGAATCTTCACCTGATTTTGAGTTATTGGCATCTTTTAACAGAAAAGCTAGAGACAAATCCGATAAAAGATACTTCTTTGTGCCTAATCCTATTAAATTAAAGGTATATAATATTCCTATAAAATCTGTTACTCTTAAACATCATCCAACCGAAAACCTTGGCGATAGAACTATAGACATATCTGATGAATTTTTTGTCTCTCCAGATGATATTGATTCGTTAAACGAGGGCAATGAAGTAAGACTGATGGATCTATTCAATATTAAAATAACCAATAAATCTAGTACTATAACTGCAGAATATACAAGTACCGAACCTATTCCATCTTTGAAAAAAATTCACTGGGTTCCTCACGATGGAATCAATTTCAATCTCTTAATTCCTGATAATGAAAAATATACTGTCTCTTCAGACGGCTCCTTTGAATTCTTACCAGATAGTCTTACTACTCACAGTGGCATTGCAGAAAGCCAATGTAAAAATCTTAGTGAAGGTGATATGTTACAATTTAATCGTATTGGTTTCTGTCGTGTTATCTCAGCAGACTCTGCAATATTATCACACAAGTGACTCATCTTGAAATACATTCATCAAGAATATCAAGATAAGGTTTGGAATGAAATTAATAAATCTAATTTTAAATCATATCATAAACCTCATTATAAGAAATATTCTTTAGCCAATCTTGCACCTACAATATTAACACATTTTGGTAAAAAATCAAAAAATATCCTTCATGACAATCTTATACAAACTTCTCTTGATGGCTGTCAATCAATTGTTCTCATACTTATTGATGGTTTAGGTTTTAATCTAATTAAAAATTCTCTTCATGATCCATTACTTGATAAACTCTATCACAACAATATTGTTATTCCAATAACATCTACTTTTCCATCAACTACCTCAACTGCACTTAGTACGGTTAATACTGGCATGACTCCTCAACAACACGGTATAATTGGTCATACTATGTATCTCCGAAAATACGGAACTATTGCTAATATGGTTAATTTTAGTCCTGAATCTGATCGAAATAGCAGCCGACTTACAAAATTTGGGTTTGACCCAGAAACTTTTCTTACAAATAACACACTTTACCAATCACTTTCTGATATTGATGTTAAATCTAAAGTCCTAACCCGTTGGATGTATAAGAAAAGTGCGTTATCGCGCATGCTCCATAAGGGTTCAGATGTATTGCCTTATGTTAATTCTTCCGATATGTTTCTCAATCTTTCTAAAATAGTTAATAAAAAAACTCCATTTACGTTTGTGTATTGGGATGCCCTTGATTCTGCCTCACATGTTTATGGTCCATTTACTCCAGAAGTCCAAAGTGAATTGAGAAATATCTTATTCGGATTGCTAAATGAATTCATAAAAAATATTAAAACTCAATATCGTAATAAAGTTTGTATATTTATTACCGGAGATCATGGATTAGTTCAAGTTAATAAAACTGGAAGGATGTTCACTAACAATATACCAAAATTTCTTGATAATTTAAGTCGTCCACCTTCTGGAGACTCGCGCACATCTTTTGTAAAATTAGATAACCCCAATCATAATCTTAAAAATATTTTTCAAAAATATAAAAATCAATTTGATATATTCCCTAGTGATAAATTTATTAAAGAAGGATTTTTTGGCTCAAAAACTGTGAATAGTGATATATCTTCAGCCTTAGGAGACTATACTATACTCTCACGTAAGGGCAATGTACTTATGCACCGATTTAAATCAGATTTCAAAGCATCTTTATCTGGTTACCATGGCGGACTTACTGATGATGAATTATTTGTTCCTTTATTTGTTGTTAACCCTAAAAATTTAGATTAATTACTTGTTGCTTGCGATAATTCTTCTGCTAAATTATTTAATTTATCTATCATCAAATCTGTATTATTTAGATTATCTTCTATAATTTTTATAAATGCACTACCGACTATTATTCCATCCACTCCTAATTTTGTAAAATTACTAACATGTTCAGGCCTTGATATTCCAAATCCTACTGCAACAGGTACTCTTCCGTTAACTTTCTCTACTACTCTTTTTATTGCTTGTGAAGAATGCTCTGTAAATAAATCTCTCGTTCCTGTCACTCCAAATAAACTTACCATGTAAAGAAAACCACTAGTTGAATCAATTATTCTGTCTAACCTCATATCGTTTGTTGCTGGACTAGCTAAAAATATGGTATTAATTGACTTTGATCTTGCTAATCTCACATATTCTACAGCTTCTTCTGGTGGCAAATCAGGAGATACTATGCCCGAAATTCCTGCTTTCTCAGCATCTTGTAAAAATTTCTCAATTCCTATCTTCATTATAGTGTTGTAATATGTTAGTAATACTACTGGTACGTCCAATTCTTCTATAATTTTTTTACTAATATCTAAAATATCTCTAGTCGTTGTTCCATTTGATAATGATCTCATACTCGATGATTGAATAGTTGGCCCATCTGCAATCGGATCAGAAAATGGAATTCCTAATTCAATTATGTCTACCCCCCCTTCTACCAATGCTTTTGCTAATTTTGGTGTTAATTCAATTGATGGATCTCCTGCAGTAATAAAACCAATTAATAATGATCTTTTCTGTTCTTTTCCTTCTTTAAACTTCTCGGAAATCTTCATAAATTATTCCCTAGATGTTTTGTAATTATTGGAATATCTTTATCACCTCTTCCAGATAATGTTACTAAGATAGATTGTTTATCTCCTACTTCTTGTGCACGTTTTATTGCTTCTGCAATGGCATGAGATGTTTCTAATGCAGGAATTATTCCTTCTAATTTTGACATCTCAACAAACGCATTGACTGCTTCTTCGTCATTTATACTGACGTATTCAACTCTATCTTGAGATTTTAGAAATGAATGTTCTGGTCCTACTCCTGGATAATCTAATCCTGCCGATATACTATGTGTTTCTTGAATTTGACCCTCTTCATCTTGTAATAAATAACTACGTGCGCCATGAAGTACTCCTTCACTTCCCGCACCTAACGTCGAAGAATGCTTTCCTTTGTCAATTCCTAGACCTCCTGCTTCTACTCCTACTAGTTTACATTCATCCTCTAAAAATGGATAAAAAGTTCCAATTGCATTGCTTCCTCCTCCTACACAAGCAATTAGTATGTCTGGAATCTCTTGAGACGTAATCTTTGGAAATTGTTCTTTAATCTCCTTTCCTATTACGCTCTGAAAATCCCTGACAATCATTGGATAAGGGTGCGGTCCTACAACTGACCCAATAAGATAATAAGTTGATTCTACATTTGTTACCCAGTCTCGTATAGCCTCATTTATTGCATCTTTTAGCGTCTGTGAACCACTCTTCACACTGTGTACTTCTGCTCCTAATAATCTCATTCTAAATACATTTGGACTTTGTCTTTCTACATCATTACTTCCCATGTATATTTCACACTTCAAATCTAATAATGCACATGCCATTGCAGTAGCAACGCCATGTTGACCTGCCCCCGTTTCCGCAATAATACGTTTCTTCCCCATTGATTTCGCTAACAATGCCTGACCAATGCTGTTATTGATTTTATGTGCACCACCATGTAGCAAATCTTCACGTTTAAAATATATTTTTCCACCATATTTTTTTGAAAGATTTTCCGCAAAATAAATTGGCGTAGATCTCCCCGCATAATCTCTTAATAATTTTGATAATTTTTCATTGAATTCCTTATTTTCTTTAATATCATTATATTTCTCTTCTAATTCGTCTACTACCGGCATTAATGTTTCAGGAACATACTTTCCACCAAATATACCAAATTTTCCATCAATTGGTTGTGATTTCAAATTCATTTTCTTACACTTGTTAACTCCTTGATCTTCTTTTCAATATTATTTGACTTCATTATTGACGTTCCTATTAGAAACCCATTAACTCCTGATTTACCAATAATTTTCATATCTTCACTAGTCAATATTCCACTCTCACTTATTATTGGTTTATCCATCTTAAACTCTTCTCCTAAAATTCTGTTTGTAGTTTTCATATCTAATTCTAATGTATTAAGATCTCTATTATTTATGCCCAGTATGTCTACATCCCTTGTAACGGCTTTATCAAACTCTTGTTTACTGTTAACTTCTAATAATATCTCTAATCCCAAATTCTTTGCACACGCAATCAATTCTTCAAGTTTATTTTGATTATCTACGAATAAAGTCTCTATTAATAATATCACATCCGCCCCTAAATTATAACCTGCATCAATTTGTTTCTCATCAATAATTATATCCTTCATTAATATTGGTAAATCTGTATTTTGTCTTATAATTTTTAGATTCTCTAAAGATCCATCAAAATACAATGGTTGAGTCAAAACTGATATTGCAGATGAGCCATTTACTTCCATTTTAGCAAGAATTTCTTTCTGACTGTTGGAATTACTGTTTATTTTACCCAATGACGGTGATGAAAATTTAATTTCTGTAATAATTGGATAGTTTTCTTTTTTTGATAATAATACATCTTTCAGACTCATATTTTTACGTTCAATCTTTTCGGATACATTATAATATCCTTTATTGATTAATTCTCTAATCTCATCGGCAATTACTGTTAAAAACTTATTATCAAACCGATTCGAATTGTTCAATTCTCTCCATGTCTCCATCTACAAATCGAATAAATTCTTTTAATTTATCAATACATTTTCCTGAATTCAATATTGTTCTTGCCATTTCTACTCCTTCTGAAATTGACGATGCTTTTCCTGCAACAATAAATCCTACTGAACTATTTGCTATTACCGCTTCAACATTTGGATTATCTATATCTAATCTATTTGCGAGAATCTTATACATTACTTCGGCATTGTAATCTATTCCAGTCCCAGCTATGTCTTGTGCATTGATCTTTTTCAAACCAAAATCATCTGGTTTCACAATAATCTCTTCTCCTTCATTCTCTAAATCTCCAATAAATCTCATTTTTGTTTCACCGAATGTAGCAATTTCATCTAAACCATCCAAACCATGTACGATTATAGCTCGTTTACAACCAAGTTTAGGTAATACAGCTGCATATTTATCAACTAATTCGGTATTCGCTACACCTACAATCATTGAATCTGCACCTGCAGGGTTTGTTAATGGACCTAAAATATTGAAGATTGTCCTTACTCCTATTTCTTTTCTAGTTCCTATGACATTTTTCATTGCAGGATGAAATATTGGAGCAAACATAAATCCTATTCCATTTTTTTCAATGGATTCTTCTACTTTTTCTGGTTTTGTATCAAGACGATACCCTAATCTATCAAGGACATCTGCACTTCCACATTTTCCCGTAGCTGCTCTATTTCCATGCTTCGCTATCATAATTCCTGCCGCTGCTAAAACAAATGCTGAAATTGTACTCAGATTGATTGTTTTAATCTTGTCTCCACCAGTTCCTACTATATCTACTAGTCTGTTATTGTGATTCGGCTTTATTCTATTGGCAAATTCTTTCATAGTCTGCGCTAATGCTACAATCTCTTCAATTGATTCTCCCTTCATACTCAAAGATATTAAAAATGCAGATATTTGCGATGGCGTAGCAGAACCTGACATAATCTCTTTCATTGCTTGAGCCGCTTCATCACTCGAAAGTGGATCTCTATTTACATTCTTTCTGATTGCGTCTACTATCATTCGTTATTACCTTCAATAAAATTCATTAATAACTTTCTTCCTGATTCAGTTAAAATAGATTCTGGATGACATTGAATTCCTTGTATGTTGTATTCTTTATGCTTTAGCCCCATAATCTCGTTGTCATCTTCCGATCTTGCAGAAATAATTAATTCATCTGGCAATGTCTCCTCATCCACCACTAAAGAATGATATCTAGTTGCTCTAAAAGGGTTTGGAATATTCTTAAAGATACCAGTTCCATCATGTTTAATCATACTAGTTTTTCCATGTTTCAATGTTTTTGCACGTCTAATCTTTCCTCCAAAAGTGTGACCTATTCCTTGATGTCCAAGACAAACACCTAATACAGGTATTGATTTTTCTCCCGACAGTTTAATAATTTCCGAACATATTCCAAAATATCTCTCATCACACGGATTACCAGGACCTGGCGAAATGACTACTCTGTCTGGTTCTATTTGATTAAACTTCTCAACACTAATTCTATCATTTCTGTATACTTTTGGTTCTATTGATAATTCTCCAAAGTATTGTACAAGGTTGTATGTAAAAGAATCATAATTGTCTATTATTAATAATTTCATTTTACACTAGCTCCTTTTTTAGCCATTTCTAATGCGGCAATTAATGCACTTGCTTTTTGTTCTGTTTCAAACCACTCTCTTTCTGGAATGGAATCTGCAACTATCCCTGCTCCAGATTGAATGTATGCATCATTTCCTTTTACAACAAGTGTTCTGATTGTTATTGCAAAATCTGCACACATATTCTTAGAAAAATAACCTAACGCTCCTGCATAAGGACCTCTTGATTCTTCTTCTAACTCTTGAATTATCTGCATTGCACGAATCTTTGGCGCGCCTGATACTGTTCCTGCAGGAAATATAGCTCTTATTGCATCAAAACAGTCTCTATCCTTCTTTAACTCTCCAATCACTTTTGATACAATATGTTGTACGTGACTGAACTGATGTACCTGCATAAATTCTGGTACTTTTACTGATCCGAATTTAGCAATCTGACCTACATCATTTCTTGCTAAATCTACTAGCATCACATGTTCTGCTCTTTCTTTCTCATCTGATAATAATTCATCTGTTAATTGTTTATTTTTCTCTTCGTCCTCATCTCTTGGTCTAGTTCCTGCTATTGGAAATGTTTCAATTTGATTGCCTGTAACCCTTACAAGCATTTCTGGACTAGACCCAATTATATTTACATTCTTAGTCTTGTAATAATACATATACGGAGACGGATTTATTGTTCTAAGCGCTTTATATATTGATAACAAATCTCCTGTTATTTCGAATTCATACTTCCTCGATAATACAACTTGGAATATATCTCCTGATCTAACATATTCTTTTGCAACATCAACATTCTTCTCAAATTTTTCTTTATCTATGTTCGAAGTAGGTTCTGTATAATCTATTGTTCCAATCTCTCTTTGTAAGTTTAATGATTCTAATATTTCCTTTAGATTGTTCTGCCCTGAGTAATAATAATAAGATTTATTTCTTTCATGATCAAATATTATTCCTTCATTAAATAATCCAAATTGAAAGTCAGCATAAGTTCTTTTAGTATAATTGTCCGATACATCTTCCCAATATCTGACTATATCGTAGGAAATAAAACCCACCAATCCACCAATTAATCTATTAAAATTATTGTCTACATAATTTTCTTTTAATATTTCCCTTAAACTACTAAATAAATCATAAGAATTACTAACATCTGTAGCGTTCTCTTTACCATCTTTACTTACTCTGATAGTATTGCTGTCTAAAGTAATCTTTAATGAAGGATTGAATCCAATATAAGAAAATTCTGATAACTTTTCAGGTCCCAATATTGACTCTAATATGTAAATATCATCAAACTTTTCTGATAACCTGACAAATGTTTCAAATGGAGAAATTTTTATGTTTATTTCTTCAAAATTCACTCTAAATTTATTCGTGCCAAAAACGATCGCCCATATTACTCACAATTACTTATTATAATTTGTATATATTTAAATAAATTACAGATAATCTTGCCATCCAACAAAATATCAAAAAGATATTTCATTGACAATCTGATTTGTTGAATACTAAACCAAGAAGTTATATTCCAGTAAATTGCGAGAAATAGATAGTATGTCTAAGCCTTATTACGTCAAAGTTGAAATTCCAAAAGAAATAGCCGAAGCAAGTTATGAAGCTCTTCGACAAGCAAAACAGACTGGCAAAATCAGAAAAGGCACCAACGAAGCTACTAAGGCTATTGAACGCGGAATTGCTAAATTAGTTATTATTGCTGAAGATGTAGATCCACCTGAAGTTGTTGCACATATTCCTATTTTATGTAACGAAATGAAAATTCCATTTGTATTTGTACCACAAAAGGAATTAATTGGTCAAGCAATTAGTATTGATATAGGCACAGCAGTAGCTTGTATTGTTGAACCCGGCGATGCAAAAGCAACTCTTGATAAAATTCTTGATTCACTAAATAATCTAAAAGGTTAGATCATAATCCATGAGCTCTAAGGAAATTCACGAAGATAAAACTCCTTGTGAAGTAATACAAATCGTTGGACGCACTGGCGTTGCTGGTGAAATTACACAAGTTCGAGTAAAAATCTTAGATGGAAAAGATAAAGGACGTATTCTCACAAGAAATGTTAAAGGACCTGTCCGTATGAATGACATAATTATACTTCGTGAAATTGAAAGAGAAGCTCGTAAGATAAGGTAGACGGTTATATTTGCTATCATTAAAAAAATGTACTTTTTGCGGAAAAGAAATAGAATTCGGTAATGGCACTATGTATATTAAAAATAACGGAGATATTAGTTGGTTTTGTTCTTCTAAGTGTAGAAAAAATGTTCTGGATCTTAAACGTGATTATAGAAAATATAAATGGGCTAGAAAAGGAAAGTCGGTAGTTTGACTGACAAAACTCTTATTCTAATCAAACCGGACGGTGTAAAAAAAAGACACATTGGTGATATAATAAGTCGTTTTGAAGAACGTGGTTTTAACATCTTACATGTTCGTATGTTAACAATGAACTCTGATCAAGCTTCTGACCTTTATTCAATACATAAAGAGAAACCATTCTTTTCTGAACTCATTGATTACGTAACTTCAGGTCCAATAGTTCAAGTTGTTTTGGAAGGTAATTCTGCGATTGAGGTTGTCAGACAGATGGTTGGAGCAACAAACTCTCTTAAAGCAGCATCTGGTACAATTCGAGGTGATTTTGGCTTAAGTCATACTGAAAATGTAATACATGCATCTGACTCTGTAGATAGTTTCGAAAGAGAATTTAATATTTTATCTAATATTTAATAATTCTAAATAAAGACCTTTTACATTACTAATTGTAGATGATTGATAATGAATTCTAAATTTAGACAACCAATTGTTGTAGTATTGGGCCACATTGATTCTGGTAAAACCTCACTTTTGGATAAAATTCGTGGAACAGCTGTTCAATCTCGTGAAGCAGGAGGTATTACTCAACATATTGGCGCAAGTTTCTTTCCTATTGAAACTCTAGAACAACTTTGCGGCGATCTTCTCCAAAAAGTAGGTGGAAAAATTGATATTCCTGGTATACTTGTTATCGACACGCCTGGACATGCTGTGTTTACTAATCTTAGAAATCGTGGAGGTTCTGCTTCAGATATCTCTATTCTTGTAATTGACGCTATGAAAGGTCTTGAAGTACAAACGCGTGAAAGTCTTGACATACTCAGGAAACGTAAGGTTCCTTTTCTAATAGCACTTAACAAACTTGATACCGTGCCTGGATGGCGACCTTCTTCAAGCTTAACTTCATCATTAAAACAACTAGACGAAACTACTCAAAATAATCTTGATGGAAGAATATACAATGTAGTCGGCGAACTATCGAGATATGGAATACAATCTGAAGCATTTTATAGATTACAAGACCCACAAAAACAAGTTGCAATAGTTCCTGTTAGTGCGAAAACAGGAGAAGGAATACCTGAATTAATTTCATTATTGATTGGTCTAACTCAAAGTTACCTAAAACAAAAACTTATTGTTAGTGATAATACTCGAGGAATAGTTCTAGAAGTTACTGAAGAACCTGGTTTGGGAGATACTGCTAATATTATTCTCACTGATGGAGTATTAAATAAACACGACGAAGTCGCAGTAGCAAAGAAAGATGGCGCCGTTACTACAAAAATTAAAGCGATATTTATGCCAAAACCGTTAGATGAAATGCGAGATCCACGCGATAAATTCACTCCTGTTGATCGAGTAGTGGCTGCTTCTGGTGTAAAAATTTCTACTTCTGATTTAGACGGAGTTCTTGGAGGTTCACCGATAATTGGCATTACTGATGGTAATATTGATTCAGTAAAAAATGAAATCGAATCCGAGATTAAATCAATTTTTGTCGAAACCGATAGTGTTGGTATTATTGTAAAAGCTGACACCCTTGGTTCCCTTGAAGCTGTTGTAGACACTCTAAAAGAAAATGATATCTCAATTAGTACTGCTGATACCGGAATGGTTTCCAGAAAGGACGTAGTTAAGGCTCAAGTAATTACTGAAACTGATAAATATTTAGGAAGTATTCTTGCATTTGGTGTTAAAATTCTTGATGATGCTAAACACGAAGCAAATAAAAATGGAATAAGAATATTCTCACAACCTGTCCTTTATGATCTAGTCGATGAATATAGGGATTGGGTAACTTCTGATAAGGAAAACATGCAAAGAACTGAACTCGATTCGATAATGATGCCCTGTAAATTTCAACTAATAAAAGGAATGGTCTTTCGAAGAAACGGTCCTGCCGTATGCGGTGTGAAAATTCTTGGCGGTTCCTTAAAACAAAAATCTATTATAATAAATTCTACAGGTAAAGAAGTTGGCGTTATTAAACAAATTGAAGATAATGGCGAAAATATTAAACAAGCAGCTAAAGGCAGTGAAGTCGCTATCTCAATGAACGAACCTGTTATTGGACGTACTATTCGTGAAAGTGAAATTTTATATTCTTTGCCTAATAACATAGGCGTCAGATTATTAAAAGGGCGATATCATGATTCATTATCTGACGATGAATCTAATATTTTAGACGAAATTATTACCTTACGACGTAAAGTTTCACCTTTGTATGGATTTTAATATATTTCAAAAAGATTTATAGATATAAAAAAGAAGTGAAATGTTACTTTGGCAGAATTCAAAATTGTAGTTTCAGATCCTAAAACAGGGAAATCCATAACTAAGGATATTAAAGATAAATCAGCCCAAACCTTGATGGGTATGAAAATTGGTCAAGAAATAGATGCTACTATTGTAGATATTGATGGAACTCTCAAAATTAGTGGAGGAAGCGATAAAGTCGGATTTCCAATGCGAAGTGATGTTCATGGGAGTGCAAGAAATAACATACTTTTAACATCAGGTGTTGGATTTCGCTCTAAAGTTAAAGGTATGCAAAAACGAAAAATTGTTCGTGGCAGTATGATTTCTGACGAAACCTACCAAATTAATACAATTCTAATTAAGGGCAATCTAATTCTTGATAAGCCAGCTGAAGAAGCTAAGACCAAAGAATAAGATAATAATAAATTCAATTAATGCTGATTCATATTATGCAAAAAATTCCATGTCAACCTGAGATAAATATTGGTACTGCCGGTCATGTAGATCATGGTAAAAGTACAATCGTTGATGCAATTACAGGTAAATGGACAAGTGCTCATAGTGAAGAACTTCGTCGAGGAATTACTATTAAAGTAGGATATGCAGACGCCGGTTTCTATCAATGTAAATGTGAAGGACCTTATAATTATTCAACTCAAGAATCTTGCTCTAAATGTAAAACTAAAGGTAAATTACAACGTGTTATAAGTTTTGTAGACGTTCCTGGACATGAAAGTTTAATGGCCAACATGTTGTCTGGCGCCGCTTTAATTGACGGAGCTATTTTAATTATATCTGCTAATGAAGAAGTTCCAAAACCTCAAACGCG
The DNA here is from genome assembly GCA_047517285.1 of Nitrososphaerales archaeon. Classification (GTDB taxonomy): domain Archaea; phylum Thermoproteota; class Nitrososphaeria; order Nitrososphaerales; family UBA57; genus UBA57. The sequence goes on along the minus strand of JAKZTE010000004.1, from coordinate 12,457 downwards.
TGAACATCTTCTTGCGTTACAGATGCTTGGCACTAAACAAATTGTCATTGCCCAGAACAAAGTTGATTTGGTATCTACCAAAGAAGCTAAAAATAACTACAAACAAATTAAACAATTTATCAAAGGCACTGTTGCTGAAAAAGCTCCTATTATTCCAATATCTGCTCAGCACGGGCTTAATATTGACGCTTTAATTTCTGCAATAGAAGATAATATCAAAACTCCTGACAAAGATGAACAATCTCCACCATCTCTCCAAGTCCTACGTTCTTTTGATATAAATCGTCCTGGAATACCATTAACTAAACTGGTCGGTGGTGTATTAGGAGGTTCACTATCTAAAGGAATTTTTGAAGTAGGAGATGAAATCGAAATCCGACCTGGATCTCTTAATAAAAAATCTGATAAATATCAACCTCTCTTCAGCAAAATTTCTAGCTTAAGTAGCAGTGCTGGATTAATGGATAAAGTTTATCCTAGTGGATTAGTTGCAATTGGAACAGACTTGGATCCATCTCTAACAAAAAGCGATTCTTTCGTTGGATCAGTTGTTGGACATCCAAATGAGATTCCTGAAACATATTATTCTATTAATGTCGACCTCGATCTCTTTGATTTTGCTATTGGTTCAGGTGATATGGTAAAAGTAGAAAAATTAAAGCGAAATGAAGCATTACGAATAAACTCGGGTACTGCAGTTACTGCAGGAGTGGTTACTAGTGTGAGTAATGACAAAGCTACTATTGATTTACGACGTCCTATTACCGCAGAACAAAAAAGTCGATTATCTATTAGTCGAAGACTTGGAGATCGCTGGCGTCTGATTGGAGCGGGGGTAATCTCTTAACATCTTGAGAACTATTGTACTTGATACTAGTTTCTTAATTCATGTTGCTAATAATCCTCTACCTAGTTCTGATTACCTGTCAGATATCCAATCTTATAATCTCATCACAATTGACGACGTTGTTCAAGAATTATCTGGACTCTCTCACGATCGAAAAAATTCCTCTAAAACTAAACGTTCAAAAGAAGCCAATCTTGCCCTTCAATATATTAAAGATATTCCAAAAGAAAAGGTCGATGGCTCTGGCACAACCGACGATAAACTCCTTGCTTATACGACTAGAAACCGTGATATAATTGCAAGTTTAGACCGTGGCATACTCAATAAGGCCGTTAATCGCAATATAGATTCGGTCACCATTGAAAAACAACGCTTAATCTGGCGTATAAGTTATAATCGCTGAAATGATTCCCAAAAATCGAAAAATTCATATTGTTCCCTTTCGCGTTAACATTATTCTAGGTATATAGATATGTTTCAAATTATAGACGCCGAAGACGTTGTACGTGTAGAACCACTAAACTTTAGTGAATCCCTAAATAAAATGGCTGAAAAAATGCTGAAAATTAAGTATGAAAGTACGCTTTCTCCTGAATTCGGATATATTATACTAATCATTAATGTTAAAGCCGATAAGGTTGGAAAAATACTTCCTAGCGATGGAGCTACTTATCATAATGTTAATTTTAAAATTCTTGCTTACCTGCCTAAATTACAAGAAGTTGTTGAAGGTGAAGTTGTAGAAATTACTGATTTTGGCGCATTTATTCGAATTGGACCGACCGATGCATTATTACACTTGTCTCAAATCACCGATGAATATCTTAACAGTGATGTCCGTCAGGGTCAGATTACTGCACAACAAAGTAGTCGTACAATTAGTGTTGGTACTAAAATGCGAGTTCGTGTAACTGCATTGAGTCTAGCTCGAGGTAGTTCTATGGGTAAAATTGGTGTTACTTGCAGACAACCATTTCTTGGCGCAATTGATTGGATTGAAGAAGATCTTAAAAAAACAGATCTTAAAAAAACCTCAAAAACAGCTTCTAATAAAAAGGAATCTGAATAATAATGGCTAAAGAACTCGCCTGCAGAAAATGTAAAATCATCATACCATCTTCAGGTCGTGTTTGTCCTAGTTGCGGTGGTACTGATTTAAGTACTGACTGGTCGGGTCTAATTGTATTATCTAATCCTGATAAATCTCGAGTTGCTAAACAATTGGATTTTACAAAACCAGGTCGATACGCTATTAAAGTATCTTAATTCTAATCTTTTAATAATCCTTATGATGTAAATTGGACGTAAAAAATCTTCCAAAAAAATATCGAAGTTTTCTTAAACGTCCTTTCGGCGAATTGATAAATTCCCCTAATCCTTCATTTCATGAAATAGATTCCATAATAAATAATTATTCATTCTTAATTACTGTCGGAGACGCGTCATCTGAAAATATCTCTAAATTAGGAATTAAAGCTAATATACAAATTATTGATCTAATGGAACGTAGGCATAAACGTACTTTTCCTAAATTATATTGGACTGAAAAAAGATCCATTAATAATCCTCCAGGCACTCTGTCCACAGAATCGATTACTCTAATACATGATTTAATCACACAAAACATTGATTCTCTTGTAGTTGTTGACGGAGAAGAAGATCTTCTTGCTTTACCATCAATCCTTTTTGCTCCGTTGAACTCGTATGTCCTCTATGGTCAACCAAATGAAGGCCTAGTTGTAGTCTCTGTTACTGAATCATTAAAAATAAAAGTTCAAGGTATATTAATAGAAATGGGTTTTAGTGAAAATACACTAAAGTATTAATAGCTGAAATTATTAAGCCTTGTATCGATGAACTTCACAAAATTTGAAAAACGAGAAAATCCATTGCTAGAGAGAACTGAAATCTCTGCAATTTTCGATGTTGAAGACTCGTCATTTAATCGACGTGAAGCTTCTACTTTAATCGCAAAAGAAGCAAAAATCAATCCTGACACAGTTTATTCTATTAAATTATCTCATAGTTCTGGTTCACATTATGTTTCTGGTTTATTTTATGTCTATAAAGATGAAAATACCGCCAAGACGTATTTACCAAAATTTATTTTAAAAAGAAATATTCCGAAGGCGGAAGAAAAGCCAGCTGAGAAAGCTAAGGCGGAAGAAAAGCCAGCTGAGAAAGCTAAGGCGGAAGAAAAGCCAGCTGAGAAAGCTAAGGCGGAAGAAAAGCCAGCTGAGAAAGCTAAAGAATAGTTTGTTGATTTATCATGGTCGAAGAAGAAATAACTAAAACTGAAGTAGAAAAAACCTCTGAAGAATCCCCGGTCGAAGAAAAGCCTGTATCTAAAGCTAAGGGAAAAAGACAGAAACGCAAAGCTCGTTTTAGTCCTCAAATATTCAAATTCTATAAAGTTGACGATACAAAAGTTACAAGATTACGTAAGGACTGCCCTCGTTGCGGCAAAGGCAATTTCCTTGCTGAACATTTTGATCGTTTATCTTGCGGCAAATGCGGTTATGCAGATTTCAAACAATCAAAAAAATAATTCTGATTACTTAATTTTTAATAAACTCTCGGGTTTTGATAGGTATTCTGGCATCTCTTTCATATGTTTCTTACGATTAATTTTTGAGAATAGTTCTTTTAACGCAATATTGTACTTTATTCTTCCCGCTAATAGATGTATATAGTAATGTTTGATTATTCTTATAACTAATTTTAAATTCAGTATAGATTTGTTCTTTCTTTTCTTACCGTTTATACTTATTATTCCTTCTTTCTCATAATGTAAATAGTTCTCTTTATACAATATCTCTGCTGCATCATTGAACCCTTTTACACTATTTTTTACATTTCTCGCATTAGTCTTTCCTGAATATGTCATTATGTAACTATACTTTACCGGCGGATACATTCTCATTCTAAAGTTTAATCTATGAAATAGAAAATATTCAGTTGGAATCTTTAAGTATTCACCTAAACTCCTGTATTTAATCTGTAATTTCTCAATTATTTCTAATATTATTCTCTTTTTATATACAATTTCTACTGTCTCGAAAAATTTCTTATTTACTAACGCCTCATATGGATTTAATAACCTTCCAACTACGAATTCTCCTAACGATGCATTTTCTGCATCCGAAATCATATGTTCTTTATCAACAAAAATTGCAGAGATCTCTATCTTATCAGAAATATATCTATATCTAACTTTATCCTTGTAATTATTGATTACAACAATCAGGTCATAATCACTTTCTTCTTTGGCGTATCCTGATACTCTTGATCCATACATGCAAATTGCTTCTATATCGAGTCCTTTAGTGACCCTGTTAATCACACGAAGAATTTTATCTTTTCCATCATCTAGTTCTAGATTTTTTTGCATTTTGTTCTAACCCTCTAACTGTTTTTCCTACATCTGAATCAAATCTCGTTTTCATTATTGTTTCTATTGGAATACTAGATACATTATTCTCTAAATTAACACGACGTACAGGCAGGCTCTTATTTATCCAGTCTTCCTTTGTTTTCTTAATTAATCTCTCACCGACTGAATGATTCTGGAATTTCTCTCTCAGATGTTTTATAATCTGCGGTGATTTATTGCTATGCGTAAATATCAATCCTGGTTTAAACGACCTGCAAGCATCTGCATATTTCGCTTCAAATAAAGTACTCGATACTTCATCTGAGATAATATCTAATTTTTCAAATTTCCTTACATATTCTATATAGTGAAGAAATTCATGTGCCAATATTGCTTGGATTGTACCTTTTAGACCAAACGCTATTAATGGTGCCGATAACTGGATGATTATTCTTACTTCTCCTTTCCATATATGAAATATATTTCTTGCAAAATACGGCGTCGGACTTCCTCTTTCTAAAGATGTAAAGGCAACTGGTAATATGGGTTCAATATAATATTCTGGATATTTTATTCTTGATGCTTCTTCTATTCTATTTATTCCATTTTCAATAAATTCTTTTTTTCTTTTGATATCTTTAATTATCTTTCTTGGAATCACCTTTTGTATATTTACATCATCAAATTTTCCAAATGGATCTTTTATTATCTTCTCTTGTTCATAATTATTTCCCTTGGATTTCCCGAATGATTCGTAATCCACTTTTTGCATATATCATTTATTGATTAATATAATCTAATGGAATAGGTGTAAAATAATTAGACGGTTTGGTTAATTATTCTCTTATTTTTCTTCATTAATTTCTGAATTTATCCTTGAAACGAAGTTTAATTTGTGTCTTTTCATCTCAATAAATGCCTCTGTGTGTGTAATTCCGTTTATCTTTGGCAACTTTTTTGATACTAATTCATGCAAATCATCTAGTGATTTAGCATTTATCCAAATCAATACATCAAATCTTCCAGTAATCTCAATTATCTCTCTTGTTTCTTCAATGTTCTTAATATCTTCTAAAATTGTTTCTCTTTGTTTTGAACTTATATTACAACCAATCATTGCTTTTACTGGATATCCTAATAAATTTTCATCTACTTCTAATGTATATTTTTTTATGAATCCTTTTCTAACTAATCTGTTTATTCTACTATAGACTACTGAAGAATTAATGCTGATTTTTTCACTTAATTTTGGGATTGATATATTTGATTCTTGAGTTAATTCCCCTAAAATTATTATATCTATTTTATCAAACTTCTCCATTTTTGATTACTTTCTCCTCAATATGATGAAATATATTAATAATAATTAAAAACTATGCAAAAATCTAATTTTTAATTATATTTGATTTTATAAGCATCTCACTTGTAAGAATTACTCCTTTTGCAGCTCCCATTTTTGTATTGTGAGATAATAAAACATATTTTATTCCATTTGGAAATACTTCATCCTTTCTTATTCTTCCTACAGATGTTGTCATTCCATCTTCTAATTCCCTGTCCAATCTAGGTTGTGGCCTAAAAGGATCTTTATGTATTGTAATTAATTTCTTCGGAGCTGATGGAAGTTCCTTTCCTGCAAGCGAGTCAGCAAATTTATCCATTGCTTTAATTACATCTTCTACTTCAGCTTTATCTTTCGTATTTACTAATACTGATTCTGTATGTCCATCTAATACACCTACTCTTGTACATGTTGCTGACACATTGCACTTTGCATTAACTATGCCTTGTCCGTCATAATTACCCAGAATCTTTTTTAATTCAATTGATACCTTCTCTTCCTCTTTTGGAATGTATGGAATTATATTATCAACTAAATCAAAAAGAGGTATGCCTGGATTTCTTCCTGCACCTGATACTGCTTGTAGTGAAGTTATTACTACCGAATCAATACCAAATTCATCCAAAATCGGTTTTAATGTTATTACTAGACCTGTTGTTGTACAGTTAGCTTGCGGTGCAACAAATCCCTTCCATCCTCTTTTCTTTTGTTTCCCTAAGAGTGATACATGTTCATCGTTTACTGCTGGAATTAATATTGGTACATCTTCTTCATATCTATACGCCGACGCTGTACTCAAAACAGGAATGTGTTCTGCAAATTTAGATTCAATTTGAGCTGCCCCTGCTTCTAATGCGGAATATGCAATATCAAATTCTAATGGATCAATTTCGTTAACATTCTTAACAGTCATGTCTTTGATGTTTTCATTTATTTCTCCTTCTCCAAACCACTGAATAGATCCTGCACTATTCTTTATTGCGTCGATATATTTCTTACCTGCAGACCTCTCAGATGCTGCTAAACATGTCACCTCAAACCATGGATGATTCTGTAAACCCGAAATGAATTGCTGACCTACCATTCCAGTAGATCCTAAAATTGCTACTTTATACATCTTATTGTCAAATATTTCCCAAAAAATTTAAAAGTATTGTTATTTGAACGATTAATCCATATTAAATTCTTTATGAATTGCTTCAATTGCTGATTTAGAATCAGATTCTTGTACTACGAATGATATGTTCTGTTCAGAAGAGCCCTGAGCTATCATTTTTACATTTATATCAACTTTCGAAATTGCATTAAATAGTTTTGCTGCAACTCCACTCGTGCCCTTCATTCCTGCACCCACGATTGATATTACACATACTTCGTCATCTGATGTTACATCTGTTACACCGCTCTTTCCTAACAAACTAACTTGAAGTACACTTACAGCTTTTCTCAAATCTTCATGTCTAATTAGAAAGGTTATATTTGCTTCAGAAATACTCTGAGAAATCATTATTATATTTATCTTGTTGCGCCCTAGCATGCCAAACATTTCACCTGCAGTTCCTGGATTTCCTATCATGTTCATACCTGCAACTGTTATCATTGCTAAACCATTCAGTGAAGCTACAGCTTTTGTAATTTCCTCTGCCTTTACAATTATTTGATCATTAATCAAAGTTCCACTTACGTCTGGTCTAAATGTATTTTTAATTCTCACCGGGATGTTTGCGTTCTTGGCGGGTTCTAAAGCTCTTGCATGCATTCCCTTTGCACCCATTGTAGCCATTTCTACTGCTTCATTATACGAAAGTTGTGGTATAGTTTTTGCATTAGGATATATGTTCGGATTTGCTGTTAACAATCCATCAACATCTGTCATGAACCATATCTCATCTACACTTAAACACATTCCAATTAACGAGGCTGAAAAATCCGATCCACCTCTTCCTATTGTGGATATATCTCCTTGCTGTGTTACTCCGATAAATCCAGTAATAACGGGCACTGTCTCTTCTAGTAAGTTCGATAAATTATTCTTCACATTATGTTGAGTAACTTTCATTAATGGCGATGCATTTCCAAAATTCTCATCTGTCATAATCCCTACTTCACCACCTGTAAAAGATTCTGATTTTATTCCCATGTCTCTGAGTTTGGCAGAAATTATTGGCACAGCTAACCGTTCTCCGAATGAAACTATTTTATCTCTTGTTTTATCACTTAGTTCTTTTACTATAATTACTCCTTCTACTGTCTTTTCTAAATCTTTGATTAAACCTGACATCTCTTCAAAAACTTCATCTTGAATTTTCTTATCTTGAATTATATCTCTAATTGCATTTTGATGCCTTTGTACTATATCGTCAATAATTTTTTTATTAACTTGTCCTTTTTTTGCATCTTCAGATAATTCTAATAATTCATCCGTTGTTGATTGCAATGCAGAAGAAATTACGATTACTTGATTGTTTTTCTTTACTTTCTGGACAATCTCACAGACATTAATTATTTTCTTTCCATTTCCTACCGATGTACCACCGAATTTCAAGACTATTTTCATTACTAAACCCTCATATTCTGTTTGATTTCAACTAAATCTCTAATCATTGCACTTGCCGTTTCCATTCCACCTGCGCCTTTTCCTATTATTATTTCTTCACCTGCAAATTCTGAAACAAATTTTACTGAACACAAAGCTCCAGCTACTGACATAGGATCATCTTTAGGTATTATTACTGGTTCAACTTTTGCCATATCATTCACACTCGCAATCAATTTTATAGTATTTCCATTATCTTTTGCCTTAGTAATATCTTTTTGCGTTATGCCTCGTATTCCTTCTATCTTCAAATCATCTAATGTTAGTTCTTTACCCAACAATAAATTGCCCATTATGACTAATTTCGCCGCAGCATCAAATCCATCAACGTCTAATGTTGGATCAGTTTCTGCATATCCTAATTCTTGCGCTTCTTTTAACGCATCTTGAAAACTTAACCCTCTGTCATCCATTTCAGTTAGTATATAGTTGGTTGTACCGTTCAATATTGCATGCATCTCTAATATTCTATCTGCTTCCAAACATTTTCTTCCAAATTCTAATATCGGGGTGCCACCACCAACTGTTGCACTATACTTTAAAATTACATTGTTATACTCTGCTTTTTCTATTATTGATGAAAATGCAAGTGCTAAAGGCCCTTTATTTGCTGTAATTATATTCTTTTTTGTTTTCATTGCACTCTCTAATAGACTAGCCGACGGTTCTCCATCTTGTATGTTGGTTGGTGTTGCATCTACTAATAATTCAGCATCAATTTCCTCAACTAAATCAATTGATGTTTTACTCTTGTCTCCAATAGAAAGGTCTGAAACCGACTTGTTATTCTTCTTTACATCTAGTATATCGCTTATGTTTATTCCTCTTTCATCTATTGCCACTCCTTTTGAATCTGCAACAGCAACAATTTTCGAATCAATTCCATAATTTGTTAGTAGGTCTCCTCTCCTATTCTCCAGTAATTGACAATAACTCTGACCGATGGTTCCTAATCCAATTAATATCGTTCTCAATTCATTATTCCTTCTTAATCTACCTACTCGAACATATTAACAATTTCTTCAATACGTTGAATTTTCACAATATATTAAGAGTAAAATATGAATATATTATTATATTATTCAAACATTACTAGCATATATTGAAAAATATTAAGGATGTTACTGCTATTGGGCCTGCATCTAGCGCAAATCTTGGTTCAGGCTTTGACTGTTTTGCGATTGCTTTAGACAATCTATACGATACTGTAAAAATTACTAAAAGCGAAAATCCAGGAATTACGATAAAAAATCTTGGGCTTAAGACTGGAATACCAAATGATCCCAAGGAACATACTGGTGGAATTGTTGCGATTAATATTATTAAAGAATTTAATTTACAAGGGATAAACATGACTGTAAAGAAAGGCGTTACTCCGGGTAAAGGACTTGGAAGTAGTGCTGCTACGGCTGCTGCTGTAACTGTCGGAATGAACAAATTATTCTCTCTAAAATTAACAAACGAAGAGAAACTCAAATTTGCAGCGAGCGGTGAGGTGGCTTCTGCAGGAATTAGCCATGCAGATAATGTAGCCGGCTCATTATTTGGAGGATTTGTTGTAATCAATTCATCTACTTGCGAAGATATTGTTTCATTTTCTCCTCCAAAAAACCTACATGTATGCATAGGAATTCCTAAAGTCAAGCCTGTTGCAAAAAAAACCGGTAAAGCTAGAAAATTAATTCCATCTAAAGTAAAATTCACTGATTCTGTTAGTAATGTATCGTATGCAGCGATGATGGTTGCAGGATTCTCAACCGGAAATAAACGTCTTATTGGTAAATCAATGAACGATAATATTGTTGAACCTGCTCGTTTTAGTACAATTCCGAACTATTATAAACTCAAATCTGAATTATTAAAAATTGGTGCATTGGGTGTTACTATTAGTGGCGCTGGTCCCGCAGTTATATCATTTCTAGATACCAAAACATCTATTCCTAAAATCAAGCAATGTTTCAAAAAACAATTTAAATCTGCGGGCTATGATTCTTCTGTAATCCTTACTAAAATTGGAAAAGGGGCTCGTGTGATAAACTAATGAATCTAAAATGTATTAATTGTTCTTCATTATTTGACCTTGATGCAATAATGTATAATTGTTCTAAATGTAATGATTTACTTGAAGTTCAATATGATTTGAATAAGATCTCAAATAATCTTGATTCAAAATGGCGCGATGCTCCATTGTCCGTTTGGAAATATCAAGATTTCTTACCTATAGATCAAAATGTAGAACGAGTTACACTTAAAGAAGGTGGAACTAGGTTACATAATTCTAAAAAGCTTTCCAGCTTTTTTGGAATTGATAACTTACACATTAAAAATGAAGGCGATAACCCTACTGCATCTTTTAAGGATAGGGGTATGACTGTTGCAGTAACCAAAGCTAAACAATTAGGCGCTAAAATTATTATTTGTGCATCTACCGGTAATACGTCTGCATCTCTTGCCGCATATGGAGCTCGTGGTGGACTCAAAAGAATTGTACTAATACCATCTGGAAAAGTTGCATATGGAAAATTATCTCAAGCAATGATTTGCGGTGCACATGTATTGCAAATTGATGGAAATTTTGATAAATGTCTTGAAGTAGTTATGAAATTATCTAGTAAATATCCTGATATTTACTTAGTTAATTCAATTAATCCCTTCAGATTAGAAGGACAGAAAACTATTGTTTTCGAAATATTTGAGCAACTGGGTCATATTCCTGATTGGATAATTGTTCCAGTGGGCAATGCGGGAAATATTAGTGCAATTTGGAAAGGACTCTCTGAATTCTACCAGTTAGGAATAATCAACAAACTTCCTAAACTTGCTGGCGTTCAAGCTGAAGGCGCCGCTCCTATTTCTGCAGCATTTTCTGAAGGAAAAATGGAAGTAGATAATGTTCAAAAACCCGAAACACTAGCTACTGCCATTAGAATTGGAGCTCCTGCAAGTTGGAAAAAAGCCCTGCGCGCAATTTATGATTCTAAAGGTTTAGCAACAACTGTTTCAGATAAGGAAATACTTGACGGCCAGATGAATTTGGCAAAACTTGAAGGATTATTCATAGAACCTGCTAGCGCAGCTCCGATAGCTGCTCTGAAAAAGCTACTTCGTCAAGGAACTATCTCTAGTGATGAAGAAGTAGTATGCATAGCTACCGGTCACGGTCTTAAAGATCCTGATGTTATTACTAAATTCGTAGAAAAACCAACTGAAGTCTCATCTGATATTGAAGAAATTCAACGAGTAATTAGCAAGTAAGTTTAATTTTTTATTCTTTTCCTCAATCTTTCTTCATTTCTAATTCTGGCATCATTAAAACGCCTTTTCTCATCTTCCGTTTCGGGTATTATTGCTGGTATTTCCATGGGTTTTCCTGCATCATTTATTGCTACTGCAACTAAATAACACGAATTAGTATGCTTTACTGTTCCATTTTTCATATCTTCTGCTTCAATTCTTATCCCTATCTCCATTGAAGTCTTTGTAGTATAGTTTACGGACGACTTCAAAATCATTCTATTTCCTGCAAATGCTGGAGAAACAAACTGCATGTCTATGCACGCTGTCGCTACTTGTGTTCCAGAATGTTTAGTTGCCACCATTCCCGCTATTTCGTCCATTAATGTCATAAGTATTCCTCCATGAACCATTGGAATTGTCTTCCCTGCATCGAAAATGAAATTTCCTGAGTGTTTTATCAACATTAAATGCGACGAAGTAATTGCCGACTCTTTTACTGTTTTTCCTTTCATTAATATTCCATCTAAAATCTTTGTATTTAACCCAAATGATTATCTTGAAGTTCCCGATTCAACTGGCAATATTCTCTTTGCAATAGTTCTTAATCCTAATATGAAAATCACTCCTGGAAGCAAAGTAACTGGCGTCTCTACAACGATTGTCTTGATATCTAATCTAAATGGCGAATTAACTTTATGACTCCTACTCTGTTTTTGTGCAATTCTTGCTTTACGTAAATTCGGATACAATTCAAATCCCTCATTATGAATTATCATGCTGTCAATCTTTCCTTCAGTATGATTAACTCTTAATTCCTCAAAAAACAATTCATCTTCAAAATGTAAACGTTCTGGATCAAATCTTTTCTCTTTTACTAATTGACTTCTTACAAATCTTGGTATTCCTTCATTACTTTTCTCCCAATAAAGACCCCTTAGTTGATGGTAGGATCTTTTCAGATAATCTCCAGTTCCTGAAAATTTTTCTGGAATTCTGATTAAATCAAATCCTTCTTTACATTTCCTAACACAATCAGATAACAGTTCATCTGATTCTGGAATC
>JAKZTE010000003.1:0-91501 GCA_047517285.1 Nitrososphaerales archaeon | reverse complement strand
TGCTTCATTATTCTTTGGAGCTGCACTATGCGGAACTAGTTCTGCAGTAATTATTCCATTGGTTAATAAATTAAATCTAAATAAAAAAGCAGAAACATTTCTTACAATTGAATCTGCGTTTACTGATGTATTTGTTGTAGTGCTAAGCGTTACAATTCTAAGTATTTATACTGGAACTTCTAACCCTGAAAGTTCTGATGGCGTCTCTTCTATTCTTCTTCAAGGAATAGCTGGTAAATTCTCAATCGGAATTGTTTTTGGTATACTTGGAGGTCTTATTTGGCTAAAAATTTTACAAAGCTTTCCTATACGAATAAGCAAAATCGCATCTCAACAAGATGTAACACATGATGATATTCTGACTTTAACAACCTGTTTGATGCTCTATGGATTCTCTGAAATGAGCGGTGGTAATGGCGCACTTGCAGCATTATGTTTCGGTTTAGTTCTTGGAAATGGCAAAGAATTTGGTTTCATTCCATCATTCCGCGATAATCCTGTCGATGCTGGCTCTCTTATGAGGAAATTCCAAGGACAGATTTCTTTTCTTTTAACAACATTCTTTTTCGTGTATTTGGGCATGATCTTTGTACCAGTAATGAAAATCATATTGTTAGGAGTTTTTATTACTGGACTATTAGTTGTAGCTCGTAATCTATCATTTCGTATTACACTCAAAAAAGATAAATCCATGATGAAGAATTTGCCTTTATTGTCATCTCTGCTGCCTCGTGGCCTAGCTGCCGCAGCAGTATCTCAACTCCCTTTAACTCTTGGATATGAATGGCCATATATGCAACAATTGGTTATTTCTGTTATAATATTCTCAGTCGTAGCTGCTGCTATAGGTAGTTATGTGTATGGTCGTTCTGAAGAAGTCGAGACTCAACCAATTAATTCTAAATCATAGAACTATTTCATTCTGTTAATGACGTCATTAAGGATTCTGCAAATTCTTTGTTTCGAATCCATATTGCAATTGTACGTTCTGGATTACCTGACACATCTGGCACTCCTATTATTACATCCCCTTGATCAGTTGCCATTAAATCCAGTAAAATATAAGCACGTTTTTTTAATTCTACATTTGTATTTTTTAATCTATTCTGATCAGTTTTTGATATCTTATACGAATTTGGAGTAAAAATTGTTATCTTCTTATTATTTACATTTGTATTGATTAGAAAACTCAAAAATAATTCTTTAACTTCAAATGCTTTCTTCACACTGATTATTATCTCCTTTGAATCCTTCATAATCTCCAAAAATTTATTCCCAATATTATGAATGCCAATTAAAGTCTCAGATTCAATCCCCACATTTGTTGAAACTGGCTTTCTTTTTAATTCTGATAATATGTCTTTTTTCACTTCTTTTTGAGTTTTTACAATATTGTCAAATTCATAGCTTGTATGTATTATTCGTCCTTCTAGAGCAATTTCAGGCTCAACCGGCGAATATCCCTTATTTAATTTTTTTACAAATCCCTTGTCTTCGAGACTTCTTAATGTGTCATAAATTCTAGGTAATGGTACTTTTGAACCTCTTGAAATTGTTTTAACATTGTTATTTCCATCTAGTAGACTTAGATATGTTTTAGCTTCATACAAGCTTAATTTAAACGAATTCTTCAATTCTTTTAAAATATTTTCTTTATTCAATCAAAACACGTCTGTTTTTGATATATTTCAGGTTAGCTGTGGAAGACTCAACTGAAACTCACTCTAATGGAAAGTTATTTTGACTTAATATGAATAAAACAACTGCTACTAGATAATTATATGTCACTTACCCGGCCACGATTGATTGAACCAGTATCTAAGATTGTTACTGAAAATTCCTGGTCTTTTGACAATCTTACACAAAAAGATACTAACTATCTTACTCATTGTTATCATCGATATCCTGCAAAATTCATTCCACAATTGGCCCGTAGATTAATTCTAGAAAATTCTCAAGAACGAGATATAATTTGTGATCCTTTTTATGGTTCAGGTTCTACAATCTTAGAATCTATTCTTCACAATAGAGTGGCTCTTGGTACTGATATTAATCCAATTGCGCATATGATTACTTTAGCTAAGACAACTCCTCTTGACCCATCTAAAATTTCTAATGCTATATCATTTCTACATCATGAACTCAAACATTCTAATACGACCGCCGATTATGACATTCCACAGGAACTATCAAAATGGTTTGACGATGATACTTATTATATTCTTAATCATCTTCTATCCAAAATTAAACAAATCAAACCAAAAAATTTACAATTATTTTTTTTATGTGCATTTTCTCACATATTGAAAACCTCTAGCTACTGGAATAATGGTTCTGTAAAGCCTCATAAAGATAAAACAAAATTTCTTAATCGAGTAAACGATCCAATAACTCGTTATTTTAATCAATTAAAAAAAATGGAAATTCGTAACGAACAATTAATAAATACTCTCTCTCCAAAAATTCTTAATAATCTTGATTATTATAGGCGTGTATATGTGGGTGATTTGCAAGATTTACCAAAAGACGAAGAATGTTCTTTGATAGTTACTTCTCCACCATATGTAATTAGCTATGAATATCGAGACATTCATTCACTTAGTCTGTCATTTCTACAAGATTTTTTCAAAGATATTCCATCAAAACAGAATTTTATTGGCTCTTCCCATCGTAAGACTAATGACAATAACCTCTATAGCTATACTGGAGGTGTGATTGCAGATTCTTTACACAATCATAGTAAAGCATTATCGAAGACTGTCTATTCTTATTTTATCGACATGCAGAATTTCTTCCATAAATCATACGATTTATTAAAAACTAATGGTAAAATGGCTGTAGTTATAGGCAACACTACTCTTCGAGGCGTTGATATATCAAATACACAAGTTTTTGATGAAATATTAGCTACTGTTGGATTTACTGAACAGAAAATTATAAAACGAAAAATTCCATTTAAATGCCTTCCTACAACTAGAGATCCTAAGACTGGCCGATTTGTATCGTCTGACGCTAGTCATACTAAATCCTATTCACACGAATACATTATGATTTACTCTAAAACCTAATTCATATAGAAAATTTAATTAATTATTTAAATTCTTTGTTATATTCAATTTGATATATTTATGATACTACAAAAAAAGAACCAATTGGTAACCCGTAAAGACGGAGATCTCGCCAAATTAATTGAATGTGATAAGGCTTTTGAAAAAATAGATCTTAATTTCTTTATAACTCTACTTCAACAAGACGAAAGTATATCTGTTCGAACACGTTGTGTTTGTATACTGGCAGATATTGGCGATAATTCTGTTGTTCCTGTATTGTCTGAACTTCTAAAAAATGACGAAACTCCTCTTGTCAGACATGAAGCTGCATTTACTCTTGGACAATTGGGTTTCCCACAATGTATTACTCATCTAATTGAAGCCACGCTTACTGATACTGACCCTGTAGTTAGACATGAATCTGCCATTGCTTTGGGTTCTATTGGAGATGAAGTAGCCCGTGACGCTCTTGTTCGTGCAACATCTGACGAAGACCAACTTGTATCTCATTCTGCCCACTCTTCTTTATTAAATCTCGACCTTCTTAAAATCAATTTAAATAAAAATTCCTCAAAATGAATTAATACAATACAAAGAAATAATAATCGTTACAATAAGTTATGAAAATTAGGAAATTCTTGAAAAATTTTGTTCCATATAGTTGGGAACCATCTACTGATGATATTGCTAATTCTATAGGAAAAAATCCTAATGAGATAACTCGTTTTGATACTAATGTTTCACATAAAACTCCTATTGAATGGCTCGAAGAACTTAGTAAAGAATTCAATCATCTAGAGATTAACCGATATCCTGATTCTTCATATATTTCTGTCCGTAAGTTACTTGCAGATTATTGTTCATGCAACGTCGATAACTTAATATTAACTAATGGTGCGGACGAAGGATTATTTATGATTGGTTCAATGTTTATTGAACCTTCTAGTGATGTAATTCTTTCTACTCCTACTTATTCCTATTACGAGAAAATGATTCAAATTATGGGCGGTAATTTCAAGGAAATAACAAGAAATTCTGATTTTTCTGACGACTTCACAAAAATTTCTAACAGTATAGACGACAACACTAGTTTGATTATTCTCTGCAGTCCAAATAACCCTACTGGTAATCTTGTAGACAAAAACTCACTTGAAAAACTCTTGTCTAGTTCCGACGTTCCTGTGGTTGTCGACGAAGCATATTTTGAGTTTACTGGAGAAACTGTAGCGGATTTAGTAAATCGCTATGACAATTTAATTGTAGTCAGGACATTTTCTAAAGCCTTTGGTTTAGCTGGATTGAGAGTTGGTTATCTGCTTTCATCAATATCTACTACCTCTTTATTGAATAAGGTCAGACCGCCTAACAGTGTTGGCGAACTCTCTGTTAACTTGTCCAGAATTGCTTTAAATAATATTGATTGGATTGAGAACAATGTCAAAGAGGTTCTCTCTGAAAAAAAATCCTTCATTGAACAAGTTTCTAAAATAAAGAACGTTGAAATTATTCCAAGTACCTCAAACTTTATGCTATTAAAATTTACAAATTCTGGTGGCGCAGATATCTATGAAAAATTACTCCATAAAGGCATTGTCGTACGTGACGTAAGCGGCGCACTTGGCCTAGAAAATTATATAAGAATTAACATTGGTTTACATGACGAAAATAATAAACTGATTCAAGCTATTGAAGAAGTATCTGTTTAAGTGATTACTATGGTTCTTTTACTCTCGCATAAAGACGTTGATTCCTTACTTACAATGGAATCTAATATTAAAACCATGGAAGAAAGTTTCATTGAATTATCTAAAAATAATGTAAAAATGACCGACCGTGGAGTTGTTATTGTAGAAGATAAAAATGGTTGGTATGGAGTTATGACCGCTCATATGAGTGGAATGAAAGCATTGGGTACTAAAATTGTAACAGTATTTCCAGAAAATATCAAACTCAACAAACCTACAACTCAAGGTACAGTATCTCTCACCGACACTGATACTGGAGAACTGATCTGTATAATGGACGGTTCACTTATTACTGGAATGAGAACTGGGGCCGTTACCGGCGTTGCTACTAAATATTTATCTAAACAAAATTCTGAATCTGTTGGAATATTTGGTTCAGGATATCAATCTCGATTTCAATTAATGGCTATATGTTCTGTTCGTAATATATCTCGTATAGTCATGACTAGTCCTTCTGCAGATAAGAAAACCGAATTCATTAAATCTCTTGAAACTGAACTTGAAGTTCCTATTGTTGTAGAACATGATATTGAGAAAGTTCTTGATAATGATATATTAGTTACTGCAACAAGTTCTCCTTCGCCATTATTTGATGGCAATCTAGTTAATGCTGGAACTCATATCAATTGTATTGGAGCTCACACTAAGGAAAGCTCTGAAGTGGATAATACTACCATTAATCGCAGTAAGGTCATTGTTGACGAAATAAATACTGCGGTTCATGAAGCTGGAGGAATCTCTGAAACTAATGTATTTGCTGAACTTGCCGATATTATTCTTGGAAATAAATTTGCCAGAACTAGCGAAGATGATATTACGATGTTTAAATCAATGGGGTTATCCCTTGAGGATATCTCTACTGCTAATCTGATATATCAAGAAGCACTAGAAAAAGGAATTGGCCGTAATTTTGATTTCTCTTAATCATTTTTTAATTAAATAGATTTTTCTACTTTCTAAATCACTATCTTCTCTAAATTTTAATATCATATTCCTTGTGTAAGGTTCTAAATAATCTTCTTTTATGTCTTCTATCTTGAACCAATTATATTCTTGTAATTCTCTTTCATCTAATTGCACTTTTATGTTCTTAGCCTGACAAATATAATCAAAGAAGATAAAATGTTTCTTCTTGAAAAATTCTTTTGGACGTACACATTCTTGAACCATGAATAATCTCTTAGGCACTACGTCTAACCCTGTTTCTTCTTTAACTTCTCTAATTATGGCCTCCTCAAATGATTCACCAATTTCTACATGTCCACCAGGAACTGAATACTTGCCATTTGTCCATTTATGAGATTTTACTAATAAAATCTTATTCTCACTATTAATTATTAAAGCTCCTACTGTTGGTTCTGGATAAACTTGTTTCATTAATCCCCTTATATTGAATAATTATATAAATCTCCGTTGAATAACTTATAGAAAAGTTCAAATTCTTATCTCTTAACTATTAGTTTAATGGATGAATTATCCAATAAAGTTGTTATTGTTACTGGCTCTACAAAGGGAATTGGTAAATCTATAGCAGAAGTGTTTTCACAAAAGGGAGCCAATGTAGTCGTTACTTCGAGAAATCTTTCATTGGCAAAAGAGATTGTTAAAAACCTAAATTCTTACGATACAGATCCAATTGCAATAAAAACAGACGTTACTATTGACGATGATATATCCAATCTTATACAAACTACTAAAGATCATTATGGGAAAATTGATATTTTAATTAATAATGCAGGTTATCCGCTTACTTCCGAATATTGGGATTCCTCTTTTACCGATATCGGTCTTGAAGGCTATAAAAATGTCATTGACACGGATTTATTGGGCAGTATTCGATGTTGTAAGGCTGTTATTCCAATAATGAAAAAAGCTAATTCAGGTAATATCATTAATATATCCTCTACTCCTGCAATTGCAGGTCATGATAAAGGCGCACCTTATACTGTTGCTAAAGCTGGACTTTTAGGACTCACTAAACATCTTGCACTGGAATATGGAAAATATAATATTCGTACTAATTGCTTGGCTCTTGGCAATATTAAAAGTTCTGCTACCTTTGATCATTTCGACAGTAAAACTCAACAAAAACTCGCTAATGAAACTTCATTAAAACGATGGGGTGACACCACTGACGTTGCTAATACTTGTTCTCTTATTGTTTCTGACAATTTTAGTTTTGTTAATGGTCAAACAATAGTTATTGATGGCGGTAATGTATTACTCTAAAATACGGTTAAGTCATCTTCATTAATTTCATTATCATTCCTTGTGCTGATATTGAACTAATTAAATACCAAAAGAATGTTGGAACTCCATACTCTAAAACTCTTCCAGATTCTAAGGTAACCTTCTCTGTTTCAAACATAATTAGATTCATTGAAATTGGAGATGAGGCTGCTGGAATGTTGTACCAATCTTGTCCAATTATTTCTGGTAATACAAATGTCCATATTAGTAGAAGTGGAACGATAAATATGAATGTAGGTTTTAAACTGTCTCGGGCTAATTTTGCTTGCATCTGTTTCATTTGAGCTTGTTTCTTTTTTAATTTTGCCTCAAGCGGTTTGTCTCTTTTCATCATTGCACCTCTTAACTGTTTATTGTATTCTGATACCTCTTTCTGTTGTTTTTTTGTTTGTTCGACATCAGTAAACTGCCTTCTAGTTAATACTGAACCTAACGAAACCGCTATGGACAATCCAATTATAAAAAAGGTTATTTCAGGTATGGTGTTTATCAATGAAACCTCTGATTGCTCTAAATTAAAAAACCTTTTCTTTTATCATGTATAATTCAAATTATGGCTGTTGGTGGTATGGAATGGGTATGGATTGCCCTAGTTGTGGGGATTTTCCTTGTTGGAACTGATAAACTTCCTGAATTGGCAAGAAATCTAGGTAAAGTTATGGCCGAATTCCAAAAAAGTAAGTCTGATTTTGAACGTGAAGTGAAATCTTATTCTGAATTTGAAACTACTACTCCTTCAAAAAGCATCTCTAAATACGAATTACAAAAATCCGCATCTGCTTTGGGTATAGATGCTACTACTAAAGATGATGAGCAACTACGAGCAGCTATTAAACGTAAACTTGACTCATAATAATTCCGATTTATTGATAAATATATGCGCTTTTCATTATAAGTTGGGATGAACAATGACGACAAAGCCCTCTGATTTGATGACGAGGATCTTGAGTATGTGAGTTTGTCCCTTAATCTTCTACTATTCTTTTTGAACTTACATTTCTAGAAGCTATATATCCTATAAAATAAAGTAGCATCATTGGTATTGTTATCAACCACATTGTTATTCCACTTGCATCAGGAGTTATTATAGCTCCTATTGCAACAAGTAACACTAATGTATATCTCCAATTGTCTTTCCAAAATGTATTACTGATTAATCCGAATCTTGTAGATAACCACATGGCTATAGGCAATTGAAATGCTATGCCAAATGCTAACATGAAGAATGTTATGAACGCAACAAATTCATTTATCGTTATGTATGTTTCCGCCTGTAACGACACTCCGTATTTGTATAAAAATTCCATCGTCATTGGCACCATTATGAATAGTGCAAATACAGCTCCTATGAAAAATAATAAAGATGCCGGTATCAGCAGATTTCTCAGTAACTTGATTTCATTCTTATGCAGTCCTGGTTTTATAAATCCTGTTAACTCCCACAATATCAAAGGTATTGATATGATCACTCCGCACATCAAAGAAATGTATATTTGTGCTGACAATGCCTGTCCTGGAGTAGTCAAAATCACTCTCACATACTCTGGCAGTACTATATCTTGTAATGCTATAATTATTTGTGAGGCTATATTGTTATAAATATCTGGATATGGTATCCGAATATTCCTTCCATCTATCGATATATTTCTAGTCGAAAACATAAAAAGTGCAAAAGTACAAACTAATATTGATATCATAATCCTTATGAAACGATTTCTTAATTCTCCTACATGTTCAATAATTGGCTTAGCTTGTTTGTTAATCACTATAAGAAACTAATACACTAGGTATCTTAAATTATTATAACAAATAGACTTAATAATTAGATTAAGAATTTTCTTTAACATGGCTCAAGTCTGGCATGATGACGATATTGATATATCTCAATTAAAAAATGAGACTATTTCTGTTATTGGTTATGGAATTCAAGGCTCTGCACAAGCTTCCAATTTAAAAGACTCTGGGCTTGATGTAATTGTTGGTTTACGAAAAGGCGGATCTAGTTGGCAGAAAGCATTAGATGACGGACATAAAGTCATGGAAGTATCTGAAGCCGCAGAACAATCTGATATAATTCATATTTTAGTTCCTGATATGGAACAACCTAAACTTTATGAAGAACAAATTGCGTCCCATCTTAAAGAAGGTAATGCATTGGGTTTTTCTCATGGCCTAGTAATTAATTACCAGTGGGTAAAACCTCCTGAATGGGTTGACGTCTTAATGGTTGCCCCTAAAGCTCCTGGACGACGTGTACGAGAATTATATCTAGATAATTTTGGAACTCCCGCATTAGTAGCTGTTCAACAAGATTTCACTAATAATGCATTAAATCGAGCATTATCTATTGCTAAAGGTCTTGGATGTGCAAGAGCAGGTCTTCTCCAGACAACTTTCAAAGAAGAAGTTGAAACTGATTTATTTGGCGAACAAGCAGATTTATGTGGCGGAGCTGCTTCTTTAATTCAAAATTCTTTTGAGACATTAGTAAATCGCGGTTATCAGCCTGAAATAGCATATTTTGAATGTCTTCATGAACTAAAACTTATTGTTGATTTGGTTCAACAATACGGTATTAAAGGCATGTATCAGAGAGTCAGTGAAACTGCTCGATACGGAGGTTTAACACGAGGCACTCGTGTTATTAATCAATCTTCTCGTGATGAAATGGAAAAAATTCTTGATGAAATACAATCCGGAGAATTTGCCGAAGAATGGAGAAATATCTATAATAAAGAAGGAAAACAGTCATTTGATAAATATCTTGATAAAATCGCATCCCATCAAATAGAATCTACTGGTAAAAAGCTGAGAGATATGATGTGGCCTAATGAAACTAACGAATAAGTGTTTCATTTATAGAAAGGTTAAAATTAAAGATTAAAATTTCCTAGTTAGGAGTGAAAGAAAATATCCAAACAAAATTCTTTTGATTTTGAAAAATGGCTTCAATCTTTATTGGAGCTTATATTCTGGACTATAATGATTCTTCCGCTTTTTGTGTTTCCTATATTCTTTTTAATACTTCCACCAATCTTTGATGCAGCTAGTATTAGACTTGGGCAAGTAAATTCTGTTCAAGCAATTAATGTATTCTTTACTGCTTTAATTGATCCAATTAAGGGTATGCAGTATGGCGAAGTAATTGCAAAAGAAACTGCTATTCCATTAGGACTACCATTTATTCTAATGAACGGGCTTCTTATTGGTATATTTCTATGGGAAAATGAAACTGGCAAAATAACTATATCGAAATATCCTTTGTTTCAACAATTTAAAGAAGTTACAACTGGCACACAAGACCAAGTTGGTATAATATCATTGATTCCTATTGTTCGACATTTAAAAATTGCTCGATTTGTTAATCCCTTTATTTCTCCAATTGAAAAGCTTCATTCTAAAATTTTTCACGAAGAAAATTCAGATGAATCTCCTAAATAGATATTATTTTAAGTTCATTCTCTTGTAATATTTCTAGTACTCTTTTTCTTTCTTTCCCTATTCCCTTTTTATCTATAATTGCATAATTAATTTCTTGTTCACATTTCTCTATCATTTGCTCTAGTATTTCCTGATTAAAATATTCCATATAATGTCTTGATATATATCCTGCAATTGCATACTCTGTATTGATTAATAATTCTGTAAATTTCTTTGAGTAGTGCGGTCCACCCAACCCTATTCCTACCTTTTTTACATCAATTTGATTCTCTATTGAGTTAATTACCGATTTTATCACAATCTCTGCTGCATTTTCATCTTGCCATTGTTTAATCTCTGAACCAATTTCTATGAATATGCATGGTTTTGAAATACTAGTAGGACCATGATGCGTTGCTTCTAGACTTATCTCATAGTTCAACAAACTATTCTTCTGTTTGTATAAATTTATCATATAGTTTTTCATTAATTCTGGACATGTAGAAGCTATTTGCATTTTCTCTCCTCCATATGGCGCTTCATTAGAAGGATTTCCTAAAAAATGAGATGTTAGTGTTGGTTTCTTACTTTGACTTACATGCCTTGATAAAAATACAAATCTGTCTGAATCTTCAATATCTTCTATATTATTACAATAAATCATTTCTTCATCTAACACTATCATTGTCATATTTTCGCTCTGTAATTTGCTATATCCGCTATTTTCTTCAATATTGTCAAAATTCTGCCTCTTTTTCAATCTTTTTAACATTGTCATACTTGCTGGATCTTTTCTTGATAATACTAAGGTTGATTTCCTGAACGTGTTATTCATCTTTTTCTACTTATAACAAAAAGTTTATCAAATATAATCTATCATTCAAAAAAGAATAAATTGTCTGGTATTGTTGCTTTCGTACATTCATGCATACATACGCTCAAATTAGCAAAGCGTTCTGATAGGACTGAGTTTTTACTATATCTAAAACTCACAATCATTGGAATGAGCATTGTTGGGTCTATTGGATATGTAATCCAATTAGTTGGTTCATTATTCAGATTAACTGGGTAAGGTAATGTAATATGAGTACCTCAACACAAAGTAGATTTTTTGCAGTAAAAACAACTGGCGGTCAAGAAAAGAACGTCGCTAAATTTGTTGGCAATCGTTTAGAACGCGACGAAACCGAAAATTCTGTAATTTCTTCCGCTATTCGTTCTATTGTTGTTATCGATACACTCAAGGGCTATGTTTTCTTTGAAGCTCCTAACGCTCAAGTGGTATCCGATGCAATTTCCGGATTTAAACATGTGAAAAATATGATTCCTGGTATTGTTCCTTATGAAGACCTTGAAAAATTCCTTGTTACTAGGTCAATAGTTTCCGAAATATCTATTAATGACATTGTTGAAATAACTAATGGGCCATTTAAAAATATGAAAGCTAAAATAACACGTGTTGAAGTTGGGCGTTCGGAAGTAACTATTTTGTTGCTTGACGCTCCATACCAGTTACCTGTTACTGTTGATGTTAACGGCATTCGTATTGTTGAAAAATCAAAGGGTACTGATTAACTTGGGCGATGAAAAAATTATTCCTTTATTAGTTGCTGGTGGTAAAGCAAATGCTGGTCCTCCATTAGGACCTGCTCTCGCACCAATGGGTCTTAACGTTATGGCAATTGTGAATGATATCAATGAAAAGACTAAAGAATATTCTGGTATGCGAGTTCCTGTAAAAGTTATTGTGCAAGTTGCAAGTAAGACATTTGAAGTTGAAGTAGGTATTCCTACATCTTCTGCATTATTGGCAAAGGCATTGGGTGTTGAAAAGGGATCTGGCACACCAAACACTGAAAAAGTTGGAAATCTCAACCTTGAACAATTAGTAAAGATTGCTAATACTAAAATTGACCAATCTTATGCTACTACTATTAAAAGCGCTGTAAAAGAATTAGTTGGTTCTTGCGTCAGTATGGGTATTACTGTGGAAAATAAGGAACCAAAAGACATTATTTCTGAAATTAACGACGGAAAATGGGATAAATCATTTAATTGATAATTATAAAAAATTTATAAAATGGAATAGTTCTGAGAAAAAAAAAAAAAAAAAAAAATGGTTAAATCACAAACAATACTTGAAACAGTAAAACAGGCACGTTCTGCCTCAACTAAACGACAGTTTAAACAATCTTTTGAATTAGTGATAAATCTTAAAGATATAGATGTAAAAAAGAATCAAATTAATCTAAACGAGACTGTTTTTCTTCCTAACCCTCCCCAAAATAAATCAAAAGTCTGTGTAATTGCATCAGGAGATCTTAATCTACGTGCAAAAACTGATGCTGATCACGTTCTTGAAACTGGTAAAATAGATGAAATGTCCGGCGACAAACGTTCAGCTCGTAAAATTGCGTATTCTTATGATTTCTTTCTGGCCGAAACTACGGCAATGCCTAAAGTTGGTAAAGTACTGGGTAAGTTTCTTGGTCCAAAAGGAAGAATGCCTCTACCTATTACTATTGACACTCCAATTGAAAATATGATTAATAAATACAAAACTGCCATTCGAATACGTGGAAGAACTCTTTCCTTATCTACGAAATTAGGCGATGAGGATATGACTGATGAGCAAATTGTCGAAAATGCAATGCTAATAATTAACACAATCACATCAAAACTTCCAAATAGTGAAAAGAATCTCAAAGGTTTCGTTATAAAACTCTCTATGTCTCCACCTATCGCTCTTTCCGCTCAGGAGGCTATTTAATGTCTGTCACAGAAACAAAGTCGAAATACCCTCAATGGAAAACTGATAGTATTAACGAAATATCTGAATTAGTCAAGTCTAGTAATACCACTGCTTTCTGTAAGATCCATAAAGTACGTGCTGCACAATTAATGCAACTACGAAAGAATTTTAAAAATGATATTACTATACGAGTTGTAAAAAATACCCTTTCAAAACGCGGTATTGCTGATTCTAAAGTAGATAATTCAGAAAAACTTGTAGATGCTGTTTCTGAACAAAAAGCATTCATATTTACTGATATGGATCCATTTAAATTATTTCTGTTGCTCGAAAAAGGTAAAGTTGATCTTTCTGCCCGTGCTGGGGATATAGCATCAGTAGAAATTACCGTTCCATCAGGTAATACTGGTATGCAACCTGGTCCAGATCTTAGTGCATTTAAAGAATTTAATATTCCTACTCGTATTGATGCAGGTAGTATATTTGTAAGTCAAGATACTGTTGTTGCAAAAGAAGGAGATTCAATTAAGTCTTCTCTTGCAGCATTATTGACAAAACTTAACATTAAACCGATTAAAGCTGGAGTTGCAATTGATTTGGCATATATGGATGGTTTAATCTATCCAGCTAAAGATGTAGCTATTGACTTGGACGAATATCGTTCTCATTTAATCCAATCATTTAATAACGCTCTCAACTTAGCACTCAACGAAGAATATCTTACTAAAGAAACTGTCCCATTATTACTTGCAAAAGCATTTACTAATTCTAAGAATGTCTCTATTGAATCAGATTATATGACAAAGGAAACTGTTTCGCATATTCTTTCCAAAAAACATTTAGAAGCAGAAGCATTAAGTAAATTAGTCAATTAAGAATTCAGATTAAAAATTCAGATTAAGAAGTTTAATTAAGAATTTTAGTTTAACCGAATAAACTGGCTAAGCCTTCCATGGCTTCTTCTTCTTTCTTCTCATCCTTTTCTTCAGCTGGTTTGTCTTCTGCTTTTGCCTCAACAGATGATTCTGCTGGTGCTGCAGGAGCTGCCATTGCAGTAGCTGCATTCTTTAAAGCATCTTCAATATTTACTTCACTTAATGCTGATACTAATGCCTTGACCTTAACTTCGTCAGGTTCTACACCTGTTGATGTAATTACTTTTTTTACAGTATCTTCATCAATTTTTTGTTCAAGCTTATGCAAAAGCAAAGCCGCATAAATGTATTCCATTTGTATAACGATACAATTTTTTTTTAATATATATAAGGTTTAAAATATTTTTAAAAATTATTTAATTTTCCTATTCTTGACTTCTCTCTGGGTCGATAGAGCTATTAATATGTGAAAATTACTATCTTTACTTAATATGAATAAAGACCTTCTTCGGAAGAAATTTTCCTCTGATTATAAGAATTATTATGATGTAAATTTATTCGAAAGAGAAGGTTTTAGTCGAAAACAATGCTCAAATTGCGATAATTTTTTCTGGACTGCAGATGAATCTCGTTTAACTTGTCCTGAACAACCTTGTGAGCAATATGGTTTTATTGGTAATTCTCCTACATCAAAAAAACTCGATTATGCACAATGCTGGAAAGCCATTGAAGAATATTTCGTCGATCACGGACATTCTAGTGTAAATCGATATCCTGTGGTTGCTAGGTGGAGGCCCGATTTATATTTCACTATTGCTTCAATTGTTGATTTTCAAAGAATTGAAGGCGGTAAAATTACATTCGAATTTCCAGAGAATCCTTTAATCATTCCTCAGATGTGTTTACGATTTAATGACATCGAAAATGTTGGAGTTAGCGGTAAACATTTCACATCTTTCGTAATGATTGGTCAACATTGTGTTGCTAATGATACTGGATATTGGAAAAATGAATGTATTGATCTTGATTATGGATTATTAACAAATGTATTTGACATTCCTAAAAAGGAAATTGTTTTCAAAGAAGATGTTTGGGTTGGTTATGGGGCTTTCGGATATTCCTTAGAATATTATGTTCGTGGATTGGAATTGGGAAATGCTGTATTTACCCAATTTGAAGGCGATCCAACTAACTACAAAACTATGGATGATAAAATTATTGATATGGGTGCTGGACTAGAAAGATTTAGTTGGTTGACACAAGGGACTCCTACAGCCTATGAATCAGTATTTGGCAGCGCTATTAAAAATATGATTGACAAATGTAGTATTGTTTACGATCAAGATTTCTTTAAGAATTATTCAAAATTTTCTGGCATGTTGAATTTAGACGAAGTCTCTGATATTGAATTTACTCGTAAACAAGTTGCGAATAAATTGGGAGTCGGTATTGATGAATTAATTGAAAAAGTTACTCCCTTTGAATCAATGTTTGCCGTTCTTGACCATGTAAAAACTCTTGTTTTTGCTATCAGTGATGGCGCTTTACCTAGTAATGTTGGAGGTGGTTACAACCTTCGAGTTCTACTTAGACGTTCTCTATCTAAAATCCACTCACAAAAATGGAATGTTGAATTAGGGGAGATTGCAGATTGGCATATCGACTATTTGTCACAAATTTATCCTGAACTTAAAGAACATAGGAATGAAATATTGAAAATTCTTGAAGTTGAAGAAAAACGTTATGATAATACCCAGGAAAGAATCAAGAAAATTGTTTCTAATATGCATAAATCAAACCAGACAGTTGACGAAGAAACACTGATAAAATTATATGATTCTGATGGAATAACTCCTGAATTTATTCGAGATCAAGGTATGAAAATTGACATACCTGCCAATTTCTACGCAAAAGTCACTGAAAAACATATTTTGAATAAAACTGAAAAACCAAAACGTAACTTTGACACAGATGAAATAGATCAAACCCGTCCGTTGTTCTATGAAAATCAAGATATCACTGAATTCGAAGGACGCGTACTCAAAGTGTTTAATGATTCAAAACATTCATTCATCGTATTAGATCAAACTGCATTTTATGCACGTGCAGGTGGTCAAGAACCAGATTCTGGCACTTTAGATGATCATAAAGTTCTTGATGTTGAAAAATATGGCCAAGTAATTTTACATAAAATTAATAAAATGGATATTAAAGAAGGTACGACGATTAAGGGAAAAATTGATCAACATCGTAGAGAAATCCTTACTCGTCACCACACTGCAACTCATGTTATGTTAGGAGCTGCTAAGAAAGCACTTGGTTCATGGGTGTGGCAATCCTCTGCTTTCAAAGATGTGGATAAAGCTCGTCTCGATATAACACATTTTGAACATCTGTCATTACAACAAATTGAAAAGATTGAAAAACTAGCAAATGACGCGATTAGACAGAATTTACCCGTACACAAATTAGTATTGGATAGAGGAGAAGCAGAAAGCAAATACGGTTTCTCAATTTATCAAGGCGGAATTGCCCCAGGTAAAAATATCCGTGTACAAGAAATTGAAACTTGGGATGTTCAAGCCTGCGCAGGTACTCATGTATCTAGTACCGGTGAACTTGGTATCATTAAAATTATTAAAAACGAAAGAATACAAGATGGTGTAGAACGATTAGAATATGTAGCTGGAGAGCCTGCAATTGAGTATATACAAAAACAAAATGAATTATTGGATTCGATTAGTAACAATCTCTCTGTTCCAATTGATAAACTCAATCAAACTGTAGATGACTTAATTCGTGATAATGATGCGATTAAAAGAGACTCAAAATCTCTCATCAAAAATCATCTTGCTGATATTATATGCAATCATCTTACTTCTTCATCTGTTAGAATCTCCGATGTTTCATTATCAATACTTGATTGGAATCATGTTGACGAGGACTTTCATATTCTTGTTGGGGAACATTGTATTAATAAAATCAATAACCTCATCTATGTCGGAATTATAAATACAGATAAAAGTTCAAGATTATTTGTTTTCTGCGGAGAAAAAATCAATCAAAAGTACAAAGCAGTGGATTTAGCACGTCAAATCTCAAAGGCCTTTGGCGGTTCTGGCGGAGGCACTGAACGTTTTGCCCAAGGCGGCTGTTCTAAAATTTCTGACCATAATATAATTATTGATACCGTTCAATCCATCGTCAATGCAGAATAAGGTGATTTTTTGACAATTAATTGGTCTGATATTGAACATAAATGGAGAACCAAATGGGAAAATTCTTCTCTTCACAATACTAATGTTGATCTTGATAAACCCAAGTTCTTTCTCACTGTTGCATATCCTTACCCGAATTCCCCGCAACATATAGGACATGGACGAACCTATACTCTCACTGATGTTTACGCTCGATACAAAAGGATGCTTGGATTTAATGTATTGTTTCCTATGGCATTTCATTATACTGGCACTCCTATTCTTGCAATGACGAAAAGACTTGCCGAAAACGATCCTGAATTACTAAGTGCATTTCAAGATGTTTACAATATTCCAATGTCTGTAATTAAACAACTCGATGAACCTAAAAAAATTGCACAATATTTCCATGATGAAATTAAACAAGGAATGATTGAGATGGGCTATTCAATTGATTGGCGACGTGAATTTACTACTATTGATACACAATATAGTAAATTTATTGAATGGCAATTCAAAAAACTAAATTCAGGTGGTTTTATCACCAGAGGCAGTCATCCTGTTGGCTGGTGTCCTAAAGACGGTAACCCAGTTGGTCAACATGACACACTAGGAGATATTGAACCTGATATCGGTGAATATACTATTATCAAATTTGCTTTTGACGATGCAAAACTAGTTGCTGCAACACTTCGTCCAGAAACTATATTTGGCGTTACCAATATCTGGATTAATCCTGACATTGAATATGTAAAAATTTCACTAAACAATGAAAAATGGATTGTCAGTAGTGATTCGATGTTTAAATTTGAACATCTTATAGAAGAAAATTCATCTACTGAGGTAATTCCAGGCAATTCTTTGATTGGTAAATGGACTGAAAACCCGTTTACACACATGAAAATTCAATTACTACCTGCCACTTTTGTCAATTCTAAAAATGGGACTGGACTTGTAATGTCTGTACCCTCACATGCGCCTTATGATTATCAAGCAATTGTTGATTTTACACAGGACCTTAGTATAATTAGTAAATACCCTGATATTGATACAACTAATCTTGCTCCTATTGACGTAATAAAAACTCCAAGATATGACAATACTCCTGCTAAACAAATAGTTTCTGACTTAAGTATAAAGAACCAAGATGATTCTAAACTTGCGGATGCAACGAAAGAACTTTATACTCTTGAATTTAACTCTGGTAAAATGATTGATATTGCAGGAGATTATGCAAATCTTCCTGTTAAACAAGCAAAAGAAAAAGTGAAAATCGACCTTATTCAACTTGGTATTGCTAGTAAATTATATGAAATAATGAATAGTCCTGTTGTATGTAGGTGCGGAACTGAATGCGTAATCAAAATGTTTGAAAATCAATGGTTCATCGATTATGGAAAACCTGATTGGAAAGAAAAAGCACACTCTTCAATTAATGATATGTCACTATTACCTAGTGAAATCACTGCTGAATTCCATAATACTGTTGATTGGCTTCATGAAAAAGCATGCGCACGAAACTCAGGTCTTGGTACAAAATTACCTTGGGATTCTGACTGGATTATAGAAAGTCTGTCTGATTCTGTAATCTACATGGCATACTATACTTTGTCTAGACTTATCAAAGAACATAATCTTGACTCTTCAAATCTCTCAGAAGAATTCTTTGATTATATATTGTTAGGTCTGGGTAACTCGGAATCAGTTTCTGCAAATACAAATATTAATAAAAATATTATTGACGATCTACGAACTGAATTCTTGTATTTCTATCCTCTTGACAGCAGACATTCTGGACGTGATCTCGTTCCAAACCATCTAACATTCTTTATTTTCAATCATTCTGCTATATTTCCTAAGAATCTTTGGCCACGACAAATTGTTGTTAACGGCTCTGTACTCATGGATGGTAAAAAAATGTCTAAATCATTTGGAAATATAATTCCTCTTCGCCAAGCAGTAAAAACACACGGGGCAGATCCCATACGCCTTGGAATCATGTCTGCTGCAGAATTGTTACAAGATGCTGATTTTAGCCTAGAATTAGTAAAATCATTCACTGAGCGACTTAATAAAATGCATAATCTTATACACGAAATTAAATATGCATCTGATTATGATATAATGCAGGCACATTCTATTGAAAAATGGTTGATGAGTAGATTACAAAGGTCAATTAAGATTACTACTGACTCAATGAACAAACTTCGTGTAAGAGAATCTCTCCATAGTATAATTTATCTCCTTGACATTGATTTACAATGGTATAATAGAAGAACTACTCTTTCTACCGAAGATAAGAATTCATTCTTAAAATATTTCTTTGAGACTAGACTGAAATTACTTGCTCCCTTTGCACCGCATTTCTGTGAAGAGGCTTGGGAGACTCTTGGACATGAGGATTCAATTACTCTTGAAGACTGGCCTACTCCCGACACAAATTTAATTGACGAGAATTCGGAACTATCTGAAGACTTAATTAAAAATACAATTGAAGATATCAATAATATACTTAAAGTCACAAAAATTCAGACCCAAAGAATCTGTATATATATTCCTGCTAACTGGAAATGGAATATCTTCTTGCATGCATTAAAACAAGAACAACTTCTTCTCAAGGATTTAATTGAAAGCAGTTTAAATAACCCTGATTATTCTAAATTCAAGAAACACATACCGAAATTCTGCCAGAAACTGTTCAAAGAGTTATCTACTATGGATTCATCTTCAAAGTCACGTATTCTAAGTATTGGTAAATTAAATGAAACTCAAATTCTTGAAGACCTAAAATTATTCTATAAGACCCAAAACAATATTCAAGTTGATTTATACTCTGAAGACAATTCAAAAATCTATGACCCACGAAATCGTTCTATCTATTCTAGACCTATGCGACCTGCAATTTTCTTAGAATAGATAATTGATTATTTCCAAATTTGTATCTACACTGAATAAATATAATCCATATATTAATGCTGATATTCCAAATCCATAATTTAGAATTAATCTGAAATTCTTCGTAAAAATTCCTGAAAATTTCAATAATATCATGCTGAATGCAGTCATTCCCAACACTACTCCGGTTGAGAATAACAATAGCGCACCAAGTAAAGTAGTAATTGAACCAATTCCTAGTCCTAATATTAAAATAATAAATAACTCGTCATTACTTGCTAGTCCGTGTATTATTCCTACTCCAAACGATGCATGATGTGATTTCAAATCTTTATTTATAAATCCTCCAACTCGATGTGTGTGAACATGTTCATGTTTAATTCCATCATGTTTGTGTTCGTGTTCATGTCGTAAAGGAATTCCTGATGTTAAACTAATTATTCCCATCACTATCATTATTGACGCTATAATTATCTCAAAATTTTCTAATAACATCATAACCGGAATAGTATTCCTATTGTAAAAAATAATTAAAGTCATAATTCCTGCAGTTAACATGTGTCCAATTCCCCAACTCAAACTAATGTTGAGTGTTTCGTCAAGTTTCTTTGCTCTAGATAAAAAATTTGACACTATTAAGATATGATCTGCGTCAAATGCATGCTTTATTCCCATAACGAATGCAAGAATAGCAAAACTGAATAATTCCATATCTAAATACCGTGTTTGTTATCTATATAAATCAAGCCCCAGCTGGGATTTGAACCCAGGACCTACTACTTACGAGGTTCGACATTCTTTAGTCGCTCTGGCCGATCTGAGCTACTGGGGCAAACTGTAGGTAGTCTATATGATTTGATTACTGTGTATAATAATTGCTATATTGCTAGAATGGCTGTATGAGCCAGATTATTGTTCCTACACCTAAGTATATTGCATAACTCCAACTCCCAAGCCTCTCTTTCACCTCGTTCAAATCATCGTGCTTATCACGTGTATTGTGTAACCACGCCAGTGCATAATCAAAGAATTTCATCTTACTTTTTGATTCATCGTCAATATTTGTATAATAATTCATCTCTTCCCTGCCTTTATTCATGTACTTGATTAGCTTATCTTCTGATATCTTTCTTTCAATCTTCTCTAATGACTCTTCTGAACCTGACATAGGTCTTATTTGCGGATGTGCCCATAGAAGTTCAGTTTCTTCAATGAAATCGCTCCAATAGATTCCTCTCTTTCTCTTTGCAAATATGTGTAGTATTGTAGTCCATGAACCCATCGAATTTCTCATGTGTTCTGTTATTGCGTCCAATGAAGCTCCTTCCATCTGCTGACATATGCCGAAACCAATCAATAATCCCGGAATCAGTATATTCAAATTATTTGTACCAGCGATAGAAATTATAATATACATGATGCCTATCAATGTCATCAGTGCAATTATTCTGGCCGAAGTCATTGCCTGTCCTACACTTACCTTTACTGCTTGTGGATTGTATGTCTCCCTTCTTTCATTAATTCCTATAAATGCAATTACTTGGCCAAAAAATGTCCTTGCAAACATTCCGCTTAGCATTATGCCTATTGTGAATACGTATATTCTAATTGACATTACTATTGGCGATTTGTTAAGCAAAAGCCTTATATCTTTTTTGATACTCTCTATGGAAATACTATTTGAATTATTTTTAGATGCTTTGACCACTTATATTCAGTCCGCAGGATTATTAGGAATGAATATGACTTATAAACAATATGCAACAATTCACGACTTCTACGCCTGATATAATTGAAATTGCCCGAATTGTATCTAATGGCGGTATTATTGCTTATCCAACTGATACTGTTTATGGCTTAGGATGCAATCCTTACATTCACAATTCTGTAAAAAAAATATTTGAACTAAAAATACGTGAAAATAAACCTTTGCCATTACTGTGCGATTCTATCAAATCTGCTTTAAAAATTGCCTCCTTTGACCCACTCTCTTTGAAACTTGCTGAAAAATTCTGGCCTGGCTCATTAACCATTGTTGTTCCTGCAACAAATGATTCCTTGAAGACAATGACTTGTGGTTCTGAATTCATTGGCTTACGCGTACCTGACAATCCAATTACTTTGTCATTAATTTCTAACTGCGGTGGATATCTTGTTGGCACGAGTGCCAACATCTCTGGAACTAAATCTAATCACTCTGCATCGTTAGTAATATCCCAACTTCCAAATTTGGATGCTATTCTTATTGATGATACTGAAAACAAATCTAAAGAATCTACAATTGTCAAAGTTGAAGATAGTGATATCCGAATAATCCGATCTGGTAGTATTGATTCTAAATTAATACAAAATGTCTCATAGTGAATCCACAAAAATATTACGTGCTTCTAATAAATTCTCAACTTTTAATAAAGAAAAATCTCCATTATGAAATTCCGATATATAGCTTGCTGCAGATGCATTGGCAAGATTCAATCTATTAATAGTTGACAATCCCTTTTTTAATCCCAATATGTTTATTGCATTCCAAACGTCTCCTGCCCCTGTTAAGATTATGGGCTTCACAGGAAATGACTCAACAAATTGCACATCGCCATCTGACGCCGAACAAGATCCTATTGGTGTATGAATATCTATTATTGTACCCAATATTGACGATATATCTAATGCCATTGTTTTAATTTCATTAATCGTATATTCTGCACTAACATTTTTTAAACCTAAAAATTTCCCAAGTATTTGACACTCATTTTCATTAAGACTTATCACATCAATTATCTTATTATTCTCTATATTGTCCATTAATTCTTGTAACCTATTTGTTGATGTAGATAAATCTGCAAAATCTAATAACTTGATACTATCCTTAGCTGCACTGAAAATTTCGTTTACTAGTTGGTTTCCATTTAGATTTGATGCCCAATTTGATATTATTACAATGTCGGATTCTTCTATTATCTTCAGATAGTTAGTTGTTATATCAATTCCATTAAATTTCTCTATTCCTCCAACATCACTGATCATAATATTCGAATCATTATTGTGATTCGTTTCTAATGCAACTGTAAATCCTGGCTTTCCTTTCAACATATTTATTTTTATATTATCAAATTCCTGAAATCGCAAATCTAATAATCTTCTTGTAAATTCATCACCTATTGCAAATAATTCTGTTTCACTTCCAAATTTTACAAGTGCATAAGCAATATTTGTTGCATTACCGCCGACTATCTCTCTCTGTTTAATTCCTCTTATGCTTCCTCCACCTACTGCCGATTTAGCTTTTACATCTGTCACTAGTTTATCTAAATCCGGCACTTTTACTATTCTATCTATAAAAACATCTGCTAACGTTGTAGATTTTATACCATTAAAAATTGTGTTTAATTTACTATGTGGCAATCTTTCTCAGTACACTTAACATTAACAATAATAGTGGAATTTCTAACATGAAAAACACTGGACTTGTTGAATTAAAATAGAAACTAAGTAAAATTAGGCCACATATTAAGAAGAATATCATTGTTATTAGAAATAATACAAATTTAACCCATATATTATTCTTCACATCTCCAATATTCATGCGATTAATAACGTAATTGATATTAAATTATGTTTTGTTTAGTAATATCATGACAACGCAAAATAACCCCAAATCTGACGATATATTAAAGAAAATATTTCAGATGCAGCAAGATTATACCTCTCTATTGAAATTGGACAGGTATCCTGTTAATCTAGATGAGAAAATATCTGTTCTATGTACCGCAATTATTCACGAAACGATTGAATTACAAAGACTCACATCTTGGAAATGGTGGAAAAAACCAGTTCCTCTTAATCAAGAACTTGCCAAAGAAGAATTGATTGATATCTGGCATTTTGTTGTTCAGGCTTCCATGGAATTAGAATTAACACCTGAAGATATATTAAAAGAGTACGAAAGAAAAAACCAGATTAATAGGCAAAGAGAAGCCACTGGATATTGAATAAACTCTTGAAATTAGGCCAAAAGTAAAATACGTATGTCTTTCATAATTACTTGTGGTTAAGACATACAGGACTGAATCTGATTCACTAGGTAAAAAGAAAGTACCAAGTTCTGCCTATTATGGAATCCAAACACAACGCGCTATTGAGAATTTTCCAATTAGCGGTATTATGCACTCTCCTGAATTCTTAGATTCTTATATTATAATTAAAAAAGCTGCTGCCAAGACAAATACTAAACTCAAGCTACTAGACAAAAGACTATCGTCCGCAATAATAAAATCTGCCGACGAAGTATTATCTGGAAAACTTCATGATCAATTTGTTGTAGACGTTTTTCAAATGGGCGCCGGTACTTCATTTAACATGAATTGCAATGAAGTTCTAGCAAATCGCTCCAATCAATTACTTAAACATAAACTTGGAATGTACGATCCTATACATCCTAACGACCACGTAAATATGTCTCAATCTACTAATGACACTTTCCCTACTGCTATTCGTTTATCTATTCTCTTTTCTCTTCCAAAACTAGAAAAAGAATTAAAATTACTTTCTAATTCATTTAAATTAAAATCAAAACAATTTAATAAAATTCTTAAATCTGCTCGTACACATTTGCAAGATGCAGCCCCTATAACACTTGGCCAGGAATTCAATGCTTATTCATACACTGTTTCCAAATGTTTACGAGACATCCAATACAATAAAAAACAAATCTTTGTTCTGGGTATTGGCGGAAGTGCAGTTGGCACTGGTCTGAACACCCATCCAAATTATTCCAAACAAATAGTTCGTGAACTCTCTATTGAAACCAAATTTCCATTAAAACAATCTCCTGATCTCAGAGAATCTATGCAAAGTCAAAAGGATATTGCATCTCTTTCGTCTAGTTTCAGAAACCTATCTCTTGAACTAACTCGCATCTCTAACGATCTAAGATTAATGTCCTCTGGACCAAGAACTGGACTATCTGAGATAACAATTCCTGCTATTGCCCCCGGTTCATCCATCATGCCTGGAAAAGTCAATCCATCAATTCTTGAAATGGTTAATATGGTATGTTTCCAGGTTATTGGATCTGATTCAGGAATAGCTTTCGCAACTCAGGCTGGACAACTAGAACTTAACGTTATGATGCCTATGATTTCATATAACATACTGTTCTCTATCAAAATATTAACTAATTCTATTAAACAACTAAGAACATTATGCATAGATGGTATTACTGCCAATGAACTCATTTGCAGAAAATATGCAGAACAAAGTATAGGTCTTGCAACTATCCTGAATAAATACATTGGATATAGTCAGGCTTCAAAAATTGCCCAACAATCCATTCATTCTAAAAAAAATATTATCGATATTATAATTTCTGAAAACATTCTAACAGAAAGTCAATTGAAAAAGATTCTTAATACTGATTCATTAACTAAACCTACAGACCCACGCTTTATAATTAATAAGAACGATAAATAATGTGAGAATATCTTGACCAATTCCGAATTTGATAATTATAAATCACCTTTCTCATGGCGGTATGGCAGTGATGAAATGAGAACCCTGTTCTCAGAGAAAACTAAACGAACAAAATGGAGAAAAATATGGTATGAAATTGCTTCATCTCAATACAAATATGGTTTAATCTCTAAATCGGAATTAAATGATATTAAGAAATATTCATCAAGCAAACATCTTGACATAAAACGTTCCTTAGAAACTGAAAAAAAAATCAGACACGATTTAATGTCTGAAATTAAAACTTTTGCAGATCAAGCTAAAATCGGAGGTGGAAAAATTCATCTTGGTGCAACTTCTATGGATATTGAAGATAATGCAGATATTCTAGTTATTCGCGAAGCATTGATAATTGTTCTAGAAAAGGTCGCTACATGTTTAGATTTGCTATCTCAAAAAATTAAATCTCATAACAAAACCATTTGTATGGGGTGGACTCACATACAACCTGCCGAACCCACTACTTTGGGCTATAGGTTTTCACTTTACGCCCAGGACTTGATGCTAGATATTAAAAATATTGAATTTATTCTTGATAATATTGTTCTTGGTAAAGGAATCAAAGGAGCTGTAGGAACTTCTGCTAGCTATAGACGATTGCTTGGTAAAAACACTCAAAATCTTGAAAATGACGTAATGAAGAACTTGAACGTTAAAGCATTTTTAGTTTCTTCACAGACATATCCCCGTAAAGTTGATTTCTTAGTAATTTCTGCTCTCTCATCGTTGGCCCAAAGTTTGCATAAATTCTCTCTTGATTTTCGTATATTGCAATCTCCTCCTTTTGGTGAATTCAAAGAACCACGTAAAAAACTACAAGTCGGTTCAAGTGCAATGCCTTTCAAACGCAATCCAATTATGTCTGAAAGAATTTCATCTTTAACGAGATATATGTCGTCATTTCTGAACGTTGCTAGTTCTAATTCATCAAATAGCATATTGGAACGAACTCTAGATGATTCTGCTAATCGTAGACTATTCATTCCTGAAAGTTTTCTTGCACTCGATGAATGTCTTATGATATATTCAGAAATCCTATCTGGTATGGAAATATCTGAAGCAAGTATAAAGAAAAATCTCGAGATTTATGGCCCATTCGCATTATTAGAACCTATTATGATGGATCTATCGAAACAAGGAAAAAATAGACAGATAATACATGAAGAATTTCGAAAAATTTCATTAAAAGCATGGGATGAAATCGAATCTGGCAACCCGAATCCTTTGTTTACCTTAATAGCTAAAAACAAGTACTTGTCAGAATTAGATTTAGATCTAACTAATTTATTTAATTATTCTAAGTATGTTGGAACTGCTCCCGAAAGATCCATGCTTTTACACAAGAATATCTCTTCATTGATAAAGAAATATAAAATTAAATCTAACTCAAAATCCACATATTAGCTTCAATAGTTTATTATGAAAATACATCTTGAGAAGAATGCTATTCGTGCAATGGGTGTTGCAGAATGCTATTTGCCTATCTCAAATAAATCAACTTTATGTTCTGTCGTTATGCGCAGTGATTTGGTTATTGACGGATGTAATTATGGACTGTCTACTGTTGGCGGCGATGATATAACTGATAGTATTTCTCTGATGTACAAACAATTTCATAGAAATGACATTAATGTAATATTAATTCTTGGTTCTATTATGAGTAGTTACAATGTAGTAGATATCCATTATTTATTTAACTCCTTTAATCTTCCAATAATATCTGTTTCACTAAACTCTCCAAAAAATCTCGAAAATAACTTTAAAAGAAAACACTCTACTTCATGGAAAAATAAACTACTTATAAATTCTAAAAATGGTGATAATCTAAAAATTAATTTGACAACGAAATATTTTATTCATGCTCAAATTTGCGGTATTTCAAAAACAGAAGCTCAAAGAATCTTGAATAAATTCACTTTACAAGGTTCAATTCCAGAACCTCTAAGAATTGCTAAATTATTTGCACGCGCTAAAGTACTGAAACCTGTTTCTTAAGCTTCAGGTTCTGATACGATTACTGTTCCTCTCATCCATGGATGTGGCGCACAATAGTATGTGTATTCCCCAGATTCAATAAACAGAAATGAAAATTCTCCGCCTTCAGGATCTATATAATTTGCATTTCCTGCTAGTTTCATAAATTCTTTACCGACTTCTGCTGTTACTGTATGAATGACGCCGTCTAAGTTTGACCATGTTACTAAATTATTTTCTCCTAATGTCACGGAAATTGCATTTGGTAAAAAGTTATCTTCCTGATCTTGATCAACAGAACCTAATAATATGTCGATTTCCATCTTTTCCGGCGGATTTAACCATTCTTCTGGAACTATTACCTCTTTATTTACCTCCGGCATATATACGAACTGAAAATACCCAAAACC
The DNA here is from genome assembly GCA_047517285.1 of Nitrososphaerales archaeon. GTDB lineage: Archaea > Thermoproteota > Nitrososphaeria > Nitrososphaerales > UBA57 > UBA57. Next base: position 63,425 of record JAKZTE010000003.1, on the reverse strand, counting down.
TGCTAATGATGTTAATATACATATAATAAAAAGCGGCCCTGCTATCTTTGACGTCTGTGACACATTAAAGTAAAAAAAGAAGCTGCTTATAAATGTCGTATCTTTATGCCATTTTTGACAACAAAGAAAATAAATATATATGCTCTTGATGAATATTCATTCTAGACTAGTGTGTTAGCAAATGGCGGAAAAAGAAAAAATACAACAATCTGACAATCAACAGCCTAGTTCTGAAGCTGTTAATAATTCTGAAATTTCAAATAATTCTCTTGATAATAATGTAGAATCTCCTGCCGTAGCTAAAGTTGAATCAACTCCGGTCATAGAAAAAACCGAAGAAAAAACCGAAGAAAAAACCGAAGATATTGTCGACATCCCTCCATCTAAAGAACGAAGAAACTTTCTTAAAGTAATAGCTGTCGCAGGTGGTATTTTGGGACTTACTCCTTTCATTCCGTATGGATCATTTTTCACTGCTACCTTGGGAGGTACAGAAGCTATTAGACAAAGAATTATGACACCTGAAGGGCGTTTTGCTAACATTGCAGATATTGAACCTGATAGTTCTGTTGTATTTCCATTTCCTCGAACTGGCGACGACGAAAAAGATTCTGAACCATTTCGCCGTTATCAATTAATTCGACTTGCATCAAATGCTGGTGGCGATCCAAATGATGCATCTGCTTTTAGAATTTACAGTATGGTGTGCGTTCACCTTTGGTGTCTCTGGGATTATGTTGAAGGTCGTGAAATAGAAGTTAATGGCGAAAAGTTAACTGGTAATATTGAATGTCCGTGCCATGGAAGTAATTACGATCCTCGAACTGGATTGTCTCATAAAGGACCTGCTATGATGCAATCTAAACCTAATGACGCGCTTCCAACTCTTCCTCTAGAGGTTGATGAAAATGGAGATATATGGGTTCTTCCACCTGATACTTCTCTGGAAAAGAATGGAGTTGTAGGACTTGGCCGCTACGTCTAAGAAACAAAGTATTATCTCAAAGTTTTGGGATTATACTATGAATCGGATGAACCGAACTGTATTTTTAGGACTTAAGTTTACAATGCCAAAAAAATTCCTGAGCCCTATGGGTTTCAGCGGCATGCTTACTTTCTGTTTGTTTCTACTTCTTGGAGTAACAGGAGCATTCTTGATGCTGTTTTATGTTCCAGGAATTGAAGGAGCTTTCGATAGTGTTGAATTTATAGACGAAGAAATTCCTTACGGTTTTGCAATACGAAATATACATTACCATGGTTCAAACGCAATGGTCTTTATGGCTGTTTTACACCTTTATTATCAATATTTCAGTGGCCGATATAAAATTAAAAATGAAATGATATGGGTTACCGGTATGATCCTTGGTGTAGTTACTATATTGGAGGCCTTCACTGGATATAATTTACTCTTTAACGATAGAGCTGAACTGGCTGTAAGTATAGGGGTCTCGTTAACTGTATTTAGCCCAATTATAGGGCCGACACTTGCCAAAATGATTTGGGGTCAAGGATTTTCAGATTTCTTAATAAGACTTTATGCACTTCATGTTTTCATAATTCCGATTGTAATGGGAATTTTAATGTTCGTTCATTTCCCACGTTTCCTTGTTTTCGATCTCCCGATGTGGTCTGCAATGGTTGGTATAATTCTTATTACTGGAGGCATATTCCCTGTAGAAATGGGTGTGAAATTTGATCCTAACCATCCTCCTGGAATTACGGTTCCAGAATGGTATCTTACAGGTTTGTATGCGTTTATTCGGACAGGTTTTGATAAATTCATTACTGGCGGTCTGCTGCCGGGTCTATTGATAGCTATGTTCCTATTTGTACCATTTATTGATCATAGCAGAAAAATTTCATGGAAAGACAGACCATTCTTCGCTGCTTTAGGTATTGCTAGTATCACTCAAATCTTTATTACCACTATTTGGGGATTCTATGTACATCCAGATCCAACTAAGAATCTAACTGAAAGGTTATTCATTGAACCAATTCCATTTTATAGTGTTATGCTAATTAGTGTTGTTTTTAGCTTTGTCGTCGTCTATGGATTCCTCAAGGCCCGTTCTGCTCTTGTAGTGCCTGGCCAAAGACCTATACCTACAAAACAAACTCCGTTAATTCTGAATACTTTCTGGACTTATGCGGTTATGATCTCGCTTGTCATCTTTGAAGTTATCCTTAATGGAATGGCCTTGATGGCATATGCAGGAGGATTATGGGCTCTTGCCCTATTTGAGACTGGAGCTATATTCTGTATATTTGGTATAATTGCCCATGTTTATCGTTCATATAATCCAAAGGTAATTGCGGCTGAAAAAGCTGCTAAAGAAGCAGCAGCAAAAACTGCAAATGAAACTGAAGTTCCTGTGCCTACAATTACTAATTCTAAAACTGATTAGTTTATAATTCTAATTTCTTTTTGGCCATTTCTGCGCCAATTACCATATTTCTGAGTTTTGAAAATGATATTTCTCTTGTTCTAGTTCTTAAACCACAATCGGGATTTACATGTATAAGATTAGGATTGTCTGTCATTTTTACTGCGTATAATATCCTATCTCTTACTAATTCAGGAGGTTCTATTTTATCTACGTGGACGTCTAGGACTCCTAAACCAATCTCCTTCTTCTCATTATAATCTCTAAAAGTCTTTAGAAATGACTTATATCCGTTCCTGTTTGAATGATTTGCGCCTTTGTTCCATGAATCCCTGTTGGCAAACTCTAATTCATACTGGTGATTCTTCATTTCAAGTACTTCTGGATACATATTTGAATAATCTTCGCTGTAGCATATATGAATCCCAAATTTCGCATTAATTCCTTTTATCGATTCATTAAATGAATCAACCACTAATTTCATTTCCTCTGGATGTGTTGTCGCTGCAGGCTCATCAATTTGAATAAAATCTGCTCCTGTTTTAACTAAATCTCTAATTAATGGCCTAATTACTTTTCTCGCCAAGTCTATTGTAAAATCTTCTTTTGATTTGTAAGCCTCATTATAAGACCAATCTGCTAAAGTATAAGCTCCAGTTATTGGTAGTTTAATCATTTTCTTGGCATTTTCTTTCACGAATAAAAATTCGTCTACGTGATATGGCCCTTTGTAATTAACTTTCTTTGTACATCTTCCTTTATTGTAGTATTTATTGTCCCATGATCTAATCTTTCCTGCTAATTTCAAACCCTCTATTCTTCTTATACTGTATTCATACATCTCTACTCGTCTTGCTTCTCCATCATATACTACATCTAAACCTACATCTTCAAATAATTTCAAATTCATTAATGCTACATCACTTCTGGCTGATTCCTTGATCTCATCTGACACGTTCTTGTCTTGCAATAATTTAACCAACCATCTTGGTTTTCTTATACTGCCTATCTCTTGGGTTGCAATCGGAAACTTTTTCATAGTTTCATTACACTTGTTTTTTCTTTTATTTGTTTCATTATGTCTAATTTCTTACAAGCAAATGTTTCCGGTATGAATTCAAAATCCCAACTTGGTATTACTGCTAGTGAAGTTGGTTTAAATAACGCTTTAATATTTTTTAACTCTCTAATAATCTCTGACGTCTTTTCCATTTTAGTATTCTTTGCATCTATCAAACCACAAGCTAATCCTTTGTTAATCTCTATTTTATCAAATTTGTCAATTTTTGAAGTAGTGAAATCTATACCTATTATGTCCACAGGAAAATCTTGAAAGGCCTCCAATGTATCTGACACATCTGATCCCCATAAATTCAAACATGTTGTTACATCCAACCCTTTTAGTATTTTTACCATTGCTTTTCTAACTATGTCTAGTTGTTCTTTTTCTTTTACTCGCGCCAATGATGGAGCATTAAACTGTATTAATCCTGTATCTCTTTTTATTGAATTTAGTTCTTTTTTAATCATATCCGCAAATGCGTTTATTGCTTCTTCTTCCGATTTATAAAATTCATTTGCAGATAAATCGTAGAATGTAAATGGATCCAATATATCTATCTTGGATTTAGATTTATCTGAAAATAAATTAAAACAAATACTGTTCTTTAAAATTTTACCTGAAGTTGCAATCTTGTTCGTAATTATTGGCTGACGATAAAAAGTATTATTTTCATAGTATCTAGTTAGCGGACCTTTCTCTATTCCTTTTAGATTGTCTGTGAATGGCCTTATGTTGTCATCCCAATCAATTAACGGATCTGTTATATACTTAAATTTATTCTTGGATTGAATTTTTAATAATCGTGTCTTTTCTTTATTAAATTGTTCTCGTAATGTTTTATCATATAATCTTGTTGATTCAATGAGTGTCTCATTCCGTGGATAAATTCCTGCAATCCAATAATCAATCAATTCTATTCTTATTATTCTGTAAATGTCTATATTAAAAGTATTTCTTAATCTATTTCAATTTAAATAAATCACTTCGTGTTACTATTCCTATAACTTTTGCCTTCTCTATTACCACTACTGCTTCAAAAAATTCTAACATCTGATATAATAATTCAACCGGTGTATCTGCATCAACTGTTGGAAAAGAAGGATCCATTACATCTATTACTTTTTTTGCAAATGCCTCATTTGGAGAACCTGATTCCGATAATACTCGTAAAATTGTTTTCTCTGACAAACTTCCTACAATATTATTCTTGTCGAAAACTGGAAGTTGTGATATATTTTTTTCACGAATCTTCTTAGCCGCTTCTTTTAAAGTCTCTTTCTTATCCAGTCCTTTTACTGTTTTTGAACATATATTTCTGGCCGTTCTTTTATCACTTCGTCCTTGTTTTTGCAGGGTCTCTATCAGTATCTTTACTTTGGAATACGAAGGTTCTACTTTTTTCGCTTCCATCTTAGTAATTAATGATTGACTTACCCCTGATAATTTTGCCAATTCTGTCTGCGTTAATCCTAATTGTTTTCTTAACCTCACAATATCAGCAATTTCAAACATTAATTCTAATAAATACGCGAGAAAAGATATGTCTTTTGGAAAAAGATTATCTATAGTTAATAATTATTAAAAATATATTATGAAAGCGCTTATTTTAGCAGGTGGAATGGGAAAACGACTTAGACCACTTACTGACGACAAACCTAAGCCAATGATCCCTATCTCAAATAAGCCAATACTTGAATGGCAAATTATGTGGCTTAAATCACATAATATTGGAGAAGTTGTTCTTTGCACCGGTTATATGAGTGAAAATATTACTGAATATTTTGGAGATGGAGAAAAATTCGGTGTTTCTATTGAATATTCTAAAGAAGAAGAACCTCTTGGCACAGGAGGCGCCTTGATGCAATCTGAGTCTCTTCTTAAAGAACATTCTAACTTCATTGTTATGAACGGTGATATCATGTCTAATATAGATCCAAATAGTTTAATTTCCAATCTTACTGACGGGCTAATTGGAACTATTGCAGTAGTTGCCTTAAGAAGTCCTTTTGGAGAAATTGAAATTAAAGAAGATGGTATGATCTCTCGTTTTACTGAAAAACCAATACTTGACGACCATTGGATTAATGCCGGAATATATTGTTTCTCTAATAAAATCTTCAATTATTTATCAAGCGTTGGCAGTCTGGAAACTGACGTCTTTCCTTTACTTGCCCAAGAAAATAAATTGTCTGCAATAAAACAGAATAATGTGAAATGGCGATCTATCGATAGTCATAAAGATATAGAAGAAGCTCAAAAAGAATTCGTTACTGAATAATCATTTTCCAATAGTTAGTATCTTCAGTTTTTCAAACTTAGATCTGTCTAATATATTTCTTCCATCAAAAATTAATGGTTTCTTTTTTGATTTCCTAATTATATAGTCTTCTGTAATTTCCTTATATTCATTATGATCAGTGGCAATTATTATTATATCTACTCCGGATATTACTTTGTCTAAATCCTTACTTAATTTGACTTTTTTTGGCAATAGTGGGTCATAACTAAAGAAAGGATCATGAACTCTTACCTTTATGTTAATTTGAATCAGTTCATCAATAATGTCATAAGTCGGAGAAATACGATTATCGGCTACATTTCCTCTAAAACTCAATCCTAAAATCAGTGCAGTTAATTTCTTTTTATTGTTAATTTCTGACATTATTCGACTGACAGAATATCCTGGCATCTTTTCATTCGTATACCTTCCTAATAATGCAAAATTCATATCTATTCCTTTGTCTATAGCTGTTTGTGTTAATAACCAAGGATAAACTGGAATACAATAACCTCCTACTCCTATTCCTGGTTTATGCAAATGACTATATGGTTGTGAATTTGCCGCTTCTTTAACTTCCCAATAATCTATTCCTACATTCTCACAAAATCTTGATAGTTCATTTGCTAATGCAATATTTACATCTCTGTATAAACCTTCAATTAATTTTTCAGCTTCTGCAGCTTCAATCGTTGACATTATTATTGGTTTCTTCGATGAAATCACTTCAAACATTTTATTTGCAATCTTTATACTGGTTTCTCCAGCTCCAGATAATATTGGCGGATAATTATTTTCTATATCACTAATTGCCTGACCTGCAGATATTCTCTCCGGCGTATATATTAAAAAGAAATCCTTTTCAACTTTTAACTTACTTTTATTTTCAATCCATTTAATAATTTTCTTAGAAGTCCCAATTGGCACTGTTGGGGTTATAATTATAACGTCGTTCTTTTTTAATCCTGTTGTTATATCTTCTACCGCCGAATACAAAAATCTTAAATCCGCCGATCTTTTGTCTAATCCTACTGGCACTGCTATAATTTTTATATCAGAATATTTTGATGCCCATTTTCCATTTGTAGTAGCTGTTAATCTTTGACTGTTTATTCCCTCAATAAATGCTTCTCTAGCTTTTGGTTCCGAATTGGTAATTTTCTTATTATTGATGTTATTGACTAATATATTCTTCTTATCCACCGCAATAACCGATGCTCCTGCCCTTAACCATGTCGATGCAATTGCAGTTCCCACAAATCCAATTCCATATATTGCTATCTTTTTGTTCCCTAATTTGATATTTCTTGGCAGTTCTTGTATTTGCTTCTTATCCACGATTAATATTATTCAAAACATTTTAATTAAGTTTCTTACTATCTTACACCAGTTTAAATGAAAAATGACCGAAAATAATGATAAAACTTTGTTAATTGTTCTTCCATATGGCATAGGCTGGAACTCAATCATTAATGAGGAAAATCTAGAAATCCTCACAAATTCTGGCCTAAAAATCATTTTACTTTGCGAACCAAATATGATTGAATCTAATAACCCAAACGTGATTATTAAAACTCTCAAGAAAATTCCACGTACAAAGTCTGAAATTGCCCTTGGTTTATTGCGAAATTATGTATTTGCAGATACTAGTAAACCTCATTCTGAAACTCTTAAAATAAAAATTTCTGAATTAGATTCTTCACATACTCTTCTATCTGTTATTCGAAAATCTATTGGTAAACTCTTTGCAAAAAGTACAACCATTAAAAATATTCTTGCATGGTCTGATTCTGTATTTTTTAGTAATTCTGAATATGACGATCTATTCTCTAAATTCTCACCTAATTTCATCTTTGTAACATATCCTTTTTCATTTTATACATATCCTATCCTACGACATGCACATAAATCTAAGATTCCAATCCTTGGTTATGTTCCAAGTTGGGACAACCTTACATCTAAATGGGAAGTCCCTGTTAAATTAGATAAATTGATTGTTTGGAATAATATAATGAAACAAGAAGCAATAAATCTTCTTGGCTATCCAGATGAATCCGTTTCAATTACTGGAGTTCCACAATTCGACATTCATTCAAATCGCTCTTCTTTACTTGACCGCGGAAAATTCATTAACACCTTACACGGAGACGAAAATAAAAAGATTTTATTATATGCAACTGGCACTGCCCAACTTTCTGATTCTGAACCCTTTATTGTTAAAATGATTTATGATATGATTCAAAACAACAAATTTGACCATCCTTGTCAACTCCTATTGCGTGTTCATCCACGCCGTAGTTTATCTGACTTCGATGATTTGATTGATAAACCTGATGTCTTAATTCAGACTCCAGGAAAAGCGTCAAAGGAGTTTCAAGATTCAGGCTATGTATGGAAATCTGATTTCGACGATTATTCTATTCTATCAAATACTCTACATCATGCAGACGTTATGATTAATGTCGCTTCTACCATAACTATTGAATCCTGTTTATTCGATACGCCTGTGGTAAACATTGGCTTCGATGCTAATCTTGATTTATCCTTTAATCGCTCAGTTAAACGTCATTTTCAATACTCTCACTATGCTGATATTGTAGAATCTAAAGGCGTGAAAATCGCTAAATCTGAAGAAGATTTGAATATGTTTATAAATCGCTATCTCAATAACTCTGAACTTGATTCTAATGGCCGTAATCAAATTGTAGATAATCAATGCTATTATCGTGACGGTAAATCTTCTGAACGCCTGCTAAGATTTATAATAGATTTCACTAAAGAATATTCAGTTTAAATTGACGATGTGATGGTTGGTATGATAAATAAATATAATTCAATTCTTGTTTCTCCTAATACTAAGATTAAGGACGTTCTCGAAAAAATTAATCAGGCTCCTCATAATAATCTACCTTCTGGTATTGCACTGATTGTTGATGATTCTACTTCATTACTTGGTATTGTTACTGATGGAGATATAAGGCGCGCATTACTTGACAATCATAATTTAAATGAAACAGTTGATCTCATTATGAATGGGTCTCCTTTCACTATTAACGAATTTTATTCTAACGACAAAATAAATACTTTATCAATTCATGACGATAAACTGAAAGCAATTGATCATAATATATTAATTGTTAATGACGACGATCAAGTTGTTGATATTGTAGATAAATCAAAATTAATCGAAAAAATCACTCCTTCGATTTCTGTTATTGGCCTAGGATATGTTGGCTTAACTCTCGCAGTATCTCTTGCAGAAGTTGGCTTTAAAGTCACAGGAGTAGATTCCAATGAAGAAATTGTCGAAAAATTAAGTCAAGGAATACCTCATATACATGAAATTGGTTTAGAATCTCTCTTAAAATTCCATGTCGGCAAGAATCTAAAAATCCAATCTACTTCTTCTAAATCCAATTCTGACGTATACATATTATGTGTTCAGACTCCTATTGATGATAATAACGAACCAATTCTCGACTATCTTAATTCTGCTACCGAATACGCTGCAAATAATTTATCAAAAAATAATTTAGTTATTATTAGATCCACTGTTCCAATTGGAACTACTCGAAATAATATCATCCCAATTCTCGAGAAATCTTCTGGTCTAAATTCCGATAATGATTTTTATATTGCTTCTGCACCTGAAAGAACTCTTGCAGGTAAGGCATTAAAAGAAATCCGTGAGTTGCCTCAGATTATTTCAGGATTCAACTCTACTAGTTCTCAACTTGCTAATAGTCTATTTAACAAATTAACGCATACTATTGTAAACGTTGACTCTCTTGAAGAAGCCGAACTGATTAAACTTATGGATAATACATTTCGTGATATGATTTTTGCTTATTCTAATCAAATTGCACTACTTGCTGATAATTATGGCATTGATACATCTAAATTAATTCAAGCTGCTAATGAAGGATATCCTCGAAATAATATTCCTAAACCAAGCCCTGGCGTTGGCGGAATCTGTCTTAAAAAAGACCCTCATATTCTAATCTCTAGTTCTAAAGATACTGGTTATATTCCAAAACTTACTGAACTTGCAAGAATTATTAATGAAAGTATGCCCGATCATATAATTAAAAAAATTGAACGTTTTAGTAAATCTCAAAATAAAGATATCTCTAAATTAAAAATATTTGTTGTTGGTTTTGCATTTAAAGGAAATCCTGAAACGTCTGATACTCGTCAATCATCTACTTTGGATGTAACTAGTAAATTATCTAAGTTTTCGGATAATCTATTTGGTTATGATCCGGTAGTTGCTAAAACACAACTCGAATCCTTTAATATAAAACCCACAAGTATCGAAGACGGATTTACAAAAGCCGACTGTATATTGATTATGAACAATCATGAATCTTATTCTAAATGGGATGTTTATTCTTTACTCTCTAAAACTAATCAACCATGTATGTTCTTTGATGGATGGAGTTTGTTTGGACGTGAAATGATCGAAAAAATCGAACACATAGATTATCAAACAATATAGTCTCTGGTTATTTCTCTTAGTTCTAATATATTATTCATAAGGTCATCATCTGAATAACCATGTCTCTCTTTATGCGCTTCAATAATTAAATGCGGCAGATCTATTTTTTCTTTAATCTGCGACAGTATTTCTTTTATTGGAATATCTCCCTTGCCCACAAGTTTATGCAAATCTTCAGAACCATCATTATCGTTAATATGTATCTCATTTACCTTATCTGTCAACGCATTAATCATTCCTGTAATATAATCATCCTGTTTTAATCTCATTTTAGTATAGTATAGATGTCCGATATTCATAATCACTCCTATTTTATCTGGTATTTTATCAAAATCTTCAACTCTTGAAAATAAATACCTTCTTTCAGGCCGAAAGTTAAAATTTTCTATACTTAATTTAACATCTCCATCTGCTATGTCAATTAATCTATTCAGTGAGTAGATTGAATTACTGTATGCCTCTTCATAACTAATACTATCTTGTGAATCCAATGGGGCAAATTCCTGTTTCTGAGACAAAATGTTTGTTGCATAACCTCCATGAAACGATATGTTTTTCACTCCTATGTCTCTTGCAAATTCAATATTTCTTTCTATACAATTAATGCTACTTTCTCTAACTTGTTCATTTGAACTTGCAATATTTATGTAGAAATCATCTGAAGGTAACCAAATACTTTGATGTATGGTGTAAATTACTTTATTTCCATCTCTATAGTTATTCAATATCTTAACTAATTCCTTGTATTCGGTATTATTTTTTCCTGCTCCAATCTGAATATATGGCTGCATTTCACATCTCGTAAATACGTCGATTAATTTCTTTACCTTATCTTCAATTGATTCTCCATGATACCCATAATATGAAGTAGAAGCACCTATCATATGTTATTATTAATAACAGGCTTATATTTTAGCAATTCAATTTTAAATTATATTGACAAAAATAATTGCTGAACTTTGTCAAAATCATAACGGCGATGTAAATATTCTAAAAGATATGATTTGGCGCGCAGCGGATTCTGGCGCATCACATGTTAAGATACAAACAATTTTCTCCGAAGATTTGACTTTTCGAGAACGATTTGAAGATGGAGTCACTTCTAATGGCGTTATAAAATCCATTAAGAGACCTTACTCGCCCGAGTTCGAAAGATTAAGTAAATTGGAACTTGGATTTGACATACACGCTCTGTTTATAGACGAATGTTCAGCTGCAGGTGTAATCCCTCTTACTACTGTGTTTAATCGTAATCGGCTCGAGCCTATTATTGAACTCGGTTTTAAAGAAATCAAAATTGCAAGTTATGATTGTGCAAGTTTTCCATTAATTAATGACTTAAAAAATAAATTTAATCATATTTATGTCTCAACAGGTGCGACTCATGATGCGGAAATTGAAACTACTGCTGATATACTTAGCGACCAAAACTTTTCATTTTTACATTGTGTTACAATTTATCCAACGCCTGTAGACAAACTAAATCTTAATAGAATTGATTATCTTCGTCAGTTTACTGATTCTGTAGGATTTAGTGATCATACTCGTCCTAGCCAACATGGAATTGATCCAGATATCTTAGCAATGTGGAAAGGCGCTGATGTAATAGAGCGTCATTTTACTATACTTGACGACTTACAAACAAAAGATGGCCCTGTATCTGTTAATCCTGAACAATTAAAAAACATTGTCGACCATTCAAAGTTTACTCATGATGAATTATCTAAACTCGTAGAAACTATTCCAGACTATGAAGATATGCTGGGTTCAAAAACCCATTCTTTAAGTTATGAAGAATTACTTAATCGAGATTATTATCGTGGGCGTTTTGCTTCTAAAATCAATGGAAAAACTATATACAATTGGGAAGGAAGTTAATTCATGGCTGATAAGCGTATTCTTGGTATTATTCCTGCTCGAGGAGGGTCAAAAACCATTCCTAGAAAAAATATTAAACCTATCTTGAATCGCCCTCTTATATCTTATACAATTGTAGAAGCATTAAAATCAAAAACTCTGTCTAATCTTATTGTATCTTCAGAAGACGACGAAATTATTCGTATCTCTAAATCCTATGGAGCGTCTGTTCCGTTTATTCGCCCTGATTCATTGGCACAAGATGATTCATTAGCTATTGACGTTCTTACTCATGCAATATTGGAACTTGAGAAAAAAGAAAACATTACTTACGACGCAGTAGTAATGCTACAACCTACAACTCCCTTACGTACTGCAGACGATATTGATTATTGTGTAACCAAATTGTTCACATCTGATTATGATTCTGTTATTAGTGTTGTCGACGTTGGTGCTATACATCCTCATAGAATGAAAAAAATTGTTAATGATGAATTAGTTGATTATGCAGATGAAACCGTAGAAAATATGCCACGGCAATCTCTTCCTCCTGTGTATATAAGAAATGGAGCAATTTATGCTACTAAACGCGATATTCTCATAAATTCAAAATCACTCAAAGGAACTAAGAGTCATGCATATATTATGCCTCCTGAACGTTCACTAAATATTGATGAAAACCTTGATCTCCGATTCACCGAACTACTAATGAAAGACTTTGATTGGTCGTATATTAAGGAAATTAATTCTATTTCTGTACCTTGGAAATCTTGGTATGGTAATGAATCATTAAATCTGACTTTTCCTGAATCTTGGAATATTAATATCTCTCAAATGAACGACGCATCGGCAATCTCTGAAGAAGATATCTCGTATTCAATTTCCAATCCAATTAATTCAGAAAAATTATCTGTTCTTGCTAAACAAAAAAATTCCGTTTGTATTGCAGTCGATGATTTAACTAAACCCACTCAAGCCTTCAGAATTATTCCCTTTATTCTAGACGAACTTCACCACTCTGGCCTATCTGATGAAAATATCTATTTCATTATCAGTACAGGAACTCATAGATCCCTAACTCACAATGAATTGTGTAAGAAACTAGGAACAAAAATCGTTTCTAAATATAAAATATACTGCCATAGCGCTTATCAAAACAATAAATATCTGGGAGAAACATCTGCTGGCACTCCTGTATATATCGACAACTTATACCTTCAAGCAGATCTTAAAATTGGAATTGGAACTCTGATGCCACATCCTTATGCTGGTTTTAGTGGCGGTGGAAAAATCGTATTGCCTGGCCTTGCAGGCATCGAATCTATTGACGTAAACCATAGACCTGTCAATAAATCTCTTCAAGGTAAAATTGGACAAGTTGAGAACAATAGCAGAAGAGCTGATATAGAAGAGGCAGCAAATATGGCCGGGCTAGATTTTATTGTTAATACTATCTCTAATTCTCTTGGCGATACTGCTTCTATATATTCCGGAAATCCTGTCGATGTATTCAATACTGCCTCAAAGAAAGCTCTTGAAGTTTATTCCACAAATGCTCCGTACAACATGGACGTTGGAATTTTTAATGCCTTTCCTCGTGACACATGGTTCTTACTTGCATTAAATTCACTCAATGTATGGGGTTCTCGAGATTCAGATAAAGAAATTGTCCGAAAAGGCGGAACAATTGTCATAATCACATCTGCATCTGAAGGAATTGGCGAACATGGATTAGTAGGTAAAGGAATGATTCACCATATTCGTAGAGATAAACATGGAACATTTGGCGGCCCACTACGAAATCGAAATCTTATATTTTATTGTCCTACAATTAATCAAAATTATATCTACGATCATTATTCAGAAGACGTCAAAATTTTCAATAACTGGGATTTACTCATTCGTGAATTACAAAAACAACACGGCAATGATACTGATGCAGTAGTATTTCCTAATAGTTCTTTACAAATTGATTCAAATCTGTTTTAACTAATTTGTATCTGTTCTAAATCTTCTTTTATCTTTCTCATAAACGCATCCCAACTAAATTCATTCACTACTCTATTTCTCGCTGATATGCCCATTTTCATTCTCTTTTGATTATTTTCTAACAGATTAAATATCTTATCCTCCCATTGATCTAAATCATCTTGTAACAAGTATCCAGTTATATTGTTGATTATAGTTTCTTTTGGCCCGCCTGTATTGAATGCAATTACAGGTTTTCCACATGCCATTGCTTCAATTGGCGCAATCCCGAAATGTTCTTCTTTGGGCGTATATAAAAATACACTACAATTCTTGTATGAATTCACTAATTCTGAATCTGTTACATTTGTGTGAATTTCTACATTATCGATTAAATCTAATTCTTTAATTTTCTTATTTAATTCATCTAAATGCCATTCAAATCCTAATTGTTTTACTCCGACGATGATTAATCTTATTTTATTGTCTTTTTTCTTCATTTTTTTAATCAATTCTATTGAGAATATAAGATTCTTATTTGGAACAATTCTATTGACTGTCAGAATGTATCTATTATCTGTCTCATTCAGTGTGAATTTATCTATATCAACTCCTGGAAAGATAATTGTACTATCTCTGTTAAATTTCTCATGAATTGCACTTTTTGTAAAATCAGAATTACATAATATTGAATCTGTTTCTTTGAATCCTTTATTCTCTGCTCGATCTATTGGAAAATGTAATAATCTTCTGATTAAATCACTTTTTTTAACTAATAATTGTTCTGGATGGTGACAATATATCATTGATGGTTTATATTTATCTGCCAGATAATAATTTGAACTAAACACAAACAAATCGGGTTTAAATTCATCAATCCCAGTTTTCATCATCTCTTTACTTTCTCGGTATGCAGTTATTGCTCTAAATTTTCCAAAATAATCTAGCTTTCCATTACTAACTATGACATTTTCTGTTCTAAACTCTTCAAATGCCTTTTCCTCATCGTAAATAGCAGTAAAATAAGCAACTTCATGACCTAGTTTCTTTAAAGAATTTCCCATTCCTAGCACTAATCTTTGCGCACCAGTTTGCATAGATATATCGTAATGTATTATTGCTATTTTCATAATCATTCTACTTGTTTTCTATATATGTTTAATAGTTTCTTAACTACCTTTTTCCTATCATGATTATCAATTATGAACTGTCTGTTGTTTTCTGATTCCTTTTTTCTTTCAACTTCATCTAACAATTCAATTACTCGCTCATTTACATTGTCTTTATGCCTGTAATCTATAGTTACTAGACCACAGGACATGGCTTCTAAACATGTTTTACTGTGAGACGATACTCCTTTTGTAAATATTCTGTCAATATATATGTCATATTCCTTCAAATTTTTATGTAATTCTAGATATGAAAATGGTCTTCTGTCATGTACGTCTACTTTAATGCCATTTTTTTTCATAAGTTCAATTAAATATTTTGGCACTCTTTCATACCATGAATTAAATCCAATTGCTTTTAATTGCGAATTCTGTTTTACCTTCGGACAAAATCTAGTTGTATCTATTGGATTAGGTAAATACTCTGCATCTTGTCTAACTGTTTTTGCTAATTTCAGCATTTCTGGTGTTGAGACAATTACTGAATTGGCATATTTCAAATTTCCTTCAATAATTTTACTCCATCTTGTCAAGTCTTTACTATTTTTTTTAAATTCTTCATCATACAATCCAAATAAATCTGTTCCATGACAATGCAATACATTGATTTCTTTCTTAATTAATCGTACAAAAAATGCATCTTGTAATGCATAATTCACATGTATTATTCCTTTTGCTTTAATCGCATTTACAAAAGGATTTATGATTTTTCCATACACCGAATACAGTGCATTCGTATCTACATTCGGACCTGCATAATTTCTCGGCAAATATTTAACATCCATATTTACCTCTCTGAGCCCATTTGCTAATTCATAACCTACCCAAGCTGCATCATTCAGAATAGTTACTTGATTATTATTCAATATAGACTATTTGCAGATATTCTTTATAAAATCTACCACTGCTGTTATTTGTTTATTCTAATAATTTTTTAAACCACGAAACTGTTATGTCTAAACCTTTATCTATGGTATATTCTGGTTTCCATTTTAATAATTTCTTTGTTTTACTACAGTCCGCTTCTAATCTTTCTAGATCTGCTGCCCTTTCTGATTCATAAACTAGTTCAGACGAAGAACCTGATATGTCTATAATCTTCTTTGCAAGATCTAATATGCTTGTCTGAATACCAGTTCCTATATTGAATACTTCTCCTTGCGTCTTTTCCCTTTCTTTCATTACTCTTACGTATGCTTCTACTGCGTCTTTTACATACATCAAATCTCTAGTCTGTTTCCCATTTCCGTGAATCTTGATATTCTCATCTTTTATTGCTCTAGTTACAAATTCTGGTACTACTGCTGCATATCCTCTATATGAATTACTCTGATTCTCACCATATGTGTTGAAATTTCTAATTACTGAAACTGGATATTTATACCATTCATGTAATACCATGCATTGTTTTTCTGCCGCCAATTTTGTTGCAGCATAGACACTTCTAGGACTACAAGGATGGTCCGTATCCATTGGCGTATATACAGGATTCCCATATACTTCTGGCGAAGATGCATAAATTAAAAATGGTTTACTTCTAGTTTTTAATAATTCTTGACACAGAATAAACGTTCCTTTTTCATTTGATTCAAAATATTCCATCGGTTTCTGCATTGATTCTGGAATTGATACCAATGCGGCCAGATGAATTATTGTATCAATTCCTACCTCGTCAATTTTTTCTGCTTTTAAATTCCTGTAATCCATTTCCCAACTGACAAACCTCTCATTAAATTTCTCTTTGTCTTCAATTATTTCAAATGGATCTACTGGAAAATCTTCTAATCTATGCAGATTGTCTACTCCGTATATTTCTGCATCCGTTTCCTTTAATAACGAATCAATTAAATGCGAACCATAAAAACCTGAAGAACCCGTAACTAATATTTTCATTTTATTACTCTACTTCTTCATACATAATAAATTCTTTTCTAATTAAATTATCAATCTATGGCATTCATATGCTTCAGCATATTTTACACCTATCTCGGTACCTCTAAGTTCTGCTATATTCTCAATCACTCTTGGTGTTCTGGGATGGTTCTTACTTCTTACTTGAGACGAATACAAAGATAATGCCTTGATTTTCTTTTTCAATTCTTTTGATATATCAACATAAAAATTAGGATGAAACCTCTTTCTAGTCCAATTTGTTTCAGGTTGTTCATATGATAACACCATTTTTGTAATACCTTTCTCCTTATTTCTAACAGGTCTACATGCTGTAAAACTAGCTTTGGCAACCGCAACATGATCCTGATTTGTCGAACCTATGAAAGGAATCGCCACTATGTCCGGGTTTATTGTTGATAATGAAACCTCACCTTTCTCAATAGTGTTTATCAAATCCTTTTGTGGAACTTTGTCGAGTTTAAGGTGATATTCATCACCTGCCCATGCTAAATCAAATGAATCTACTTTCAGATATTTCATTACTTTACTCATTTCTAGTATTCTTTTCTCGGAGTTACTAATCCCTCCGTATTGTTTGATATTTCCTACTGTAAAACATAAAACATGAACTTTTCCACCACCTGCTTTAACCTTTGAAATTAAACCTCCACATCCAAGGACTTCATCATCAGGATGAGGGGCAATAACTAATAATTTCTTGTTCTTGTAATTTATTGTCATTTCCTAGCTGATATTCCCATTACTACTTTTTTTGTTATAAACTTATTTTCTTTTGCGAATATGCCTTCGATTACTTTCTCAAATTCATTCTGTTCTTCCTTTTCAAACAATGTATAAGATTTCCAGTATCTTAATAATTCATCTTTACTAGGAAATGCGACAGGATTTTCAAAAATATCTATTTTTACTTCTCCAAATAGTGTTTCAAAATATGGTAAAGCTTTTGATTCCATAAAATTATTGTGCATGTTATATTCTTCAGGAAGTTCCTCAAAAGTTTCATGTATATCGGTTAATTCTTTGTTATTTCTCTTGATTGGCCCACAAACAAAACATCTGCCTCCTTCTTTTAACTTATCGTATACGTCTTTAATTGTTTTTTTATAATCTTTTGAATAATATAAACCAAAACAACATAAAATCAAATCAAATTCAGCATCCTTGAATTCATTACCTATGTCTTCCATGCTTCCATTTTTTAAAAATACATTATCTCTTTCTACATTTGATTCAATTTCATTTAGAAGATCTTTTGATATGTCTAATCCTGTGACTGATCCATTTTCATTAATTATTTCACTTATTGGAATTAGTTGTTTTCCATTTCCACATGCTATGTCTAATACTCGGTCATCTTCTTTAATTTCTAATTTCGGAATTATCCAGTCATTTATTTCGAATTTCGCATAATTTGCATGTGCGGATAGTCTATTGTTCAATGCATTACTGGAATTTTGCGCTCTTACCACTTTCAATCACTTTGCTTATAATTTTTCATAAATTAAACTATTACTCTATTGCGGACTCGATTTTCTTAATTATCTTAGATTTATCAGTATCTATTATATATTTCCCAAGCCGTGGGCCTTTATTACTACCTAGAAGTATTTGGTATATCCGTTGAAATAATATCCTTGGTTTCATGTCATTTGATTTTGCTATCTCAAATATTTCACTTTGAATAACATCAGGATCGGAATTTTTCTCTAATAACGTAATAATTTCTGATAATGGTTTCTTATGTTCGTCTAACACTTCCACATTTCCGATTGTATCAGTTTTAAAATCTCGCGCCCAATTTATTCCTAATTTAATCCTATGCAATATGTTATCGTCAATTTCCTCCACATATTGATATTCGACCAGTTTCTTTGATATATACTCGATAGAACTATCTTCAGGTGCTATCTCCGCTAATTCTACTAATAGTCTATATGGAAGGTGAATTGATTCTTTTTTTGGTGGGTCTAAATGATTGACATATTCATATAATCCCTTCATTCTAATAGTCTTGTCTTTATTCTCGGACATAGTCTTATTGAAATATATATCCTCTACTACGTCCACTTCATCCATGTAAGTTGGAATATCTTCTACTGATAATGATCTTGCTCCTGAAATTCTTTTGAACATTAATAATAACAACGACGAAGGAGTTCCATACTCGAGCCATTTCTGAGGTGTTAAAACATTTCCTACTGATTTAGATATCTTCTTGCCTGATTTATCTAAAAACATCTCATATCTGATATGAAATGGATGAACATGATTGAGAATATTCCCTGATATCCAATCATTAATCTTTACAGAATCTTCTATATCTTTTCCATAAGCTTCAAATCTTATATCCAGAGCCGACCATCTTGCAGCAAATTCAACTTTCCAACCTAGCTTTCCCTTCCCTTCTGATAACCTTGTTTCGCCCTCATGTCCACAACCCCTGATTAAATTTCCTCCAATCTCCGCGTCATTACATCTATAATGTATTATGTCTCTCTCATTGTCGAATTCAGTTGGAATTGTCACATATATCTTATTACAATTACCACATATTGGATAATACGGTAATAATTTTTCGAATTTTGTTTGTCCAGTTATTTCTGCTATCTTCTTTCCAATTATCTCTGAATCTCTTAGTATCTTACTTGTCTGGTTCTTCAATATTCCCTCTTTGTAAATTTTTGTCGCACTCTTAAAACTATAATCAATACTTAATTTATCTAATCCGTCAAGTAACAAAGAACTCATGTGTTGACCATAGGATGCATGACATCCAAATGGATCATCAATTGACGATACGGGTTTCCCTAGCTCTTCCTGAAGTCTATCTGGAAAACCCTCTGGAACTTTTCTAAGACCATCCATGTCATCTGAATACGCTATCAGTTTTGATTTATACCCGTTGTCTTCTAGTGCAATTTTTACTCCATATGCTCGTACTGCGTCTCCTAAACTTCCTATATGAGGAATTCCTGATGCTCCTAGTCCACTTTCAACATTAATTATTTCTGTAGAACGTTCTAATTGAATTTCTCTCTTTATAATATCATTGGTTAATTTATCTATCCAGGTTCCTCTTCCTATCGTACTCAATTATTAATCATTATTCCTCTCTTTCATTCTCTTATTTACAATTTTTTTCTCTTTTCTACTAGCTCCGATATAAAACACCAATAATCCAATTATGACTAGAATGATTGCAATACCGCTATAACTTGATTCAAGTCTTATTGATATTGAATTCTCTACAGTTTCCTCTATGTTATGATTCCAAACAACAACTGTTACTCTTTCCATTTCTGGATCTAAAACTCTTCTGAACGTTCCTGTTAATTCTAATTTCTCAATTATCGGTTCCCAATCAACACACATCTCAGCTCCACCTCTTTGTCCCCCACATCCCTTGAAAATGCGATAATTCTCATCATCAAATACATACAAATCTATAACATCTCCCCTTGTCTCAATTCCATCTATAAATTCTGGCCCTTCGTTGTTATTTATTAATTCAAGTTGATAATTAGCCATAGGCAGAGGAAATGCTTTTACATCTGCATAGTATGTTATGAAAGAATTAACTGGAATCACGTCAAATTCTGATAATACTGTTACCGAAGTCAAAGAAAACAAATATCCCCCTAATAATGTAATAACCACGCCAATTACTAAGATTTGTTTATTCATCTTTACATCTTCTCAATTATAAAAATAGATTAATAAAATATACGTTATATTCTCAGAATTGATAAATATGTTCGTTTATCGTCTACGAACGACTTTGTCCCATTTTTGACCAACAGTTCTATTGAGTATGATTCTTGTTCTGAATGACCGTTTTGATTTTACTCTAGGACTCCTACTTGTTCTTACTTTACCTTCGACTTTAGGTGTTTGACCTCTAACTTTACCTGCTTTTGTCAGTGAACCGTGAGTTGGCATACCCAGTCATAGATATTCGACATTTAAAAATATGATGTTATTTTTAGTGTTATTGAGAAACTTTAAGAATGGTTATTGACTATTTTCAATATCTTGACCAATAAACTCATTCTCACTGAAGCAGGTATTATTATTATCAATGATAAATACGAAGTACTTCAAAGCCATAGATTTCAACCTGGTTCTGAAATTTCACTCTATTCGGAGACCAAACGAGGAATAATTGACGCTAACATTAAAGAATTTCTTCTCAGTCAGTCAGATATATTATCTGATTCTTCTGAGGTAAATGATCAATCATTACTAACAATCTTGCATAATCTCTATCCGCGTGAAAATTTCATTCATAAAACAATTAATTCCTCAAACCTCTTTCCATTATTTGTTCAATCAGGTTTCTTTAACTCTGAAGAGGAAATTCGAAATTTCCTCCAAGACTTCTCTATTGAATATTCCAAACAACAAATTCGTGATGTTTCTGGAAAGGAAGACTTGCAAATAATTGAAGGAATTAATTCTCTCGACGAAGCTGATAAAGCTATTAACATTTTCATGGCCCGTATTAACGAATGGTATGGCCTACACTTTCCTGAACTCGAAAACCTACTCAAGGATACTAATGTATATTTCAAATTTGTATCTCTTGGTTTAGACAGAACATCTATTACTGAAAAAGACCTAAGTTCTTTTAGTTTTTCTGAAAAAAAACTTGATGCTATCTTTAGTTCCGCTCAAAATTCGAAAGGCGGAAGTATTAATTCCAAAGATTTATCGATTATTTCTATCTTGGCAGAAAATATAATAAATTTAGTCAAGGTACGTGATAAAGTATTGAATTATATTAATGATTTAATGAATAAAATTGCTCCTAATTTAAGTGCAATTGCAGGTCCTACTGTTGGAGCTCGTTTAATTGCAAAATCTGGCGGTTTGATGAAACTTGCTAGATTGGCTTCGAGTACAATCCAAGTTCTAGGTGCTGAAAAAGCTCTGTTCAGATCACTAAAAAGCGGAAGCCGACCTCCTAAACATGGAATCATTTTCCAACATGATATGGTACATTCTAGCCCTAAGCACCAGCGTGGAAAAATTGCCCGTTCTTTGGCAGCTAAGATTGCTATTGCTGCACGAATTGATGCATTTCGTGGCACTAAGGAAATAGACATTGAAAATAGCCTTGATAAACGCTATCGTGAAATTCAGGAAAAATACGCTTCTCCTGTAGCAAATAGAAATAACTTTACAATGAAAAAACATAAAAAACTTAGGCGAAGTATGAATGAAAAACGACGAAGATCTTCCTAATAACGTAGATTGGATTAAAGTTGCAGGAAAAGAAAAACTTGCAACAAAAAACTACGTTCCAGGCAATAGTGTATATGGCGAGCATCTCCAAAAATCTTCTACTCATGAATTTCGTATCTGGGACCCATACCGCAGTAAACTAGCCGCTTGTATAATAAATGGCATGAAAAATATTCCCTTCACAAGTGGCTCAACAATCTTGTATCTAGGTTCTTCTACAGGAACTACCCCCTCACATGTTTCTGATATCGTTGGTAAAGATGGATTATTATTTTGTGTTGAAATTTCTTCTCGTGTAGCACGTGATTTTATTGATAACGTCGTATCTTTCCGTAATAATATAATTCCAATCATTGCTGACGCTCATAATATTGATAGCTATACTTCAATTTTTAGAAATATTGATAGCGTTTATTGTGATATATCTCAACCTAATCAAACTGATATTGCTATATCTAATTGTAAAGAATTTCTTTCAAGTGGTTCAAAGTTACTTCTTGTAATTAAATCGCGCAGCATTGATACAACAAAGTCCCCAAAATCTATTTATGAACAAGAAATGGCTAAATTAGAATCTAGTGGTTTTGATATTGATCAAATGATTGACCTTCATCCTTTTGATAAAGATCATGCCTTAATAATGGCAACAATGCGATAATATATTATCCTAAATAATTTTCAATTTTTGGTTGTAACTCTGTCCATGTTTTCCAAGATTTTCTTGTGAAATGCGGCATTTCTTTATTCTTTATAACCCATTCTCGCAAAAATCTTCTAGTAATTGGATCTGAAGGGTAACCGCTTCCTATATTTCCGTGAATTCTTTCTAATTTTAGAACCTCTTTATCACGATTGAATTTTGCAATTATTGAAGCCGCTGCAACAATTATATATTTCTCATCTGCTTTATGACTAGAATATACCTTTATTCTCGTATCAATTCGATTAATTATTCTCTGTTTAAATCTCTCTGGATTAACATCACATGAATCTACATAGATTGAACTCGACTTCAATTCATTCATCATCTTTGCAATTGAATTTGCTTCTAATTCATTTAGTCCAATTATCTTATTACCCTTATAATAATTCTTCTTTTTTGCAAATTCTTTTCTTAATCTTACTGCTTTATCAATTTTCTTTTCGGATAATCTAGTTATTGAAACATGTTCTGATTCCTCCATGATAATTTTCGAAAGAATTTCTCTATTCTTTGGCGTAACTTTTTTTGAATCTTTTACACCATATTTTGAAAATTTTTTAATTATTTTTTTATCTGCAGTAACACACGCTATTACTAACGGACCGATAATTGACCCCCTTCCTGCCTCGTCTACACCTGATACCAGTTTATTATTTAAATTCTTCAATTATACTTTTATATATACTATCAATCACTTCAACTTTGTGTTTATCATTTAAATCATGAAGTTCTAAATTTGCTGATTTTTTTATTTCTTTAATAATTGGATGATTAAATTTTGTTTGTATTGCACATAATATTTTCTTATCTTCATTTAATAATGACTGAAGCAAATCACAAAATCTATTACTAAAAAGCTCCATTGGTCCTATCATATCTATTATTAATAATTCTGCTTTTGTTGACGATTGATATAATTCATCAATAATCAAGTTATCAATGTTGTCTTTATTTATTCTAAATTTCTGTAATCTCGGACCTATTTTTCTATCTATATCCGCTAATTCAAAAGTAATGCCTGTTGAAATATTCATAATTTCTATTCCCGTTCTTTTTCCGTATTTTCGAATATCTCTTGTCAATATACCTCCCATAGAAATATTTTCTGATGACAATCTATAGTATAATGTGTTGATTACTTTGGTCTTTCCTGTACCAGTTCTTCCTGTTACCCCCCATATCTTTGAATTCATCTAATTGTTCCCTATTTTCTATAGATATTCAATAAATTATATAAAATATCCATAAATTATTTATTGGGCAATTATTACCAAAATATTACTTGTCAGAACTAGAATCTACAACTGTCGATGAAATTACTACTAAAATCAAGGATTTACTTGATTCAAGGAAAAACCTTGTGACCCAACTCAAATCCCTGAATAAAAAAAGACTCGATATGCGTGATGAACTTAATACTATCACTTCTCAATTAGGAGAACATCAGGCAGATTTAGAGCCCCTATACGGTGAGGTAGGAAGTTATCGTAAAGAAAGACAAGTATTACTGAATGAAAAAAAACAAATTTGGACACAAATTAACGTAGCTAACGATGGCATTAAAGAGAATGATACTTTAAGTAAAACCCAAACATCAAAACCCGATCGTAAATTTAATAAAAAGGAAAATACCAAAAATATATCAAAACAAATAAAAGAAATCGAATGGAAAATTCAAACCGCAAAATTATCACGACAAGAAGAAAAACAGCTTATTAAAAATATTACAACACTACAAAAAAAATACAACATCTGGAAAAAAACCACCGGCGCTCGTAAAGAACTATCTGCATTATTCAAAAAAATTAAACAAATAGGAACTAGTCTAGACACAATGGACAAATCTAGAGAAATTGCAAAAACATCTTTTGATGAAAAAAAGTCGGTCTTTGATACAAAGTTTAAACAACGTGGGCAACTATTCAGTGAAATGAACGGTTTTAATGATGATATCCGGGGGTTAGAAACTACACTCAAAGCCAATTCTAAAGAATTACAATTGTTGAAAAATAAAAGAAATGAACTATTCAAATCAATTAAATCTGTTAGCAAGTCTGCAATTCTTAAGAAAAAGAAAGTCATTCTTGAGAAAGAAAAATCCAAGGCTAAAGAAAAACTTGAATCTGGACAGTCCCTTTCATTCGAAGAATTGAGATTAGCTTACGATGATGACGATGAGTATCTCTCGTAATAAAAGAACTTCTATCTCTAGAAGAAAAAAACAATCATCAAAACACACTCCTCTTCTTATCCTGTGTATTGACAGAGATGATGATTTAGGCGAGAAAACTAATCTTAAATCTCCTATTGTTGGCTTCAAAAACTGTGAAAATGCTGGAATGAAACTTGCTATTAGTGATCCTGAAGAAGCAGATGCTAATGCTATTTTCGCCGCCATTAAAACCTATAAAGAATTATCGCGCACTGGACGTAAGTGCGAAGTTGCGATTGTTACTGGTAATCATTCAGGTGGTTATCAATCAGATGAAAAAATGCGTAAACAAATTCAATCAATAGTAAATAAAACAAAGATAGTTGATGCAATTCTTGTATCGGACGATTCTGACGAATCAAGTATTATCCCCTTAGTTCAAGATCTAATTGCAATCAATTCAATTCAAAGAATTGTTATCAAACATAGTGGGGCACTTGAAGAAACCTATGCTGTTCTCGGCAGATATCTGAAAATGTTAATTTTCGATCAACGATATTCAAAATTTGCATTAGGCATACCTGGTTTGTTATTTCTCTCTTGGGCATTTCTTGCTTTATTCAATCTTCTTGAACAAGCTATCACTGTAACTCTGGCAATTCTTGGTATTGCTTTTGTCATTAGAGGGTTCGATTTAGATAGACTCGCTAGATCTTTACCTAAATTAGAACTTACGTCTTATGTCAAATTATTCTCGTCTATAGCAGGTTCCTTAGTATTAATTATCGGTACTTTCTTAGGGGCTTCTGGCATTTCACAGTTAATTTCCGACAATCAAGCATTTTCTAGCCCTTCTAATCTTCTTTCGTCAGCGCCAGAATTAATTGGAGTTTTTGCCGATGAATCTTTGTTACTTTTATGGATTGGCCTTGGATTATTCATCGCAGGTGATTTATTATCTAATTGGATTATTAATAAAAAACGACGTGTTATTCGCGGCGTAATATTATTACTTACATTGATTTTCCTATTCTTCCCAATTCAACAATTTGCAAAACTTCTTATTGGCGCAGGCGATACATTTACTTTCATTGCATCACTTATTTTTGGACTTGCTGGATCTTTTATCAGCGTGATATTTCTCTATCAAAGGTACATTCGCTTACCTAGATCTCGACGTAAGTAGGCAAGATTATTTTTGTTTATTAATTTCTTACGTTATGCAGGTGTCTACAGGTTTTATGAAAATTATCTAAAGAATCAAATCAGTAAATCAAATCCTCCTGTTCATATTGCATTAATTTTAGATGGTAATCGACGATGGGCTAAATCTAAGTTTATTCCTGAGTGGATGGGACATTTTGCAGGTGCAAATATTGTGGATGATTTATTGGATTGGTGCGTTGAATTAGACGTTAAAATAATCACTCTATATGCATTATCTGCCGAAAATCTAACTCGTCCACAACCTGAAGTAGATAGACTGTTTGAAATTATATCTTCTAAATTGTCTGAATTACTGGACGAACCAAAAATTGATAATTACCGTGTTCATGTTAAGGGTCTTGGTGATTTATCACTTCTTCCAACTGAAATACAAGAAAAAATCCAGAAGATAGAAACCAAAACTCAAGATTACGACGGACTATTTTTTAATTTAGCTCTTGCATACGGTGGCAGATCTGAGATATTAGAAGCTGTAAAGAATGTAGCAACTGAAGTAATAGACGGTTCTATTGAAATTGATAATATTACAAACGAAATGGTTGAAAATCATTTATCTACGTCGCATCTTTCATCTCCTGAACCTGATTTAGTTATTAGAACTTCCGGAGAAGAACGTTTAAGCGGATTTCTTCTATGGCAAAGCGCATATAGTGAATTGGTTTTTCTTGATGTTTATTGGCCTGATTTCCGAAAAATTGATTTAATGCGAGCAATAAGAACGTATCAAAATAGAAATAGGAGATATGGCGAATAAGGTATGAGTATAAGATGACAGTAACAGTTGTAGTTGGTGGATTTTATGGAGATGAAGGTAAGGGTAAAATTGTAGCCTTTCTTTCGCTTAAAGATTCTCATTCTCTTGCAGTTCGCGGTGGCGTGGGTCCAAATGCTGGTCACACTGTTAACTTCGGCGATCAAGTTCTAAAATTAAGAATGCTTCCTAGTGCAGTTGTAAACAAATCTACTAAATTATTAATTGGTCCTGGTGTACTTGTAAACCCTGACATAACACTTGACGAAGCTACAAAATACGATGCATTAAATCGACTCGTTGTTGATAAAAGATGTGCAATTATTGAAAAAAAGCATATTGAATCTGATAAATCTGGCTTTCTTGCTTCAAAAGTAGGAAGTACTGGCAGTGGTACTGGTCCTGCAAATTCAGATCGAGTAATGAGAATTGCTAAATTAGCTAAAGATATCGATGTATTCCAAAATTATATAGACGATGTTCCAGATATTGTAAATTCTACTATTGATTCAGGTAATGATGTTCTTGTTGAGGGTACTCAAGGTACATTTTTATCCCTGTATTTTGGTAATTACCCTTTTGTAACTTCTAAGGATGTTACTGCATCAGCTATATGTTCTGACGTGGGCCTTGGACCAAAAAAAGTCGATAATGTTATTGTAATATTCAAAGCCTTTGTAACTCGCGTTGGCGAAGGTCCATTTACTGGCGAACTATCTCCTGAAGAGACAGAAAATCTAGGATGGGCTGAAATAGGCACTGTTACTGGTAGAACTAGACGTGCCGCTCCATTTGATTTCACTTTAGCAAAAAAGGCAATTATGCTAAATTCTGCTTCCAGTATTGCAATTACTAAACTTGATGTTCTTTACCCTTCTGCTCGCGGAGTAACAAAATACGAAGAATTAGATGCTCCTTCAAAGTCCTTTATTGAAAATATTGAAAAAGAACTAAAAATTAATGTTAGTCTTATTGGTACTGGCCCTGAAGTTTATGAAACGATTGATAGAAGGGTGAAATAATTTATCATTCTCTAATAAATTAAAAAAGATTTCAGAGATAAATCAAAGTCGGGTTATATTGTCATTAGATCTAACTTGCCCTCCTGAACAAATTCTTAAGAAATCAATTTCTTTAATTAAATCTACATCAAATGATATATGCGCAGTTAAAATCAATCATCATTTGTTACTGCCCTTATCTCTAAACGACCTCAAAAGACTTGTATCTGTTATCCATAATAATAATCTACTTGCTATTGCAGATTTAAAATTAAATGATATCTCTGCTACAAATCTTATCGTAATTAAACATCTATGGAAAATGGGGTTTGACGCAATTATTGTCAATCCTTTTGTAGGGTATTCTGAAGGATTAGATTCTCTATTGGCGAAATCTAAATCCAAAAATAAAGGCGTATTGTTCTTAGTTTATATGAGTCATGCAGGCGCTAAAGATGGCTACGGACTTGATATCATGAAACAAGGTAAAAAAAAGAAATTATATGCTGAATTTATAGAACGTGCTAAACTATGGCATGCCGACGGAATCATTGTGGGGGCCACTAGACCTAAACTTATTAAAGAAATCTCAAATCTTACTCATGATAATTTAGATATTTACACACCTGGTATTGGTACACAAGGCGGCGATGTGTCTAAATCAGTCAAATCCGGCGCTAATTATATAATTGTTGGACGTTTAATATTAAATTCTAGAAATCCTTCTCTCACTACTTCACGTATTCGGGTTAACTCTTGGCTAAAGTCTTAATTAATTGACTTCCTTTCTCTAGTATCTCTTTTGAATTATCAAAAGTAATCAATTTTAACACGTTATCATGGTCTTCCCATCTATAATCTAGGTGCTCAAATGATATTTTTACATCCTTCTGTTCTGTTTCAGCTAAGTAGTAAGACACAATTTTATGCACTATTTTGTTTTTTCTATAATAATGATATTCCGCTTTTTCATTAAATCCTTTGTGAAGTGTAATGTTGTTTATTCCAGTCTCTTCTAATAATTCTCGTTTTACTGTTTCTTCTTCTCCTTCTCCTTGTTCAATGTTGCCTTTGACAAAATCCCAATGCCCGGACGGATATTTTAAGACGAGAAATTGAAGTCCTTCTGCCCTATTAAATAAAACTACTCCGGCTGATCTTTCTTCTAACATTAGATATCATTTATGATAATCCATTTCATTCAATATATTATTTCCTAATGACTCTGTGCACGCTGTAACGTATGATACCCCTTCTTTGGATAATATATTGAAATCATTCTGTTCATTGAGGAATCTTATGAATATTCCTGAACATTTTCCAATATGCATTGCAGGTAAACAATCAAACGTTCTCAACTGTTTTGAAGGGGCAATAAAAGCATCTATTTTACCTGCTGCCACGAATATATTCTCTATTATTGCAGAACCTAGTATTCTTTGCGCCTTAGTTTTTTCAAATATTTCCTGCATATGCCCATAAGATTTCCTTGCATTTTCTGATCTTATATTCAAATCTACAGCAATTACTGCTTCATTTAGTTTTTCTATATTGTTTGGCTTTATTGTTAAATTATTGACCGTTGCCTTTTGCAGCTCACCCAAATACAAATCTCCTTGAATTATATCTATTACTCCTGAGGCAATTATATCTGAAAATTTTCCTCCTTTTGCAATTGCAATAGTCGAACTAAAAAATGGAATCTGCCTTACCGAATTTAAACTCCCATCTAATGGATCAACTAATACAAATATGTCATTATTTCCTTCAATTATCCCCGTTTCTTCTGATACAATTGTAGATCCCGGTATATGTTCTCTAATCTCTTTTAGTATCGTTCTTTCTGCTAATACATCGATCTCATATTGCATATCTCCAAATGCATTTTTATCTAATTCAATATGATTCCCTTTAAAGTATCTACCTTTAATCGTATTTTGCGCTTTTATTAGTGCTTTTTCTATAATTTCTGAATAGTTCAATCATATATTCATTGTTTAAAGAATCTTAAAAGCTTGATATTGAATACTATTTTAGATTCATTTATGCCAAAGTGCTGGTAATCGAGAACGTTAAATCTCTTATTTATCTACTATCATCAAATAACTCATTTAATACAGAAAAAGTCATTGCTACATCTTTTGTTTTTACTACAATTATTGTATCTGTAAAACAACTAACTGTATCTTCTATATTTATTTGTCTTTTAGCAACCTGGCCATATATTGTAAATACAAATCCTGGTACTGAGATTACCTCTATTGGACTATGTACAATTATTGCCGCTAAATCATTTGAATCTTCTAATATTTCTGATTTATCGAATATCTTCAATAATTCTTCTCTAAGTCTTTCAGAATATATTATTGTTAATGCCGAAGTTGCTACCGAAATCTGAATAAATTCTTCATTATTTTTTAATATTACATTCTGTATATTTTCTTGATTGCGATCATTCTTTTTAACTGATAATTTAGCAACACCCGTTCTTACATTTATATCACTCTTTGCAATAACATCTGTAATTTCATTATTGATTGACGTATACTTTGGCACAATTCTTTTTACAGCTGTTATTATTGCATCTTCATTAACTTCTGAAATCCCCATTTTCTCAATTTTGGGTTTTAGTAATCTTGCTATTCCACTAATATTAGCATAATCTCTAGCTATTGAATCCTGTATTCCTAAATCTGATTCTATTAAATTTCTTGTAATTCTTGCAACAGATTGATTTATCTGTTTCTGGTCATCTATAGCCAATAATGGTCAATTATGACCAAAACCTATTAAAAGGTTTCTCTACAAACTTCTCACATGATGTCCAAAAAAGTAGTTTTAGCATTTTCTGGAGGACTTGATACATCTATCTCAGTTAGTTGGCTAAAGAAAAAGCATAATCTTGACGTAATTACTACTATTGTTGATATTGGTCAAGATGAAAACTTTGACGAAATTGAAAAAAAGGCCTACTCAATTGGCGCATCAAAACATTATACTATTGATGCCAAACAAGAATTTATTAATAATTATATTTTTTCTGCAATAAAATCAAATGCCTTGTATCAGAATAAATATCCGTTGGCCACTGCTTTGGGTAGGCCCCTTATTGCATACAAGCTAGTAGAAATTGCAAATCAGGAAAATACTAAAATCTTTTCACATGGATGTACTGGAAAAGGTAATGATCAAGCCAGATTCGACGTTACATTGAGATCTGTTATGCCCGATGCTAAAATTATTGCTCCAGTTAGAGATGAAAATATGAGCAGAGATGAAGAAATTCAATATGCAAAAGACCTTAACGTGCCAATTGAAAAGAAATCCCAATACAGCATTGACGAAAACTTGTGGGGTAGATCTATAGAAGGTGGAATCTTAGAAGATTCTTTCGAAGAACCTCCAAAAGATATCTACAAATGGATTGATGTAGACAGTAGATTGCCTGATAAATACGTAGAAATTGATTTTAATAATGGCATTCCAATTTCAATCGACGGTATTACTGATTCTCTAGAAATGATTACTCATCTTAACGACGTTGCAGGAAAATATGGCATTGGAGTTGTTGACCACATAGAAGATAGGCTTATGGGGATAAAATCAAGAGAAATCTACGAAGCACCTGCCGCCACCGTACTTATTGACGCTCATAAAGATCTAGAAAAATTAGTATTGACTAGAAATGAATTGGAAATAAAGTCCTTATTAGAACAAAAATGGAGTTGGATGATTTATTCAGGATTATTTGTAGATCCATTGGTAAAAGATATTGATTCATTTATTAATAAAACTCAAGAACGCGTTAATGGCACTGTTAGACTGAAACTTAGGAGTAATTCCTTCACTGTGGTTGGCAGAAAATCTAAAAATTCTATTTATGATCAGAATCTTTCTTCATATTCCTCTTCATCTGATTTCAATCAAACATACTCTAAGGGTTTTATCGAAATCTGGGGACTTCAGTCTAAATTTAACGAAGGAGAGACAAAATGACTGATGATATAGATATATTGAGAGGCAATAGACTCTCTAAAACCTCTGCCTTAGCTTCTTCTTTTATTAGTTCTACCGATGAGGATTTACTGATTATCGATCCTGTCAAAAAAATCAATATTGCACACATGCTTATGTTGGCGAAACAAAATATCCTTGATAAAAAGACCGCAAATAAATGCATTAAAACTCTAAAGTCAATTGACGATTCGTTTGAACTAGATTCTAGCCTTGAGGACGTTCATATGAACGTTGAATCATTTGTAATTAATCGTATTGGTAGTGAAACCGGCGGACAACTTAATCTTGCCAAGAGTAGAAACGATCAAGTTGCAACTGCAATCAGAATGACAACTCGTACATTTATCTTAAGTATATTGACCAGTATTCATGACTTGCAAAATGTTATTCTTAATCTGGCAAAAACACATACTGATTATCTTATGCCTTCTTTTACTCATCTCCAACATGCACAAATCATAACCCTTTCTCATAATCTTCTTGCTCATTATGATTCATTATCTAGAGATGTCGACAGATTTCAAGAAACCTATGACAGAGTTAACAAATCTCCACAAGGTTCTGGCGCAATTGCATCAGTAATTATTCATGTTGATAGAGATTATATTGCTAAATTACTTGGTTTTAATGGCATTGTAGAAAATTCAATCGATGCTACCACTACTCGTGATTTCTGCATCGAATTACTGTCGAATCTTACGTTGCTAATGTTAAACATTGAGAAAATTGTTAATGAATTGGTCCTTTGGAGTACCTCTGAATTCTCATACGTTGAAATCTCTGATGAATTCAGTTCAACTAGTAGTATAATGCCTCAAAAAAAGAACCCTGTTATTGCCGAATTGATAAGATCTAAATCTTCGATTATTATTGGTGATCTTGTTACATCAATTAGCATAATTAAATCACTTACTCTGGGATATAGTATCGACATACAAGATCTAACTCCTAGATTATGGAATTCTATAAATAAATCATTGTCATCAGTTCAACTATTGTCTAACATGTTGAATACCTGTAAATTTAACAAAGAGTCTATGTATGCTAATCTAGACGATACCATGATAGCTGCCGATTTAGCTAATTATCTTGCATCAAATTATAATGTTTCCTTCAGACAATCACATCATATTGTTGGAACTCTATCCAAGTCATCAATTGATTCTAATACAAAATTATCTGAATTAGTAAAAACTGATATTGATAAAATAACTAAGAAAATAACTGGTAAAACAATTAAAGTAAATATGTCGGAAATTGATTCAATCTTTAATTATGTTAATAATGTTAATTCAAAAACTACAAAAGGCTCTCCTTCTAATTCCGAGAGTAATAGAATGATTAAACTCAGAACAGTACAACTCTCTAATTCCTCTAAATTTATTAAGAAACAACAGAATTTACTTGCTAAATCTGAACTTCTTCTTGAAAAATCTATAAAAAATCTATCAGGAGGTGGAAATTAATGGAGCAAAAATGCCAAGATTGTGATGCAACAATGCAGATTCTAGACGACGTTGTAATCGGAGAGATTATAAGTTGTCCTGATTGCAGTAACGAATTTGAAGTTA
The DNA here is from genome assembly GCA_047517285.1 of Nitrososphaerales archaeon. GTDB lineage: Archaea > Thermoproteota > Nitrososphaeria > Nitrososphaerales > UBA57 > UBA57. The sequence goes on along the minus strand of JAKZTE010000003.1, from coordinate 29,625 downwards.
AGAAAATCGATTCAAATACTGTTACATTATCGCCTGCAGAATCAGTTGGAGAAGATTGGGGAGAATAAAATGACTAATCGTATCAGTATTATCTACGATCGCGTACGTTGGGAAGAAAAAGAAATTTTCAATGCATTTAATGAAAGAAATATCCCATTTAGCAAACATGATGCAAAAGCACTCGTATTGCGTAGTGATGACTCTGACGAATCAATTCAATCTTCGTTTGGTACTTCTATAATTCAAAGATGTATCAGTCATTATCGTGGCATGCTTATTGCCCATTATTTAGAATCAAAAAACTGTTTAGTGGTTAATAGTTCTAACACAAGTAGAATATGCGGTAATAAATTCCTATCTACATTGAAATTTGAAGAATTGGGTATAAAAACTCCCCTTACTTTATTCAGTTTTTCCGATAAATCTGCCGAAGATTCTGTAAAAGAACTGGGCTATCCATCTGTATTGAAGCCTATTGTAGGAAGTTGGGGAAGAGGTGTTGTAAAATTAAATGATAAAGACTCTGCTAAAGCTCTGATTGAAATGAGATATAATGACGATGGCTTATTCTCGAAAATCTTCTATGTCCAACAACATATCAATAGACCTCCAAGAGACATTAGAACTGTTGTTGTAGGAAATGAAGTTGTTGGCGCTGAATATCGTTATTCTTCTAATGATGATTGGAGGACTAATTTCTCACTTGGAGCAAAAATTGAGAATTGTCCTATCACGAAGGAGCTGGAAGAAATAGTTCTTAAGGCATCAGACTCAGTTGGCGGTGGAATCCTTGGCGTTGATTTAATGGAGGGCGAAGACGGATTCTTAGTTCATGAAATTAATAATAATGTTGAGTTTAAAGGCGTTTCAAAATTCACCAAAGATAATATAGCATACAAAATTGTAGATTATATTGATAATATTTCAAAGAGGTAATTTGTAATGAAAGTTGGAGTAATTGGTGCATCGGGTTTTGTCGGCGGAGAACTATTAAGATTAATCATTAATCATCCTGAAGCTGAACTTTCTTTTGCAACTTCTAGACAGTATGACGGTCAATTTTTATATAAAATTCATCCTAATTTGAAGGGATTTATAGATGTTAAATTCTCATTATTTGATTCATCAAAAGTTGCCGATCAATGCGACGTTCTTTTTACTGCAGTTCCACATGGTAGTTCATATGAATTCATGAATGAACTTGTTAATTCTGGCGTAAAAATTGTCGACCTTAGTGCCGATTATAGACTCTCAAATCCAGATATGTATGATAAATGGTATGGTTTTACACATCCTCTACCTGATTTATTGAATTCATTTACGTTCGGTTTACCTGAACTTCATAGGGATTCGATAAAATCAAGTAAGTTTACATCTACTCCTGGTTGCACCGCTTTAACTTCGATTCTTGCGTTGGCACCTTTGATTCAAAATAAAATAATAGATTCTAATAATATTATTATTGACTCAAAAGTTGGTTCATCTGGCGCTGGAGCAAAACCCACTATTGGTTCTCATCATGCTAATAGGTATGGCGTTATCCGTCCATTCAAACCATACGCACATAGACATACTGCTGAAATTGATCAAGAACTTTCGAATTTATCTGAAAATTCTGTAAATGTTTCACTGTCTGTTCATTCAGTAAATCTTGTTCGCGGTATATTATGTACTTCATACGCCTCTGTTGATTCTGATATTACTGAAGTTGAGGTATGGAAAGCCTATAGGAAATTCTATTCTGATTCGCCTTTTATTAGATTTATTGGAGATAAGAAAGGTCTGTACAGATACCCTGATCCTAAACTACTTATTGGTTCCAATTTTTGCGATATTGGATTTGCTCATGACAAATCTGCATCTAGACTTGTTGTTATGTCTTCATCAGATAATCTGATCAAGGGGGCTGCAGGAACTGCTATTCAAAATATGAATCTTATGTCTGGTTTTGACGAAACTACCGGTTTATGGGTTCCTGGAATACATCCAATGTGATTTCCATGGTTACAATAGTAAAAATCGGTGGAAGTCTACATAGTAAAGGCCTGACAAAAAATTTATTTGAGGATATTAAAAAATTTTCCAAAACTGAGTCATTGGTTGTCGTTCATGGAGGAGGAAACACCGTAACAGAAATTGCAGAAAAACTAGGTAAGAAACAAGAATTCATTGTTTCTCCATCTGGCGTGAAAAGCAGATACACTGATAAAGAAACCGCATCAATCTTCATGATGGTCATGTGTGGAAAAATCAATAAAGAAATCGTAGTATCATTACAATCTTTAGGTGTTAATGCAGTAGGATTAGGTGGTATCGATGGTAATATATTGAGTGCAATTCGTAAGAAAAGACTCTTGATAATAGACGAAAGAAAAAGAAAACGTGCAATTGAAGGTGGATTTACGGGTAAAATAAAAAACGTTAATACTGAATTGATTAATGACTTGATTAAATCAGGATACCTTCCAGTTATATCTCCAGTAGCTCTAGGCGACGAATTTGAAATCTTGAATGTCAATGGCGATCGCGCCGCATCTAATATTGCAGCTCATCTAAATGCAGACCGTGTTATCTTCCTAACGGACGTTGATGGAATATCGTTAAATGACAAGCTTGTTACAAATCTAACTCTAGCAGAATCTAAAGAAATTCTTCCAAACCTTGGATTTGGCATGGAACAAAAATTAATTTCTTGTATAGAATCCTTGGATCATGGTGTTAAAGAAGGAATCATTGCTTCAGGATTAGTTGATGATCCCATATCTAATGCTGTAAAACATTCCAATTGCACGGTGATTAATAATGAATGATGAAGAATTAATTAATTCAGAGGATAAATATCTGGCTCCTGTTTATCAAAAATTTCAAATTATCCTTGATAAAGGAAGTGGATGTTACGTATGGGACTCTTCAGGTAAAAAATATCTCGACCTGATGGGAGGATATGGCGTTTCATTATTGGGTCATTCAAATGAAAACATTGTTCAAGCCATAACTAATCAAGCAAATAAATTAACTAGTTGTCATGGTTCATTTTATAATGCAGAAAGGGCAAATGCCGTATTAAACATAAATAAAATTACACCAAAGAATCTTGATAATATATATTTATGTAATAGTGGTGCTGAAGCAGTTGAAGCGGCATTAAAATTATGTAAGAAACACTCAAAAAATAAAATTATTTCTATGTCTGGTTCATATCATGGTAAAACAATCGGTTCTTTGTCTTTAACCTGGAATCCTAAATATAAAAAATCTTTTCAACCTCTTCTTGACGACATTAATTTCATCCCATTTGGAGATGTTGATTCATTGTCTAAAATTGACGATAATACTGCCGCTGTCTTTTTAGAAGTCATTCAGGGCGAAAACGGCGTAAAATTTGCTTCAGTTGAGTATTTTAATAAATTACAAGAGCAATGCGATAAACATAATGTACTGTTAGTAGTTGATGAGATTCAAACAGGTCTTGGAAGAACTGGTAAAATGTGGGCTCATGAGCACTATGGTTTGAAACCAGATATTTTATGTATTGGAAAAGGACTGGCCGGGGGAATGCCTGTCGGAGTAATGATTTCAAGAAGCGACATGACAAATTTCTCTCTTGGCGAACACACTACTACATTTGGGGGTAATCCTTTGACATCTTCTGCAATCAATGCATCTATTGAGTATATCTTGCAAGAAAATATAATTGATAATGCAGAAAAAACCGGTCAAATATTTCTTAATGGCCTTGAAGAACTTAAATCAAAATATGATTCTATTCGTGACGTCCGTGGACTTGGATTGATGATTGCTATTGAGTCAAAATTCCCAATCAAAGATATATTATTTGACGGATTGAATAACGGCCTGATTATGCTATATTCTGGCAGAGCTATATTGAGATTTTTACCTTCATTAACATTGAATGAATCCCAAGTTGCTTCATCCCTACAAATTCTAGATAAATTATTTCAAAATTCTCAGAAAAAGGTAAAATGAAATGGATGATATCGATAAAGCTATAATAAAAATTCTTACAAAAGACTCTAGAACTCCTAATACTGAAATTGCACAACAAGTAAAACTGTCTGAGTCTAGCATAAGATCTCGTATTGATAAACTTGTTTCTTCAGGCGCAATAAAAAATTTTACTATTACTCTGAGTGATAAACATCTTACACTATTGGAAAACTCACTAAAAATTTACTCTCCTTCTGGCCAAGAAAAACAATTCTCCAATTTCTTATTCGACACATTGAATCATTCTGGATTTACTAATGTACGTCGTGATTCCGCTAACAATGTATATGGTGAAATTGGCAAAGGTTCTCCTACTCTTTTATTATGTGGACATATGGATACTGTTCCAGGTCTAATTAATGTAGAAATCAAAGATCATGCAATTTATGGCAGAGGCGCATCTGACGCTAAATCTTCTTTAATATCTATGCTTATAGCTGCTTCTTCGTTCAAAGATAAATTAAAATCTGGAAGAATTATCTTTTCTGCAGTTACTGATGAGGAGGGCACAGGTTTAGGAATTAGAGAGTTACTTAAAGATGGACTGAAAGAACAACCTGATTGTGCTATATTTGGAGAACCTAGCGGAATAGATAAAATTACAGTTGGATACAAAGGTAGATTTTCTGTTAAATTTACTTGTGAAACCCCTGCAGTACATGCTAGTGCACCTTGGATGTCTTCTAATGCAATTGAATTATTGTTCATATTATGGAACGATATTAAATCTAAACTTCAAACTAATGATGATACTCATTATAAACAGATTACTTCGTGTTTAACCCAAATTAATGGTGGAACTGCTGATAATGTAATGCCTGGTAGTTGTAACTTTATGTGTGATATCCGTTATCCTTTTAATTATAATCCTGATCAAATTATTAACAAAATCTCTGACATAATATCTAATTTTAATAAAAAATATTCTATTGAAGGTAATGCGAAATCTACCTTTGCTTATGAAATTATTGACTCTACTCCTGCTTTTGAATGTTCTAAATCCTCAGTTGTTAGCCGCTCTGTAAGCAGAGCTATAATCAAAAAACTCAATTCTAAGCCTCAATTTGTACATAAAACTGGCACGGGTGATATGAATCTTCTTGGAAATAAGATGAATATACCCGTACTCACTTATGGACCCGGAAACCCTCATCTATCTCATACTTCTAATGAACATATTATGATTGATGAGTTCCTTACGTCAATTGATATATATAAAAATTCAATTGAAAACGTTTTCAATCTTATCCAAAGAATTTAATAATGTACATTTTCCATTAACTACTCAGTGTAGCGAATGCCAAAATACAAATCTACAAATGACATTATGAAAGTCATAAGCAATAAAGATCGAATTAGAAATTTCAGTGTTATTGCTCATGTTGATCATGGCAAAACTACTATGAGTGATAGCTTACTTTCTGGCTGTGGTATTATTAGTCCTAGCGTTGCAGGAGAAGCTCTTGCATTAGACACTATGGATATGGAACAGAAACGAGGTATTACTATTAATTCAACAAATATTACTCTTTATCACGAACATGAAAATGTTCCATTTGTTTTTAACATGATAGATACTCCTGGCCATGTAGATTTTAATACGCGTGTTTCAAGAAGTCTACGTGCAATTGACGGCGCTGTCGTTGTTTCTGACGCTGTAGAAGGAGTTATGACTCAGACCGAAACAGTAACAAGACAAGCCTTGGAAGAACTTGTACGTCCTGTTCTTTATATTAATAAAATCGATAGACTTGTAAAAGAACTAAGATTAACCCCTGAAAAAATGCAAGAACATCTTATGGGAGTAATACGTGAATTTAACGCATTGATTGATTTATATGCCGAACCTGAATTAAAAGACAAATGGAAAGTTAGTATTCAGGATAATAGTATTGCCTTTGGATCTGCAAAAGATAAGTGGGCTTTCAGCGCTGCTACTTCAAAGAAGTCAGGTGTAAATTTCAAGACTATCTTTGACGCCTATAATAATGATAAAGTAGACGAACTTGTAGAGAACTCTCCATTACACGAAGCAATTCTTGGCATGGTCATTCAACATCATCCTCCTCCTCACGTAGCTCAAAAATATAGAATCCCTAAGATATGGAAGGGCGATTTGGATAGCGAAATAGGAAAAGCACTTTTGAATTGTGATGAAAATGGGCCTGCTGTCATGATGATTGTAAATATCAACATTGATCCGCATGCAGGTAGTATAGCTACTGGAAGATTATTCTCTGGAACTTTGAAAGATGGAGATACAGTACACCTATTGGGTGCAAAAAGAACCGGTAGAATCCAATCTGTCAATATGTTTATGGGAAATCAACGTGAACTTGTCGGTAAATTTAGTTCTGGTAATATCCCTGCATTGTTAGGCCTTGAACATGCACGAGCTGGCGAAACCCTGAGCTCTCAAAAAGGATTTACCGAATTTGAATCTATTTCATATGTATCTGAGCCTGTTGTAACAATCGCCATCGAATCAAAACATCCTAAAGAACTACCTAAATTAGTCGAAGCATTACGTAGACTCAATATTGAAGATCCAAGTCTTGTAGTAACAATTAATGAAGAAAGTGGCGAAATGTTGGTTGCTGGAATGGGAGTATTGCATCTTGAGGTTGCTACAAATCTATTGAAAGAACAAGATATTGAAATTATTACTTCTCCTCCGCTTATTAATTATCGAGAAACTATTTCTGGTAAAGCTGGACCAATCATGGCAAAATCTCCCAATCGGCATAACAAATTATTCTTTAGGGTTGAGCCTTTATCTGATACCGTAATTGAATTAATTCGTTCAGGAAAAATCTCTGATAATACTGATAAGAAAGAACTTGCCGAAATATTAAGAAATGAAGGTTGGGACAGAGATGAAGCTAAACGTGTTGTTACAATTGAACCTGGCGGAAACATGTTCGTCGATGCTACTAAGGGTGTACAATATGTACAAGAGTCAATGGATTCTATACTTGCAGGATTTTTTGACGTAATAAATAACGGACCAATTGCTTATGAGAACGTTCGTGGCTTCAAAGCTACATTCCATCATTATGTGCCTCACGAAGACGTCGCACATCGTAGTTATGCACAACTAATGCCTGCAACTCGTCGTGCTTTACTTGGCGCTTTGCTGTCTGCCACTCCTACTCTTCTTGAACCTATTCAAGGTATTGAAGTAAAAGCTCCCGCCGATTTAATTGGAGAAATAGCCGGCGTAATATCATCTAAACGTGGCAAAGTAGGCGAAATCACTCAAAAGGCTCATTTATCAGTAATACATGGCGAAATTCCTGCTTCTGAAACATTTGACTTGTCCGAATCAATGAGGGGCGCTACTGCCGGTAAAGCCATCTGGTCTACACACTTTAAAGAATGGGCACAGGTTCCAAATTCTATGCTTGAAACTGTAATTGCCGATATTAGAAAACGACGTGGTTTATCTCCTTCTCCACCTCCTGCATCGGATTTCATCGATAGAGATTAATCGTTCCTTGCTTCACATTATTCGTGAATAATCAGTCATCTGTTAGCTTTTCTCATTATCGGTTCGACGATTTATCTCTAGTTGATCTTTATAGTATTTTGAAAATCAGGAGTCTCGTCTTCAACCATCAACAACGATTAATCGATATTTCCGATGGAAACTGTGTTGAAATCGACGGTAAAGATGTATTTTGTACGCATATAGTTGGTAAACTCCAAGACACTCAAATTGTTGCTACTGCACGCTTATTCGATCACCAATCCCCTCTCAAATTAGGAAGGTTTGCCGTAGACCCTGATTTTCAAAAACATGGGTTTGGAACTCACCTTCTTGATTATCTTGATTCTATTATCGACTCGAAGCCAATAGAGATGGATGCACAATCCTATCTTATCGATTGGTATTCAAAATTTGGTTGGTCTGTTTCTGGTCCTGAATTTATTGAATGTGGAATTAAACACGTGAGAATGATAAAAAATTTATGATTAGTTAATCTGCACTAATCTTTTAAATTCACTATCAATCTTTTCAGGGTTTATATTTAATCCATTGATTATTATTTCATTGAATATTTCTAATGCTCGTTTTTCTTCTAACGCACCTACTATTATTGATACACCACTATCAACAATACTGATTGTTATTTGTTCATTATATTGTATTGTTATACCTAGTTGGCCTCTTCTAATTATATTTAATTTCTTATTTACGATAATCTTGTTTAGCTTATCTAAATCAATCTCTAGATTATCTTTTGGACTTATGATGTGAACTGATTTGCCTTCTCTACCGCATATGTCTTCTATTAATTTTCTTCTTGATTTCTTTGTCGATAAATCTGCATTTACTCCACAGACATTACATTTGGACTGTTTTACTATTCTAACTTTATCATAATCTAAATTTTTTATATCGGCTAGGAATAATTTATTTGCTAAATTTGGTTCTTGCCCAGTTATTATTTTTACAGCCTCAGATACTTGAACACTTGATATTGTAGTTAATATTGAAGGATGAACTCCTTCAGTGCCACACTTTGGCATTTCTTCATCTTTTAGTGATGGCTGGAAACACTCTAAACATGGTGTTTTTCCAGGAATTATTGAAGTAGAAGAACCCGTAGTTACTATTGCAGATCCAAAAATATATGGTATATTCAACCTCACACATGCTCTGTTTACTGAATATCTTGCAGATACTGAATCTAAACCGTCAATCACTACATCTGATCCTGTGATTACTTTATCTACAGTGTCGTCATTAATTGATAATGTTAAAGGTTCAATGTCCACCAGAGGATTTATTCTTTTTAACCTCTCGTAAGCTGCTTCAGCTTTTGATAACCCGACATCTTCATCTCCATATAGTACTTGCCTGTGTAAATTTGATACTTCTACAACATCTCTATCTACTATTCTTATTTTTCCAATCCCCATAGCTACTAGTTGTTGAGTTATTGGTGATCCTAAACCTCCAACTCCAATTACTGTTACTCTTGCATTCTTTAATTTTTGCTGCCCTTCAAAACCAATTTCATCCATTACAATCTGTCTTGAATACCTTTCAATTTCTGTATCTGATAATTCCATGATCTATCCACCACTTACTGCCGGTAATAATAAAATTTCATCCTTGTCTTTTAGTGCTGTTCGAAGATCTTCAAGGAATTTGATATTTTCATCATTGACATATACATTAATTATTGGTTTTAATTTTCCATTATTGTCTATTACTTTATTTTTGAACCCTTCTCCGTATTTTTCTGCTAATGCATCAATCACTTCGATTACTGTATTACCTTCTATTTCTAGTTCTCTTTCACCATTTGTAGACGACGACATTACTGCAGGAATTAAAACTTTTACTTTTGTCATTTTTATCGACCTATTATATCTTCTAATACTTCTCTCTTGGGTTCAACTACTTTCAATTCTGGTTGTTGAATAAATGCAGCTTCTGGCGCTTTTAGACCATTTCCTGTTACATAGCATACAACTTTCTCATTTGCATCAATTTTTCCATCACGTACTAATTTCAGTAATATTGCAATTGAAATTGCGCCTCCAGGTTCTGCAAATATCCCTTCCGTACTGGCTAAGAGTCTTATTGACTCTCTTATCTCTTCGTCATTGGCATTTTCTCCATATCCTCCTGAATTATTCACTGTTTTTACTGCAAATATTCCATCTCCAGGCTCGCCAATTGCTAGGCTCTTTGCTAATGTATTTGGTTTCTTTACTGGCTGTATCACATTCGTTTTATTCTTTATTGCATCTACTATCGGCGAACACCCTTCTGGCTGCGCACTAGTAATTTTTGTATTATTATTTGTTATTAAACCAATCTTCTCAAATTCCTTCAATCCTCTATCTATTGCACATAACATTGCACCACTTCCTGTTGGAACTATTACATGATCAGGGGCATTCCATCCTAATTGTTCACATACTTCAAATGCAAGAGTCTTGGAACCTTCCACGTAGTAAGTTCTTAGATTTATATTGACTATTCCAATGTTATACTTGTCTCCTGCATACGATGCCAATCTATTTGCATCATCATATGTTCCATTTACTGGTATTATGTTGGCCCCATATGCCTGTACTTGTAATATCTTTGCCTGTTCTATGTCATGCGGAATAAAAATATAACATGGTATTCCCGCTCTTGCAGCATGAGCTGCAGTAGCCGAAGCTAAGTTTCCTGTTGATGGCGAACCTACTGCCTCTAAACCTAATTCTATTGATTTTGATACTGCTACTCCTGCCGGTCTATCTTTAAAAGAAAATGAAGGATTGACTGTATCATTTTTAATATATAAATTATTTAATCCTAATTTCTTTGCTAATTTATCTGCTTTGTGAAGCGGCGTATACCCTGCTCCGATATCTACTATGTTGTTCTTATTTCTTAATGGCAATAATTCAAAATATCTCCAAAGACTTTTCTCCCTATTTTTTATAATGTCTTTTGTTAATCTAATTTTATCGAAATCATATATTACGTCTAATGGATTAAAACATTCATCGCACACATATTTTAAATCTGCCTTAAATTCCGTCGAACAATTTCTACACAGTAAATATTTTATTGACATATTGTTCTAGTTTATACATTCATAAATAAATATTTTCTTGAAGATATTATTCATATATGAATATCCAGTATATTTATTCTAAAATCTTTCTTAATAACTTCTTATTTATATCTGCGTTTATCATTTTCTCAGAAGATTTCAAAAACTCATTAAATGCTTCTTTTGACATTTCATCTTTGTATAACGATAACTGAAAAACTAATTCAAGTTTGTCTATTTCATGCACTAATAACGACTCTTTGCTTGTTTTTTCTTTAAATTCATTCCAAACCTCAAAATATTGCTTTTGAATTTTGTCTGGAAGATTTCTTAAAATATCATTAATCGCTTCATCCTCTTCTGTATCTTTGTTTGGATTCTCTCCTGGCACTAAATCTCCAATAATTGCTTCCGGTAAATCATGTATTAACATCATTTTCATAACCTTTTCCGTATTCATTTCCTCTAAATCTGAAATAATCATTGCAATTGTTGTCGCTGCATAACTATGATCCGCAACTGATTCTGTATCTTTTGCAGTTGATTTTATCTTCCAACCTCTTCTTTTTATCGATTTTAATTTTTCTGTTATTAGAAAAAATTCATTTAACCCATTAATATTCAATTAAACCACTTATCTAAACTCTCAGATCTTTCTTCTTCTACTTTGTCTAATTTTTTTATCATACTTGAAATCCTGTCTACTGAAAAATCATTTTCATCACATAGATAAGAAATAAGTTTATCTTTTTGAATATCTTTCTTTTTAATAAAGTCTGGTTTAGATACTTCAGGATTCAGAAACATATTTCTTACTTCATCTATATTAATTAATTCTAATTCTCTCTCCATATTTGGAATATCTTCTATTTTTTTATATTTCTTAATGTGCTTTATGGCAGTTTTTGGACCAATTCTTGTAAATCCATTAGGATTGTAATCAGTTCCAATTAATATTGCAATATCAACTAATTGTTCTCTATTTATCTCATTTAGTCTTAAAAATTCTTTTAGTTCAATAACCTCAGGTTCTACATCAATAAATTTGTTAGTTCTTGGTATTCTTCTCTTTCCCGAGACAGTCAGGTTTCTGCATAATTTCTTTGCTCCAAAAAGCAAAGAATCATAATCTTGACTTACTGCATAATTTACCATTCCTATATTGTTCATATAAGCTGCCGTTGCTTCACCTTCGGCGGGAGCTTGGACGTATTGTATGCCTAGTAATTCTAAAAGTTTCTTTACATCATTGATTATATCTTCATTAATTCTAATCATTGAATGAGAATACCTTCTTGCTTGTTCTTGATCTCCTTCTTCAATAGCTTTCTTATATTTCTCTTGATTTTTCTCTCTGGTTTCTTTTCTTTTTTTAATAAGTGTAGATTTTAATTGCGGAGGTTTTCCATCCAACACGTATATTGGTTCTATGTTGTTATTCAAAAGATTAATGTTTCTGTAAAATAATCCTGTTAAATGGCTAGTTATTTTTCCCTTACTATTCATCAAAGGCTCACCTGTTGGGCCTCTAATTGTTGTTAAAAACTGATAAATTATATTAAATCCATCTATTGCTATTTTGTTTCCAGATAGATTCTCGAACGATATTTTTCTTGGATTAGATAGATCCTTTAATTTAACTCCCATTTGATTTTACTTATCAGATATCTTTATTATTAGTTTTCTAATATGACTATTATATGCCTGACGAAAACGAACAAAATATATCATTAGAATCCAAATTAGGCCTTTTGTCTTTTGATTGGGATTCCTCAGAATTCATTAAAGTAAATACTGAAATTTGCAAAACTTGTGAAAAGCAACCTTGTTTATACGTATGCCCATCTGAGGTCTATACCCTTAATGAAGAAGAATTAGTCTATAATATTGAAGGCTGTATTGAAATGGGTCTTTGTACTATTGTTTGTGACCAACTCGGTAATGGTGCCATTGAGTGGAACCATCCGCAGGGCGGTAAAGGCGTTAATTATAAATTAGGTTAATTTCAACCTATTTTTCATTTTACAAGTGAATAATTTTCAAGTAAAAATGTTATTACTCTCTGTTACTATTAATGTATTGAAGTGGGAAATAATATGTTAGACGATTCTATCGATTTAGAAAATAAAGTTACAGAACCTGAGGAAATTACAGAACCTGAGGAAATTACAGAATCAGAAGATTCATCCGAATCTAAATTATCTGCAGAAGAAAATACCGCATTGATGGAAATTTCTTCTTTACCAGGAGTCGGTCCTGTTACAACTAAGAAACTTAACGACGTTGGAATATACACTATACTCGATGTTGTCGTAAGAGGTCCTACTGATACTGCAGAAGCAACTGGTTTTGAAACAGACAAAGCCGTCGAATTATGTAACAAAGCGCGATTGAAATTGGTCGAACTTGGTAAATTCGATAAAGATTTCGTAACTGCTACTGAAATTTACGCTCGAAGACTAAAAATTGAAAGAATATCCACCGGCAGTTCTAATCTCGACGAATTATTGATTGGCGGTGTTGAAACACAAGCTGTAACTGAATTCTATGGAGAATTCGGTTCAGGAAAAACACAAATTTGCCATACTTTATGCCTTAATGTCCAATTACCCGTTGAAGACGGTGGACTTAATGGGGCTGCTATCTATATTGATACTGAAAACACATTCCGCCCAGAACGACTAAGAGATATTGCTGTTGAACGTGGTATGGACCCTGATAAAGCGCTAGAAAAAATAATTGTTGCAAAAGCTTTCACTAGTTCACATCAAGAATTACTTGTCGGCGAGCTTGGAAAAGTTATTGAAAGTTCCAATGCCCGACTTGTTATTGTCGATTCATTAATGGGACATTATCGTTCTGAATTCTTAGGACGAGCCACTTTGGCTACAAGACAACATAGGCTTAATCGCTTTATGCATCTCTTAACTAGAACTGCTGAAACTCGTAACGTTGCCGTTGTAATGACAAATCAGGTCATGGCTGATCCTGGTGCTTTATTTGGCGATCCTACTCGTCCTGTTGGCGGTCATGTTGTCGCTCATACTAGCACATATAGACTCTATCTAAGAAAATCTGGTAAAAATCGTATAGCTAAAATGAAGGATAGCCCTTATCATCCTGAGCATGAAGCCGTATTCACTCTTAATGAACGCGGTGTAGACAATCCTATTGATGCAAAAAGTAAAAAGAAATAAATAAGAAATCCAAAACATTATGTAGTATTAGAAATGGATAGATGTAGTAAATGAATAAATTACTGTTGTCGCTGCTGTTATTGTTACTGTTGATTCCAATCATGCCATTTCCTAATATTATTGCAGCAACTAATTATCAAGAAAATCTCTCAATCACTACTTCTGGAGATTTATCTTATTGGTCAATAAATCTGTCCGACGTTAATGCTAGTGGAGTTCTTTCTACTAAATCTGGTATTGATTCATTTGAAGTATTTTATTATAGTCATCAGGGTTCTTTTGATACACGATTTGATATTTTTACAACAAATGGCTATGGTTTAATTGATTCGGCACTACCACAAAATGGGGCGATTCTTACTATAAATTCAGATAGCCAATCTAACGCTGATAAATTCGCATCTTCAATATCTCAAGACCTTCATTTAGGATTTATTACATATAATCCAAATACCTTTTCACAAAATAATATATATACGTATTATTCTTATGCCGACTCTGAAATTGTAGTTGACATATTTTGGGAAATTTTTTCTAATAACGATCCTGGATTTAATCAATTACTTACAAAACAATTTTTCAATTCTAATCGTGATCAAGTTATCAAACTTTCCGGGACACAACAATCAAACAGTCTAATCTATTCAATTGAATTTGCCGGAACTAGCGAGGCTGCAGTTGTTGATAATACTCCTGGTGATTTTAGCATTCAAGGTTCTGTAATTGATCCTCTTGCATTATTTAGCATTAAAAGTATCAATGCATCGAATCTTTCTACAAAGTCAACTATTAACATTCAAACATTTGGTTCTATGATTAATTCATTGGATATCAATTCTAAAAACATCTCCGATGTTTCTTTTGCTCTTGATCAGGATGTTGACAATATACACTCAGAATTAATTATCGATTTATCTAGCGACAGTTATTTTAATTCAACTATACTTCTGGACTATTATCCGCCCGTTCTTTCTGTTGTTCGAGTAATCGATAAAACCTCAGGTTCTGATGGAGATACTATTGAATCTCGTATCACTTTTACTAATCTATCACCTGTTCTTGGCGGTCATTCAATTGAAGAAGTAATATTTGTTGACGACTGGTGGACTGATGATTTTACCCTTCTTGAACCTGGAGAAAATGATACCGTTAGACATCTAGCACCCGGTAAATCTAAAACTCTGTCTAAATTACTTCAAATTGATACTTCCGAATCCACTATTATAGAAACTAGTCCCGAAGATATTAAATTTGAATATAAATTTAAGATGGGCGACGATGAATTCTCAAAAATTACATCATCAAATGATCTCTTTATCCAATTAAATGATGTTAGACCTGCACTTATTGTAAACTCTTTATACAATAATTCATATGTTTCAATGCATAATGATCATCTATCTCAACTAGAAATAAAAAACCTTGGTTCTAGATCCGCTTATGACGTTTCTATTGAACTTAATGATGAATTGTTTGAAACTTTTGACTCTATTGCACCTGGTTCATTTGAAATTTTAGAACTTAATGTTTCTAGACATGATTATCTGTTTAATACAAATACATATGAATGGAAAATTACTTGGTCTGACGGCGTAGACTTGTATACTGTCTTTTCTAATCCTGTTTATCTAATCAATGATTATAATCTATATGTAAAACCTTTCATTAATTCTCCAGAAATTGTCGTTGATAAAATCTCTGAAATACCAATTGATGGAGTATGGCAAGACGAATTGAAAGTAACTCTAGAAATTACAAATAACGGAGATGAGGATTTAACCAATTTACATCTAGTTGATGTTATTCCTTCATCGGTTATGTTTTCAAGTGGCGGCGATAATATGACAAAACTAAATAATCGTCTAGAAGTAAATATTCCTTTGTTAAAACCTACTAACTCTTCTACTTTTGTATATTATGTCAAACATGATTCTTCTGATAATATACTCCTGCCTCCTACATCTGTTGACCTGACCTATCATGGAAAAGATTATAGGACGTTCTCTGATTCCATAGTTTTACCTACTGCCATTAATATCGATAAATATATTAATATAAATTCTGCACTTGTCGGATATAATTTTACAATTTCAGTTGATTTTGCAAATAACGGCGGTTTGTCATTATTTGACGTTCAATTAAATGGAAATGATTTTGAATATGTAGTTATTGAAGGAAATCAATGGAATGAAAGATCTAGTTTAGAAATTGACGGAATTATGAACTATGAATATTTGATTTCTAGTAATGACGAAGTAAGCCGTAATCTCTTACAAGCCTGGGGTGACTTTACCCTTGGAGGTAAATCTATGAGAATATTTACTTCACAAATCCCTCTTAATATATCCCATACTCCAATTGTTACTATCTCCACTATTCCTGAAGAAATTCTTGATAATCAAGAGATTGAATTAATCATTACTATTGATAATCCTTCTAAAACTCCTCTGAAATCTATTTCTATTATTCCAGGAATTATTGATAACCTTGAGATATTAGACGAATCTATCTTTACTGAGATTAATCAATTAGATCCTGAAGATTCTATTGAACTAAAAACAAAAGCTAAAAGTCTTACGCCTGGAAAACCAATGATATTTCATCCTCAAATATCGCATAAATTTATGGGCCAGTCAATATCTGTTGACGTAGAACAATTTTCTACATCGGTTTCTGAAGAACTTGTCAATAGATACCTTCCATCAATTGCCATTTCACTTGTAGTTCTTCTTGCCACTGTATATTTCACTAATAAACTCGTTATACGAAAAAATTAGTAATTAATTCTCTATAGTCACTGAATTTCCAACAGTAGATTTTATTGCGTTTAAACCCATTTCTGAAATTTCACTATAAATTTCATCAATATAATCACTATTTGTATTGATAAAAATTGATGGCCCCGTTTGCATAGAATAATATATTGGTATGTTCTCTTTTTGTTTTTTCTTTACAAAATTAATTATGTTAATTGTTTCAGGACGAATTAGAATTACTCTATCTTTTCCAGTCATTGTAAGCGCATGTAGTTCTAATGAATCTTCTTCAACTAATTTTCCTAGATTGTCTAAATCTCCCTTCTTTATAGACTCTTGAATTTTTTCCAATCTAACATTGGCACTTTTAATTCTTGCATCAAAGAAATTTGACGTTAAAACTTCCTTATGAGCTGATTCTGTCGAATATTCAGAAGGAAATGGTATTGCAATCATTCTGAGATCTAGATCACTTTTGGTTGATATCTTTTCCGCATATGATGTTTCGTCATCGTCACCTGCATACCATCTTGAATATTCTCCTGTTGCACTTCTACATGCCGATCCTGCTAATAATCTTGCAATTCTTGAAATTAATTTAATATCCCATCCATGCGTCGATTCAAGACCTGATGCTTTGAATGCCGCTCCTGCTAATGCTGCACCTGCAGAAGATGAAAAACCTAGCCCCTTTACTTCTCCAAATTTAATACTATTCTCTGACGTTATCCTTACTTTATCATCAATCTTTGCTAATAATCGAATTTTATCAATTATTGCTATGGCCCGACTCAAAACTGTATCTTGTTGTATTTCATTATTAATTGTTAATTCATCTTTTTCAAAATTTCCAAATTCTACTGTTGTCTTTGTAAATAACGCATCAAGACAAACTGAAATACTATCGTGAAATGGTATCCTTAGTTTACTATCTTTCATTCCATGATATTTCAATAAACCTTGCATTGCATGTGCTTTGGCAGTAGCTTTATCCGTCATAATTATTCCGTTTCCTCTATTATTATCCTAAACAGTCCTTTTACATTAGGATTTCTTAATTTACTAATCATTTCTCTTGGAACATCTATTGCCGCATTTTCTGCGTGTATGCCTACCGTTCTTGTACATGTAAACGCACTTTTTCGTAATACTATGTCTTTCTTGTGCTTTAATGATAATTTAGCACTTCCCATTGCCTTTATCTTAAATTTCATATCTTCTACTATTAATTCTATTGTAATTTTATTGTTATCTTTTTGAATCTCTTCTTTAATTCTATTATTTAAAGTATTACAAGACGTTCTAGCATTTACTCCAATTATGCAATCTCCCTTCTCAGTAAGATGTTTATCCATAGTAATTTCCATTGTTGTTTTATGCTCACCTCTTACTTCCGGATGCCCATTAAATTCAATTTCTTCAACTATCATATTCTTCATTATTTACTTCGAATCTAAAAACTTTAAATGTTAACTAAAACAAAATATGTTTGATAATTATGTTTCCAGGAGCACAAGGATATGATAGAGCTATTACTGTTTTCTCACCTGACGGTCGATTATATCAAGTTGAATATGCAATGGAAACAGTTAGACGTGGTAGTTTAGCTCTAGGTATAAAACATAAGGAAGGTGCTATTCTTGCAGTTGATGAAAAATTATCTAAATTACAAACTCCTGGAATTACTCAAAAACTCTTTCAGGTTGACGACCATATAGGGGTTGCTGCAGCTGGTTATATTCCTGATGCTCGTGTTCAAGTAGATCAAGCACGTGTAATTGCTCAAAGTAATCGATTAATTTATGACCAACCTGTAGATCTAGAAACTTTGGCTAGAAAACTCGCTGATTCTTCACAACAATTCACACAATATGCGGGTGTTCGACCTTTTGGCGTTTCATTAATTATATGTGGTGTTGACAGATCTGGCTCACATTTGTGGAAAACCGACCCTAGTGGCAATTATGTTGCTTATGATGCTACTGCAATTGGATCTGGTAGTGATCAAGTAATTGAATTATTTGAGAAGAAATATAATGCAGATTTATCTTTCGAAGATGCGATTCTTCTCGCAATTGAATCGCTTATTTCTATTAATGAGGATGACGACAAACTTTCAAGTATAAAAATCTCTATTGTCGATCACGAAACTAAAACACTTCGATATCTAAATCAAGAAGAAATTAAACAATATTATGATAAATTAGATCCTGAAATAACTAAAGCAAATTAATCTTGTAGTCTTCCATGTTCTATTTTTATACATTTATTCGTGATTATATTTAATTGATTTTCCTTTGATACAGTGTCTGCCCTATCATAAAAAATTCCTAATTGCATCCATACTGTATGTATCTTGCCGTATTTCTTTTTCACTTCAATTACCTCTTCTAATATGTTTTCAACAAACTCTGGTTTTCTAAATATATTGATTAATTCTATATTTCTTACCATATTTTCTGGGATGTCTTTTAAACTATTATGAGATTTTACGTCCATTATTGAGTCGGTAGTTGGATTTATTGGAATTATATTGTATCCGGAATTTTTCATATACATGGATACCTGATAACTATCCTTCAATTCATTTTTTGATAAACCAATTACGGCAATATTAGTTGTATTCTCAAATATCTGTTTAATATCCATATTTTATCTCATTTGATATTGCATTTATTTTTTTCTCATAATTGATTAAAAAAAAAATCAATTCTGCAATAAAAGACAAAGATTATAAGTCGGCATTTTCCAATTTGTCTATATCCGTTGTCATTAATTATTTCTAATTTTTATATATTGGTGGGTCTGTAGTTGCCTGTAAAAAAAGTTCCAAAAAAAGTTACTCCAAAAAAGGAACCAAAGAAAGTTGTTCCAAAGGAAGAAACTCAAGAGTACGATGCTACTCTTCATGTTTTATCTCCTAAACATGAGAAAATCCCTGATGATCAAGTTACTGAATTGTTAAAGACTTTTAATGTCGAATATGCTAAACTTCCGAAAATATCTTTATCTGATCCAGCAATTGAAAATCTTGAAGTTAAGTTGGGCGATGTAATAAAAATATCGAGACCTAGTCCAACAAGTGGCAATACTGTCTACTATAGAATGGTGATTGAACAATAATGAGTTCAATACCAAATGAAAATTGGGCAATCATTGAAAACATGATTAAAAAAGAAGGAATAGCTAGCCATCATCTTAATTCTTATAATGAATTTCTTGATCATGGAATACAAGATATTGTAGATGAGGTCGGTGGCATTGACGTTGAAACAACTGGTACTCCATACCGTGTATCTTTTGGTAAACTCTTTATCGGCGAACCACGATCTGTTGAATTAGATGGTTCAACAAGTAGAATTCTTCCACTTGAAACACGATTACGTGATCTTGCTTATTCTGCTCCTATTCATCTTGAAATGACTGTTGAAGAAAACGGTGTAGCTAGAGAAACACAAAAGCATCATATTGGCGATATTCCTATTATGGTTAGATCTGCCAAGTGCGAAACAAGTAAAATGGCTGAAAAACAAATGATTGAAAAAGGCGAAGATCCATTGGATCCTGGAGGCTATTTTATCATAAATGGCTCAGAACGTATTATTGTTGGACTAGAAGACCTTTCTCCAAACAAAATTATTGTTGAAAAAGATAAAGTTGGTGGAAATATAGTTCATCGTTCAAAAATTTATTCATCTATTGTTGGCTATCGTGCGAAACTTGAATTGACTCTAAAGAGCGATGGCGCAATCATGGTTAAACTTCCAAGTTCTCCAGTAGACTTGCCCATAGTAACATTGATTCGTGCTCTTGGAATTGAAAATGATAGAGAGATTGCATCTTTAATTTCAAACCAAAATCAAGTTCATAACCTTCTAGAAATTACTTTTGAAAAAGCAGTTCTTGATAGAGATAATAATTGTAATATTTGTAAAGTCTGCGGACTTAAAATAGTAGAAAAAGCAAAAGACCAGACTCAAGAAGACTTTGATAAAGAAAACCCTGATTTCGAAAATTGCGGCCATAACGAAGTCTGTGGAAAAATAGGAGATTGTAGTCATAAAGCTCTTATGTATATTGGTAATCGTGTTGCTCATGGCATGCTTGATGAATTCCGTATCAGAAAAGCCGAATCTATTCTTGATTGGGGTCTTTTACCACACTTGGGTAAAAACCTAGAAAATCGATATGATAAGGCTATATTTATTGGAGAAGCTGTTTGTAAACTTCTAGAACTTCGTATGAACTGGATTGATCAAGACGACAAGGACCATTATGGAAATAAAATTGTTAAATTTGCAGGTCCAATGATTGCAGATCTATTTAGAACCGCTTTTCGTAATTTGGTTCGCGATATGAAATATCAATTAGAGCGTACTTCTCATAGAAAAGGCTCAAATATCGTTGGTGCATCTATCCGCCCTGGTATTATTACTGATAAACTCGCTAACGCAGTAGCTACTGGTAATTGGGGTAGAGGCAAAGTCGGCGTTACTCAGCTACTTGATCGCACTAATTATTTGTCATTACTTAGCCATCTTCGTCGTATTCAATCACCTTTAAGCCGTACACAACCAAACTTTGAAGCACGAGATTTACATTCAACTCATTATGGCAGGATTTGTCCAAGCGAAACACCAGAAGGCGCAAATTGTGGTTTGGTGAAAAATATTGCTCTTTCTTCTGTTATCTCTGTCTCTTCTTCTTTTGATGATATAATTGATAAATTAACTCAAATTGGTATAGTACCTTCTAGAGATATTTCTATGGAAGATCGAAGTCGCTTCTGTAAAATATTTGTAGATGGACGTCTTATAGGTTATACTAAAGACGAAACCCAACTTGTTGCTTCATTTCGTAATATGAGGAGACAAGGACAAATTCATTCTCATGCAAGTATTAATCTACAAAAATATCCAAATAAAAACGCTTCTACTCGTATACATGTTTCATTAAGTTCTGGTAGAGTTCTTAGACCTCTTATAGTTGTATCTAACGGAAAACCACTTGTCAATCATGATGTCGTTTCCAGAACTCAAAATGGCGAGTTAAGTTGGCAAGACCTGATACAAATGGGTGTAGTTGATCTTCTTGACGCTAATGAAGAAGAAAATGCTTTAGTGGCAATTGACGGTACTACTGAATTCAGTAATGAACATACTCATGTAGAACTATTCTCATCTGCTATTCTGGGCGTAGCTGCATCACTCATTCCTTATGCAGAACACAACCAGTCACCAAGAAATACCTATCAATCTGCTATGTCTAAACAATCATTAGGATTTCCAACACCTAATTATAATTATAATACAACTGTTCGAGAACATCTTCTCGTATACCCACAAAATCAATTAGTTAAAACTCGTGCAACATCTCTCTTGAATATTGATAAACGTCCTACTGGACAAAATTGCGTTGTTGCTGTCATGTCATATGAAGGTTATAATATTGAAGACGCTATAGTTATGAATAAATCGTCTGTTCAGCGAGGCCTTGCACGTTCATTCTTCTATCGTCTATATGATGCAGAAGCTAAACAATATCTGGGCGGTATGAAAGATAATTTTGAGATTCCTAATTCTGATGAAAATACTCGTGGTTATCGAGGTGAAAAATACTATAGATTACTTGAAAGTGATGGAATAATCATGCATGAATCGGTAGTCTCTGGAGGCGACGTTATTATCGGAAGAACTAGTCCACCCCGATTTATGGAAGAATACAAAGCATTTGATATGCAAGGACCATATCGACGCGATACTTCTATTGCAGTACGTCCTTCTGAATTTGGTGTTGTTGATTCAGTATTTATGACCCAAAACGAAGACGGAGAAAAATTATATAAAATTCGTGTTAGAGACATGCGTATTCCTGAGATTGGTGATAAATTTGCTTCACGACATGGACAAAAAGGAATTGTTGGTTTATTAGTTAATCAAGAAGATATGCCATATACTGAATCTGGAGTTGTTCCTGACATTATTATTAATCCACATGCATTTCCATCTAGAATGACCGTTGGACAGTTTATCGAATCTATTGGCGGAAAAGCTGCTTCATTTCGCGGTACTTCTGTCGATGGTTCAACTTTTGCAGGAGAAAATGCCGAAGATCTGGGAAATAAATTAAAAGAATACGGTTTCGAATCTAGTGGTTCTGAAACTATGTATGATGGAAAAACCGGTAAGAAACTCAAAGTGGAAATTTTTATTGGAGTAGTTTACTATCAAAAACTTCATCACATGGTTGCTGATAAAATGCACGCTCGTGCACGTGGTCAAGTACAAATGCTTACTAAACAACCTACTGAAGGGCGAGCTCGTGGAGGCGGTCTAAGATTCGGTGAAATGGAAAGAGACTGTCTTATTGCATATGGCGCTTCTATGGTTCTTAAAGACAGATTATTAGACGAATCAGATAAAACTAATGTTAATGTTTGCGATCATTGTGGTTTACTTGCATATTATGATGGACAACAAAGAAAATATATATGTAAAATTGATGGAGAGGACGCACAAATCTCTACTGTTACTATTGCTTATGCTTTTAAATTATTGTTACAAGAGATGATGAGTCTTAACATTGCCCCAAGATTACTCCTAGAGGATCAAGTGTAATAATATGTCCCCTGAAAATCTTAAAAAAATTGGCGGAATACGTTTCTCAATATTGTCTCCTAGTGAAGTGAGAAAATACTCAGTTACAGAAATTACTGCTCCAGAAACTTATGACGAAGATGGCATGCCTGTTCAAGGCGGTTTAATGGATAATCGATTGGGTACACTTGAACCTGGACAAAAATGCGCAACTTGCGGTAATACTGCTTTAAGATGCCCTGGCCATTTTGGACACATTGAACTTGCAGAACCTGTTTTACACATTGCATTTGCCGAAGAAGTAAACAAACTACTACACTCATTCTGTCGTGTTTGTGGACGATTTAAAATGTTAACTGAAGAAGCTGAACACTTCAAAGCAAAAATTGAAGAAGAATCTAAATTCAATCCTAAAGTTCGTGATAAAATTGCTAAACAATTATTCATGAAAACTAAGAAGGTTATGCTATGTCCACACTGTGGTACTGAACAGTATAAAGTTGAATTTTTAAAACCTACAATATTTCATGAAATTACTGAATCTGGCGGTGCCACTCGTCTTCTTCCTAATGCTATTCGTGAAAGACTAGAACGTATAACCGACGATGATATGAGCCTAATCAATTACAATCCTAAATCAGTCAGACCTGAATGGTTTGTTTTACAAGTATTGGGCGTTCCTCCTGTTGTTGTTAGACCTTCTATAACTTTAGAAACAGGAATTCGTTCCGAGGACGATTTAACTCATAAGGTTGTTGATATTCTTCGTGTTAATCAACGTGTGCGTGAAAGTAAAGAATCAGGAACTCCTCCTCTTATCGTACAAGATTTAGTTGATTTATTGCAATATCATGTTACTACTTTCTTTGATAATGAAGTTTCAGGAATTCCTCAATCTCATCACCGTTCTGGTAGACCATTAAAAACAATTAGTCAACGATTAAAAGGAAAAGAAGGTCGATTCCGAGGTAGTCTGTCTGGTAAACGTGTTGATTTTTCCGCCAGAACTGTTATCTCACCTGATCCTTCTTTGGATATATCTGAAGTTGGTGTTCCTGAAGCAGTTGCAAAAAGACTTTCAATTCCTGAGAAATATTCAAAACTTAATGCTAAATTCCTTAATGAATTAGTTCTAAACGGTTCCGATAAGCATCCCGGTGCAAATTATGTCATTCGACCAGATGGCGTAAAAATTAGATTGGATTATGTTGAAGATAAACAAGCATTAGTTGATAGTTTAGAGGACGGATTTGTTATTGAACGTCATTTGATTGATGGAGATATCGTAATATTTAATCGACAACCATCATTGCACCGCATGTCTGTTATGGGACATTCAATTCGCGTCCTTCCATATCGTACATTTAGGTTACATCCTGCAGTTTGCCCTCCTTATAATGCTGATTTTGACGGCGACGAAATGAATTTGCACATTCCTCAAAGCGCAGAATCTCGTGCAGAAGCATTAAGTCTCATGATGGTCCATGATCAAATAATTTCACCACGATATGGCGGTCCTATAATTGGAGGAACTCGTGATTATATTTCTGCTGGATATCTATTAACACATGATGATACTCTTCTTGAAGCCGACGAATTCTCAGACCTTGCATTAACTGGCGGTTATATTGGTCCATTACCTAAACCTGTCAAATCTAATCCTTCATTATATAATGGCAAACAATTATTTTCCTTATTTTTACCTAAAGATTTTAATTATAAATTCTCTTCTAAATGGGGGCGAGCAAAAGGTCTCACAAATGACGTTCTAATAAAAGACGGACAACTCATTACTGGTCTTATTGACAGAGCTGCAATTGGTTCTGAAGAACCTGATTCTATTCTCCATAGACTTAGTAAAGATTATGGTTCTGAAGAGGCACGTAAGTTTCTTAATTCTGTATTAACAGTTCTTAGATCATACATTAGTAATCGGGGTTTCTCTTTAAGTTATAAAGAACTAACTCTTGATAAACCTGCAGAGAAAAAGGTCTTTAAAAGTATTAGTGATTCTTATGTTAATGTTGATGCATTAATTACTAAATCTGCTAATGGTGAATTAGTTAGTGCTAGAGGTATGTCTGACGCCGAGGCATTAGAAGCTCATATTGTTCATGAATTATCGAAAGCAAGAGATAAAGCTGGAAGGGTTTCTGACACTGCATTGTTTGACGACAATTCTGGAGTAATTATGGCCCGAACTGGAGCTAGAGGTTCTAGTCTAAATCTTGGACAGATGACTGCCGCATTAGGACAACAGTCAGTAAGAGGAAAACGTATTCAGAACGGTTTTAATCAACGCGCTTTAACCCATTTCAAGAAAGGAGATATGTCTCCTGATGCTAAAGGATTTGTAAAATCAAATTATCGTACAGGACTCACTCCTACAGAATTCTTTTTCCATGCTATGGGGGGCCGTGAAGGGTTAGTAGATACTGCTGTAAGAACTCAACAAAGTGGTTACATGCAACGTCGATTGATTAATGCATTAGAACATATTCGCGTTGAATACGATCGAACTGTTCGTGACCCTCATGGAAATATTATTCAATTCCTATATGGCGAAGATGGAATAGATCCTGCAAAAAGTGATCATGGCGACGGTGTTAATATTAGTAGGCAAGTTGACATCTCTATGATTAATAATACTTCCAAATCCCAATCTGACTCTAAAAAAATTGATTCTATTATTAAACCTTATAAATCTAAATTCAACGAAAAAGTTATTGACGACTTGACAAATTCATTTTCTAACAATCCTATCACCGAATCCGGTATGAAAAATATCTTAAAGAAAACATTAGAATTAACTAATAAAGCCTTGGTAGAACCTGGAGAAGCTAGTGGAATAGTTGCCGCTCAATCAATTGGCGAACCTGGCACTCAGATGACTCTTAGAACATTCCACTTTGCAGGAGTTCAAGAAAAAGATGTAACTCTTGGTTTACCACGATTGATTGAATTGGTTGACGCCCGAAAAGTTCCTTCTAAGCCTTCTATGGATATTTATCTTAAATCAACCCATCGCAAAACCTCCGACAAAGCACGAGAAATTGGTAAAAAGATTCTCTATACAACTGTAATGGATTTAGTTTCACAAACTGAAGTTGATTATATTGAAGGTATAAAACTTAAATTTGAATCTGATACTCTGGACGATTTTGGTATTACATTAGATAAACTTGGAGAAATCGTTGGAGTTGGCGGTAAACGCGACGTCAAAGTAGACCATAAAAGTACATCTGTTATGGTTATTGTAGAAGATACTGACGCATCAACCTTATTCGCATTGCGAAATAAATTACTTACTCTTCGCATTGCTGGAATTAAAGATATTAAGAATATTACTATTGTAAAGAAAGATTCTGAATGGATTATCCAAACATCAGGTTCTAATCTTGGTAAAGTCTTTAAAATTCCTGGAGTTGATACAGCTCGTACAACTACAAATAACATCTGGGAAATTGCAGCGATTATTGGAATAGAGGCTGCAAGATCAACACTGATTAATGAAATCACACATACTCTTGACGAACAAGGACTTGAAGTTGATATTAGACATATAGTTCTTGTATCTGATTTAATGTCATCTACCGGTGTATTGAAATCTATTGGCAGACATGGAATTGCTGGTACTAAAGAAAGTGTTCTAGCACGTGCCGCATTTGAAATTACGGTTCCTACTATTGCTAAAGCCTCAGTTACAGGTGAAATTGAAGAACTAAGAGGAGTTACTGAAAATGTAATTGTTGGATTACCTGTTCCAGTTGGTACTGGAATGATTGAATTATATATGAAAAGGTAGTTTGTATGACAAGTTTAAAACCATTTGAAAAAACATTAAAAAATATTCGTAAAAATGGTAAAGTAGTATATGGACTTAAAGAAAGTATTTCATCATTAGATAATTCAAAATTAATCATTTGTTCATCAACAATTTCCACTGAAAATTTTAATTTAATTGAAGAAAAATGTAAACAAAATTCAATTACACTCATTACTACTGAGCAAAACTCAATCGGATTAGGTAAAACACTTGGTTTAAGTTATAGAATTTCAGTCTTTTCAATTCTTGAAGCTGACGAGTCAGATTTAAATTTAATCTTAAGTAAATTATAAAATATTTTGTTAATAGATAACATTAAAATATCATTATTATCAAATGTGAAATAATAATTGCTAAAAAATAAACCAGAAACAATAAAGATTACATCAGAAGCATTTAACCTAATGTCATTATTCCAGAAAGTTACTGGAGCTATGGCTCGTGATTGTGTAATTGATAATAAAGTTGGTCGTGTAATATTCTTAGTTAATAATGGTGAGATGGGTCTGGCAATAGGTAAAAATGGCCAGTCAATTAAAAGTATTCAAAAATCAATTGGAAAAACCATTGAATTAGTTGAATATTCTGACGATCCTAAACAATTAATTTTAAACGCATTAGATTCAAAATATGTGAACGATGTTAAAATTAATGAGAAACCTAACGGCCGGACAACTGCCACTATTAAAGTTGATTCATCAAAAACAGGAGCAATTGTCGGACGGGCTGGTAGAAATGCAGAAAAGGCTAGATTGATTGCTAAACGATATTTTGAAATCAATAATATAAAAATTACCCATGAATGAAGGCTATGTTTAATAATTACATCATACATTAATTAGAAAATATGCCAATGAACAATAATATACGGATGTACTGATTATGGGAAATAAATCACCTGTTGGAGAATTTGCTGCTAGAAAACAACATAACAAACGTAAATACATGAGATGGTCTGACGGCCATTATAAAAGACGTGTCTTAAAATTAGATAAAAAATCAGATCCATTATCCGGCGCTCCACAAGCTCGTGGTATTGTTTTAGAAAAAGTTGGTATTGAATCCAAACAACCTAACTCTGCCATCCGAAAATGTGTAAGAATTCAGCTTATTAAAAATGGTAAACAAATTACTGCTTTTCTTCCAGGAGATGGCGCATTAAATTTTGTCGATGAACACGACGAAGTTAATGTTGAAGGAATAGGCGGTTCAACTGGCGGTGCTATGGGAGACTTACCTGGTGTTCGCTGGCAAGTCTATAAAGTTAATGACGTTTCTTTGAATGAACTTGTTTATGGTAGAAAAGAAAAACCAAGAAGGTAGATTATTTGAGCGAACTTTTATTATTTAGAAAATGGAACTTCTCTGGCGTGGAGATTAAAGATCCTGGTCTTAAAGAAGTTGTATGTCTTGCACCAACTCTAATACCTACTTCTTTTGGAAGGCATGAACATAAACGATTTGCAAAGTCTCGTGTTAATATTGTTGAAAGATTATGTAACAATCTAATGCATTTTGGTAAAAAGAAAGCCAAAAACTCAGGAAGAATGGCAGGTAAAAAATATAAATCAATTAAAATAGTAAAAACTGCTTTTGAGATAATTCATTTACAAACTGGTTCTAACCCCATTGACCAACTTGTTCGAGCAATTGAAAATACATCTCCTAATGAAGACACTACCACTATTGCATACGGTGGCGTTAGGTATCATGTTTCTGTTGATATATCTCCACAACGCCGAGTTGATCTTGCATTAAGATTCATCTCATTGGCAGTTCGTGAAACATCATTTTCAACTAAAAAAAGCGCTGAAGAAATATTGGCTAATGAAATTATTATGGCTGCTCGTAATGACTCTAATTGCTTTTCAATTAAAAAGAAATTTGAACAAGAAAGAATGGCAATGTCTGCAAGGTAAATGGTGGATCAGATGGCGAAGATGACGAAAACAAGAAGTCGAGGAAGAGGTAAAGTTAAAGATAAATGGAAAGAAAAACGCTGGGTTACTGTAATTTCTCCGGTTGAATTTGAAAGTAAACCTATTGCATATATTCCTATAACTTCTGATAAAAACGCTCTTAGTAGAAAGGTTGAGACCAGCATGTTTGATATATATAAAAAAGACCCTCAACAATATCAAATAATTCTGAAATTTCAAATAATTAATGTAAGTACTAATAGCGCTTCTACTATTCTCAAAGGGCATGAATATTCCCGTGAATATATTAGGAGTTTAGTTAGACGTGGATCTTCAATAGTAAGTTTAATCCACGATTATACTACTAAAGACAATTATTCATTAAGAATATACTTTATTGCATTTTCACAAGGTAAACTTAATTCGTCTAAAAAACACGATATACGAATGTTAGCACATGATCTATTTCTTGAAAAAGCTAAATCTATGACTTATTCTGAATTATGTCAAGCAATAGTTGAAGAAAAAATCGCTTCTGAACTATTCAATGCTACTAAAAAAATTAAGTATCTGAATAAAGTTGCTATTAGGAAAACTAAATTAACTAAACTTCCAGATGACTTTCAACCTGCTATTGCAGAGCCTATCCACGAGACTGCTGTAGAAGAGACTGCTGTAGAAGAGACTGCTGTAGAAGAGACTGCTGTAGAAGAGACTGCTGTAGAAGAGACTGCTGTAGAAGAGACTGCTGTAGAAG
>JAKZTE010000002.1:0-106819 GCA_047517285.1 Nitrososphaerales archaeon | reverse complement strand
AGCTGGCGCTGCCGCTTTAGTTCCTTATCGTGACCCATCACAAAAATTTAGTAGGAATATTCTTATTACAAGAGATTTTGGTACTACCCCTGTTCAAACTGAACCAGTACTTGCCGTAAATCCTAATGATCCTGAACATCTTGTAATGGGTACAATTGATTACAACTTTGCAAATGTTGTTTCATATGTTAGTCGAGACGGAGGTCAAACTTGGGCTGGTGCATTTCAATCCAAGTATCTACAAGAAGACCTTGGTGCTGCAGGAGATCCAATTGCAGCATTTGATAGGAAAGGAAATGTATACATGGGTTGTATATCTATCGGCAGTGACGATTTTAGTTTAGGCGGTACACCGTTACAAGAATCAGTTTCTAGTATCTCAATCACTCGTTCTAGCGACGGCGGTGAAACCTGGCAACAACCAATATCCAGTGCTCGCAGTACAATATCATTAACTTATGCTCAAAATCAATTTGAAGGCGAGGCTACTAATGTCACAAGTAGTGGTACATTAAGATTCGGTTTCTTGGACAAACCTTGGATAGCTACAGGACCAAATCCTGAAAACCTTGATGAAGATATCATTTACGTTGTTTACACACATTTCGTTACACGATATGATTTCTTCTTTGCTTTAGATGGCGCTATTCTCTATTTCAGATATCCTGTTCTTGAAACAACTATTGAAATGGTCAAATCCGAGGATTATGGAATGACCTGGAGTAAACCCCTTCCTGTTAGCCCAACTGTATATTCTACATATGGAGGAGCTAGTGGCGGAGAAGGAGCCCCACTTGGAGAAGACACTGACAGAGTTGTTCAATTCCCAAATGTATTCACACATGACGATGGCACAGTATATATTGCATATTTTGATTCCACTGACGATGGGCCTTTCGAAGGACTAGGTGAGATTCACATTACACGTTCCGACGATGGCGGTGAATCAATTTCTATCAACGAACGCGTAGCTACATTTAATGAACCATTCTATCGTTCACGAAACGCTCCATTTAGGTCCTGGGCCAGTGCGACGCCTCGTGGCGCTGTTTCTGATGTAGACGGATCAGTCAGCCTTGTTTTCGGAGGCAGACCTTCTGATAAACCTACTGATGACGGCGACGTATATTTTGCACGTTCTACCAATCAAGGAGAATCTTGGTCACTTCCAAAACGTATTAACGATGATACTAAATCTGCATTCCAATTCTTTCCAGCATTAGATATTGGTCCCGATGGAAAGATTCATGCATTCTTTGGAGATTTCCGTGATAGTCTAAGTGAAATAACTTACCATATGTATTACACTCGTTCTGACGACGGAGGTAAAACTTGGTTGCCTAATTCTCGAATTACTGATTATCCAACAAATCCTAACAAAGCTTTTCCTCGAGGCGCATTCATTGGCGATTATAATGATATCAAAGCTGTTGCAGATGACGTTTATATGATTTGGACTGATGGCCGATTAGGTGAGATGAGTGGAATGAATCAGAAAATTGCTTTTGCACGAACTAAAGCAATGCCTACTCCTTCTATATTCATAAGTCCACCTTCTGGACCTGGAGGCAGAGATGTACGCATATCCGGTTTTGACTTCCAGCCAGATCAAGAAGTATATATTTCTGTCAGTGGTGTGATTATTTCCTCAACTCGTACTAATGACGACGGTTTATTCAATACTGATATATTTATTCCAATTGCTGGCGAAGGAGCTCATACAATTCTGGCAATAGAAGCATCTGGAAATGTCGCTGCCGCATCATTCTTTATGGACTTTGGTTTCAATAATCTAGACCAACTTGAAAATCGATTAACTGAAATATCTGAATCTATATTTGATATGTTACAAACTCAACCTGGTTCAAACAGTCCTGTTCCTCCTATAATTCCATCAAATGATATTCCGTCTGAACTTGGTGATTTATCCAATCTTCCCGTCCAAATAAATCAATTACAAAGCGATATATCTGATATCTCCGACAAAACAAATACTTTTGAAACCCTAATCTATACTTTGCTTGCAATGATCCTGGCAATTGTTGTGGTAGTGTTTCTTTCTATCTCTCGTGAAAATGGAATTGATATGAAAAAAATTCGTGAACTAATGAATAAATCATAGGCGACTCTTATGATAATTAATACCTCTACAAAATTAATTACGATTCTGTTAAGTGTCTTACTTGTAATGTCAGTTGTTCCAACTATTGTACATAGCCAAAGTAACTATCGACCTCCTCACGATAAACCTGGTCCTGCTACTGACATCTTGCGATTTCGTGCATTCCATGTAGATATTGCCCCTAAGGAAATTCTTGCGAATCAAATGGATATGTATTATTTTGGTCTTAAGGTAGCAGCTGCAAAAGATATACGTGATTCACCTGGAATTAAAGTACACGAAGCCCCTACATCTACAATTTCATTATTACTTAATCCTGCTCCTGGTCCTGAAGGACAACTAAATCCTTTTTCTATTAAAGAGGTCCGACAAGCTGTACAACTAATTATTAATCGAGATTTTGTTGTCCAAGAAATTTATCAAGGCATGGCAGTTCCAATGTTAACTCAAGTCAGTTCATATGATCATGATTATCTTACCTTATACGATATGATTCTCGAATCATCTATCAATTATGATCCTGATTATGCAAAATTTATTGTAAACGAAGCAATGACAAATGCAGGTGCAGAATTAATCGAAGGTAAATGGAATTATGAAGATAAACCAATTCGCATTGATTTCATTATTCGTGTTGAAGATGAAAGACGAGACGTTGGTGATTTAATTAGATCAGAAGTTGAAAATCTAGGTTTCATTGTTCAACCCACATATCAACAATTTGGACCTGCAATCTATACTGTTTACAGCTCAGATCCTAATCTTGTTGGAACTGGTGGATCTTGGCATATGTATACTGAAGGTTGGGGAAAAGGCGCTGCTGATAGGTATGATTCTGGTACATTAAATCAAATGTGTTCTCCATGGCTCGGCACTATGCCTGGATGGCAAGAATTAGGTTTCTGGCAATATGAAAATGAAGAATTAGACTTGTTAGGACAAAGAATTTTTAGCGGAAATTTCCAGAATGAAGAAGAACGTAATTCAATTTATGTCGACGCATCTAAACTATGTCTTGATGAATCTGTACGAATATGGATTGCAAATATCGTTACTAATCTTCCCGCTGATGATTCTATTGAAGGAATCACTTTAGATATAATTGCTGGACCAAAAAGTTTATGGACACAAAGAGATGCCTATATTCCCGGTAAAAATGATTTAACTATTGGAAATGTATGGGTCTGGACCGCACGTACTACTTGGAATCCTGTCGGTGGTTTTGGCGATGTATACGGAAATGACATCTGGAGAAATATGTATGATCCTCCTGTCACTCGACATCCATTTACCGGATTACCAATACCCTATCGTGCAAATTATGATGTAACTACATCTGGCCCAAATGGCAATATTGAACTTCCATCTGATTCATTTATGTGGAATTCTGAGACAAGTTCATGGTCTAATGTTCCTGCTGGCTCTACTGCTACCAGTAAAGTTGTATTTGACTATTCAAAATATTTTGATTCTAAGTGGCATCATGGAGAACAAATAAACATGGCCGATGTAATATATTCAATATACCAAACTTTTGATTTAACTTACAATGAAGATAAATCATCAATAGAGTTTGCCATAGCAACCGTATCAAAACCATATCTTGATAGCTTCAAAGGATTTCGTATAGTTGATGATAATACACTAGAAGTCTATGTTGACTTTTGGCATTTCGCACCTGATTACATTGCTGATTACGCAAGTATAACTAGTATAACTATGCCTTGGGAAATTCTTTATTCGATGGATACCTTAGTTTTTGATCAAAGAAAAGCGGCATATAGTGATACCGCTGCTCAAAGATTCAGTGTTCCTTGGATTAGTCTTGTTATGGATGTAGATGCTAGACTTGTTCGTAATGTTATCCGAGAACATAATTCTGCCAATAATGTGCCTGATAACGTCTTTAATGTACAAGGACTTCAACTTGTTTC
Source organism: Nitrososphaerales archaeon (assembly GCA_047517285.1). Lineage (GTDB taxonomy): Archaea > Thermoproteota > Nitrososphaeria > Nitrososphaerales > UBA57 > UBA57. The sequence goes on along the minus strand of JAKZTE010000002.1, from coordinate 102,763 downwards.
TGATTCTGATGCTACAAGTAGATATGATTCTGTTTTATCCTGGTTTGATGAATATGGAATGTTAGTTATTTCTAACGGACCATTTATGTTGAATAAATACGAACCTCCGATTCAATATGCCGAATTACATGCATTCAGAGATGAAACTTATCCATTCAAACCCGGACAGTTCTTCTTTGGAGAAGCTGATTTAGTAGATATTCTAGACGTAGATTCTAACATCATAGAGATTGGTTCTGATAACGAAATTACTGTTACATTAACTGGCGAAGGTAATCTTGATTTACGGTTTGCGTTGAAAGACGAAATCTCTAATACAATATTGATAAATGGACTAGCTTCAAAACAAAACGATAATGAATTCTTAATAACTCTTGATAGTTCTCTAACTTCTACACTTCAATCCGGCCTGTACAAATTATATCTTGCAGGTTATAGCGATAGTCTCTCATCTCTTGATGAAAGACTTATTGTAATTGAAGCAGTTACTGAAAAACCCGTTTCAGTTGAACCATCTGGTGATTCACCGGTTGTCGACGAACCACCTAAATCTGAAATCTCTAGTAATGAACCAGTTTCTAGTAATGAATCTACAGAATCTGGATCATCTAATTTATTGATTCCAATAGTTGTCGCACTTCTAATAATTGTTCTTGGTGTAGTATTTACTCAGAGTCAAAAATCCAATCCAACTAAATCCACTGCTAAGAAACCCACTGCTAAGAAACCCACTGCTAAAACAAAAAGAAAGACAAATAAAACTTAGAATTAAAAACTATATCAACGTACATGTCTCTTCTTCAAACATTAATCGTTCGTGGCTTATCGTTACTTGTTGTATTAATCACAGTTCTTTTTCTTTGCGTAATAGTACTTGGCGCAACTGGATATTCAGATAGATTACTGACTGCTACTGTTAGCGAAGAATTACGTGGACTTAGACAATCTCTATCACAAAATATCCGTGATCCAAATGAACTTGAGCAAGTTATTGACGATAGACGTGAACAATTGATTGAATTTTATGGTTTAGATCGGCCGTGGTATTATCGATTACCTGACATGGTATTTCGTATCCTTACGCTAGATCTTGGAGAGGCCCGTACATTAAGAAGTTTTTCAGGAAGTAATAGGGTGAGTGATATAGTTCTCGAACGTTTACCAAATACAATTATTCTCATTACTTCTGCGACAATTATAACATCTGTAATCGGTTTGTATGTTGGTGTCAAAATAGCAACTCAAGTTGGTTCTCGTCTAGAGCGTTCTGTATCATATTTCTCTGCAATTTCTTATGCTCTGCCTGCTTGGTGGCTTGGAATAATTTTTATCATATTATTTGCTTTCCAATTAAGAATTCTACCTTCTTCTGGAATGTCCAGCGTACCTCCGCCAACTGAACCGCTAGCAATATTTCTTGATCGGCTTGTACATGCAATATTACCAGTATTTACTTTAGTTATTGTTTCTGTTGGATCATGGACTTACGCTGTACGAACTATGGTTCTTAACATTTCACAAGAAGATTTTGTGAATGTAGCACGTGCAAAAGGTCTATCTGAAAACCTAGTTATGAGACGTCATATTATTCGTGTGGCTGCGCCACCAATTGTAACTAGTCTCATTCTCGGTTTGACTGGTTCTTTGGGCGGTGCGATTCTTACTGAAACAGTATTTGGTTGGCCTGGTATGGGTAGATTGTATTACGAAGCTATTCTTGCAGCTGACGAATCTGTTATTGTAGCTTTAACGTTTATGTTTACACTTCTTTATGTTGTTGCACGTTTTATCTTAGAAATTTTATACATTGTTCTTGATCCACGGGTGAGATATAAATGAATAATAATTCTCGTGAAAACTTACAGGAATTCTTTTCAAGTGGTTCTGGAAAAATCGGTTCTGTTCTTCTGATAATTTTCATCTTGATTTCTGTCTTTGTTGTTCTTACTTACCCGCTTAATTTCGGCACTACTGTATGGAGTAACCCTGCATATTGGTCCGACTATCCTAAATCTGCACCTCCTACATGGACTAATATATTTGGAAATGACAATGTCAACCATCAAATAATTGATTTTACTACTCCTGCAGATACGGCTTCTATATCTAATAGAGAAGTGAGAACTTACACTCATAGATTTAATTATGATTCCAATATCTCTCCTACATTTCTATCTTTATCATTGTACGATGTTGTATATCATGACCGTCCGCCTACTATTACATTGTCCATTCTGAGACCTGATAATGGAGAAATTCTAATATACCGTGAAATTATCTCACCTCCACGTCCAGGTGAAGAAGGCCCTTATGTACGTTATTCAGATTCCCCATTTCGGATAAATCTAAGCGGGGATAAATCAGTTTCTTCTAATTTAGTTGAATATATACGAGATAATTCAAACGAACAAATATCCATTAATGAAATTATTGGTTCAAATGAAAAAGTAATATTCTCTAATCTCGATTCTCTTCAATTCGAGGAAATTCTTCCAGGTGAATATGAATTAATAGTTAAATTTACTGTCAACAACGAGAACGATTCTATCTCTAAAATTCGATTTGTATTGGGCGGTTCTTCTTATGGTCTACTTGGAACAGATTCACTAGGGAGAAATCTCTCTGTTGGATTATTATTTGGATTTCCTGTTGCATTATTAATTGGTCTTACTACGTCTATTATTACCACTTTTATTGGAACTACTATGGGAATAATTAGCGGTTATACAGGAGGTCGAACAGATACTATAATTCAGAGACTTTCTGATACACTTTCTAACATCCCATTGTTACCAATATTGCTCTTTCTCATCTTCATATTCGGTCCACAATTGTGGTTAGTAATGACAATTCTTGTATTATTCGGTTGGCCTGGATTAACTATTATTATCCGATCCATGGTCTTACAAATAAATTCCAGCCAATCCATAGAAGCTGCAAAATCTTTAGGCGCATCAAAATGGAGAATAATGTATCGACATATCTTTCCACAACTTGCGCCATTCATATTCGCACAATTAGTTTTCTTTACCCCTGCAGCAATACTTGCAGAAGCATCATTAAGTTTTCTTGGTTTAGGGGACCCTTCTATTCCAACTTGGGGCCAGATTCTAGAAAATGGATTTCGTACAGGTGGTGTATATATCGGTTATTGGTGGTGGATACTTCCTCCTGGATTGTTGATTGTAATCACTGCAATGATTTTTGTTTTCATCGCTCTTGCACTTGAACCTGTTGTGAATCCTAAACTTAAAAAAATGTGATTAATATGATACTAAAAAACAATAAATCAAAAAATGAAACACTAGTTGTTAAAAATCTTAATGTTAGTTATAAAGTAATCAAAGGAAACGTAAAGGCTGTAAATAATGTCTCTTTTCGAATAAAATCTGGTGAAGCTTTAGGAATAGTTGGTGAATCCGGTTGTGGCAAAACTACTATTGCTCTATCATTAATCAAATTATTACCTGATAATATCTCAAAATTCAGCGGCACAATCACACTCAACGGAAAAAACATTAATAGACTCTCTGATGAAAATTTCCGAAAAACAATCAAATGGAAAGAAATTTCTATGGTTTTTCAAGGAGCTATGAACTCTCTTAATCCAGTTCTTAGAATTGGCGACCAACTAATTGAACCTCTTGTAAATTCAGGCGAAAACAAAACAATTGCTAAAACAACTGTTTCTGAATTACTAAACCTTGTTGGCCTATCTGATGGAATATATTCTAAATACCCGCATGAACTTAGCGGCGGTATGAAACAGCGTGTTATTATCGCCATGTCTATGGTTCATAATCCCGGTTTAATTATCTTAGACGAACCTACTTCCGCACTAGATGTTAGTGTTCAAGCACAAATCATGAATCTTCTGAAATCTCTCAAGACTAAGGGCATCTCTATGATTTTTATTACTCATGATATTGCACTTGCTAGTGATTTATGTGACAATCTAGCCGTTATGAAAGATGGACAATTTGTAGAACATGATTCTCTTGCTAATGTTCTTAATAATCCAAAACATAATTTCACCAAACAATTAATTCAAAGTGTTCCTACATTATCTTCTAAACTGGAAAGTCGAAAACTTAAATCAAACAACAAAGAAATTCTTAACTTAAAAAATATTAAAGTTGATTTCATGGTCAGAAAAGGATTGCTATCATCCGAACCATTCACCGCTGTTTTTGACGCATCTCTTAAAATTAATCGTGGTGAAACACTTGCTTTAGTTGGAGAATCAGGCAGCGGTAAAACAACTCTTGGACGCGTTGTATTAAATCTTATTAAACCTGTCAACGGCAAAGTCAAATTTCAAGGTTCAATAATTAATAATAATACTGATGATTTCTTATTTAGAAAACAAATTCAAGCTATATTCCAAGATCCTTATTCATCAATCAACCCCTTTATGACTGTTTATCAAATACTTGAAGAGCCACTAATTATTCATAAATTGGAAAAAAAACTACATTCAGAAAAAATTCTTAAAGTTTTACATGACGTTAATCTTACTCCTACAGAAGATTATATTAAAAAGTACCCGCATATGCTATCGGGCGGTCAAAGACAACGTATTGGTATCGCTCGAGCTTTGATATTAGATTCTAAGTTTATTGTAGCTGACGAACCTGTTTCAATGATAGATGCCTCTAGTAGATTGGAAATACTTGGTTTATTAAATAATCTTCAAAAAACTAAGAATCTTAGTTTTCTATATATTACTCATGATATAGCTACTGCAAGACAATTCTCTGATCGTATTGCTGTAATGTTTTTCGGCCGTATTGTTGAACAAGGTAGATCCAACGATGTTGTAAAAAATCCATTACATCCTTACACTAAATCACTAATTGAAGCAATTCCAACTCTTAATCCTAAGAACCTATCTAATGTGCGCAACGTAATCTCTAGGGGTGATTTCCACCCTCGATGTACTTTTTACAATAAAAAATCCAATCATGTAGTCGATTTACATGTGGAAAATATACCTCATAAATGTAGTAAAAAACACCCTAAATTAACAGAAATCAAGAAAGATCATTATGTCGCATGTCACTCATAAAATATAATTATTTTTTTCGATATTAGTTATATGCAATAATCATATCTAATATAATTAATCATGAAGAGTCTAGTAGCTTTTGCATTATTTCTTACAATTATGTTATTTATATTTCCGGTAGTTTCTCCTGCTTTTGGACAAATGGGCCCTCTTGTCAACATTTCGCGTCCAATACAAACCTGGCAGGCTGATTGGTACACTATTGAAATTACTCAACTTAATCAAACAATGGAAGTCTTTTTTTCACATCCTTCACCAGTTGACGATTTAGGTATGCTTCTCTATGAAAATGATATCTCTGAAGTTTACGATCCCGAAGAAAACTTTCAACCTGTTGCATCTGGTAGAAACTTCTGGTATTCAAATTCAATTCTTATGGCTTTTCAGAATGTCCCTCCTGGTATTTACACTATATCAATTCTAGCTTTTGATGTTTTATCAACTGCTCAAACAACTTATAGTCTTGAATCGAATATCCCTCTAAATTATATTGGTACCACTCATTTCATGGATCTTAATCTTAAAGGTCTGGATCAAACATATCCAGCTAATATAACCTGGGACTTTCTAGGAAAATCACATACTCAAGAAGCAAATAACCAATGGTTTATGTGGGCAGATGATAGCAGTACCTTCAAAGTCGATAAAACTATCTATATAGACTCATCTGAACGTTTTCATTCAGCCGAAGAAACTCAGTGGACTGTTGTCCAATATGAAACACTCGAAGTTTCATATTTCCATCAATTTTATTCCAGTATTAGTATGATTGGATTAGATTCACCAATTGATTTCTCATTTAGTAGTGGCGGTAAAATAACTCAAACCGAAATACAAGATTCTTGGAGTGATTGGGTTGATGACGGTCGTTCTCTCGTCCTTCCACGTATTATCGAGAAAAGTCCTAGTGAACGTTATATTACAACTGACAACGTCATAATCAATGTAGACCGACCTGTTGATCATCTTGTAGGTTATAATCATCAGTGGCTGGTACCTATGAGTCAAAATACCAATACAAACATTCCTATTTCTATATCTTTCCTTGGTAATTCAGAAAAACATAATCTAAATGATAAATTGAGTCTGTGGATTGATGATGATTCTGACATTCTTATACCTTCGATAATCTCTTCTAAACCCCTCCATCGATGGATTATTGATTCTAATTCAATACCTGTAGATTCACCTCTAGCTGTAGAGATTAATTATAACGAACAAATCAAACCTACTATTGTAACTCATGGATTAAATTCAGACTATCCAACTACTATCACCTATACATCACAAGGCCAAACATATACTGATGCTTCATCTTCTGTCTGGTCTAATTGGATTGATTCGGTCACTCCTCTAAATATTGAACAACAAATCTTAGGAAAACCAGGTGAAAAATGGATTAGCGACGATAAAATAATCAATCCGGTCGACGATCCAAATGTTTATCACATTAACTATGTCCATGAATTCCTAGTTTCTTTGTTATTCACCGACGCAACACAAAATACTATCCTGGATGATTTCCCTTCAACTGTAGAAATAATAAATCCTGATGGAATCGTTTCATCACTTACATCGTATTCCAATCTATGGGTATCTGACGGCATTTATACTATGACTAATGTCGATTATCAAGGATTATCTTTCTCTCCGATCGCTTCTCGTAATTTTATTCCTGAAGCTGGCAAATCTTGGATTGTTCCACTCTCACTACACGACTTATCATTCACTGTTCGTGATCAAATTGGATTCTCTGTTTCTAATGCAGAAGTCTTACTTACCATGCCTAACGGACTAAAAGTCTTAAAACAAACAGACGATCGCGGCGAAGTAATTTTCAACCTTGTACCAGGCGGTGAATATAATATTCAAGTCTCACATTTAGGCCTCTCACGAACTTTTTCTGGTAGTGTATCTGACGACTCTTCTTCTGATGAAACACTTAAAGTCCTAATATCTTCATTAACCATTCTTATCGTAATATTGTTGGTGATTATATGTTCTGCAGCATATGTTTCTGAATCTCCTAAACTGCGTAAATCAACTAAAAAAAATTATAAGAATCTAGTAAAATCCTTAACCCGTTAATCTCTTCTAAGTGCTGCCATTGGCGTCATCTTTGACGCTCTCCAAGCAGGATATGCTCCTGCAAGTATACTCAAAATTACTGCGGTTAACCATACATTGATTAATGCACGTGGCAAAAATATCGGAATCAAATCTCCAAATGAAGCACCAAATCCATATTGCGTTAGTATCCAACCTAGCCCGTATCCTGCTAATAACCCTGCAGATGCTCCTATTACTCCAATTACAACAGCCTCGAATAAAATAAGTAGTATTATGTTTCCATTTGTGGCTCCTAACGCCTTTAAAGTCCCTAATTCCTTTGTTCTTTCTGTTACTGACGTATACAAAGTCGTGACAATTCCAACTCCTCCTACAAGTAATGATATGAATCCGATACTACTCAGGAAGATATTGAAGCTACCTACAAATCCTTGAATTGTTTCCTGAATCTGCGCCGGTGTCGTTATGCCTATTCCATCTCCATACACCCCCCTTATCTCTTCAGTTACTGCATCATTTCCAACTTCTGGATCCACAACTACGAAAATCGTATCATATATATTTTCCTTATCCAAGAAATAATTTGCCGTAGCTAATGGCACTGATACGGATTGATCATAGAACACCGTTCCTGTTTCATCCAGAATGCCTCGCACTATGAAACATTTCTTATCCATTACTACTTGTTCTATTCCGCCTATAACTTCCTGTTTGCCTCGACTTGCACAAACTAAATTACCTACTTCGGCGAATGGTTCTCCCTCCAAACCTCCAGGATACGCCACGGTAAAACCTAATAATATTCCCGTTGCATCACTTGGATCCGTAGATTCCCCATATAAAAATTCCAATCCTGGTAAAACATAGATTAACTTTTGCGGATTAATTCCAATAAACGAAGTAGTTTGGGATTTTCCATTGTATTCTATTTGTAAACCTGATCTAAAACTCGGTATTGCTTCCAAGACCCCGTCTAGCCTTTCTACACTCTTCAATGTCAGTAAATTTAGCTCAACCGGCGGCGCAGGATCCGGTTCATCTGGATCATCTCCTGGCCCTTGTATTATTGGAGATGGGGTTAATGTTACTACATCTGGGGCTAATGCCTCAAATTCTTTTTGAATATTATAATTGAACCCTTCTCCTAAACCATTCAATCCTGTAAGTAACATTGCTCCAAGTAATACCATTAAAATTGTAAGAGCTGATCTGAGGTACCTTTCCTTAATAGCTCTAGTAGAATAACCTATAATATCGCCTAGTTTCAATACGCCATGAATATGGATACTCCAATAAATATTATGTTATTAATGTTATCTCTATGAATAATGCGGGAGATGGGATTTGAACCCATGAACTCCTGAGAGATTAGGCCCTCAACCTAACGCCTTTGACCGGGCTGGGCGACCCCCGCATAGAATTGATTGCAAACAGAACAATATTAAATGTGCTGTATGACTTTTCATTTATATTACTAAGGATCTATAGTTGGATCCCAACAAGTTGCAAATCCTTCTTCTAATGCATCTAAAATTTCCATGTGTTTTTGCTCTATTGTAAAATCAAATACCTCTGTGTTTTCCTTTATTCTTTCTTTATTTGTTGATTTTGGAATTACTACATTGTCTTTTTGCAAACTCCATTTAATCAATATCTGCGCTGCTGACTTTCTATAAATCCTCCCAATTTCCATTAAGCGTTCATCATGTATTCTTATTCCGTGCGTTAATGGACTATATGCTGTTGTTACTATTCCTTCTTCTTTACAGAAGTTAGATAATCCTCTTCTTTGAAGAAATGGCGATAATTCTATCTGATTCATACAAGGTCCAATATCTGCCCACAACAATATCTCTTTAATGTGATGTATTCCAAAATTTGAAACTCCAATTGCTTTTACATATTTATTCTTTAACAAGTACTGCATTGCCTCCCAAGTTTCTTTTCTTATTTCTGGTCCATGTGGGGAATGCATCAAAAATAAATCAATTTTATTTAGCTTTGATAAACTTTCTTCGCAAGCTTTTATTGTTTTTTCATATCCAAAATTGCTCTCCCATAATTTTGTAGTAATAAAAATCCCATCTTTTTCTCTTATTGCCTTTCCTACTTCTCTCTCGTTACCATAAATTTGCGCTGTATCAATATGTTTGTATCCTTGATTAATCGCAGTCGTTACAATTTTTTCTGTTTTATTCTTAGGTACTCCCCATACACCAAGTCCTAGTGTTGGTATTTTTATACTATATTTGTTTGTTGTTTTAGGGTGCGATAACTCTCTTTCCAATTCTATCTCTACAGTACTTTTCCTATTATTTGATTTTTTGTTATTGGCCCATATATTCTTGAATCAACACTCTTAGTATAATTCTCACCAACTACAAAAAATTCTCCATTTCTTAATATTATCTCTTTATTCTGTATCTCGTATTGCATCTTGTTTGTATTGATTATTTCAGTTCCATTTACGCTTAGTGAATATTGGTTTAGCAATAATCGATCATCTGGCATACCTATTATTCGCTTTATCTCGATTTTTTGATTGTTATATAACCCAATTATGTCATTTCTTTTTATTTTATTTAATCTGTAATACGTCTTTGTTATGAATACCTGTTCACCTTCATTGATTACTGGCTCCATGCTTTGACCTATTACTGTGAATCTCTTTGCAGTAAGATAATAAACAGGTAGAAGAATTCTCTTAGTTATCCAGGTAAATCTACTCAATAACCCTGTTAATATTGTAGATAATAGTAATATTCCCATATTCATTCCATTCATATAGTTAAATTTTAAAGGTATGTATGTCGAATATTCTATTATGAATGTGTCTATAAAAAATAAATTACTTGATATTGTTTATCCTACAAATTACGCATTTGCTCATTGTGATATTCCTTGTGGAATATATGATCCACATATGGCACAATTAGACGCATTGACTGTAGTTAGAATGAACCAACTAATCGCCGATTTAGGCGATGATTCAGAAAGCCAAATTAAATTGGGTAGATATATGTCTGTAAAAGAAACTCATGCAGAAAGTTGTAAGAATGAACTTAGAATCATTTGGGCTGATTATTTTAAACCAGAACATCTTGAAAAATACCCTGAATTACATGATTTATTCTGGAAAGCAATGAAAAATGCATCAAAGACAAGACAACAAGTTAGTTTAGAATCTGCTGAAGAACTTCTTGAATCTGTCCGAAAAATTGCGGAAATCTTTTGGGCTAGTAAAGGTTCTGAAACAAAAAGACAAGCTTTTCTTTCACCTGCAGGTGGAGAAATAGTTTATCCAGTTTCTAATTGATTTGATTATTTATGGCTATTAATTCTCGTGCATGTCTTGCTGAATTCATTGGTACTTTTGCATTAGTATTCTTTGGAAGTCTTGCAATAGCATATGCTAATGGGGATCTTCTTCAAATTGCCTTTGCTCATGGTTTAGTTATTGCAGTAATGGTGTATTCATTTGGTCACGTTTCTGGCGCCCATTTAAACCCTGCTGTAACCATACCTATGATTTATAGAAAACAAATCGATACACAGAATGGCATTGCATACATCTTTAGTCAACTTGCCGCAGGTGTTGTAGCAGCCATTGCTCATGCACTTATCCTTCCCAGCAGTATTACATCAAATAATTTAGGTTCAAATCTGCCTGGCGCAGGAATATCTGACTCTACCGTCTTAATTGTAGAAATTATCTTAACTTTCTTCTTAGTTCTTGTAATTTTCAATACTGCTGTAAACAAAAAAGCTACTGCAGGTTGGCATGGTTTTGCCATCGGAATGATTATCGTAATTGATATTCTTGCAGGCGGCCCTATTACTGGCGCATCAATGAATCCAGCGCGTTCATTCGGCCCTGCTATAATCTCTTATCTATATGGAGTAGAAGGTGCTTTACAAAGTCATCATCTATATTGGATAGCTCCTATTATTGGTGGTTTAATTGCATCAATGACAGCAAAAATTATTAATGAAGACTAAATATAGTATGTGAGAATTGACATGAGACATGCAGGTTTTAGAAGAAAAACACGTTCAGTATTAAGTCATAAGAGACCTTCAGGATTAAGCTATCTTATGATTAATTATCAGCTTGAAGATAGAGTAATCATTAGCATTAATCCAGCACAAGTTAAGGGAATGCCACATCGTAGATTCCAAGGATATGTTGGCGTAGTTAAAACTATCAATAGACGCTCTATAGAGCTTGACGTCCAAGTAGGTAACAAAACTAAAAAGCTTATTACCCGTTTTGAACATATTAAATTACAAAAAGGCGCATAAATATCATGAAAAAAACAAATACCGTAATAATCAGTATTGCTCAAGTAAAAGACATTCTCTCTAAACTTGATTTAGAGGAAGCCGATCAAATTCAGAAAAGAACTTTTGACTATGTAAAAAATTTCCCAGAATGCGATTATAAGGTGATAGATAAAGCTGCTAAAGAACTCGCTTCTTCAGATTATGTCACTCTTGAACAAGCATATGAAATTCTCAATGTAAATCCAAAAACTATTCCTGAATTACGTGTTTTTACTAGCGCATGGAAGAAACTCATTCCTACTGAAGAACTTGATAGGATACTTTCTATTACACAAGACGCTTACGCATAAATTTTCGACTGTTTGTCAACAAAGTTTAAAGCCAAAGTAAGTATATATTGTAATGATAGAAATGAATTACTTTTCAATTACTAGCTTTTTACTACACTACTCTACCATTCTATAACTAATTAAATCAAAACTTTTACGAGGTTAACTTTATGCCACAAATACACAATAAAAAATATGAAGAATTTGCTTATGTCTTGGATTACCGACCAAATAGTCGTTCTTCACTTATCAAAGGAAGAGACGGCACAATCATTCAAGCTATTGGTCTAGATCGACTCACCTTACTTGAATTACTTGGCAATGACGATGAAAAATTTTCAATCTCTGAAAAACTTAGCATTGGAAAAGACGGACGATCCAAAATACTCAGCGTTCTTGGTAAATTATCCTATGATCAATTGACTACCGAATCACGTACTTCTATCCCAGATATACTAGAATTAATTGTAGCCGATAATGAAAGTCATTATGTCAATTATTTTAATAACGCCCATGCTGTGACTCCAAGACTTCATTCTTTGGAAATGATACCTGGTATTGGTAAGACTTTCCTTAGCCAAATTTTGAAAGAACGTGAAAATAGACCATTTACTTCTTTTTCTGATATTAGCGATCGTATAAATCTTAAAGAACCCGCACAATTAGTTGCAAAACGATTGATAGAAGAAATATCCGGAGATGCAAGACTGAATCTATTTATTCGTAATTAGTTTGATGTCTATATATGAAATTAACTAATCGATACGGCCAAAACTTTCTAATTAATGACAATGTTGTTAAAAAATTCATTGATTCCTCCTTAATCACTTCTAACGATTCTGTTTATGAAATTGGAACCGGCCATGGAATTCTTACAAAGAATCTCTGTGAAAAAGCAAAATCTGTAGTTTCTTCTGAAATTGATTCGAATTTGTATAATTTATGTACAAATAAACTCTCACAATATGATAATCTTACATTATTGAACATCGACGGACTGAAATATGCCGGAAAATTCGATATATTTGTTTCTAGTTTGCCATATTCTGAATCTGAACGTTTTATTTATTGGTTAATTAATCAACAATTCAAACGTGCCGTAGTTATATTACAAAAAGAATTTATCGATAAATTATTATCTATTGTAAATCTTAGTAGTTACCGCTCCATTAGCGTTGTTTCACAATATTGTTTTAATATTACTTCTATTGAAATAATTCCTCCCTCGAATTTCCATCCTCCACCTAAAGTGTATTCAACTCTTGCTCTAATACAGCCAAAAAACACCCTTGCCAAATCTGAGATTCTAATGATTAAAAAATTGTTCTCATTTAGACGTAAACAACTCGGTTCAGTCTTAAATAAATTAACTAATAATGAAGATATTATAAATTATTGTAATACTAATATCGATTTATCTAAAAGGATTCATGAATTCACACCAAATATTATTGTGTCTCTGGCACAGCTTATAATTGACGATTCTAAACCATGAGTATATATCAACCATCAGACGACAGTGATTTATTATGTGAATCTATTCTTACCTTTAAGAATAAGAACGTCCTGGAAATTGGAATTGGTTCTGGCATAATCCTACGAACACTTTCCAACCAAAATAACACTGTTATTGGTATTGATATTAATCCTGAATCTTTATCTTTTGTAAGTTCATCTCTGGAAAAACTCAACCTGGCAGATAACGTTGATTTAGTATTAGGCGATGGTCCGTCTATGTTTGCCTCGCAAACTTTTGATTTAATAGTTTTCAACCCTCCATATCTTCCCCGTGACGCTTATACTGATATAACTACTGATGGCGGCAATACAGGTCTAGAAATAACCGATAATTGGATTAAACTCTCTTTAAGTTTGATTAAAAAATCCGGTAAAATTCTCTTCCTTCAATCTAATCTTACTCCAATACACGAATATATCGATTTTCTTTCCAAATCTGCTTCTGTTAATATAATTGCAGAAAAGAAACTATTTTTTGAAGAATTATATATTGTTGAAGTTATGCACAACGAATAATTATTTGATTAATAATTATGAATTGTGAAATCTCTATACTATGTCTAATTATAATGATGAAATCTCTATTTGCCTTATTGAGCCACAATATCCCATTAATCTTGGTTATATTGCAAGAATTATGAAGAATTTTGGTTTTAACAAATTATTAATTGTTAATTCAAAAGTCAATATGGAAGAAGCAAGACCTTTTGCATCTCATGCCGTAGATCTTCTAGAAAATGCTAAACATATTGACTTCGACGATTTAAATGACTTTGATACATTAATTGCTACTACTGCTATAACTAGTCAAAGAGGTTTAAGTCCACGTCAAAGCATTCCAGTTTCAGACATTCGTTCATCCGTAAAAGAAATGGGTAAAAAAATTTGTGTTATATTGGGACGCGATACAACCGGACTCACGAATAAAGAAATGCAATTAATTGATTTTATCATTCATATACCTGCAAACTCTGAATATCCTACATTGAATATCAGTCATGCACTCTCTATACTATTATATGAATTAACAAATTATGAACTTATAGATCGTGATATTGCTAACAAGACCGAAGTCAATAGAACTGTTGAAGCATATTCTGATATAGTAAAAACCCTCGGCCTACCTTCTCACAAAATTACTTTGGTCGAAACTAGCTTTTTTAATATTCTTAAACGTTCAAAACCATCCCCTAGAGAAAATAGTATCTTACTTGGACTTGCTCAAAAAATTAAATTACATCTTGAAAAGAAATTTTAATTCTTTTTTAATAGCCATATCTCTCTTAAAACTTTCTGATCTCCTGATTCTTTCATCACAAATGGCTGTTCATAAAGTCTATTGTCTAAAATAAACCCTGATTCCTTGACCATTTTTCGAAAACTAAATGTAATATAATTGTTATTTCTTGTCTTGATTCTAGGGGTTACTATGGACACTTTTCCATTATTCTTTAAAACCCTAAACATGGCTCTCAATGCCTTCTCATAAATTTTTTTCGATTTTTTCAACACGTCTTCGGCTATTTCATAATCTGGACTGTTCTTAAAACGAGGTAATAAAATTGGTTCTGTAACAATTCCATCGATTGTTGATGTTTCTACACAAGAAAGTTTCTCTGCATTATCTTGTTTTACATATTTCATTTTGTTTCTTAGATTCTGTTCTTTCATTATCCATGATAGATTCTTTTTTGTGCCAAAAACACATTCTTTTCTATTGTCGACTCCAATTACCTTATAACCTTGTATTATTGATTCCATCAAAAAAGTACCTGTTCCACAGAATGGATCAAGAATAGTACTTCCATCTTCTAATCCTAATATGTTCACTAAAATTCTTGCTGTTCTTGGCGACAAACTAATTCTTGAATCTTGATATGGTCTGTTCAAATCTCTGTCAATAAAATCTAATGACTTTATACTAATCTTGCTTTCAGCAATATAGTATTTCTTGTTGCTGTTTCCTACTAGTATATTTACCGCGCCTTTTTTTTCTTTATCTACAGATAATTCTATAAAATTATCTGATTTCATATTGTTTCTGATAAATTTAGTTTTCCTTGAACTCTCTTTTATCAAACCTGCAAAATTGCTTTGTATCTCATCAAATACATCGATGTCTATCATTTCATCTGAATAATAGCTGACATTCCATTGCTGTTTATCTTCCAAATTAATTAATGTTCCATCCTGTTCAATTTCATCGAATATTCTTTCTAATGAATTATTCACGCAAATTATTCCACCAGCTTTGTATATTCCCCCTAGTTTCAATAACTCGCTTGCTTTCTCAACTTCTAAAATAACAAATAGCTCATTATTTTCTATTATTCTAAACTCAATCATAGCCTTTGATAATACGATCTCTAATTCTGCTTGTGATAGATGTCCATTCACTAGTATTACCAAAAATCTATCCATCTTGCATTCCCAATTGTTTAAACACACTTAATTATATCTTTAATCTTGAATATCATATAATGCACGGTGCAAATTATCGGGTTCCAAACGGCATGCCTTTGAGTAAAAAATACGCTCCTGGCACTCCTAATGTAAGGATTGCACGTTTTCAAACAGGCGCTCGTAATTCTGATTATGAAGTAAAAATTCAGTTAGTCGCCAAAGAAAAATGTCAGATTCGTGATAATGCCCTTGAAGCAGCACGAGTTGGCGCTAATAAAAAAATGAACAAAGTTGTTCCTGAAACTAGTTATCAATTATCTGTTAAACTCTACCCTCATACTATTATTAGTGAGAATAAAATGATTGCCGCTGCAGGTGCTGATAGGCTCCAAGAAGGCATGAGACATGCATATGGCAAACCTATGGGTCACGCTGCACGTGTTAATATCGGATCAGTTATTTACGAAATTCGAACGTATGAAAAACATATTCCAGAAGCTAAACGCGCATTAAAAACTGCTTCTTCAAAACTTCCTGGATATACTTCTATTACAGTATCTCCAATTAATCAGTAAATTAAATCAAATCTACTGAAAATCTATCTTCTAAACTCTTTACGATAATCTTAATCTCTTTTTCCCGAGTGTTTAATATCTCGGACAATTCTTCTATATCTGTTACCTCTCTTGAATTTAAGTTTGAATATAATATTCTTCTAGCTAAATCTTCTTTTAACGACTCTCTTATCACTTGATGTGTAATCTCTAATATCATCTGTTTTTCTTTCAGTAGATCTATTTTCTCATCTTCTAATTCTTGCATTCTCTTTGCAAGAATTTCTAGTTTGTGTTTAGCGTTCTTCAAAATACCTGACATCTCTTTGTCCTTTTTAATAGACCCCTCCCTGTTTTCAATCGCCATATTATTTTTCGATCTGATTTTATTTGGACCTTTAATATTCTCCATTTTAATCTCCATGGAATTCCCTGTTATTCCAATACTCAAATAAACTGATCTATTCAATTGAAAATATTTCCTATCCGGCGCAGCTAAACTACTCTTTGCTTTGAATGATTCAATAAGGCCAAAATTCTCTAGTAAAAATAAATGTTTTAGAACTGCTTGTTGACTAACCCCTATCTCTTTTGATAATTGTATAAAATACTTGGGTTCATTAGTCAGCGACTCTAATATTCTTCGCCTAGTATTATTGCCTAAAAGATCCAATAATTTTCCTATTTCTTGATTATTATCACTCATTCAGATTAATTAGGGATTTCTGATATAAAACTCTCCCTATGGAAGTTAGTAACAAATTGTTACTTAGTACTAGTATTATTGATTATGAGTTGATCCTGTTAGTTTTTCTGACAAACTAATTGTTTTACATACACTACAAGGATTGCTCGACGAACTATTTCCACATCCCAAACATGTAACTAATTTCTTTGGTTTTAGTTCAATGTTCTCTGTTATGTCTTCCATCGATTTCATTAAACTAAATTTGATTCCCGGATGATTCTTCTCAAGATTATTTACTACGTCTCTTAATTCATTTCTAATATTTTCATTCATGTGTGGACAATCTGTTGATTGGAATGGTAAGTTGTTCTGGAAACTATAAAATGCAATTTCATTTTCATAAATCTCCATAAATGGCTTAATCTTCTTAAATTCAAAGCCCTCTTTTGGCATTGAATACGGTTTTGATTGTTTAATTCTATAAACATCTCCACTTAGTAGATTTATCATAAAAGTTTGCAACATATCATCAAGATTATGACCTGTCGCTATAGTATTTATCCCAATTTTTTTTGCAGCCAATTCAATTCCTCTCCTTCTTAATGGACCACAAATCGAACAAGACGTATTTCTAACATCGTTTCTATTCTCTAAAACATTATCTAGTGTAAATCCAAATAATTCTCTAAATGACATATTAACATGTTCTACATCGTATTTTTCACACGCTTTTATTGCAAGATCAACCGCCTCTTCCCTGTAATCTTTAATTCCTTCGTCAATTGTTATTGCAACTAATTCATATTCATTTTCTCTTTGCATTTTCATTAAAATGTCTAACAATGCAAGACTATCTTTTCCACCTGATACTCCTACTGCTATCTTTTCCCCGTACTTCAACATCTTGTGTTTTTTTATTGTTCTTCTTGTCTTCTCAATAATTGAACTGGAAAAACATTCCGAACATAATCTCTCCCCCGAGTATCTTCTAAAATATACGGGATTTCCAGAACATTTCGTACAAACATTATCCATAATTCTCTATTAACTGTCTCTTCTAAATAGATTTATTCATTGGCATCTATCTATGAATATATGACATCTATAGCGGATATTAATCTAATACTTTTTTTACAATCACTAATTACACTTCTTGCTATACTGGATCCTATTGGAAATATTCCTATCTTCTCCTCTCTAACTAGTAAATTGTCTAAGAAAGAACGTATTGCTACTGTTAATAAATCTGTTATTATTTCTACATTCATATTACTTGGTTTTGGATTCTTCGGTGAATATTTGCTCATATTACTTGGAATAACTATGAATGATCTTAAACTAATTGGAGGTTTGATCTTGCTTATTTTCTCTATTGATTATGTACTAGGTCGTAATACTAATTATCTAGACAAAAATTCTGAAACTAATCTTGCAGTATTCCCTCTTGCTATTCCAATTCTTGCAGGCCCTGGTAGCATAAGCCTCGTTCTCGTTATGTCTGGCTTATTTCTAAAATTCTTTGTAATAATAATCTCAATTTTTGTATGTTGGTGTAGTATAAGACTCGGTTCAGGCCTGTTGAAATTTTTAGGTAAAGATGGAACTCAAGCAATTTCACGAATCATGGGATTATTGATTGGAGCTGTTGCAATAAAACTTATTCGTGAAGGTATATTCGAATTAATTCAATAGTCTCCGGAATCAAGTTTATCCAATAGTTTAACCATAAGTAACTTATGAAATGTATTATTCTCATCTCAACTTTCTCTACCCTGGAAGATGCAAAAGAAATATCCCATGATGCAATAAATGAAAAATTTGCCGCTTGTGCAAACATTATGCCTGTTAATTCTATTTATTCTTGGAAAAATTCTATCGAGTCTTCTAATGAATTTCTTGTAATCTTTAAGACAACTAGTTCTAATATTTCTAAATTACGTGATTTCATTTCTGATCGACACGTATACGATATCCCTGAAATTATCGACTTTGAATTAGATAATGTCAATGACTCGTATCTTAATTGGATGATTCAATCTACATTGTAAACTGGATATCTTAATGATGCAATAATTCCTCCGACTGAATCTATTTGTTTACCTGCTTCGGTCGAACTATCTAGTAGATATATCTGACCATTAAATTTTTCAATCCCATCGAGTAATGATATTACTTGATCTTCATCACTTAACTCAAAAACTTTACTTGATATCATTACCTTCTCAATTGCACCCATTTCAGCAACTTTTTTCACATCTTTAAAGCTATAAACTACCTTGTTATCATTCTTAGAGATTCTATTTATTGCATCTTCAGTTGCTAAAGTCGCCGATGATAATTCCGAGTTTTTCATAAACTCCTTAATTGATGGGTGTTTTAAAGCCATGTACACTCCTTCTTGGCCTGCTAGATCTACCCCATCAATAATTGTAATTTTTTTATGAATTTTGTATTTTTTATCCCCTATATAATTTCCAAACGCTCTTTTTACTTCTGTTGGGCCTGTTACAACAATCTTTGTATTATTCGAGTCAATATTTGTTACATTTTTTATTAATTCATCAAAAAATCCATCATATGTCACTTTTGTTTTATATAACTTTCCAGCAAGTCCTGATAAAATATCTGGAAATACTCGTAAATGGGTTCCTGTCACTAGACCTATTCCTGCTTGCCTCCTGTCTAAAGTGATTATTATGTATCTGTCTGATGCCTTAGCTCTATTTTTTAACAATCCTATTTGAAAATCCTCAAACATCTTCTTTGAAATCACAACTGAATTCCCTAATGTTATGTTCATTGCATGATACGAACCTTTACTTATTGACTCATCAGTCGTTTCTGTTATCTTTCCTGATACTCTGATCCTTTCTAACACTTGATCTATTGAAATTTTCTCTAGCTGCACAGATAATTTTACTGTTATTCTTTCTCCTTTGTCCGGTCTTGTAAATTCTTTCTGATTTTTTATTACTCGTTTTGTATGACTAGTAATTACGTCTCCGATTTTTAGAACTCTCCTTAGTATCCATAAATCTTCTGTACTTTCAGGTGTTACGACAGCTATTGCGGGCTTCTTTCTTAGCCGACTAATTAACATGTTTATCTTATTTGATTGAATGTGATTATCTTTAAAGAAGTTTTATTATTCTTTATGTTTCCTATCCTGTTTGTGATTATTGATTTTATACCACTTGAATTTGCTAACTCAATTAATCTCTCTGTGACAATTCCATCAAATATCAGGTGCTCTGAACCTGAATTATCTTCAAGATTTTTCACTAATTCATTTACAGGCACTTTCAGTACTTCATTAATACTTGAATCATACAGATGTGCTTCTAGACTACCCTCTAATTCTTCTAGAATATCTTTTGCTTTAGTAACAAGTTCTACAGGAATCTCCTCAACTTCAGAATAATTCTTCTGTTCTACTGGGGCTTCATCTCTATTCCATGAATCATTATCGCGCCTTTGATAGCCGCTGTCGCGCCTCTGATAATTATCGCGCCTTTGATAGCCGCTGTCGCGCCTCTGATAATTATCGCGCCTTTGATAGCCGCTGTCGCGCCTCTGATAATTATCGCGCCTTTGATCGCCGCTTCCATCTTTTGTATTATCGGATTCTTCTGATTTGTTTAGACATTCTAGTAATTCTACTGGAGTGAGGTCTTCTACTTCTTTTCCTCTTGTTGCTCTAGATACTTTTGTTAATTTCACAACACTACTCAATTCTCTTAATATTAAATCTCCTCCTCTATCACCATCAAGAAATGCAGATAGGTTCTTTGTTTTTGCTAATTCTACGATTGTTGGTGGGACACTTGTTCCTTCTACTGCTATAGTATTCTCAATTCCAACTCTCATTAAATTCAATACGTCTGCTCTTCCTTCTACAACGATTATCTCCTTAGAAGTGTTTATAGCAGGACCTGCTGGACATTCATCTTTACCGTATGCCACTACCTTTCCTTTTTGAACAGTTGATTCTGATATATCTTTTAACATATCTTCACCTTCACTAGATGATTTTGAAGCCCAATTTCTAGAAATTTCTTTTGCACGTTCGACAATTGCATTTCTTTTTACTGCTCTGACATCGTCAATTGATAATAGTTTAAATTTTGAACCACAAGGCCCTACTTTATCAATCTGCTCCACTGCTGCAGCAATTAGAGAAACGGTAGATATATCTGTACTCATTGGAATATTAACCGATCCACTGGCTTTGCCATTTTGTGATTCAATTGAGATTTCTATTCTTCCTACTTTCCAGTTCTTTTGAAGCTCATTAAGATTCATTTCTGGTCCAAATAGGCCTTCAGTTTGGCCGAATATTGCACCAATAATGTCTGCTTTATCTACTGCTCCGTCTATCTCAAAACTCAGTTTTGCTAAATATTTTACTATGGTTTCGGGCAATTGAATTAACACCAATTAAATAATACTTTTCGTATATCATAACTAACACCTTAACTAGAAACTACCTTGATATAAAGATTACAATTGAGTTAGCAATATCTCGGCCATATCTCTGACCCTCACTTCTAAACCGAATCTCTCTTCTTGTTTTTTCATTGTACGATATGTGCTCCAAATAGCACCTGAATTCTTAATGAATGTATATGGACTAAGTTTATTGTTCATTTTTAATTTAATTACTTTGTATACGTCAGAATATACTTTGAAATGTTCTTTTACTTCTTTCACATATCCTGGTATATCGTTGATATTTCTATGTAACATCTCAGCACATTGAAGACTAGGGATTATTCCTTCACCAATCAATGGAAATACAGTACCTATTGCCTCTCCAACTCCAACAACATTACCTTGTGTAAATGGCTGACATGCTTCTGGAGATGATAATCTGATTGGCCTTCCTATTTTCTTTATTATTCTTCCACCGTGTTTCTTGTTGAAACTATCTAATTCTTCCATATGTTTTCGGTAATAATCTCCCGCTCCTACATATGCAGTATTCTTCATTAATGGAAAATACCAAAAATATCCGCTTGCTGTACTAAATGGCTTTACATAAAAATCATTATAAGGTAACTTTTCATATTCTACCATGTATTCTACACATGGCACAAGTAGTTGATCAGTAACCTTTGGTAACATCACTCTTTGTAGACTGGTAGCATCAATGACCAGGTCATATTCATCCAATGGAAATGTATTTGGTGTTATTCTCTCTCCATACTTGGCATTCAAACCCTTTGTCAAGTCTAACTCTAATTGATGTTTGTCATACGTAACAAGACCTTTACATCCCACTTTTCTTATCTTTCCCTTTAATTCTAAGTTAATATGATTACCATTAAAAAGCACATAATCATTGAAATCAATATTGATTCGTGCAAAAATTCTTTCCATTTCGCTTTTTGCCGCCCCCCATGCGCAAACAGCATCAAATTCTCCTGCTTTCTGCATTTCAAATCCTTGTACTTCGTGTTCTTTACTTAATGTATGCAATAAATACGAACCTGCTACCCCTAATCCAATTATTGCTATTTTCAAGATAGTTTGAGAATACTCATCTCGGTTTATATGTATAATGTTAAATTGTTATTATAGAGTCGACTTCATAAAGAGATAAAAAGCCATAAACATTTAATCTAATTGATTTGTCCGAAAAAAATAGAAGCGAACTAGAAAAAGCCGCCCAGAAACCTGGAGAAGACGCTCTAAAATTACATCCATTTTATAAAGGTAAAATCGAAACAATGTTGAAATGTTCTATTCGCTCTTTTGATGATTTTGCGATATGGTATTCTCCTGGAGTTGCAGCTCCTTGTAAAGATATTAGTATTAATAAAGAAAAAGTTTTTGAACATACTAACCGGGGAAATTCTGTTGCAATTGTTAGTGATGGCACACGTGTTTTAGGATTAGGTGATATAGGTCCTGAAGCCGGTTTGCCTGTTATGGAAGGCAAAGCTCTACTTTTCAAATATCTAGGTGGAGTTGACGCCGTGCCAATAATGTTGGATACTAAAGATAAAGATGAAATAATTCGATTTTGTAAAGTCATTGCCCCTACATTTGGCGGAATTAATCTTGAGGATATTGCAAGTCCAAAATGTTTTGATATTCTTTCTGAACTTCAACAAACTCTACCTATTCCTGTCTGGCATGACGATCAACAAGGTACTGCACTTGTAGTTATTGCAGGTATGATTAACGCTGCAAAATTTGTCAACAAAAGATTCGATACACTTAAGATTAGTTTAATCGGAAGTGGAGCAGCTAATGTTGCATTAGTCCGACTTCTAGCTAAAGCCGGCGTAGATATTAATAATATTGTTGTAGTTGATAGTCGCGGTATTATTAATCTTAATCGTGAAGATCTCAAGAATAATCCTATAAAATGGAATATTGCTCAAACAACTAATAAATCTCAAACCGCCGGTGGTATAAAAGAGTCTTTACAAGATGTTGATGCATGTATTGCACTGTCTAAACCTGGTCCAGGGGTTATTGAAGGGTCTTGGATTAAAGAAATGTCGGATAGTCCTATTGTCTTTGCATGCGCTAATCCTGTACCTGAAATCTGGCCTTGGGATGCAAAAAATGCAGGAGCTGCGATAGTTGCAACTGGCAGATCTGATTTCCCAAATCAAGTTAATAATTCATTAGGTTTTCCAGGATTATTCAGAGGCGCCCTCGATGTTAGAGCGCTAAAACTTACTGATGGAATGTGTTTGGCAGCCGCATATGAAATTGCTTCTTATGCGGAAAAAACAGGCCTCTCAGAGACTCATATCGTTCCTACGATGGACGCACTTGAATTGTTTGCTCATGAAGCGGCAGCAGTAGCAATGCAAGCTATTGAAGAGGGCGTGGCTCAAATCAAATTAGACAAGTCTGAAGTTTATGAAAATGCCTTAGAAGTCATTACGCGTTCTCGTAATATCACACGTAACCAAATGGATTCAGGATTTATTAAACCTGCACCGTGATTATTTGTTTAATTCGGCAGAAAATAATTTGATAAATTTATTCAGTTTATTATCGGGAATACGAGCTCCACACGCTTTATTGTGACCTCCTCCCATTCCTCCTAGTTCCGGTGTTATCTTAGATACTATCTTTCCCAATTCTGCCCTTGAATCATATCTTGCACGAAATGACATTTCATAATGACCATTTATAGTATTATGTCTATATGCAAATGCTACGGGAACATTTAATTCACCTATAATCATGTTTGCTACCAAACCTATTGTCGGATTACTTGATTCCATACATGCAAAATTCTTGTAAGATTTCGCTTCTTTATTAACCGTCTTCATTATACTCTTCATTCTTTCTGCTTGTTTATTCGCTAGTTCTGGAACATCTTTAATTTCATGCGGAAAACTCAATTCTTGAAATGCATCAACAATCTTATTTCCAAACTGTGGTTTTGCTCCATCATATGCTAATGCATATGCTAACATTGTCGATTCAAGTAATACTAATTGACGATCATAGTTACTAATCAAACTTTTTGCGATTTGTTGATGATCCATATAATCTGTTATTGCTGCATAACAAGCTAATATTGCCGCTTCTTTTGGCACTTTTTTCTTTAATAATTCATATGTTAGTACTCCTGCACATTCTTTTTTAGAATGTATTAATTTCACTTTTGCTTTTAGTATTTTTCTCTTTGTGCTCGGTTTCAAAATATGATGATCTATGTAGGTAAATTTACCTTTTTTTGTTATTCTATTACATTCTTCAATAAATCTCTCTGAAATCGAATCATTCATGCCCAAATCACAAACATACACGTTTGAATTATCTGGAATCTTCTCTAGTGTTTCTATTATCTTATCATAATTTACAAGAAATGTTTTTCCACCATATGCTAATTTCACTATTGACGCGGATGCTATTCCGTCAACATCTTTTCCATGGGAAATACAGTATGTTTTTCTTTCTTCTTTCATTCTTTCCAAAATCCTCTTGTAGTTACATAAACTTTTTCTGCAAAATATATCTTTCTAAATAAGTCCTCTTCATCTGTTTTATTTCTTAATACCCTTGCTGCCGTATCTGGGCCTATTCCATAAGCTGACAGTGTAATTATTGCTTCTTTACCATAATTCTGTATTAATGATGAAACTTTCCATAATTTTCTATAATATATGTTCTCATCACGCGTTAATTTCTTCTTTTTCTGTTTCTTTTTGATAATTTTTCCAATTTCCATATCTGATACGTATGTTCGTGTAACAATTCTTGATCTACATCTTGGACAATTAATATCTACATTCATTAAATTTTTTGGTTTAATCACTGTCTCCCAATTACCACAAGTTAAACACAATAGTCTGTTATTTGTCTCTTCTAATCTCTTTTTTACTAATTCAATAATACTTTTTTCAACAGTTAATGGTAGTGCTGCAAATGTCTTACCATAATCTAATATCGGCCTTGCTATAGCTGAAAACTCTGATACCCTTACATATTTAATTGTAATTATTTCTTGTTTTATTTTCTCCATTATTTCTAATGTATTTTTTAAATCATATTTCTCAAGAATTAATTCTCTCATTATTTCTCTATCTAGTGGCGTATTTTTGAATCTCTCTTTTATAAGACGTGCAGCTCGTTTATCATATTTTGAATCTTTGCTTACAACCCCAAATTTCTTTGCAACATGCCAGGTTTTCCAATTAAGTGGATGAGTTCCTATTACTGCAACTTCTAATATACTCTTAAAATCTATTTCTTGTGTTAGCGTTTCTTTTATGTATTCTTGAGATAATTGACCCTGCGATGATAGTGATATTCTGTACGCATCCGATTTTGAATCTACTAAATAACCATTCTTTGAAGATATTATGGTTGATAGTAGTGTAGATAATGTTTGATTAACTCTAGAACCGAAACATGAATGTATTACCATTGACTTACTTGTAATTGACTGTTCAATTACCAGCATCTTTTCATCTGGAATCATTCCTAAAGTATTTTTTGTATCATCAATAATTTGTTTTTGTTCATCACAAATTCTATTCTCATTATTATTCCCAATTTCTCTTCTCAATATTCCAACTCTCTGTGCAGTTTTATATTCTACGGGTATTAGTTCTCCAATCCAATGAGGCACTCTTGACACCTCTGAGAACATGGGTTCTACATATACTGCCATCTTGTCATCATCAATCGACACTATTCTCCAAGAATTTCCCTTTAGTATGAATGGTTCACCCGGTTCTGCATATTCTCCTACAAATAACTGATCTAATCTTCCTATGATTCTTTTCTTTGAAATATCTATTACCTCAAATTGAACCGAGTCTTGTATTGTTGACAAATTATTATAATAGTATTCATAAATCTTATAGCCTCTTCTGATTGTTTTGCCATCAAATCTGACTATCCCTTGATTATTTAACAAATTAATAGACTCGATTATTTCTTCTCTTCCTGTATTTCTAAATGGATAGGCTCTTTTTGTTATCTCAACTACTTTATCTATCTCTATATTTCCATTTTCCATCAACATACCTGTAATCTGATGGCATAACACATCTAGTGAATTTTCATGAACGCTTATCTCTTCTATATCCTTTTGTTTAACTCTGTCAATCAGCGCTAATGATTCTAATTCGTCATCAATACGATTCGTGAGAATAATTCCGGTCGACGTCTCGCCAGTTCTATGATTACTTCTTCCCATTCTCTGTATTAGTTTAATTGCTTGTCTTGGAGATCCAAATTGCATAACATTATCTATGCTGCCTATGTCTAATCCTAGTTCAAGAGATGACGTACATACCACTAATATCGGTTGTCCGCTTCTCAATCTTGTTTCCGCATCTTCTCTCGCTTCTCTTGATAATGAACCATGATGAATCTCGATTGGGAATTCAGGTTCCTTTGCTTTCAAAATTGAACCTATGGCTTCAGCCTCAACTCTCGTATTAGTAAATAATAATGTTGCTTTATTCGTCTCTCGTAATCTTTTCAGAATAACACGCGCTACTTCAAATAAATCTCCTTTAATGTATTTGATTGCAATATCGTATTCTTTTTTTGTATGATCTAATACCGCAGTTGACTTGTAAGCTTCTCCAGATAGTAGCTGTAATCCGGTGCTCACATTTCCTAACGTCGCTGATAAACCAATTCTTACAATCTTAGTAGGTGTTAATTCTTGTAATCTTTCTAGCGATAGTGTCAAATGCGTTCCTCTTTCATTGCCAATTAATTCATGAAACTCATCGATAATTACATATTTTGTATTTGTCAGTGTCTCCCTTGTAGATTTATTACCAATCATTATACCTAATGTTTCTGGTGTAGTTATCAATACATCTGGGGGTTCTTTGGTCATCTTTTGTTTTTCTGATCTTGTAGTGTCTCCATGTCTAATACTTACTTTTAATCCTTCATCTTCTGCATATTTTATAATTCGTCTAAATATATCTCTATTTAGTGCTTTCAGTGGTGTAATATATACTGCAGATATTTTATTCTTCTTCTTGTGATTAATGCTTCCCATTATTACAGGTATTATTGCAGCTTCTGTTTTTCCTGAACCAGTTGGAGCAATCAGTAAAACATTTTCTTCTTTTACTATTTTAGAATAGGAATTCTTTTGAATATCTGTTAATTTATCAAATCCAATTTTAATATATTTTTCTTCTATAGATTTCTTAAATTCTTGACTAGACATGATAGATATTAGATATCTCTAACATTGCATAAATTCATATCAGTCAGTTTTTGTTGTTAGCTCTGATGCGGTTTTTGACAAATACGCTTGTCTATTTTGAAATCTTTGATTTATTAACTTGATATTCGTAGATAAAAATCATCGCTATCGACAATATAAAAAGTAGAATTAAAAGAGAAGACTGCCAGTTGAAATATTCAGTAATCGACATGTATGATATTACGCTGATTCTACTCATTTAACTTTTACGAGTATTTCAATAATACAGAATTATTATTAGAAAGAAATTACTACCTAATTTTAGTGATGATTGACGCAACGATATTACAATTCTGAACAAATCCGTGCCATTTACGATAAAATGAGCACCAATATTGAGAAATTACGATCTATTAGTTCTACGCCATTGACTCTTTCTGAAAAAATTATTACCGGACATATGAATTATGATTCTATCACAACATACACTACTGGTAAAGACTATATCTTTCTCAAACCTGATCGTGTTGCATTGCAAGACGTTACTGGACAAATGGTTATCTTACAATTCATGCAATCTGGATTAACGGAGGTTTCTATGCCTACTACAGTTCACTGTGATCATCTAATACAAGCCCGTACATCTGCATCTGACGATACTAAACATTCTCTTTATGAAAATAATGAAATCTATCAATTCCTTGAATCATCTTGTCGTAAATACGGCATCGGTTTCTGGAAACCTGGAGCTGGAATAATTCATCAAGTTCTACTTGAAAATTATTCCTTTCCTGGAGGTTTAATGATTGGAACCGATTCACATACTCCTAATGCCGGCGGTTTAGGTATGCTTGCAATCGGCGTTGGTGGAATAGATGCGTCGGAAGTTATGGCTGGTTTCGATTGGGAAGTTCTTCTTCCTAAACGTATAGGCGTACATCTTACAGGAGAACTAAGTGGTTGGTGCTCTGCTAAAGATATAATTCTCTACCTTGCTTCTATTCTTACTGTTTCCGGAGGAACAAATTCTATTATAGAATATTTTGGACCTGGAACAAAATCCATTAGCTGTACTGGTAAATCTACTATTACCAATATGGGTGCTGAATTAGGTGCTACTTCTTCACTATTTCCATTTGACGACTCTATGATAAAATATTTGAAGATTACTAATCGTCAATACATTTCTGATATTGCTGAAAAATATTTGGAGTTACTTTGTTCAGATAGCGACATTGAAAAAAATCCTAATAAATATTTTGATAAAGTTATTGAAATTAATTTATCGGATCTAGAACCCTATGTTGTTGGACCACATACTCCTGATCTTGCCCGACCAATTTCTCAACTCTCTAAAGATGTAATTGATAATGATTATATCGATAATATTGCAGTTGCACTAATTGGCAGTTGCACTAATTCATCTTATGAAGATATGTCTCGTGTTTCTGATATTGCAAAACAAGCACAAAATAATGGAATAACCTCAAAAATTCCACTTTTAGTTACTCCTGGTTCTGAACAAATTCGGGCTACCATTCAAAGAGACGGACAACTTGATAATCTTGAATCTATTGGCGCTACAGTTCTTGCAAACGCTTGCGGACCATGTATTGGTCAATGGAATAGACCTGAAGCCCAAGATATCAGAAATACTATTGTAACCTCTTTTAATAGGAATTTTCCTGGTAGAAACGACGGAAGTCATGAAACCATGAATTTCATTGCTAGTCCTGAAATTGTAGTTGCGCTATCTCTAAGTGGAAGATTATCGTTTAATCCACTGAAAGATTTTCTGGTAGACGATCAAGGTAATGAATTCAAATTAACTCCTCCTGAATCTACTGACATTCCGAAAAATGGTTTCATTTCACCTGAAAATGTTTTCATACCTCCTAGTTCTAATCCTGAAGTTGATGTTACCATCTCTCCTGACAGCAAAAGATTACAACTCTTAGAACCATTTTCTAGTTGGAATGCAAAAAAGTATTCTAACATTACAATTCTTGCTAAAGTAAATGGAAAATGCACTACTGATCATATATCTCCTGCTGGTTACTGGTTACGTTATAGAGGCCATATTGATAATATTAGTAATAATCTACTACTCGGTGCTTCTAACTCTTTTACTAAAAATATTGGAACTGGAATTAATAATCTAACTAATGACGTTGGTAAATTCGCTGAAATAGCTCGTTCATACAAGTCCCACGATATTCCTTGGTTAATTATTGGCGACCATAATTATGGCGAAGGTAGTAGTCGTGAGCATGCTGCAATGTCTCCTCGACATCTAGGATGTGTTGTCGTTATTGCTAAAAGCTTTGCACGTATTCATGAAACAAACTTAAAGAAACAAGGTGTTCTTGCATTGACCTTTAACGACGAAACAGATTATGATAAAATCAAACAATCTGACAAGATAACTGTTAAAGACCTGGATAATTTTTCTGAGAATAAAACATTAGTTGGAATTATTAATCATGATGATGATACTAGCGAAGAAATTATTTTAATTCATTCATATAGTAATTCCCAAATTGAATGGTTTAAACAAGGTTCTGCGCTGAACGTTTTACGTTCACGGGTCTAATAATTCAGTTTCTGTTAAAGTTAAAAATTCCTTCATCTTCTTTATTAGAAAATCTCTATGCTCTTTACTCGATAAATCTAATTTAAATTCATTCATTACTTTCATCTGCATATCGCTCTCCCATTCCAAAAAACATTCATTACAAACTGATTCTTGAATTTCCACGCCTAAATCCCCCTTAAAATTCATTACTTCGATGGATTCTTTACTCATTTTACACTTCATGCAATCTATCATTATATTATAAAATACCTTATTATCAAAAAAGTCTTGTTGTATATAATTATATATTCTTGAAATACGAAAAGAACTTGTGACTGTTTCTAGGAATAAATTCAAAAAAACACTTGGCTCATTCGCTACTGGCGTTACAATTGTAACTACTTGTCTTAATAATAAGCATCATGGACTTACCGTAAATGCATTTTCCTCTTTATCAATGGACCCCCCACTAGTTCTTATTTGTATAGATAAAAAAACTGAATCTAATAGAATTCTTAAACAAAGTAAAATTTTTGCTATTAACATACTTAATAAAAAACAGAAAAATCTTAGTAAAATATTTTCTGACCCAAATAACAAAAACCGATTTTATGGTGTAAAAACTACAACCAAGATAACCGGTTCTCCAATTATTGTAAATTCTTTGGGTTATATTGATTGTACTGTGGAAAAAATTATTCCTGCAGGCGATCATAATATATTCGTTGGAAAAATCAAAATATTAAATAGTAAAAATCTTGATCCATTAATCTATCACCGTGGCAATTATCTGGTCTAAATCATTATCAAAACGCATTGCTGTATGTGGCAGTAATGTACTTACATCTCAATCTGTTATCAATATTGCAGAAAATCTTGGTTCAGAAATCGGAAAACACCATGGAATTCTTTTGTGCGGTGGTATGGGCGGTGTAATGGAATTTGTTTCTCGTGGAGTAAAAAAATTTAATGGTATTGCTGTAGGGATACTACCAAATGAAAATAAATCTGACGCTAATCCATATACTGATATAATTATTAATACGTCTCTTGGTAAAATAAGAAATTTTTTTGTTGTAAGTATGGCCGATGTTGTAATAGGAATTGCTGGAAGTTGGGGCACTCTGTCTGAACTTTCGATGGCTATGAATCTTAATAAAAAAGTTATTCTTTTAGCGAATACTGGTGGTGTGGTTGATTTATTGATTAATTCTAAATCTCAAATGCCCTCTGGCACTTTTTTTATTGCCAAAGATGCAAACTCTGCAATTAGTGAAGCATTTTCTTCTAATTAATAAAAAAAGTAGTTTACTAGAGCTCGAAATTTAGTGAATATATATATTCGAATAATTGATAATATGTACATGCACTTAATGACTAATCATAAATTCAGTACTTTGATTATTTCGATATTTCTCTCAGCGGTTCTTTTACCTGCATCCTATGCTCAAGCCCCTGCGGTCCTAACAAATTTCACCGTTCTTGATCCAAATGGTAATGACGTCACTGATGAATTTCTTGTTGCAGGTGGTTCTTATACTATTAATTTTGAAATAGAAATTGGTGCTACATTATCTGATAATATTTTATTAACAACCAGTATGGAAAAATTTGGAAATTCTTTTTGGACTCTTAATAATAACTATCAAGGTGTAGATACTTCTATCTGGACTCCTGGTTCTCCATCAATTACATTTCAAGCAGTTGAAGGAACTGCCCAATTTACTTTAGATGGAAAAATTCCTGAATCCATAACTGAAAAAGATGTAATTGATATGGATAAAACCGTTCATGCTCTTGAACTTGTCCCTCTACTCGTGATGTCTCTTGATTCTATGGAAATTCTTGACGAACGTACATATACGATTACCGATCAAACAATTATTTCTTATGATGCACTTTTACAATCTAAATTAGAAAAACTAGATTCAATATCTATGGAAGGAAAATATAATTTTCTCGCTCTTGAAATAGTTTCAGAAGCGGAATATCTTACTACTTTTGGATTATACGACGATGCAATACAACTTCTTAACACCATCCCTGATTCAGATTATCCTGCACCACCTAGTACAACTACATTATTTATTATTGCAAGTGCTATACTTGGTATTACAACTATTGCATTTGCTTTATTATTTGTTCGAACTAGATCTTCTAGTTCTTATCTGTCTTCAAGTGTTTCTGAAAAAGCAGACAAATTGGATCTTTTACTAATTAAAGCATCTCGAATCGATAAATCTCTATCTGACGATCTTGAAACAATTAAAAGGGAGCTTAAAGAATTAATATAGTGATTACTTTGCCTTCAGATTATACTAGTTCCATACAAATTGTTGGCCTCGGAGGCACAGGTGCAAATGTAATTGAAACATTTATACAAAATCACGATAATTTACTTCCCCTATTGAAAATCGACGGAATCAAAATTTCACTGCTTGCATTAGATGTTGCAGATCATGATATACGTAGTCTTGATATGGCTTACAAGAATCTATCTGAAAACCTAAAAACCAATGGAATTCCTGCTGATAAAATACATCTTGTAAGTAAAACTATGAAATTCCCTACTCCGGAATCAATGTTTGATTTTATTAAAGCCTATCCAGATTTTCTTGAACGTGAAGGTGCAGTTGTACCTGAACATTATACACCTTGGCTCTCTTCGTCTATGGAAATTCCTCCGCTTGCTGGAGGAGTTGGAAGAAAACGCGCTTTATCTAAAGCGATTTATGGATTGAATTATCATCATCTCAAACTTGTCGACGGTTATATGGATAAATTTAAAGAACAGGTCTTTACGTCTACTATTCAGCCAATTATCTTTTTGGTTTATGGCCTTGGTGGCGGTTCAGGCAGTGGTACTGCATTAGACTTTGCAAGACATCTGAGAAAAAAAATAGGTAGTGGAATACCAATTATTGGATTGGCCATTCTCCCTTGTAGCGGTGACGACCCTCCTGCTAAAGGCGCTTCTTGTTATTCTTCTCTTCTTGAACATGAATATGCTATCGATCGATCTCTAAATCATAATATTGTTAGCGCTTATGGAGAACCATATAAAAATCCGTTTACGGCTTTTCTTATGATGTCTCTTGGTCCTGCTTATAGTAGAACTGGAAGTGTACTTGACGCTCGTAAGTTAGTCGATGAGGCTATAGTTGATATATTGATGAAATCTCTGAATTTTGACTTGGCAGATCTATTCAGTAATATCGGTTCTAATGTAGATTTAGGCGGAAAATGGGTCAATGTAATTTCTACACTGAAAGTTTCTTATCCAGTTGCTGAATTTATTGAACTCACTAAAATATATCTTGATAAATTAGACCGTTTACGTGAACTAAGAAAAGAAAAATTAGAAATTTACTCAGGAAATGAACAATCTAAAGGACTCATCGATGTAATGAATTCATCGTACGATGAATTAAAAGCAGTATATCGAGGCATCTCTATCGAGAAAAATACCTATGATGAATCAAGATTTGAAGAAAACGTTCAAAGCTTCCTTGGAGAGGGGATTTCTATGGAGGCCGAATTACTCATGCATATTCGTGGAGCAGAAACTTCTACACGTACTTTAGTAGGTGACTTGTCCAGATCCGTTTTATCAATAGGATTGGATGCTGCAGATGGCACTGTAGAAGCTAGGATAAGAACTCTATCAGAAGAACTAGTATCCCTTAGTAGTAACTTATCTCAAAATTATAATACTTTACAAGATAAAGTTAAGCAATTAACCGAAGACTTACGCAACACATTGCCTAGTGCTCAAAAACTTACTCCAAGACAAAATCAAATTATTACTGATACTATCAATCTAGTTGAACTTATTGATCAATATCTTACTGGTTTACAATTATATCTTAATATCAGTAATCTTGCGGATAAACTTAATAAAACACTTGACAAATCAGAAAAAACTGAACTACATAAACGAATGAAAATTGCAGTAGAACGAATTAGTAATCCTGAACTTGTCATAAACTTTGCACTTCTGTCTTCTTTACTGTCTCCTACTGAAACTGAAGTTAAGACTCTTGATGCACGACTTGGTGATTGCCAAGTTATGAAAAGACTAACAACTGAAAGAACAGAGGAACTAAAAGTTGAAGAAGAAAACCTTACAATTAAAAAACGTAGTCGTGAACAAGAAAAAGTCAGAGTAGGCGGACAAGCAAAGAAAATTAGATTTGGATTTCTAGGTCCAAAAAAGAAGTATATGCAAGGTAAAGCATCAGATCTCGAGCATGAATTAAATATTATAAATTCTCAACTCACTGCGATTACTGAAGAACGTCAAACTATCCAGTCAAAACTTTCTGCATATCAAAATATTGAAAGAAAATTCGAAGTAGCCTCTTCATATAGAAAATTATTAACTGGAGCTTCTATTCTTCAAAATACCTATTACGAGAAAATGAATGAGTCTATGCGAGATCGCGGTTATTATGATCGTGTTGCTGAATTAACTGAAGGCGAACAACTAAAAATTATGCAACGTATACTTCTGGAAGATGAAGCCTCTCTTACACAAGAGAATATGCTCAACGAAATTATTGATAGACAACATCTTAAGGAATATCTCTCTGGAGCCCTTGGTATATTCAGAATTCCTGCTACAATGGGTCTAACTGCTGAATACAGAACTGATTATCTGTGGTTTACTGTAGTAAGTCCTCGTGGTTTATGGGATAAAGACCTGAGTGATGAAGCTAAGACTATGTTATCTGGTTATGTAAAACAAGACGCTTCCAAAAGTATTTACATACGCGAAGTTGATTCAACTGATCCTTGGACTATGAGATTTCTAATTATTGCTGCAAAAGCTAGTGTCAAAGATCTAGAAACATTCAAAGAAATGGATATCCTGTATAATCAAACTACTCAAGGGGAAAGACTCCTATCTCATTCCTATTTGTTAGAACAAGGTGTTCATGTAACTCCTGGTCATGAACTTAAAAGCACTAAACGGATTGAGGATACCAGTTCATAATTCTCTGATATTTTGGAGATAAAGATTGTCTAAATTAATCAATTCTTCTGTAATTGATAAAGTTGGATTCCGACCATCTTCTGATATCGATAATGCTATTGAACGAGAACACCAATATCGTAAAAATCTAAAAAAGATTCTATTTGCTAGTTCAATCTTCTTATTTAGTCTAATTATTCTATACGTTGTTCCATTATATCCAATTCCTATTGTATTTCTTATTTCAATTCTTTCTGCTTTTATTGGATTCAGGTCAATAACTTCTGGATTTCTAATCTCATTTATTCTGTTTATTCCTGCGTATCTTTATCAAACATCAATACCTTTTTGGTGGTTATTACTTAGTTTCTTCGTTATCGGCGTCTTTATTGCTAAAGCATTAAATGACTCAGATAATATTTTCACTCTAATATTTGGTTTAACTGCTGGAACTTTATTCCTAACTCCATATTATTTTATTTCAATACCTCTTATGCTTGTTTATGCTGTAATTAAAAAAACTAATAACCTCTCAAAAAATATTGGACTTTTATTTTCATTCCTAATTATATTTATTCCATTTAATGCACTTGGATTAGCAGAAACATTATCAATTAATCTCAATACTAGGCCACAGGCAATATATTCTCTTATATCTGATTCTACTATTCCTATGTTCTCACAAATTGTTTATGAAACTAGTCCTAGGTTGCTGTCTTTTAATGAATTTGCTCTTAGTGAATCTCTTTCCGGTTTATTTTCTCTACAAAATAACCTCTTTAATTCATATCTGTTTGTTCTAATCGATAATCTTGTTCTGTTATTTATTCCAATCCTTTTGATTCTGTCTCTTTCTTTTATATCTATTCTAGATAAACTATGGCCGTGGATGGATGAACGTGGTATTGAATTAAGTATATTGCCCAGTTATTCTTATGTAATTACTCTTATTGTTGGCACACTGTTCTTTATTGTTCCTTTACAAGCCATGCAAATTCCTTTTGACTATTCTACTGGTTTTAACTCATCTAATTCATTCAAATCTATTCTTGCCGCGGGTACAATTGGTGTTGCAATATCATTATCCTCTATCAATCTTTCTAGAAGATCAAAAGGTGCCGAACTCACTGAATTAGTTAAAGAACAATGCAATAATTATCTCAATAGTATTGATAATTCTGGTTCACAACTAGAGGAAATTCAGGAAATATGCCCTGGTATTGATATTAGTAATGCAATAACCTCTCTTGGCGAATTCAAAGAAGAACTTTCTATTACTCTTGATGGATTATCCACACTCTCTTATTCAGGACTCAAAGAAAAATCTGAAAAAATTCACGTTTTCTCTGATTCTCAAATGTCTGGAAATGATTCATTACACCTTAAGGTCATCAATTTTCATAATGATCAACTTGATAAATGTCAAGATATTGTAACTAAGCTTGAAAAACTTGGTATTACTAATCTTCCATCTATAAACTCTGACCATTTATCTTATAGTTCTGACATTGCATTTGACGACGTTTTAAATAATCAACGTGAATTAAACGACTATTTTCTGGAAGTATCTCAGAATACTATTCGTGTTGCAGAAAATCTTGTTACTGTTGTACAAAAAGAATTTGATTCTACGCTGGAATTCACTTCTATTTCTATTAGTGAAAACTTCATTCTACAAGGAAAAGGCTCACAAGCTTTAGATGCTCTTCTTATTACAATTGCTTCGCTTCATAAACGCTATAATCCACTAATGCACAAAACTATTACGAATCTTAAACGTTTAATTGAACGTTCATTAAAAATGCACGAATATAATGTAATTCCATTGAATGAATCTCTGGGTCAAACCCCGACCGACATTGAAACTATTGATGTTGCTAAACAGATTCAGATCCATTATGAGCAACTTTCTACCTTTAATGGAATTCTATATCTGCCTGATGTTATGTCTATGTTACAATTTCTTGAAACAGGTACACATACTGTTATTGGCGAATTATTACGATTATTGAGAGAATTTGAAAAACGCAATGACACACGTGTTCCTTTAGATTTTCAATGGGGTAAAGATACACAACTGATTTCTGAAATCGAATCTTCTCTCAGACGACTTGACGATCAGGCACAAACTGATTTGTCAGATAGATTGTCAAATATCGAATATGGCATAAAAATTATTGAAAATGAAGCCACTACGCTCAAGAAATACCTAATTATGAATGAATTTATCTTAAATTATGTTAATATTGAACCATTGATCTCTTCATTAATTAGTATCGAAGGGAAAGTTATTCCTAGGCAATTGCCTGTAAAGAGTAAATACGCGGTACAGTATTTGCAACTATTTGCTTATGGTAAATCCAATGTTACATTCGACACATCTAAAAATACATTATTGAAAAATAAATAACCCTAATTTAACAAACTTACTTTCTTCAAAGAATCTTTCAACAACTCTTGCAATCTATCAGTAGTTTCATCTATTAATTGCTCAATTGTATCATTACTTTCTCTGAGTGTTTTTGTCGAATATTTTGTTTTATCAAATAATTGATCTGAAAAATGCCCATTCACTATTGGAATGTATTTAATTACATTTGCTTTAGATGATTTCTTCTCTTCATCCATATTCATGTTCTCAAAATAATATGATTCAAATATTGCAACCGTAAAGAGATAAAAAAATTGTAAGTTCTCCCAACTTGGTTTCATGACTGAACTAATTTCCCTCCATTCACTATATGGTAAAGGACTTTGTAACGACTCGCCTAATGTTTTTATCAACACTCTGATTGAATTCACTATCGTTAAATCATCTCTACTTTTAATTGACGTTATAATATTTTTTGCATCACCATTGATATTCACTTTATTATTCTCTAATTCTGCTACTATTTCTTTGAAATCTTCCACCTTTCTATCAACTTCATCCCAATTATTGTCTATTGTTTCTTTCATAATTATGAATAACAAACTAATTGCAGTCCATAATTCTAATGAAATATCATAAACATAGGTTGAATAATTTGCTAGATTGATTCTCTGATCCATCTCATCCTTTTTCCCTTCTTCAATATCAAGAATTAATCGATCTATTGTATTATTAATTTTATCACTAATTTCATTCGCCTCAACTGGCGTATCTAAAATAAATTTTACTGTAATGCCTTTTTCTCTATCTGTAATTAAAATTTTCGAATAACTTTCTTTTTCGATTTTGTTTATTGATTCAATTATCGTCTGAAATTCAGTTTCATATTTTTTTGATATTAAACCAACTTTTTTCTGAAATAAAATTTTATTCCCTGTTACCATTAAACGACCTTTTATATTCCTGTTACTCTGTTCCAGTATTACTGATTTATATTCAATATCTTTGTCTTGTCGTTTCATATATCTTACTATTAATTAATAATTAATAGGAATTATGCCTATCTGACCCAATTATTTTTATTCTTTTATATGATATACATTATTATGGCTCGTCCTACATCTAGAAATCTTTCTTACAATTCTTTTATTTTATGCCCTGACGATCACAAGAATGTTCGTGGTTTAGAAGAATGCGCAACTTGTAATCTTCCTTTAATCAATTTTAAAAAAGAACTTTCACTTTTGATCGATAATCTTAATTCGGTTAAAGTCAAAAATCTTCATAAAGTAATTAACTTTGGTATTGGGGATTTTGGCTCACAGACGCTTCTTTCATTTAAAAATTCTATTCATCCTGAACGATTAAATCATTTATTAGTTGATTTTATTGATTCTGAAAAAAATTCTTTTGATTCAACTGAATCTACTTCTATCGATTCTAATTATTATCTAATCGATAAAGATTATGATTCTAATATCAATACTTGGAGTGAATTTGAAAATACCTTTTCTGAATTTGATAAATTTGAAGATAAAATTCGTCGGGTTGGCATTAATAATAATATTGATGAACAGACTGCTATTATTACTGGGTCAATCGGAGAAACACTAGTTTCAGGACTTACCCTTCCCTTAATTAAAAAGATCAAACACATTAATCCTAAATCTTCACGAATAGTTCTTGCTTCCCTCCCATCTAATAATGACACTGATCAAGTACAATTCAATGCGTATTGTGGCATTTCTCGTTTAGTAAAAAATCAAAAGACTTCGGGCGATATGCTTATTGTTTTACAAGGTGATTCACTTAGCAAAATGATTGGAATAGACCGTTCAGGTAAAAAATTAGGATGTGACATCTTAGTTCCAAGAATTCTTAGTTTGTTAACTAGTAATGGACATGCAATAAATAGTCTTGGTAAAATGGCAAAGTCTCTCAAAGTTCTAGCTTTCTCACCGGTCTATGTTTATGGTCGAAGTTATGAAATCTATGACAATTTAAAAAATATACTAGACGACGCAGCATATTTTCCGCTTTCTCCCTTCCAGTACGAATCTATCATATTGAATATTGCTGTTATTCGTGTTCCTGAATCTGTTCTTAATACTGTATCTGCTAAGCGTCTAGAAGATGATTATAATGCATGGAATCGAAAACGTTTTCCTTCCTTGAAAGAATCTCTGATTCAAATCGTTCCTGTTAAAGAGAATTCTGATAGGTTGGACGTATTATTACTTCTTGGAGGTGCTAAATTAGAAAACATAGTTGAAACAGTTAAACCTGGTTATGATCGTTTTAAAGAATATATTAAAGAACTTGATTTGTGGAATGAATTCCAAATTAGTGAAGACGACCTTAAAAAACTTGAGAATACAATCACTACATACGATCGAAATCTCAATAAGTTGTTAAAATCTAATTAAAATGAATTAGTATTCTTGTTGTTATATTCCGGTAAAATTCTTGCAAACGCTTTTTCTATACTGTATGCTACAACTAGAATCACAGTAAATATAATAGCTATAAAGAATACTATCATAGTGTCTGAACGATAAAGATTGATTTCTACATATATATCTCTATTTGTGATTCTCTCTGAAATAATTTCTTGCTCTCCTCTATACTCTACAATAAAATCATAGTTTCCTGGAATTAGTCTAGTAAACATTCCTTCGTTACTTGTTTGCGTCCTATTCATAAATTCTCCTATCATGGTGATATCCGCATTTCTAATTATCTGATTGAATGGGTCTCTTAGCTCAAAATTCATACTATAAGAAGCAAAGTATAACGTTATTATATTCTCATTTTGATTCTGCAGGTCATCTATTATGATTGTTATTACTACTCCATCATCAATTATCTCTACTGGAGATTCTATTCCATTAATGATCGCTACAATACTTGATGATTCGGATTCCATCTCTGAAAGTATTCCATCTGAAAATTTTAGTATGATTAATTCATCAATATCTGAATGACTAATTATTGTTATACGAATTGCATTTAATCTTTTTTGTTCTAAATGTTCTACTACTGACGAAGTTGATAAAATTTCAATCGGTTGATCATCAAACCCTAGTAAGTCGAATTCCGCAATTATGAAATCTTCTCCCAATGCTACCAATTTAAAGTCAGACGAAGTCTTTGAAATTAATGCAGATTTAATTGACTTTGTTTGCGGTTCAAAATTAATTACTCGCATTCCGTTAATTTCAAATTCTTTTCCTAATTCTCCATTGATTCTCATTATTATGTATTCTAAATCTACCCCCTCAGACAACAAAATTAACTTAATTTGCCTATTATTGTTCAAAGGCACATCTTTATCAAGCCATTTGTAATTACTCAATGTTCCATTTGCAATAAAATTCCCATTTGAATCTCTTACTTCTATCTCAACATCTCCATCTACAAATAAGATTGAGCCAAGTCTTGTTGGCGATTCTGTACCTCTATACTCGTCAGATACATCTACATTGCAAATAGTTATACAATCATAAATCATGGCTGCCAATATTCCTCCGTTTTCAGGAATATCTGAATATCTTTGTCTATATGACTTGCCTTCCTCTACATTTATTGGTCTTACAATTTCAGTCTCTATGAGATTATTTATGGGATCAATGACCACCCATTGTTCATCTAATTTTGCTTCAATCCATGTATTTATTAAAGCACTAGCTTGGATATCATCTCCAGAAGTCCCCATCACTCCGATTACCGGTCTTACTTCCACATCTATTGATCTTAACAAACTTCCCATTAAAATCTGATAAGTTCTAGAATCACCGCTTATCTTTTCTTCACTATTAATACATCCAATTATGCCAAAATCTTCTATCATCATTGCCGCACTCATTGGAACATCTGTAGATATTTGTATTTTATTTGATACAAATTGCAATATTGCTTTAGCTTTCTGTAATTCTGATTCATCTTCTCCGACTCTTGATTGTTCTAAGATCTCTGATGAACAAATCTTTACTTTCTCATTTGGAATCATCCACTGGTCAATTTGCTGTAAATATTTCGAACTTAGTGCTATTCCTATATTTGTTATTTCTCTTTTATCATTGATGGTGAAAATCTTAAACTCTTTCTTAAACTTATTGTCCTGACTTCCGGTTTTCTCTAATGTAATGTCTATTGAACCACTACCGGCTTTAGTATAATTCATAGTAATTGCAAATAACTTGCTCTCTCCTGGAGCAAGGTATATTTCTTGTTGATCAGGTCCTATTATTAATCCATTAATGCTTGTCGAAGTTTTTATTATTACATACCCTCCTCTTAGTTCTGTATTCACTAATTTCACCCATGCCTGTGAACCCTCTCCTTCAAATCCATTATCTGCCATTCTTACTGATTCTATATTCACCATTGGAAGCAAATCGTACTGAATCCTAATAGTCAATGGTTCATTAACGGCGATAGTTGTCGGATTAGTAGTCCTTGTTATATCGAAACTGCTTCCTGTTATCGTCCATTGCATGAATCCATATTCGTCAGCTTTCTTTGTTGTTTCAAGTAATAGTTCTGTTCCACTATCGATCCATTGTTCATTAAACGTTGTTATTATATCTGCAATAAAAGACGGTTCAATTATTTTTGTTATTTTATACTGTAAAATGTAATCTGCATAAATTAATTTTGGTCCATCAACTAGTAATTCTATATTCCTGTCGTTTGATTCAATTGAACCACTCCATTTATCAAATCTATACCTAGATTCATCTTCTATCACGATTAGTATCTCGTCAGTATTCAATCCAATTAATGCATTCTCTTTATGCCAACCTGAACCTTCTATGTCTAGTAAACCAATCATACTTCCTAATGGAGTTGACCTGATGTTTATGTAATGTTGCTTATCAAATTCTGCAATCACTGTTAATGGAGCATTAATTTCTATAGTTTTTTCTAAAGTATTCGTCTGATCATTCCATCCCGTAAAAATATACCTTGTTCCTTCTGTTTCATCAATAATGTCCAGTGTAATCTTTACCGTTAATTCACTATTTTCCCTCAAATATTTTGTGACAGGAAGTTGTTCTGGTTGTGTTATTACACCATCAATCACTATTGTTGCTATCCTGCTTCCATCATTTTTACTGTCTGAATCAATTACAATCTCGAATAGTTCTAATATCTGTAACCATGCCGTTGTTGTAGTCTCAGAAGTTAATGACGTTGCTGTAATAACTATCGGTAATTTATCTATAGGTTCTGTTGCCGACGTTGTTGTTACAAGTAAAGAAATTTGTTTTGATTCTCCACTACTCAATGAAACAGAACTTGGTGAAAATTCAACATCCATATTTGGTTTGTCATCTATGTTGGTACTTAATTGTACAGTACCATCAAAACCTCCTATAGACGTCAACACCATATCTATCTTTACAATATCTCCTTGCCAAGTAATGATCTCATTTTGCGATTCACTAATGGATAAAGTAAATTCTGCTTTAGGAACATTGATTCCTATAGATACATCTGCAGTTAATCCACCCGATCTTCCTTTTATTACAATTGTTGTATCACCTGATTGAACATTGTCTGAAACAAATATTGTAACTGTAGTAGATAATGCTCCATTTGCTTCAGGTATGAGACTAACTTCCGAAAATGATACTGTAAATCCCGATACTACATCCTCGTAAGACAGTTCTACTGGTGAACTGAATCCATCTGTAGATGTA
This sequence comes from Nitrososphaerales archaeon, assembly GCA_047517285.1. Taxonomy (GTDB): domain Archaea; phylum Thermoproteota; class Nitrososphaeria; order Nitrososphaerales; family UBA57; genus UBA57. The sequence goes on along the minus strand of JAKZTE010000002.1, from coordinate 59,566 downwards.
ATCGTTAATGTTACTGCTTTTGAGTCACCTGCATTAATTTGTTCTTGTGCAGGCGTGATAGACATTACAAAACCACCTTTTACGGGTATCTGTGTTGTAAGTTCACCCGCGACATAATTGGTCTTTACTGCTGAGACTCGAATTGAAAGAGTCTCCTTTGTTCTCGTAGTAAAAGTAGCAGAAACCTTTCCATCAGAACTTGTTGTGAGAGTTGTAAATGTTCCGCCATCCGCAAACGTTCCATTTCCAGCCATTCGGTTGAATGTTACTGATGCGTCATTTACTGGATTACCTGATGCGTCAGTAATGGTAGCTGTTATAAATGTAGGTTGAAAAACAATTGCAGGATTGGGACTAACTTCTAAACCTATTGACAATGGATTTGATTCTATCTTTACTTTGAATGTTACAGTGTGTTGCAAGTCACCAATTTTTGCTACCACGTCAACGAAAACTCCTTCTCCATTTGATTCTGCATTACTATTTACTGTTATTCTTGCCGTTGCAAATGCAGTTCCACCCTCTGGAACATTCACAACATCGTCCACGTATGTTATAGTTGCTCCTGACATAGATGTAGACAATAGTTGAACACTGCCTGAAAATTTTGTATCGAGATTATTGTTTACATCATCTTTTTTAGAACTTATAGTTATTGACACATCCTTTTGCTCGCCAGGTCTAACTGATACTATTGTCGGAGAAGCTGTTATCTCAAAATCCGAAATGAATAATGTTATAGTTCTTTGCGCATAATCTGTTGAATTATTACTATTTATTGCCTTGATTGTTATCTGATAGCTACCACTCAATGCTGAAAGCTGCGGTGAAAGAGTTAAAGTAGAATGTAATCCAGTAGTTCCCTGCCAGCCGGTTATTGAAGTTGAAGTGAAAGAATAACTCAATCCACTAGGATTGCCCTCGATCTCAAGAGCCACAGTTCCATTGAATGCAGAATTCTGTTTAGGTAAATCTATTCTAATTGTTTTGTTATTACCTTTAGGAATTGCAATCTCTGTAATTGTAGCTGTATCATCTACTGTCTTTATATTGATATTGAAATTATTGCTATTGTCTACATCTTCAGCAAAAGCAGTAGGAATTAAAAATAAACTAATAACAACCGCTAAACAACAAATTAAGATACTTCTCATTGATATATTTCTACACTATAATTATATTAATTCTTTAATGAAGTCGACGACACTTTCTTTCTTAACAAGTTCTTCTTTACCTGTTTTCATGTCTTTAACTCGATATTTCCCATCTGCAAGTTCATTTTCTCCAATTATTATTGCAATATTTGCATTATTGGCGGCGGCAAACTTTAGACCCCTCTTAATATCTTCATTATCTAATTGCCTATATGTTGTAGGTATGTCATTGTCACGTAATATGTCGATCAAATCATCTGCCCCTTCTTCTAACAATGATATTATCGATATCAAATTATTTGCCTTTTCTTGATTCTCATCTATTGATTCCATTGTTCTTTCTATACCTCCTGCTATTCCTATTGCCGACAAATTATCTGGACCAGAAAAACTCTTAATCAAACGAGTATATTCGCCTCCTCCTGCTATGGAACCAATTTCTTTATTGTTTAAATCCACAATCTCAAACACGTATCCATCATAATAATCCATACCCCTTACTAATCCCAAATCGAATTCTACGTTCTTTATTTTTGATTCAAATAATTTGAAATGACTTTGAATCACGTCAGATATTTCTTCTATATCCTTGTCAATCATTCCTATTTCTTGTAACACTAATGCATATTCTTGTTTCAGTATATTTACATCACTAGATTTAATCTTTCCAAATTTCACTAATATCTTCGCTTTCTCTTCTTCTAATCCAAGTTCAATTGCTTCATCCACTATTTGTTTTTCTGTTTTTTTCTCAATCTTGTCTAGTAATCTCAATATTGTAGTTACTTTTTGTTGTTTATTACTCTCTGGCTGTTCTAACTTGCCATATAATAATGCATTAACAAAACTTTCTGCTAATTCTCTATGCCCCAATCTTATTTTAAAATTTCCTATTCCAATCTTGTCAAATAATGATGTTGAAAACTTGAGCAGTTCTAAAACATGATTCCTTGGATTATCTTTTATAGTATAATAAATTTCTGCATTCCATTGATGGAACCATCTATATCTTCCTTTTTGCGGTTCATCATATCTGAACATGTCTCCAAAAGTACCTACTCTAAATGGCCTTCGTAAATCTTTTTTCCCAGTTATATGACGTGTTATTCCTACAGTTAGATCAAATCTTAAACCTAGATCCCTTCCTTTCTTGTCTTTAAAATGATAGATTTCCTCCTTTATTCCTGGTCCACTCTTTACTTCTAAAGTCGAAAGCATCTCTATTGGAGATGGCATGAATCTTTTAAAACCAAATATTCTACATGTCTCATTGAATGCATTTCTTACCTTCTCAATTTTAGCATATTCATTTTCTTCTATGTCCCTCATTCCTCTTGGTAATCTAAAGCTCAAATTTTATCCTTTTTCCTAGTCTTCTTGTATGATATATATAACACTAAATAACTATTTATTGAAGAGTGAGGGAAATTGCTTATGTCGCAAGAAGATTCCTACGCTAAACCTAATAAAACTCTTGATATGAAAGGACTACTTTGCCCTGAACCGGTTTTTAGAACAAGACAAACTATTAAAGAAATGAACATTGACGAAATTCTCGAAGTATTTGCAGACGACCCAGTAGCTGAAGAAGATATCAAATCATGGATAAATAAGTCAGAAAATGAATTACTTTTCTTTAATAAAGACGATAAATTACTTAAATTTTTAATTCGTAAGGTTAAATAATGTACATCTTGCAATTATCTTAAGATATGTCAAAACACGAAGTTGTTATACGAGTCGGAGGTGCTGCAGGAGATGGTATTGCTTCTACTGGTGAATCATTTGCAAAAATCTGTTCACGAAGTGGATTACATCTTCTTGCCTATAATAGCTATCAATCAGTTATTCGTGGAGGATTCATATATCTTCAGCTTCGAGCAGGGAGAGATAAGATACTTTCTCATGGAAATAAAGTCGATTTCCTCATTGCTCTAAATCCATTGGAATTCCAACGTAACATTGTCGACGTAGTTTCTGGCGGGGCTGTTTTGTATAATAGTGATAAAATTAAACCTGATCCTGATAAAGTACCGAAGGGTGTAACCCTCTGCCCATTACCTGTCAATGAGATTCTTAAAGATATAGGACGAAATCCTATACTCCAAAATACTGTCGCTCTTAGTTCACTTGTTCAACTACTTGATCTTGACGTTAATGTTATGAATGCCGTTATTCGTGATTATTTTGGCAAAAAGAAACAATCAGTCATGGAAATCAATCTTAAAGTCATCGAAGCAGGTTATGAATATTCCAAATCAAATCTTCCTGATTTCGACTTCGATTTAAATCCTGATTATAATACAAAACGACCGGTGCTTACTGGAAATCAAGCACTTGGATTTGGTTCTATCCTTGCTGGCTGTAAATTCTATTGCGCATATCCTATGACTCCCGCCTCTTCAATTTTGCATTACCTAATTGCCCAATCTAAAAAGTCTGGCATGGTTGTTAAACAAGCTGAAGATGAAATTTCTGTCATTAACATGGCAATTGGTGCTTCTTTTGCAGGCGTTCGTTCTATGGTTGGAACATCTGGTGGCGGTTTTGCACTAATGACCGAAGCTATCGGTCTAGCAGGACAAACTGAAACTCCTATTGTAATTATTAATTCTATGCGTGGCGGTCCTTCTACGGGCCTACCTACCAAAACTGAACAAGGCGATCTGTTTCAAGCTATTGGCGCTTCACAAGGTGATTTTCCTAAAGTTATAATTGCACCATCTACTATTGAGGATTGTTTTTATTCAACAATTGAAGCATTTAATCTAGCCGATCAGTTCCAAATTCCTGTTATTATTCTTTCTGATCTATTTCTGTCCGAACATATGGAATCAATAGGTAATCTTGACTTTAATTCTACTATTGAACGTGGAGAAATTGTAACTTCAAATGATTCTGATAAACTTTATAGACGATTCCAATACACCGATACTGGGGTGTCTCCTCGCGCATTCCCTGGTACTTCTGGTACTGTGTTTCAAGCTTCTAGTGACGAACATGATGATTATGGAAATATAATTAGCGATGTATTCACTGATTCCGAAACACGTATAAAAATTATGCTTAAACGTATGAGAAAAATGAAATTCATCGCGGAACAACTTCCGGCTGCAAAATTAGAAGGACCTGCAGATGCAGATCTTACAATTGTTAGCTGGGGTTCTACTTATAATGTTGTTCATGAGGCGATACAAATTCTTCAAAACAATTCTAAAAGTGTCAATCATCTTCATATTAAATATTTGATTCCTTTACAAAAAGGAATTAAGGAAATTCTTTCTAATAGTAAAGACACTCTTATTATAGAAGCAAATTATACTGGCCAATTGTCTAAATTGATCTCTATGGAAACCGGCTTCCAAATTAATCACACTCTTTTTAAATATGACGGAGAGCCTTTTTATCCCAATCAGATTATAGATAAAGTTGAGGACTTGATTTAGTTGGTAGTTGAACCTGTTAAACTTGAAGCGTATAAATCTGAAATTACTCCTACTTGGTGTCCAGGCTGCGGAGATTTTGCTGTTTTACGTGGTGTACATACTGCTCTTGCTCGTCTAAAAATTAAATCAGAAAATGTTGTTATATCGGCTGGCATAGGATGTTCTTCAAATCTTCCAGGCTTTGTAAATGCTTATGCCTTCCATGGACTTCATGGTCGTTCTCTTCCTATCGCTAATGGTATTAAACTTGCTAATACCGACTTAACTGTTATTGCAACTGGCGGCGATGGCGATGGATATGGAATTGGACTGGGTCATTTTATTCATTCGATGCGTCGAAATATCAATATCACATACATCGTTATGAATAATCAAATTTACGGTTTAACTACTGGCCAAGCTTCACCTACTAGTGAAAGAGGCATGGTTACCAAATCTACTCCTTCTGGTTTATTAGAAGTACCTGTTAATCCTATTGCCCTTGCTCTTATTTCTGGTGCTACATATGTATCAAGAGGTTTCTCTGGTAATCCAGATCACTTGTCTACTACAATAGAAAATGCACTTTCTCACAAAGGATTCTCATTAGTTGACGTCCTTAGTCCTTGTGTTACTTATAATAAAATCCAAACTTATCAATGGTTTCGTGATCGTGTTTATACATTAGAGGATGAAGAACATGATACTAATGATCTAAAACAATCTATGTCAAAATCTTATGAATGGGAATCAAAGATTCCTATTGGTGTTTTCTATAAAGCTGACAAACCTACTTATGATGCTGACGAACCTGCTTTACAAGACGGCCCATTGGTAAATCAACCACTCGATACAGGTAAACGTATTGCTGAGCAGTTATTAGAAGAATTTACTTAATTACTATTGTCTTGCCGTTAATTTCTTTTCAATTTTATAATAGTCAAAAACATCTACAAAATTTCTTATTGTGCTTGATTTAATCATCTCCATGGAATATTTCCTTTTCTTGTTGTAATTTATTGAAGTCATAATCTGACTATCAAAACCACATGGTCTTATAATCTTAAATTTTTCTAAATCAGTGTCAACATTAAGGCTAAATCCATGATATGTTATCCAATTTCTTACCGATAATCCAATTGACGCTATCTTTTTCTGTTCAATCCAAACTCCTGGTTTCTTTCTTTTTCTTTCTGCTTTAATATCTAATTCACTTAATGTTCTGATTAGACTCTCATGAATTTTCGTAACTAGAGTAGGTACTGAAATCCCCTTTCTTCTTAGGTCAATTATTACATACCCGATTAGCTGCCCTGGTCCGTGATAAGTTGCACTTCCTCCCCTGTCTATCTCTACAATTGGCATTGAATCATCTAGAACATCACCCGGTTTTGTTTGCCTTCCTAGTGTTATTACATGAGGATGTTCAAGTAACAATAATGTATCTGTAACTGAACCATCTAGTCTTTTTTTAACTAGTGTTTTTTGTATATCTAACGCACGTTGATATTCAGTTAATCCTAAATCTATTATATTAAGTCTGTTCATCCTTCATCAGACCCTCTGGTTCCTCTAAACATTTCCTAATTGAATTCAAAAATCGTGCCACATCTGCACCATCTAATACTCTGTGATCGAACGACAATGACAGGTAAACTCTATCTCTTGCAACTATTTCCCCTTCCCATAATACTACTTTCTTCATAATCTTATTTATTGCTAGTATTGCTACTTCGGGGTAATTTACAATCGGAATAGATGATATTCCTCCAATTGCACCGATGTTTGTAATAGTAAATGTTCCGCCTTGTGTATCTGCTAATTTCAATTTCCCTGTTTTCGCTTGTCTTGATAACTCTTCTATCTCTTTAGCTATTGTAGTAATATCTTTGTCTTGGGCTCTCTTTATTACCGGCACTAGCAAACCTTGCTCTGTATCTGTTGCAATCCCTATATTATAGTCCTTTTTTATTACTATGTCTTCTTTTTCTTCATCTAATGAAGCATTAATTATTGGACTCGATTTCAGCGATCTAATTACTGCTTTAACAAAGAATGGCATATACGTCAATTTTATCTTCTCAGTAGACGTTTCTTTTAATTTATTTTTTAATTCAGTCACATTGGTCATATCAATCTCTTCCATAATCCATGCCTGAACTACTCTATCTGAAGATTCTGATAATCTTTCTGCTATAGTTCTTCTTGTTCCCCTGAATGCAATCCTCTCTTCATTGCTTTGTACTTCTAACTTTGAGTATAATTTAACATCTTTTTCAGTTATTCTTCCCTCTTCTTCAGTTCCTACAACTCTGTTAATATCTATCCCCATCTCTTTTGCTAAACGTTTTACAGCAGGTGTTGCAATGATTTTATTACTCTTGTTATTCTCTTTAATTATCTCCTTCTTCTCTACCTCAATTACATCTTCTGAACTCTCTTCAATACCTTTGTCATCTTTCCCATCATCAATTACTACTATTATTTCACCTACTTTCACAATCTTTCCTGCATCAGGTCCAATCTTTGTTATCGTTCCATCTGCCGGCGATGGAAGTTCTACAGTTACTTTCTCTGTAATTATTTCTACAAGCGGTTGATTCTCTTTTACTACGTCTCCCACTTTAACATACCATTTGCTAACTTCTCCTTCTACAATTCCCTCTCCAATATCTGCTAACTTAAAATTATATACCATTTTAATCACTATGAATATTCTACTGTTTGTCTTATTTTTTTACTTACAAATTTTGCATCAGGAAGATATTCTTTTTCCAATGAATAAGGAAATGGAGTGTCTAATCCTGTAGCTCTTTGTATTGGGGCTTCTAAATACTCTAAACAATTCTCAGCAATAAGTGCCGCAATCTCTGCACTCATTCCTAGTGTTTTTGGTGCTTCATGAGCAATCACAGCTCTTCCAGTTTTTTTTACTGATTTAATTATAGTTTTTGAATCTAGTGGCGATAAAGTCCTTAAATCAATCAATTCTACACTTGTTCCTTCTTTTTTGACGATTTCTATTGCTTCTATTGCAGTCTGAATCATCGGACCATAGCTAATTAAAGACACATCACTTCCTTCTTCCACTATTCTTGCCTCTCCAATTGGAATTGTATATGCTTCTTCGGGAACGTCTTCTTTTAGAGCTCTGTAAAATCTCTTTGGCTCGAAGAATATTACTGGATCATCATCTCTGATAGCTGAAATTAATAGTCCCTTTGTTTCATAGGGCGTTGATGGCACAACAACCTTTAGTCCTGACGTATGAACAAAATGCGTTTCTCCACTTTGTGAATGATAAGATGCACCCTTTATTCCTCCTCCATATGGGGCTCTTATTACCATTGGACATGTGTATGCGCCACCCGTTCTATATCTAAATTTAGCCAAGTCGGACACAATTTGATCAAATGCAGGAAATATAAAATCCATAAACTGTATCTCAACGACAGGTTTTAGTCCATACAGTGACATACCTATCGCAGTACCTACAATTCCTGATTCATTTAATGGCGTATCTATTACTCGTTTAGGCCCATATTTGTCATACAATCCTTCAGTTGTTCTAAAAACCCCTCCATTTTTACCAATATCTTCTCCAATGAGTACTATCTTATCATTTTTTTCCATCTCATTATCTAACGCACTTTTAACTGCTTGATTTAATGTCATTTCCATATTCTATTTCACCAGGTTTTTTACAAAGTATTCTCCAGCTTTATATGAACTTCTAACTAGCGGTCCAGATACAACATACTTGAATCCCATGTCTTCAGCAACATCTTTTAACTTAATAAATTCATCTGGATGAACATATTGTTTAATGCTAATGTGAAAATCTGACGGCTGCAGATACTGCCCAATTGTTAATATATCTACTTCCGCTCTTCTTAAATCTCTCATTGCCTCTATCACCTCTGAATACTTTTCTCCAAATCCTAGCATTATTGAAGATTTCGTATAGATATTAGAATCTAATTCTTTCACATTTCTTAAAACTTTCAAAGACCTATCATATGATGCTCTGGCATCTCTTACTAATGGCGTTAATGTTCTTGTCGTTTCAATATTATGAGCAATTACTGTTGGTCTTGCCTTAGCAACAATCGATAAGTTGCCCAAATTTCCTGAGAAATCTGGTATTAAAACTTCGATTAATATATTTTTGTTCTTTTTGTATATCTGATTTACAGTTTCTGCGAAATGTACGGAACCTCCATCACTCAAATCATCCCGATCGACCGAAGTTAATACCACATACTCTAATTCTAATTCTTTTACTGCATTTGCTGTATTTTCGGGCTCAAAAACATCTACAACTCCTTTTGGATTGCCTGATTTAACATGACAAAATCTACACCCTCTCGTACAAATATCCCCTAATAGCATAAATGTTGCTGTTCCTCCATTCCAACATTCATAAATGTTCGGACAATTAGCTTCCTGACAAACTGTATTCAGATTTAATGCCTTGGATGCTTCTCTAACTTTCTTGTAATTTTTTCCTTGTACAAAATTTACTTTAATCCAGTCAGGTTTTTGTAATTTCTGTTTTATTTGATTGTTACTTAAAGCTCTACGTGGCAATCTTAAAATTTTTTCGTCTAATTATTAATAAATCGTTTACTTTCTCTCAATAAAACTTTGGCATTTGTCTAATTTATTTTATTGATTATGCGATTACCATGTCTTTTAGCGCTGTATTTGGCACAACAAATGGAAATACATCTTCGTCAGGATTGATTGGAACATCAATCACTGTTGCTACATCACTATTTAATGCATTCTTTAAAGCTTTTTCAAATTCATTCATTGATTGAGCTCTTATACCTTGTGCTCCATATGCTTCTGCTATTTTTACATAATCAGGAATTCCTTGTAATTCTACGCCGATATATTTTCTATCATAGAATAATCTTTGCCATTGTGCAACCATTCCTAACATTCCATTATTAAATATAACCGTAATTACCGGTAATTTTTCTGTAACTGAAGTTGCCAGTGCAGATTCAGTCATTTGTACACTTCCATCTCCTGCAATATCAATTACTGGTAAGTCTGGTCTTGCGAATTTTGCACCGACTGCTGCAGGTAGTCCCCAACCCATTGTTCCCAGTCCTGTTGAAGTGAAAAATGTCCCTGGTTCTGCAACATCAAAGTGCAATGATGCCCACATCTGATGCTGACCTACTTCAGTAGTTACTAAACATGCTTCGGGTAAAATTTCCCTCATTTTCTTTAATAGTCTTGGCCCTGTTATTTCTCTTGGCGCTGGTAGAGGTTTACTTCTCCATATATCTTTAATTTCATTTACTCTGTTGATCCATTCATATTCTGATTGTCTTTTTTGTGCTTTCTTCCCCATTGCAGATAACAATAATGATAATGTAGTTTTAATATCTCCAATTAAACCAATATCTGCATTTTTATTCTTTCCAATTTCAGATGGATCTATATCTGCATGAATAATTGCCATTTCATTTCCAAATTCATCCCATTTTCCTACCGATCTATCTGAAAATCGTGCTCCTGCAGCTAACAATACATCTGATTCAATTACTAATTTATTTGCCTCAATATGACCATGCATTCCAATTGGACCTAATGATAAATAATGAGTCTCTGAAAAACCACCTTTTCCTTTGAACGTTGATACTACTGGTGAAACTAAAAATTCAGCAACTGCCTGCAACTCTTTAAATGCTCCAGATATAATTACACCGCCTCCTGTCATTATCATTGGTCTTTTTGCATTCAATAGAAGATCGGCTGCTTTGTCTATTGCTTTAAGATCTGCAGTTTGTAGTTGTTGTAGTTTGCGAATATTATGTTTAGTCGGGAAATTCATCTTCATCTTCTCAATTTGTGCATTTTTTGGTATGTCGATAAGTACCGGACCAGGTCTTCCTGAAGTCGCAATATGAAATGAATTTTTTACTACTTGTGGAACTTCTGCTGATGTGAGAGGTTGATACGTGTATTTAGTTACAGGAGTTGCAATTCCTATTATGTCACATTCTTGAAATGCATCCTTTCCGATCATATCTGATGCGACTTGTCCAGTTATTGCAATAATGGGCGAAGAATCTGCTGCTGCAGTAGCAATACCTGTAATCAAGTTTGTTGCTCCTGGACCTGAAGTCGCAAAACAAACTCCTGGTTTTCTTGAAGCACGAGCGTAACCATCTGCCATATGCGCTGCATTCTGTTCGTGTCTGACTAACAGGTGACGTATATCACTATCATATAATGAATCATAAATTGGTAGATTTGCACCACCGGGCAATCCGAATATTCCTTCTACTTCTTCATATTCTAAAGCTTTGATTAATGCATCAGCCCCAGTTAATTCATATATATTTTTTAACATAATAATTCACACAAAATTAAGATATTGTCCAATCAGACTTACATATGAGAAAACTTCATAATAGAATTTTCTATATTCATCTTAACTCTCCACTTACAATAACCACTATAATTGGATATAAATATACCGGACACTCAGGTAAAAATTAATAGAATCTTTGCCTTGTGAAAACTTATGATTGAGAAATGTGTATTCTGCGAAATAATTTCTGGCCATAGAAATGCCAATATTGTACTTGAAAATGACTTCTTGATTTCCTTTATGGATAAATACCCTCTTAACCGTGGACATTTGTTAGTTGTTCCAAAAAAACATTATCAATTCTTAACTGATATGAAAGATGATCACGCTGCTAAATTATTCGAAATGGTCAATATGCTTTCTAAACATGTATGGAAAGTAGTTAATGCAGATGGTTTAAACATCAGTCAATCTAATGGCATTGCCGCAAGTCAAGATATTTTTCATGTTCATGTTCATGTTATTCCTAGATTCAATAACGATACTACTGATGATTCTTGGCCTTCTCGAAAAACCTTTACTGAAAAAGAACTTCAAAGTCTAGCTTTTAGTATTAAATCATCAATAAAATCAAAATTTTAATTATTTCTTATCCTAATATTCTTAAGTATCTACTTCTCTAATAAATTTGGATCGAGTTGTCATAACAATCATGATGGGCTGGTATAATTGCCAATCGTCTAGTTTGGTAGGATACCCCCTTGGCATGGGGGAGGTCGAGGGTTCAAATCCCTTCCGGTCCACTATTTATTTTCATATACGCTGATGCCTAATGTCTTCTAAGATTGTGTTATGTTTTTATTAAGCAGAATAATGTTAAATTTCATATGAAGCAACCAATCCAATTAATTTCATCTATATTATTGTTATTCCTATTAATTTCTAGTAGTCTTATCATATCTCTCCCGTTTGTTTATGGAGCTGGAGGTTCCGCAATTTCTAATGCAGTTGAATTAACAACTGGAAAAACTAGTGAAACTTGGACAAGCGGTACTGAATATTATAAAATTAATTTAATTGCAGGACAAACACTTTCTATTAATGTTGATTTAATCTCCGGTATTGATATAAATCTGTATTTGCTTGATCCAGATAGTTCTGATTCAGTAGAAGTTGAACTCGCTTCTTCTGCCAATAATGAAGGAATTGATGAAAATATCCAATTCACTGCTTCTAAATCTGGTTCTTATTTTATAAAATTAACTGGGAATAGATGGTCTGGTCTGGGAACTTATGACTTGAATGTTTTCATTACTGACTTCGACGTTATATTCTCCGACTGGGGAACACAAACAACTCCTGCCGAGGTAGCTCCTGGAGATCTTGGTAATAATCTACAAATTGTTCTGAGAAACGGAGCAGATTATGATATTACTGACTTGTCTATCGAAATAACTCTTCCTGGCGTACTTACAAATCGAACTGGCGGTAATACTCTGTCTGCTGTATCTACTACTACTGTGTCTGCAGGTACTAATTATCAATTTAATTTTCTTGTAAACATAAATGATCAAGCTTCTATCGGAACTATATCACTTCCATTAACAATCAAGTACCAAACAACTACTGGATTAAATGGTATTTCTATTGATAAAGATATTAATGTCCATGTAAGCGGAAGAAGTTTTCTTAAACTTACTTCCAGTACTCAAATACTTCTACCTGGTGAATCTAACACTGTCGAATTTATTATTCTAAATACAGGTACTGCAAATACCGGCTCTATTGATTTATCTCTAACAATCCCATCTCCGCTCAATCTTCTTGGTTCAGATAATAAATGGCAGTTCTCTTCCTTAAACCCTGACAAACAAACTTCTATCTCGGTCTTACTATTTGCTCCAATCTCCACTGCAAGTAATAACTATCAACTTGCCGCAACTATGGTTTATGATAATACTTTCGGAACTCAAATCACAGAAACACGTACAATTTTCCTTCGTGTTGCTGAAATAACAAACAAAGGAATAGTGGTTGTGGACACTTTCTGGGGAAGTCCAAATAATGAAATATCTGTTGAACCCGGCGATAACAGTGTTAAATTAAATGTAGTAATGCAAAATCGCGATACTGGCCCTATTAGTGGAATTCAAGGTAAACTTCTCTCAAATAATCAATTTTCTGCTTCAAATGGTGTACCTTCGCTTAATGGTTTCTTTGGCTCGACTGTTCCTAGCGGATCAACTTCTTCTGCAGATTTTCTCGTTGACGTTTCTAATAGCATTGAACTTGGTACGTACAATCTTCAATTAGATTTTTCCTATCTAGATAAAGATTCGATACTAAGAACTGAAATCGTCGAATTTTCTGTCATCGTCGATGGAAAAAGTGATATTGAACTAAAAATTAAAAATAATATTCTCACAAGTGGCACTGAAAACGATTTAATCCTCGAGGTATCAAATATCGGAACTGCTCCGGCTTATTCAGTCTCTTTATCTGTATCTTATGGTAGTTCTTCTGGAATACTTGGTACTTCTCTAGAAGACAATACTAGAAAAATTAATCATTTACTCACTAATGAAAAATTATCCTTATCTTTCCCAACATATGTTTCACCAAATGCACAGAAAGGATTGTATCCAATTACTATTGTTGTAGAATATCGTAGTATTAACGGCTTGCAAAAAACCATCTCACAAGAATTTGGTGTCATAGTCAAGGACTGGTCATCTCCACTCTCTATCAATATACCCGATAATGTTTTACAATCTGGTAGAATAACTACTCCTCTGATTAATCTTGCAAATACTGGAGACAATGATATATCTGATATATCTATTGATCTACAGTTTTCTACCGTACAATCTTCCATACTTCCGATATTTCTTAATTCTGGAAGTAATACATGGAAATTCAACAAACTATCTTCTGGTGATTCACTAACTCTTGATCCCGAGATTTTTGCATCCCTTAGTGCGGCTGATTCATCCAGTATAGTTCAAGTACATATATCGTATATCGACTCTCATGGATTTCCACATGATGAGATTCGTACTGTTGGATTCACTATTCGTGGATCAATTGACCTCACCTACAAATCTGTTAACTTTGATCGTGATATATTGCCTGCTGGATATAATGCAACTATTGTTGGCAATCTTTTAAATCAGGGCAATACTGACGCACAATTTCTTTCAATTTCAATTCTATCTATGGACGGTTTAATATTATCAAGTGGCAGCGTTCAGTATATAGGAGAAGTTGATGCAGATAGTTTAATTCCTTTCAGCTTAAAATTTACTATTGATGAAAATGCTCGCGATGGTACTACTCCTCTCGTTATACAAGTTATGTATGAAGATACTTATGGAAATAAATACTCGAATACTAATAGCTTTGACTTTTTAATCGGAGGGTCCCTTTCTGACTTACAACCAATTATTATCGAGGAAATTTCCCCTACTTCCGCTTTTCTTTCTTCCCCATTTGCAATTATTGGTGTCGGTGCATTTGTAATTCTACTTACTATAATCATTCTTCGACGACGTAGTTCTAAACAACCCTTCTAGGTATTATTGCATTGTCTTCAGTAATATTACAAACTGAATCTCTAAGTAAAATATATTCGGGAGGCGGTATAGGTACTGTCGCACTTGACGATGTAAGTATAAAAATTTACGAAGGTGAATTTATTGCTATTATGGGTCCTTCGGGTAGTGGTAAATCTACTCTACTGAATCTTATTGGCGCTCTTGATTCACCTACTTCTGGTAAAATTCAAGTTGACGGTATTGAAACTACTACTCTTGATTCTGCTGGCCTTGCACTTTTAAGAAATAAAAAAATTGGATTTATTTTTCAATCATTTAATCTCATTTCTCGATTCTCTGCTTTGGGTAATGTAGAACTTCCATTGTCTATTCTCGGTGTAAGTGCTAATCAACGGAAAAAACGCGCATATGAAATGTTGAAGATGGTTGGTTTGGAAGATAGATGGAAAAACAATCCTAATCAACTTAGTGGCGGCCAACAGCAACGTGTTGCAATCGCTCGTGCACTATCTGTAAATCCTCCTATTATTCTTGGCGATGAACCTACTGGTAATCTTGATACTACAACTTCTAAATCTATTATTGATTTATTATATAATCTTAATCAAGATACCCATAAAACTATTATTCTCATCACTCATGACCCTGAAGTTGCTATAAGAGCTTCTCGTGTAATCACCTTCGAAGACGGCCATATAAAAGACGAAGATTATGATATAAAATTAAAGAAGACTATTTGATAATATCTGTGGAAAAATGACAAATCATTGCTTGTATTTGGAAAACTACTCTCTCTACTTCATTATGATACATTGATTTTAAAATTAATTTGTTAAAAATTATATACATCTATCTATATAGTTTTACTTGATATACGATGTCGGATTTTAATCCTATCACCACAATTCTTGCAATAAGTCTATTGATAGTTACTGCAAAAATATGTGGTTTAATTTTTAAAAGAATGAAACTTCCTGAGGTGATTGGGGAAATACTGGCAGGTGTAATATTTGGACCATTTGCAATTGGTGGACTTATTATTTTAGCCGGTGAGCCATTGTTTACTGGCCCTGTTAATGAAAACTTTGTTTTTGAAACTTTCTTTGAAATTGGTGGCATGATACTTTTGTTTAGTGCTGGACTAGAATTCACGTTTAAACAATTCCGAAAGGCAGGCCTTCCTGCATTTGTAATTGGAACTGCCGGTGTAGTTATTCCTTTTCTCTTAGGTTATTATGGTAGTGTCTATGTTGGTTTTAGTTCTACTGAATCACTTCTTATTGGAGCTGCTCTTACTGCAACTAGTATTGCTATTACTATTAGAACGCTTGAAGAACTTGATCAACTCAAAAATGTTGAATCTCAAATCATGGTCTATGCTGCAGTGGTAGACGATGTACTTGGTTTAACTGTTCTTGGAGTCGTTCTTGCAATTGGAAGCACTGGTGTTATTCCAGGAATCGCAAGTATTCTTTCTACTACTGTCTTTACTCTGTCATTATGGATTGGTTTATTATTGGGTTCGGTTTATTTCTTGCCTAAATTCCTAGATTTTATTGCTTCTCGTACAGGTGATCTGGAATTGACTAAAGATACAGAAAGATTTCCATCATCTCCATCAACTCTTGAAACTTTAACAATTTTTATTATTCTTCTATGGGGTGTAATAGCATATTACATGGGATTATCTCCTATCGTAGGAACTTTTGCTGCAGGTATGGCAATTGCAGGTTCTCAATTTAAACATAAAATTGAAATATTCACTAACCACATTCGAATTATCTTTGCACCAATATTCTTTGCGTATGTAGGAGCTCAAATTAATCTTGCGGAAATTATTGGTATTGATTTATTCGCATTTGTATTGATTCTTACATTGGCTATGGTTGGTAAATTACTTGGCTGTGGGATCCCTGGATATATCTTCTTACGTAATAGAATCCAAGCCCAACGTATAGGTATTGGTATGTCCTCAAGAGGTGAAGTAGGAATAGTAATTGCAGGTATAGGATATTCATCCGGATTAATTGATAGCCATTCCTATGCACTTCTTATGGGTGTGATAATGGTCACCACAATTATTAGTCCAGTTCTTCTCCGCCTAACTCCTGATCCGACTTAAAATTCTTATATTGTTAATATTGTTTTAACAATTAATGAATGACTCTGTAGGAAATAATGCTGTACTTGTACTAGAAGACGGAAGTAAATTTTATGGTAAAGGCTTTGGCAAACCTTCTACAGTAATTGGAGAAGTAGTTTTTAATACTGGAATGGTTGGCTATACAGAATCCTTGACCGATCCGTCATACGGCGGTCAACTCTTATCATTCACTTACCCTTTGATTGGAAATTACGGCGTTCCTGATTATTCAAATCATGACGAATTTTCTCTTCCAGCTCATTTTGAATCCTCAAAGATTCAAACTAATGGCGTTATTATCAATGAACTTTGTGAATCTCCTAGTCATTGGAGTTCTACGCGAACATTCGCTGATTGGCTTAAATCCGAAGAAATCACCGGAATTTGTAATATTGATACTCGCAGCCTAACATTGAAAATAAGAGAATCTGGCGTTATGATGGGTGCTATTATCTACGAACAAGATTCTATAGCTGACCCTGATTCTATTCTAAGTAATGTGAAATCTTATGAAACATATGAATTCTTTAAAAATGTAAGCACTAAAACGCCTAAAACATATGGCACTCATCAAGATAAAGTTGTAATATTGGATTTTGGAGTAAAAAATGGAATCATCAGGAATGTATTGAAAAGAAACTATTCGGCTGTAGTAGTTCCATATAATTATGACTTCAATCAAATTATGGCATATGATCCTAAAGGCATAATTATCAGCAATGGCCCTGGAGATCCACAAAGTTGTAATGAATATCTTGATACAATTAATAAAATCTGCAACTCCTCGATTCCTACTTTGGGTATTTGTTTAGGCCATCAATTAATCTCACTTTCACTAGGCGCATCAACTTATAAATTACAATATGGACATCGAGGACATAATAAATCTTGTAAAGATTTGATTAGCGGTAGAAGTTTTGTTACAAGTCAAAACCATGGTTATGCCGTCGATCTAAATTCCTTACCCAATACTGAATTAGAACCTTGGTTTGTTAATCTTGACGATAATTCTCTCGAGGGCGTTAAACACAATAATGATTCTTGTATTGCTGTACAATTTCATCCTGAAGCGCACCCCGGCCCATACGATACTTCATATGTCTTTGATATATTCTTTGACATGTTTACTGGTGATAAATCCTGACTGATAAAATTAAAAAAGTACTAGTTCTTGGTAGCGGCGCAATAAAAATTGGCGAAGCAGGCGAATTTGATTATTCTGGAAGTCAATGTATGAAAGCTCTTAAAGAAGAAGGTATTGAAACTGTATTAGTTAATCCAAATATTGCTACAATTCAAACTGATTCGCGTATTTGCCCTCACGTATATTCTATTCCTGTTATTCCTGAATTTGTTACTAAAGTAATTGCTAAGGAGCGTCCCGATGCCATTTTATTAAGTTTTGGTGGTCAAACTGCATTAAACTGTGGGATTCAACTTGACAAACAAGGCGTCCTATCTAAATATGATGTTAAAGTCTTGGGTACCAAAATTCACGGAATTGAGATCACTGAAGATAGAGATCTTTTCAAACAAAAGATGACTGAATCAGGTATTGATGTGCCGAAAAGTCGAGCAGTTTATTCTCTAGAAGAAGCCAAAGAATGGGTTCAAGAATTCGGCTATCCTGTTATGATTCGTGCAGCTTATACGTTGGGCGGTAAGGGCGGTGGAGTAGCTCATAATGAATATGAACTTGACGAGATTATCATCAAAGGAATTGCCAATAGCATGACAAAACAAGTGTTAATTGAAGAATATCTCGGAGATTGGAAACAGATTGAATACGAAATAATGCGTGATTCTGATGGAAATTGTGTGGCTGTTTGTAATATGGAAAATGTTCTTGGAATGAAAGTCCACACCGGCGATAATATTGTCGTAGCTCCATCACAAACAATTACTAATCGTGAATATCATAAATTGCGTGAAATCGCAATTAAAGCAGCAACTGCTTGTGAAATTATTGGCGAATGTAATGTACAATTCTCTTTAGATCCTAACTCTGAAGACTATAATGTAATAGAAATAAATGCAAGATTATCACGTTCTTCTGCACTTGCATCAAAAGCAACTGGATATCCTTTAGCTTATCTGGCCGCTAAAGTTGTATTGGGTAAAACTCTTCCTGAACTTTTCAATCAAGTTACTGGTGTAACTACTGCTTGTTTTGAACCATCTCTTGATTATCTTGTGATTAAAATGCCGCGATGGGATCTTAAAAAGTTTGAAAATGTATCAAGAAAAATTGGAACACAAATGAAATCAGTTGGAGAGATCATGTCTATAGGAAGTTCTTTTGAAGAGGCTCTTCAAAAAGCTATTCGTATGGTTGATATAGATAAATTAGGGCTATGTCAACCTGATTCTAATTCTAATCCTGATTCTAATCCTGAAACTCTTGCAGATAATTTAGTTCACTTCACTGATGAAATTCTATTTCATATAGTTGAATCTTTACGTTCAAACATTACGCCTGAAGAAATATCAAGAATATCTACTATAGACAAATGGTATGTTAATAAAATCAAAAATGTTGTTGATATTGAACGTAAATTATTACAAAATCCCGATTTAAATGATAAATCACTTCTTCTTGAGGCTAAGAAAAAAGGGTTTTCAGATAAACAATTATCTCTTTATCTCAATAAAGATGAATCTGAAGTCCGCAAAATACGAATAAATCATGATATCTTGCCCAGAACCAAACAAATTGACACACTTGCAGCTGAATGGCCTGCGCAAACAAATTATCTGTATATGACCTATGACGGTTCTCTTGACGACGTTAAACCTTCTAATAAGAAAAAACTTATCGTTCTAGGTGCTGGTACATACAGAATCGGCAGCTCAGTTGAATTCGATTGGTCTACAATGAATATGGTGTGGGCATTAAAGGAACGCGGTTATGATATTATAGTTGTAAATTGCAATCCTGAAACTGTTTCTACTGATTATGACATGAGCGATACCCTATATTTCGAAGAAATTACACTTGAAAGAATTCTTGATATTTATGATAAAGAAAAACCAGATGGTCTTGTTGCATGTGTTGGCGGGCAAGCTGCAAATAACCTTGTTAATCAATTAAATAATTGTGATGTTAAATTGTTTGGAACTTCTAGTTCTAACATCGACCGTGCAGAAAATCGTGAAAAATTTAGCGCCTTATTAGATAAAATTGGTGTCTCTCAACCATCTTGGCAAACATTCACTTCTTTAGATAGCGCATATAAATTTGCTACTGAACAAAAATATCCTCTTCTAGTAAGACCTTCTTATGTTCTTAGTGGCGCAGCAATGAGAGTAATTTGGACTGACGACAATCTTAAAACATTTCTTGAAGATGCTGCAAAAGTTAATGCTGATTATCCTGTAGTAGTCAGTAAATTTATTGAAAATGCCCGAGAAATTGAAGTAGACGCAGTATCTGATGGAACTCACGTCTTTATTGGGGCTATCATTGAACATATAGAAAAAGCAGGCATCCATTCTGGCGATGCAATAATGACTATTCCACCTCGAACTTTAGACCCTAGTGAAGAATCACTGATTATTGATTATACAAATAAAATTGCGACGCAACTACAAATTAAAGGACCATTCAATACGCAATTTATTGTTAAAGATGGGTCTGTTTCAGTTATCGAATGTAATCTACGATCTTCTAGATCTATGCCATTTGTGTCAAAATATAGCGGTGTGAATCTTATGCAAATGTCTGCTGATGTATTATTGGGAAAAGAGATTTCCTCAGATTCCCATAATTATAGAAATATTCAATCTGTTGGAGTAAAAGTTCCTCAGTTCTCTTTTATGCAGTTAGATGGCGCCGATCCTAATCTTGGAGTTGAAATGCAATCTACTGGCGAAGTTGCATGTTTTGGTAAAAACTTTTATGACGCTTTTCTTAAATCACTAATCTCTGCTGGTTATAATATACCGCGTAAAAACGGTAGTATACTTGTAAGTATTGGCGGCGATGAGAAAAAACAAAAACTCTTACCTATAATTAAAAAATTCTCTGAACTTGGTTTTAAGACATTTGCTACTGAACACACTGCTGATTTTCTTGACTCTAATAATATTGATTCTATTGCACTCTATAAAATTGGAGAATACGAAAGGAAACCTAATTTAGAAGATTATCTACTTAAACGTGAATTCGATCTAATCATCAACATTCCTATGATTAAATCTTCCAATAATGCTGATTCTATAATAGAAGATGAATATCTTATACGCAGAAAAGCGGTTGAATTGGGAATTCCTGTAATCACAACCATTGAGTTAGCTGAAGTTTTTGTCGATGGTCTTGATTGGCTCAGTAATAATACACTCACTATTACGGAAACTGCTAAACAATAAATTTTTATTCTAAACTAAATTTTTCTTTAATAATTGGTATTATCTCTCTCAAATCCTTTTTCTCTACAGCAGAATCTGACTTTTCCTTAATTATTTCTGTTCCATTGAACGAAATCCTCAATCCCGCTAAATCAAATAATTTGATATCATTTGCACCATCTACAGTTATTACTATCTCATCTTTTTGTTTATTCATTATGTCTAAAGTGTTTCTAATTGGTATTGTTTTATCAGATCCCACGTTTATCTCTACTCCTTGTAATTTCTTCTCTTCAAAAATTAATCTATTTGAAAAAGCATAATCTATTTGCAATTCTTCTTTAATTCTGTCAATTAAGATATCTGGACCACCCGACACAGTTATAGTTTTGAATCCTAACTGCCGTAATTCATTAAATGTTTCTTTTGCACCATTCATAATCGGCATATTATCTGACACTTTCATACAATCTTCATATGACACACCTTTTAATTCATTAATTCTGTCAATCAGACCTTTTTCCCATTCTATCTCACCGCTTATGCCTTTTTTTGTTATCTTCCAGATCTCCTCTTCCTTTCCTACAATTTTCGCTAATTCTGGTAAAAATTCACCATCAATCAAAACGCCTTCTGTATCAAATATCGCTAACAATAAATATCCTCTTAATTCACAATTTATTAAATTGTGTTAACTAATAAACCTGTAGAAAATATTATACGTATCTTTTTAATTCAGAATTGCTCTCTGCAAGATTCTTTAATAAAACTGCACTAGTTTTATCAATTAAACTCATTCCTTTTCCTGAAATAATTCTTCCTTGTGTTTCCTTCTTTTCAATATAACCTGCTGATTCTAATTGCTGTAATGGTTTTCTGATTGCTGATTGACCTGCTTTTCGTTGATGTCTTTTTGCAAATTTAATATTCTTCTTGCCACCATAAAAATCTTGTAAGTCTGATAACCCTATCGGACCATGTAAGTAAACTTTTCTTAATAAAGAAGCACATCTTTGATACCACCAATCATCACTCTGTGGCGGTCTTTCCGCATGTGATCCTGTTTTTACAAAATTTGACCATTCTGGCGGCGTGACAATATTCTCATCTTTTAGCATTGAAGCTAATGTTTCTATTAAGAGATCCGCTGGTACTTCATTAACGTTTGTCAAATTCAGATTCACAATAATTTATATCATATATAGGTTTGACTCTTGTTTATCATTTTTCTATATGTAAACCCACAACATAGACAAGTAATATTTACTGATTTTCTTATCTTTGAAAGTCTTATTCGAGAATTAAATCCAGGTACAATGAACCGTTTACATTTATGACAGAACAACATTCTCTGAGAAAATCCATTCTTTATATTGAATTTCTTTGAGAATTCTCTTGCTTGCCTTGCTTGTATCTCAGCAAGATTGCGATTATCTCTTAATGATTTCTCTACTTCTATGGCTAGCTGACCTACCCTATTTTCTGCTATTTGCCGCTTTTTCTTCTTAATATTCATTTAATCTACAAAACCTATTTAACAATACAAATTTTTTATATATTGTGGACTATATTACTATTATTCTCACTGAATCCGCATTGGAAATACTTCCAGACGAATTATCAAACAATTCTAAATCAAAAATTAATACTCATACGTTTCTAGATAAGAGTTACCATTCACACTTGATGGACCGGCTAGATAATGTTGACAAAAGAGGAAGACCTGACATCACCCATATGAGTTCAATGGCAATAACTTCTACTCCTTTATACTTGGAAAAGAAAATGAAATTCTATATCCATACGATTTCTGATTATGTACTTGATATTGAATTAGGAGTTCGTTTACCAAAATCATATCATCGGTTTATCGGCCTTTTCGAAAAATTATTTCTTAATTATTCAAAAAATGGCAATGATGATTCATTAATTAAAATACAAAAATCATCTTTTAACAAACTTATTGATTCAATTGACCCAGATCATGTTGTTGGTCTGTCCAAACATGGTAAAATACTGACCTCCAATTATGTATCTGATAAAATAATCAATTCAAATCGCCCAACTATATTGATAGGCGGATTCTCACATGGAACATTCTCTAATAATATTCTTAATTCAGTCGATGATTTAATCTCTCTTGGAAATCATAATCTCGAATCCCATACCGCATGTTCCAGAATTATATACGAAATTGAGAAATCTAATATCAATATATCCTAAATATTTTTTATCTACTACTATCTCTTAGAATCTAGCGGTTGTCGTCCAGTCCTTTAATTAGGGGAAAATCTGGTCTAGGACACGGGGTTTCCAACTCCGTAACACGGGTTCAAATCCCGTCGACCGCATTATCTATTACTGAAATATTGATAAATTGCAAACATTATATTCTATAATATTGAAATTTATTTACTGCCGAGGTAGCTCAGCCTGGGAGAGATTGTAAAACTCCAGCACTCCGCTGAAGCCGGAGCTGTCGCTGGTTCAAATCCGGCTCTCGGCATTTCTAATTAGTTATATATTACTTTTTTAATTCTATTCTGTGAATCAAGAGATTTTTTCTGATCAAATCGATCTTCTTGTACTTGATTTAGATGGAACAGTATTTGGAACATCTAGACTATTATTAGAAGAAATTGAAAAAATTCGTAATCTTGTAGATAGTGGGGTCCGTGTAATTATTTCTAGTGGACGAACATTACATTATGTTCTTGGAATCGCCAGATGCTTGGGAATTGACGATGTTGTTATCTGCGAAGAAGGAACTGTTACTTATGATTGTCGCACTCATGAATTAACTCTATTGGGAGAACAAAAGGATTTGATATTACTTAAAAATAATCTGTCTTCTTGGCTCCCTTTCTGCATCATTCCAAAAGAAGCACATCACGACAAAAATGTAATTATTGCTCTTGATCGAGAACCTAGAATTAATGTCGACGATTTTCTTAATGAGGTTTCTGATGTTTTGTCTAAAAAAAACCTTGATTTGAATATTACTCGTTCTGACGAAATGATTAATCTTATGCCTCCGAATATCAGTAAAGGATTTGCCTTGAAAAAAACATTAAAATCTGAAAAAATTAACCCACATTCAGTTGTTGCTATTGGAGATTCTCTAAATGATTTATCCGTATTTGACGTTGTTCGATATCCTATTGCCGTATCTAATTCCCATGATCTGGTCAAAGAAAAATCAGTTTACACATCAGATAAAACAAATGGCGATTGTGTTTGCGAAGTTATTGACTTGATTATTTCAAATAATATGAAATATTGATTAACCTACTGAGAACCACTTTTATTTTATTGCATACATACACTGATTATGGATATTGAGTCATGGAACTCAGATTGGGGAAAATTAAATGAATCTAATATGAGAAAAAGATTGGAGGATGAAGGATTTAGCGTAATTACTTATACCTATAGTCCTGGTACATATTTCTCCGAACATTCGCATACAATTGATAAAAAAGACACTGTGCTTTCTGGTAAATTCAAGATGACTGCTCTTGGAAAAAAATTTATTTTAGGTCCTGGTGATATGTTACTTGTTCCTGCTGGAACTTTACATACTGCTGAAGTTATTGGCGGTGACCCTGTAATCAGTTTAGATGCAACAAAATACTAAAAAATTAGATCTTTTTTATTCCAACTATGAAACCTATGATGAAAGGAACTGCTATTTCTAATTGTATTATGATTGTTTCCCATACCGACAAAGCAACACCTACCGCCTGTCCGAAAATATACTCTGATATGTAATTCAAAATAGGTATTGTATCTGCATATCCTGTAGCAGGCACGACAAAAAATATCAGACCTACGAGTACTACGAGAATTTTTGCAACACGTTTGAAAAGGTAGGCTGATGCTATACCACCCATTAATGAATAACCCATAATTGTAATAATCGATGATATTTCCGACATTCCTTTTATTATGTTATTGATGAAGATAAATTTTTAATGTATTTGACGCCGTGAGCGGGATTTGAACCCGCGATTCCTTGCGGAGACAGGATATTTGCAGAATAGCAATCCTGCGCCTTACCAGGCTAGGCAACCACGGCATAAGAAATGTCGGCATTGCCATTATTAACGTTTAAAAAAAATTGAAAAAAAATATATAAACTAATTAGAATCTTCCTATTCTGAAAACTCTTATTCCTGCTATACCTATCCAAAGACCAAGAATTACTGCTTCTATAAATTCAGGAATAGCTACTCCTTCAGGATAAATTGTACCTATCGGCGTTCCCAATATTCCAAGAATTGCACCTCCAATTACTACCAATGAAACTATTCCCGATCCAATTGAAAATATCGCAAAATTCTTATCCCTCGCACGTCTTTCCACTCCAATCATGATTAACCCGATTGGCATAAAAATAAAGTAAATTAATGCTACAACTAAATGGATCGTACCTGAAACACTGTATGGAAATACTCCCACTAATGCCAGGTTTATTCCACCGATAAATATTAGAGAGTATGCTATCTTACTCATTAAATTATCTGGAATAGTTTTTCTGGTCGAAGAAATGAAAATTGCTATTAAAAGTCCTGCTGTAACCATTCCTCCATTGAATATCCATATTGCTACTTGTGTACCGCCTTCTTGTACAACACCCAAGTCACTTAGCGCATGTGTTGACCACTCAAACCAAGGCGAGAAATAAATGGAAACTAATACTGCTAAAATTCCGATTATTGGACTAGATATACCTACTAATCCAAACTTTTTTACTTTGATATTTTCCGCCATTGTTATAATGTATATGCGCATAAAGACGTTTAAGATTAATGGCAACAGCACCAATGGGATTCATGTGATTCCCAGGTCCTTTTCCAATCCTACAAAGTCATTCACGTAGACGTGAAAGCGCAACCACCCCACTATACGGATGCTCCCTCCCGGACCTGTCCGGTTTCAGTAGTTGAAGAATCACTATTTCCTTCGAAATAGCTATCTCTTGTGACCACCAATCACGGCGTGATTTCATTCAAGCAAGATGGCAGGTACCTGAAAATTATACTTTAACCACTGGTTACTGGCGCTGCGTATAGCCGGTTTCAGCGAGGAGGACGGCTATCCCTCCGACCCTACCTGTTGCCATTGTTGTAATTATTTTCATGATATATAGATGACTTGTTATCTTGATATTCTACTGCTTTTCCGCTGCGCATAAATGGCAAAAACCACTATCAAAAATACCGCGATGTACGCAAATGTAATTTGATTATCAGTTCTTAAATTACTATTTTTGATTTCAGATACGAAAAATACGTCATCGGGCACATTATCAATTCCTGTATTCCTTTCAATAACATCTGATAATCTAGTGTTTGAAATATCTTCTCTTAAACCTTCCAAGTCAGGGTCGTTCAAATAGAATAAACGATCTCCATCTCTTATTCTTTCAAATTGTTCTTTAATTATGTAATATCCAGTTTCTCCTAGTGTTGAATCCTTCACATGTTCCTCCGCTAATATTCCAATAATTGGATCTAATTCATCAACATTTCTATAAGTCTGACTTAATCGTCTAATTACTTCTTGATCTGAATTTATCTCATTAAATCCAGTTACAGGCATCAATCCGATTTCTTTTCGTACTGAGTTGTAATCTGGTATTCCGTGATCTCTTGCTCTTATGATGTCTAATACACATAAATCTAAACCTCCCCTTTGAGGTTCGCCAAATAAAAAGTTCCTTATACTATTGTGGTAATATACGTCATTCGCTTGTTGCTTTGTTACAACCACGCCATTTATTATTGAATCAATTCCGTGTTTCTGAATAATTGACGGATTGAAAAATCCATCTTCCATTGCAACCATTTGATTTATGCCTGTTTCATTGACTAGAACGAATTGTTTTCCTATTTGACTGTGTCCAATTCTAAATGCTACAACAGAAAATAAATGCGATATTTGCGGATTCACTGATTTATCATATGCGTTATATGGTTCTAGTTCAATCCCTAGTGATGGAATGAATTCATTATATGTTATTGATTGGATTATTGCTGTGTTTATCTTTCTTGCTATTTGAAATACCTCTTCATCACTAAATTCGGGATTGTCGTTAAATATTTCTTCGGCAATGCGATTATGTTCTCTTACAAACAACGTATTGACTGCTGTAAGTGCAATATTCTCATTTGCTCTTATATCGCCTGAAAAGAAAGCCAAACCTCTTACTCGTTGTACTTCTATTGAATTCGCAGGGGCTAACTGTAATAAATCTCCATTTTCGTGCTCTGTTGTAATTAATTTACCTCCTTCAAATGTCCTTAATTCGTTTGCACGGTTTTCCGAAGTTCCATATATTACACTCCCATCCAACCAAGGTGTAACTATGTTTATCTGCTCACGATTATTATCTATCGCAAATCCTGTTCTTACATCATATAGGCTCCGAAATACTGACATCATTGTTTGGTTTTCTCGATAATATGGATCACCTTCTGGTGCAATAATCTGAATTCTTTCTAAACTTCGTAATCTTGGATCAAAAACTGCCGTAGGCGTAAAATCTATGTCATGAGAGATAAATTGACCCCATACCCAATTCATATCTGATAAATTCCTTTCATCAATAATATCTAAGTCTGGTTGTTGATCACATACTGTATTGCTTATGACTCTCGCATTCGGACTGCCTTTATTTGATAATTCTGACATTCCATCTGAATAAGCTTGATTAACTAATCTTCGAAGAGTCAAATTTGCTTCTCCCCAATTCATATTCTCTTTGTTGTTATTATGACCACTGAAAGTATATGCATCTGATACAATAACTCCTTGATACTGACCTAATGCAACTGACGGAAATAATATCAACAAACTCATTATTAATATTACTAATCTTTTCATTTTTTATGATTATTTCGGTAATGATTTTGCTAGTTTTTCTAATTTCTTCACAGTTACTGAACCGGTATCCAATTCTCCAGTAAAAGTAAATCTTGGACCGAATATTGCATAATTGATCGGCGCCTCGTTTTCATCAAAGTATGCCGTATATGAAAATGACTTTCCATCTACTGCAACAATCTCTGATGTGAATGCCTCTGGTTCTATTCTAGAACCATATATGTTTCCTCCAGCAGCAGCTTCAGTAAAACAATCCCCTACATCACTTTCTAAAATGCATGTTGAGTTTTCAGATTCTTCAATTGATTTAACGTGTAAACTCGTTGTAGACATCAACATAAAGAAAGTATTCTTCTCGATTTCTACTTCACCCATTTGATAGGTGGGCATTATGAATGCTTCAGGATTATTATCTACTCGACAGATTGCATTTTTCTGGTCAAAATAGAATGTCTCATCCATTCTTACCGTTGGTTGTTTATCAACTGTATTTAACATGCTCTTAATATTGCTTCCACCACCAAATATTGCCCATCTTTGAAGATCCTCTAATTTGTCATTCAAATTAGCAACATCCGTTTGTAATTTAGAATTTGTTTCTTTTTCTGCAGAAAGATTATTATTAGAATTTATAAATCCTAATCCGCCTATTCCTAATCCGACAGCAGCTCCTCCTATATATTTTATAAAATCTCTTCTATTCTGTTTGTCTGATTGAATGTTTGTCATAGTTTATTTCATAAACGGCTTATTTATATATATAACGGCATTATAAACAAAAATATTTCTATTTCAACATCGACCATATCAGGGCCTTATGCATATGCAATTTATTCTCAACTTGTTGCCAAATCACTGAATTATTTCCATCAATTACTTTTTTTGATACTTCCTCACCACGTACTGCAGGTAAACAATGCATAAAGATTGCATCATCCTTTGCATTAGACATTGTCTTCTCTGTAACTCTATACTTTGGAAGAAAAACCTTTTTCTTACTCTCTTTATTCTTATCCCCCATTGAAATTATTTTATCAGTGACTACAACATCTGAATCTTTTACAGCTTTAATTGGATCTGTCATTATTGAAAATGTAGAATTATTCTCGGCCATTATCTCATCTACAACTTTCAATACTTCCTTCTTCGGCGAATACTTGTTAGGACATGCCAATGAAAAATCAGCACCTAGTTTTAATGCCGCAAACATAAAGTCATTCAATACATTATTACTATCTCCAATCCATGTTATTTTCAAATTACGTAATGTTTTCTTCTCTTCAATTATAGTCTGAATATCCGATAATGCTTGACATGGGTGATTAGTATTTGATAATGCATTAATTACTGGAATTGAAGAATTATCGATAAATTCCTGTATATCTGAATTATTGTATGTACGAATCGCTACAATATCTACATATTTTGAAAGTGTTTTAGCTGTATCTTTCATTAATTCTCCTCTTGATATCTGTAAATCTGACTCACTTAGAAATATGGAATTACCTCCTAATTCCGTCATTGCAACCTCAAAACTTAATCTAGTTCTCGTTGATGGTTTCTGAAAAATTAATGCTAAAGTTTTATTTTTAATTTTATACGATGCACGAATATTAGCTGAATTGCCATTTTTCTTAAATTTTCTTGCAATTTTTACCATTTGCAATATCTCTTTATCCTGCAATTCACTTATGGAAATTAAGTTCTTCATATTCTTTACATACCCTTATTGAAATATCCCTGATAGAAATCTCTCTTCATTGAATTTCTCAAGGTCTTTATACTCTTGTCCAGTCCCTATATATATTATTGGTTTTGACGATTCACTCAATATTGATAATATTGCCCCGCCTTTGACATCTGCATCAACTTTTGTTAATATCGAACCATTAAACTCGGTAAATTTGAAGAATTCTTGCGCCTGTGAAACTAAATCATTTCCTGCAAGTGAATCTCCTATGAATATGGTGAAATCAGGATTTACTACATTTTTAATTTTTAATACCTCTTGCATTAGGTTGCTGTTTGTCTGAACGCGTCCTGAAGTATCGATTATTACTGCATCTATGTTGTGCGTTTTTGAATACTCGACTCCGTCTCTTGCCACTGCAGCTGGGTCAGATCCATATTTTTGCGATATTAATTTTAAATTAAGTCTATCTGCATGTTCTTTAATCTGTTCTATTGCACCTGATCTGAATGTATCTCCTGCAACTATTACAGTGGAAATATTATTCTCTTTTAATAAATACCCAATTTTTGCTACCGTTGTAGTTTTTCCTGATCCATTTATACCAACAACCAATATTTTAAATGGATTGTCTTTATTTGTTTTTATTAAATTAATTAAATCTACATCTTCTACTTTATCAAATATTTCTACTATTGACTTTGTAAATTCATTTTTAATAATCTCCTTGAATTCATCACTTCTAGAAAATTTTCTATCAATCATCTGTTTCTTTATATTTTCTGATATCTTCTCCACCAAATCAAATGGAATCTCGGATTCCAACAAATTTATTTTTAAATTTTCAATTACTTTGTCTAATTCTTTTTCCGAAATTTGCTTCTCTACAGCTATTTTTGAAAGATTTGATACTGCGTTTTTAACTTTGTCTAGCATTTTGTTGGCCCTGTACAATATTATTCAATGCAGCTCTAATACTGTTGTATTGCTGTGCCATGTCCTTCTTTTGTGTACTTAATGTCTCTATAGATTTTTCTATATCTTTAATTCTTTCATTGAGAAATTCTTTCACTTCCTCTTTATTTTTCTCTACTGTAATTCCTGCACCTATGTTGACAAAGAATGCTTTTTCTCCCCCTACCTTAGTTAATAGCCCTGATCCAATTGGGAATAATATCTCCTTTGGCTCAGTATCGCTTAAAATTTCCGTTGTTCGGACAGAAGCTCTGCTTTCTATTATTGCATTCATTGACATGTTTTCTTTATTGCCGATATCTGTTAGATATGATTCTAGTGCTTTCATCTGCTGAAGTAATACTTGTGTCTGTTGATCAACATTCATTTTATTCTTTTTTCGTTCTTCTTATTTAAAACATTTATGACTGTGTATTAAATTCTCTAAATACCAAATGCATTAGTGATTATTACCAATTCAGATCCGCTCGTTTGACTACCAACTAATATATTCTGAGTATTTGAAATGATTCCTGACGAAACATTAGGCACTCCTCTGTTTATAGTTGTATTTTTTACATCTACTTGCAGAACGTCCCTTATTATCTTCAAATTATTATCACTTATTATGGGGTGAGCTATTGCTCCCGTGTTTGTCGCCTTGATCATCGCTCCAATCAAATACATGGATGAAACATTCATCCTTTTTACAGGTACTTGTAAAATTTTTGAAATATTCTTCGCTTCTTCTTCACTAATCAGACTTGAAATAATCGCCCCATAATCATTTGCAGCAATAAGATTCCCTACAGCAGTAAATCTCGAGTTCAATTTTTGTAAAGATAATCCCGTTTCTTTGGTTATTGATTTTTCTTCAAATCCTTCAATTAATTTTGAAACAATTATTCCATTGCTGTTCATTGCAGTTAAAGCTCCTACGAGCCTGGATCCCCCAATTGACGTTGACACATTTGATACTCCTAGATGTTTTGTCATCTTTGATATTTTTGAGGAAGTAACTCCTGGTGGACTAATTAAAAAATTATCATTAGCTTGAAAAAATACCCCTATGTTCGGATTCCTATAAACATCGAATTTGATAATACCCAATTATATCTGCAACTTTAATTTGAGAGATGACTTATAGGGATTACGTTATTTTCAATTGTTATTACCTAAATCAATTCTTGATTATCACCTTTCCAAACTCTAAAAATCAAAATTTCGTAGTAGTTTCACGCTTAGTGTGAAAGATTATGACTATCTAGAAAAACATGGAATTTCTGAAATCATAGACCCCGCACATAAATTTATTCTTGATTAATTATCTCCTACATATCCTATTAACGATGGGAAACAAACGCCATTCAAAAACCATTCTGTTTTTGTGGCTCAATATTCCACTGCTACATGCTGTCGTAAATGTATTAATAAACGGCATAATATTCCAAAAGGCCTTGAACTACTCCTAATCAGATAGATTTTGCAGTAGATTTGATAATTCATTGGATTAAATTTTAGCAAGTTCATAGCAATTCTAATCGCAATTAAAAATAGATATAAAAGATTAGAACTTTTTTTATGTTAAATGAATTCTGTTAAAAAAGGCCATTTAATGGAATTGCCTAATCGCGTATTAATAGGAAATGATATTATTGGCGAATTTGGCAGTTTTCTAAATGATCTTGGCGTGGATAAACCCGTATTGTTTGTTAGCGGGAAAAATGTTCAAAATGTAGTCAAGAGTTCTATTATTGAATCATTGGAAATTTCACAACTTAAATCTGACTGGAAAATAATTGATAATGCAACAATCTCAATTACCGATGAAGTATCTGAACTTTGTAAATCTAATAATTATGGTATTATTGTTGGTATTGGCGGAGGTAAATCCGTTGACGTTGCTAAATTGGCTTCTTACCAAGCAAAAATCCCCTTTGTCAGCTTTCCTACCAGTGCGTCACATGACGGAATAGCTAGTCCATTTGCTTCACTCAAAGGATCTGATAGACCTTATTCTTTCGTAGCTAGTCCCCCTCTAGGCATCTTTGCTGACATCAAAATAATATCGCAAGCTCCTGATCGATTATTATCTAGCGGTTGCGGAGATTTAATTGCAAAAATTACTGCAGTTAAAGACTGGGAACTTGCACGTGATAATTCTGGCGAACGATTCGGCAACTATGCTGCCAGTCTTTCCTATATGAGCTCTCGAATCTTATTTGACGAATCCTTGAATTTTACTACCAATAAAAACGATAGCGTACGAAATATCGTTGAGGCATTAATCAGTACTGGCGTTGCAGCAGGAATTGCTGGTAGTAGTAGACCATGTAGTGGCTCTGAACATCTGATTAGCCATGCCCTAGATATAATCTCACCTAATAACGGCCTTCATGGAGAAAAATGCGGTATCTCTACTATAGTCATGTCAAAATTACACGGTTTAGATTGGCAAGAAATCCGTGATGCACTTCAACGAGTCAATTGCCCTACTAATGTTCATGATCTAGGCATTAGCGACGATGAGATGATTGAAGCTATAAATCTAGCTCCTACAATTCGTCCTGATCGTTATACTATACTCAATACTACTGATTTAGATAGAGATAATATTCATAAACTGCTTTCTGACACTAATTGTATATGATCAGATTACTTGTCCTTCTGAACTTCTTTTACTGAACCATCCTGAACTTCTTTTACTGAACCATCCTGTGAGACTGAATTATCTGAAGATGTTTTTTCTACTGATTCATTCTCTACTGGTTTCTCTGCATCTTTCTTATCTTCTTTAAACTGTTCAATATATGATATCTCATTTACAACATTCACATATTTCATAATCTCGTTTGCAATGGCTCTTTTAATTATCTGCAAACCTTCCAATAAGAAATATTCATTGGGAATTTCTATGCTTGCAATATTCTGCTCAACTTTTACATTAATCTTTCCGATGCTATTTGGAATCCTTCTTTCAATTATCTCATTGATCATTTCTTCATTCTGTTCAATCTTCTTGACCACTGTAAAGTTATATTCTAAAGTTCTTCCTGCATATCGGTGATTAAAATCTATTTGAGCTCTCCCTGATCCGACAAACCTGACAATGCCTCTTCTGCCATCTATTTCTACTTCTTCACCAATAGTGATTTGATCGGCTTTATCTCTAAATTTCCTCAACGGCATCAGCCTAGTCTTCGAAGTATCTCTAACTCCGAATCCTTTCTCTGGTGGAATATCTATATCTACTGCTTCTCCTACTTCTGCTCTTTCAAGAGCTTCATCCAATCCTTTTAATACCCAACTTGCTCCAACTGCTACTAATCTAGGCTTGAAAACAAAATCTTCATCGAATTCACCTATCTTTTTTCCTTCCTCTTCTATTGTTGTTTCTATTAAATCCCCTGTATCCTTAACTTTTGCAGTAAAATCTAATAATATTAAATCTCCATTCTTCATAGATTATTATCTTACAATGCAAGTATAAAAATAAATTAGTGATAAAAAAACTTCGAAAAAGTTAATTAGTTTAAATAAATATAATATTTGAAAATCTATGAATAGTTCTGCGAATAATGCCACTTATCAGAAGTTAATTATGCTTCCCGGACCAACTAATGTCCCTATCGAAGTTACCCAGGCAATGGTCGCTCCTAGTATTGGCCACCGAACATCTGATTTCAGTTCCATGATGAAAGAGATGATTCGTAAGGGAAAGATTCTCTTTGAATGTAACGAAGACGTCATTTATTTATCCTCTTCTGGCACTGCAGCCGTAGAGGCCAGTATAACAAACATTCTTCGAAAAGATGATAAAGCAATAGTTACTGTCTGTGGAGAATTTGGTGGAAGAGTTTCCGAACAAATATCTAGTGTCGGCGCTTCTGCTATTGAACTAGTTGCAGATTACGGAGATTTTCCTTCTTTATCTGATTTAGAACGATCTTTGGAAAAAAATCCTGATACTAAAGCTGTGTATATCGTAACTAATGAAACCTCATCAGGTGCAATGTGTCACTGGCTCAAAGAAGCTGGAGATCTAACATCGAAGTACGGTGCATTTCTTGTAGCTGACGCAGTTTCTAATTGGGGTGCAGATAAAATGCCTCTTGAAGATTATAATATTGATTTTATTGCTACTGGCAGTCAAAAGTCCTGTGCAGCGCCTCCTGGATTAGCTATGATTGCACTTAGTAAACGATACAAAGAACAAATGTTCAAGGATCCTCAGAAACTTCATTTTCTCAATCTTCCACGTTATATAAAAATGTCCGATAAAGTAAAACAAACTCCTTTCACTCCATGTTTACCTGTCTATTTTGCTTTGAACAAAGCATTTGATATTATGATTGAAGAAGGAATGGATAATCGCTATGTTCGACATCAGGTTTGCGCAAAGGCATTTTATGATGCATTTGAAGCAATGGGCTTGCAACTCTTTGGTGAACCAAAAGCTCGATCTAATACCGTTGTATCTATTGCATATCCTGAGGGATTAGACGACAAAGAATTTCGTGGTTCATTATCTAAAAACTACGGCGTCGTAGTTGCTGGAGGGTTTGGTGATTATGCAGGAAAGATATTCCGAGTTGGAAGTCTCGGCATGATTAATGAATACTATGTTCTGACTACAATTTCTTCAATTGCAAATAATCTTAACCGACTAGGATTTAAGGCAAATACTGACGCAGCAATAGATGCAGCATTAACAAATCTATCTAAGTTATAGATTTAATTCGTTTTACGGCCTTAATCTCTTTAAGATAATCCGCAACTGTAGGAATTACTAGCGTTTCCCATTTCTCATCCAATTCCAATCTTCTTCTTACTTCAGTCGCAGATAGTGCGTTTCTGTCCAATAGTGGTACGTTTATTACTTTGGTTTCGTCTTTATTGAACAACTTCTCTGTCACTTCATCATTAGTGAAAATTATATTATATGCTCCTATTGCGTTCTTAATTGACAATATCCACTCTGTGTGATTATTTGCGTCATTTATTGGAACAATCGTAATACTTTCATGTAATTTTCTATCAATTATAGATAATTCAATCATCTTCTTTCTTTCTTCAAATGTAAATGGATTTCTTTTCTGATTGCTTTTTTCTGCACTTCCAACAATTATATATAACTTATCTGAATTATTCTTAGCAAATTCTATAGCTTCTATGTGCCCTTTGTGTAATGGCTGAAATCTTCCTACTAATATTCCTGTTTTCATATTCATTATTTCTAGTCATGGAAATTCTATTTAAATCCCCGTTGTATTTATTGGTCTAATGATAAAAATTAATGGCTCTCGAGGAGAAGGAGGCGGACAAATTTTAAGAACGTCTGTATCGTTAGCCGCTGCCTTATGTGTACCCTTGCAGATCTATAATATACGTTCTAATAGACCTAAACCCGGACTTCGCCCTCAACATCTCTCATCAATTAAAACTATTGCACAATTGAGCGACTCTGTTACTGAAGGCTTAACTCTTGATTCTACTAAAATCTCATTATATCCTAATCGTATCTCTCCTCAAAATATAGATATTGATATTGGAACTGCTGGCAGTATAACACTACTTACTCAATCTATTCTGCAGGCAGTCAGTATAACTGGAAAATCATTCAAGTTCACAATTACTGGAGGAACTGATGTTAACTGGAGTCCTTCTACAGATTATTTTTGTAAAATTATAATCCCTTTGTTAATTAAATTAGGATTTTCAATATCTACTTCTGTAGCTAAACGTGGTTTCTACCCGCAAGGCAACGGCAAAATCATACTCCAAATTACTTCCCCAAAACAAATTGAGCCAATTTCATTTATTGAACCTGAACATTCAAATATAAAGATTGACGGAATAATTACATCTAAATCAAATTCATCCCACGCTGACGCAGAGTCTAAAATTATAGAACAATGTAATGCGGCAAAAACCTTTTTAGAAAAACATCAAATTAATATCGATTCAATTAACACCTCCGTTCATAATTCTGACTCTTTCTCCTCTGTTATTTGTATCTCAAGTACCTCTGGAAAGAGCTTTATAGGATGTGATAATCTTGTCACTGATACTAGAAAATTTAAGGAATCTGGAAATACATGCTCTAAAAAATTTCTCTCCGAATATACTTCACAGTCCACTGTAGATCGACATTTAGCTGATATGATTATTCCATTTTTGGCACTATCTAAAAAACAGTCTATCTTTACTACGTCGAATATCAGTAATCATCTACAAACAAATCTGGATTTGTGTAAATTCATTACCGGAATGAATTATAAGATTGATAAAAAAAATAATTTTTGTTACTCAGTAACCATTAATCCTTAAAAAGGATAATAATTATTCCTGTTACATGGCAATGCCTTATCAAATCCCTGGAGCCACTGCAGTAGGAATAACTTTTGACAATGGAGTTGTTTTAGGTGCAGAAAAACGTGTTTCTTACGGCACACATCTTGTTAGTAGATCAGGCAAGAAAGTCTTTCAAATTACCGATACAGTAGGTGCAGTCGCAGCAGGCATGATTGCTGATATGAATATACTCATGCGTGAAGTAACGGCACACACAAAAATCTTACAATTAGAGACAAATCAACCTGTTCCACCTAATTCTATTGCAAAGTTAATGGGTGTAATTATGTATCAACAAAAATGGTTTCCTATGATGACTCAAGTCATACTTGCAGGTGTTGAAAATGGTAAACCTGCTGTATATGTTCTTGATCCATTAGGTTCTGTTATTCCTGATGAATATGCTACTGTTGGTACTGGTGCCGAATTGGCAATAGGCGTTGTTGAATCAGAATATAAGCAAAACCTTACTGAACAAGAAGCAGTTGATTTGGCTATAAAATCTATTCGTTCTGCAGTAAATCGTGATGCTGCATCTGGAGATGGTATCGATATACTTATTGTCACAGAAAATAAAATCCGTGAACAATCAGTAAAAACTTAATTCATATATCCTATAATATTTTTTGGAACAATTTATAGTCTAATCTATTCTAATCTAGGTGTACATGTCTAAATCTCTTTCTGATTATCTTTCTGAACATAAATGGATGACTCTGGTCGTTGTCAATATAGCTACATTCTTAGCACCTCTAGATACCGGTATTGTTGCACTGGTGTTACCAAATATTGCAAGAGATTTCCAAACTGGAATTGAAATTGCAATCTGGGTCTCTGTAATCTATTTAATTATACTTGCAACTTTTATGACCAGCTTTGGTAGATTTTCTGATATTCATGGAAGAAAAAAGTATTTTGTAATTGGATTAGGAATATTTGTAATAGGTTCATTTTTTAGTGGAATGTCACAAACTATTGCGGAATTATTAATATTCAGAATTATTCAGGCTATAGGAGCTGCACTATTATTAGTTAATAGTCGTGCAATAATTACTGATGCTTTTCCTCCTGAAGAACGAAGATTGGCAATGAGTATTCATGTTACTGTAATATACCTTGCAATAGCTACTGGTCCCGCATTAGGCGCAGTAATTACTGAATATATTGGCTGGAGGAATGTTTTCTTTATCAATGTTCCTTTAGGACTTGTTCTGCTTCCTATTGTATCATCCAAACTTACCGAAAGTAGAAAATCTCTTAATAAATCTATGGACTGGCTTGGCTCTTTCTTTTTCGCATCTTCCTTATCGTGCCTTCTTGTTGCCATTACATTTGGACCTAGGGAAAGCTGGACTAGTGTCGATCTCTACATCGAAGAGATCTTTCTTCCAATGCTAGGTAATTTTCATATCTGGTCACGCATTGCTATATCGATTCCATTACTGATTCTTCCCATACTCTCACTGGCATTTCTGCTTGTATTCATTATAGTTGAATTTAAAGCCAAAAATCCTATACTTGATATCAAAATGCTTAGTAAAAATAGGTTATTTTTGTCTACTAATCTTACTGCTCTGTTTATGTATACTTCACATTACAATGCTCTTGTTATGATTTCTTTTTATTTACAATTGATTAGACTAATCGATCCAATTGAAGCCGCTTTTATGATCTCTGCATTTCCTTTTACAGTGGTAATTACTTCTATTGCCGTTGGCAAATACTCTAAACTCATATCTTCTAGAGAACTTAGTGCTTTAGGGATGGCAATTGTAGCTATCTCTCTCCTTTTAATGAGTCGTCTTACTATGTCGTCTTCGGTATTGTTCATCGAAGTCTCACTCGTGATTATGGGAATTGGTCTTTCCTTGTTTGCTGCACCAAATACTAATGCAAATCTCTCGTCGGTAAGTTCTGACGACCGAAGTTTAGCCAATGGTATGTTGGGAACAATGAGACATCTTGGACAGGCTCTAAGTCTTGCTATTGGAGCTTCTACCGTTGGATTGTTTCTTTCTGAAGACATCTATAATGTGGGTGGATCAATATCCGTTACACAATATGTCGGAGGCCTTAGTCAAGCTTTCTTTATTGGCTTTATAATTGCCGTACTTGGCATCTTTATAGCTCTAATTCGTGGAAACAAATGAACAAAAACAATTATTCTAGATCTAAATTAAATTCTTCCAGACAGAATCTTTTTGACGCATCAAAATTGATTGGTCAAATGACTCTTAGTACATTTGGACCATTTGGACTTGAAAAACTAACCGTGAATAATTATGGCGATGCATTCGTTCTTCGTGATGGTAATTCTATTCTTGAGAAATCCGAACTAGACCATCCTGTTGCTAAAATCATGTTGGATGTCTCGGAAACTATGGTAAAACACGTGGGCGATGGTACAATTTCTGCTATTCTTCTTACTTCATTCTTACTTGAACAGGCACGCCTCAATCTGGAAAAAGGCATTCATCCCAATATTATTATTGACGGATATAACAAATCTCTAGATTTTTCTCTATCTTTACTTGATTCTCTTAAATTTCCCATTAAAAGCAAATCTCAATGGAAAAATCTTGTTTACTCTTCTCTATCTTCTAAGTTTGGGAAACTGGAATCTGATAAACTTTCACAACTAACAATAAACGCGATCTCTAGTATTGACCCTTCTTTATCTGATCATAAGACTATCAATTATGTAAACATACTAAGTCATGGAGGAGATTCTACATTGAATAGTAAATTGGTCGACGGAATTGTTTTTGACGGAGATCCTTTATCTAAATCTGAACACTTGCCAATTACCGATGCAAAAATTGCAATTCTCTCATCACCTTTGGCAATATCTAACGATGGAATAAAAAAAGAAATTACAATTGAGGATCCAAATCTCTTGGGAGAATTTAAAAAAACTGAAAAACAAATATTATCTGATTCTATTAAACCATTAATTGACGCTGGCATAAATGT
The DNA here is from genome assembly GCA_047517285.1 of Nitrososphaerales archaeon. Lineage (GTDB taxonomy): Archaea > Thermoproteota > Nitrososphaeria > Nitrososphaerales > UBA57 > UBA57. Next base: position 19,750 of record JAKZTE010000002.1, on the reverse strand, counting down.
ATTATTTAGTCATAAAACTATTGATGATTCATTAATCTCTAAACTTGATTCATTAGGTATTCTTACAGTAAAACGGGTTCCGATGAAATCTCTTGAACTTATTGAAAAATCTACCGGCTGCATTATAACAAACAATGTGAAAGAAATATCTTCAAATACTGTTGGCCATTGTTCAAATCTAACATCTATAAAAATGTATGATAAAAACTGGTTTGTACTTGATCATGGTTCTAATCATAAATCCAATACTATCTTAATTCGTACCGAAACACAACGATATAGCGATCTTTATGAGGATATTCTTACTAGAATTCTGTCATTGATCCGAGTTTCCCTACAAAATCCGTATGTGGTATTTGGACGTGGCTGGTTCGAGTTTATTCTTTCAAATCAACTTCGCTCATTTTCCGTTCCTATTGATGGTCTACAACAATTGGCAGTTAAATCATATTCTAACGCTATAGAACTGATCCCGATCTCTCTTGCACTCAATGCAGGTTTTAATAATATTGACCTAATTGTGGCGATTAGGAATTCTCAACCGTCATCTGACAAGTATGTCTGCCTTGATTATATGAATAGGAAGTTATCATATACAAAAAACCCAAAAATCATCGAGTCTTCCTATATGAAAAGACAAATATTAATTACTGCTACTGAAGCTGCTAACTCTATTCTAAGAATTAATGATGTATACCATGGCAAATCTAAATAATTATATTATCTCATTCTGATTGTCGAAAATATATTTAACACGCCAATTAATTGCCCTAATAATACCAATGCAACAAATACTCCTGTAGGTAAAACATACGGTTCAATTAAGAATCCTACAGATGCAATAGACAAACCCTGTCTTAATGCCTGACCTCCTTGCCATCCGATAAATGAAATTGTTGACGCAACACCGTATATCGCAAGTTCACTGAATACTATATGAATTATTGATAGTCTCTTAGATGTTTGATGTTTATCAAACATTGATGACATAGAACCATAAACTATGCTCCATCCTAACATTCCAATCACTCCTACTATTAGGAATACAAAATATCCTACTATGAGCCATGTTCCAGGAAAAGCGCCTATGATTAATGGAAGTCCTGAAGTAGGAAGTAGTATTGGTAAAGTAAAACAAATAGCTGCGATTGTATTGATTAAAGCAAGTATTAGAAAATACTTTGATACTAAATTTGTTTCAATTAAATCTGGCATACGAATTTACTGTTCTTGTCTTAGCGTTACTAGTATATTTATTATTCCTATTGCTGTTCCAGTCAGTGCCAATCCCATTCCTGCACCTGTTGGAATTACCGTGAATGTAATTAAAGTCTGAACAATTGCCATACCAGCTCCCATACATTGATCAACAAGCACTACACATCCTGTATCAGGAAGCATTGCTCGTCCTCCTATGAAACCTGCTAATGCAAAGAATGTTGTTGTAACATAAACTCCTAATGCGGTGACAACAAGATGACCTCGTGCCAATAATTTGTTAGTAGTTCTCTTATTCATTACTCTAGAAGATATATAGTAAGTTCCTGCCCATCCTGCCATTCCTAATATTCCTACAGAAACGTGTATGAGGAATGCTATTAATAACCAAGTTCCAGGAAAAGACGCCACCGCTGTGGATAGCGAAAATAAATCTCCTTTGGGCGGGATGTTTCCATTTCCAATTGTATCTGGAAGTAAAAATACTGTAACATAAAGTAATGATAAAATTGTATTTATTATTGCGACATATACAAACCACGTTGCTACTTTTTCAGTTTCTACGCGATTAGACATTTACATTTACCACATTAAATCTCAACATTGTAACAATAAAAACCTTAGGTTTAACAATTAAATATTAGTAGCAAAATATGTCGATTTATGGAAAAAGCTGTTCTTTTGTATCGCTATCTTCAACAATTATAGCTTTATATGGACAAGATTGAGCTGCTTCTAAAACTGTTTGATTACTTGCCCCCTTTTTATCTACTAACTTAAGTGGTGCATATGCCATGAATGAAGATTTTAAACTTGCTTCATCAATTTTGAATACTTGTGGCGCTATTGCAACGCAACTTCCTACTCCCATGCAGGATTCTTTCTCAATATTTACATCTATGTTCTTCTCATTTATCCCACTTATCTTTGAAAAATTACCTAAACCCTTGGATCTTATAATAGGAATAGCTACTAATATCAAGCCAATAACTGATATTGGCCATCTTCCATCCGTCAGAAGTACACCTGCAATTGTTAATGCCAAACCAACTGCAAACATTGATAAATCAATAATTAATTGCTGTATCTTCTTTTCCATCATCTATTTATATTTAATATGAATATTTAAGATTTCAAAACTGAAATAATATATCTGATGAAAAACGCTTAACATGCATGGTAAATGGACAAGCGACCAAAGGATTAGCTGATGTGGTTGTTTCCCAAACTAAAATAACCTCTATTAACGGCGAATTGGGTAGATTATTCCATTGCGGATATGAAATATCTGATTTAGCTACAAACAGTACTTTTGAAGAACTCACATACCTGCTCTTTTACGGGGACCTTCCAACTCAATCTGAATTCTCTAAACATAAGAATCTCATCTATTCTAATCGTGAAGTTGATGATAAAATTATTAATCTAATTAAGGAATTTCCATCTAATTCCAATACCATGGATTTTCTCAGAACTATTGTGTCATACTTGTCTATTTTTGATCATGATAAAGAAAATCATTCTCCTCAATCTAATTTGAATAAATCAATACGTCTACTTGCACAAATGCCTACTGTCTTGTCATACTATCATCGAATACGAAATAACCTTGAAATAATTCATCCTGACGATAATCTTGATTTCGCTTCTAATTTCTTGTATATGCTCTCTGGAAATCATCCTGATAAATTATCTTCACAATGTCTTGACAAATGTCTTATCTTGCATGCGGATCACGGATTCAATGCATCTACTTTCTCTGCTCGAGTTACTGTTTCCACCCTTTCAGATATACATTCTGGAGTAACGTCTGCTATTGGAACTCTCAAAGGTCCATTACATGGAGGTGCTAATGAATCAGTCCTGAAGATGTTGAAAGAAATTCCCGATATAGAAAGTATTCCTAATTATATCTCTGAAAAACTTCAACGTAAAGAAAAAATTATGGGATTTGGTCATAGAGTATACCTTACTATTGATCCTCGCGCTACTGTTCTTCGAGAAATGTCTAAAAACCTTCAAAATGAATTTGGCGGTAATCTGTATGATTTGTCTTATGCAGTAGAACAGACTGTTCTCGAACAAAAAGACCTAAAACCAAATGTTGATTTCTATGCCGCATCTGTTTATTCCATGCTTAATCTCGATTCAACTTTGTTTACTCCTTTATTTGCCTGTTCACGAATATCCGGTTGGTGTGCACAAATCTTGGAGCAACTAAATGATAATAGATTAATTCGACCTAGGGCAGAATACATTGGCTCTTCTCCACGTTCTTACGCAGATTCTAATACCTGATAATTATATTCCTTTTATATTTTTCTTCCAAATCGTGTATATTATTACGATTTCTATTGTAATTATTGTTGATAATGTGAAAATCCATATGTTTGTTGACATTCCATACATTGAATCTACTAAGATTAACACCTCTTTCTCATCTGTAAATATCTCAAATTCCGTCTCTCCTTGTATATTCTCACTTTCTAATCTAGCCAAATACCTTCCTTCTGGTAATATCGTTCTTACATCACTTCCATTCCACTCTATAATCAAGAACTCTCCCGTATCCGAATCTAATTTTCTTATTACTATCTCTCCATTTCCTGATATTGAGCCTGTAGAATCAATTATTTGAATTCTTGCCATTCCTACGTTTGCAATTATCTCAATAATCCCATCTTCATTCATTCTACTGTCCAAAATTGAATCAAATATGCTGAACGAATTTATGAATAATTTTGCATTGGCCAGATTTCTCATATTGATTAATTCTTGATTCCCAATAATGTATGTGGTTTGATTAATCTTTATTGATTCTATCTTCTCTTCAAATACTATGTTGTACTTCTCCAACTTCTCGTTGTTTGTTCTATCTATTACATTAATTTTTGTCAAAGCAGGTCTGTCTGTATCATAAAAAATTCTATCTATTCCATTTATCTTACTTATCAAAAGAAATTCTAACTCCATATTTTCCTCTATGTCTATTATTTCTCTATACTCTATCTTATCTTCAAATGAATTTACCTGTATGATTAATTCTGGATTGATTATTATCTTGTCTTCTAAAATTATTACAGGTATTCTGTTTACAAATATCTTCCCTTCAAATTCCAGATATACTGACAATAAAGATCTTCCATATTTGAGTGGCACTGTCCATGGTTCATCCGTCAATCCCGGTCCTGGAATCGTCATATTAATTCCCTTTCTCGCCACATCAGTTATTTCAAAATAAGTTCTATCTGTTTCAACAATCGGTTCATCAACATAAGTAGTAAATCTAGAACCCTCAGTTTTCTTTACTAAGGCAATCTCTGACGTCAATTCTGCCCAGGCATATATATTCTGTAGACCAATTTCTGAATATTCTCCTTCACTTCTAACGTTGTCTATATATGGCTGTATGAATAGTGTTGTTTCCTTCTCGCCAATGTTGTAGGTTATTCCAATATTGGTGTTTGCTCGTTCTATCACTAATTCTGTTCGCATGGTCGTAAAATCTGACTTTCTATTTTTTGCTATAATTATCTCTGATTCTAGAGGAATGTCTGTAAATATCGGCCTAATTTCACCCTTGACAATTAATGAATCATTCATTAATAGGAATTCTACAATATTTTCTTCTACTTCTAATAGCTGGTCTACTAATTCTAATTCATAAACACTGTTGTCAATGATTAATCTCCACGTTCCCACTATGTCTGATTCTTCAAATGTGTATATTGGAGTCGGACGTCCATCATATACGTATCCTGAAACTACGCTTCCTTCTTTATCATGTAGTTCAATCATGTGAGAACCAGAAACTTGTAACCAGATTGTTTCACCACGTACATATGAAAGCATTCCTAAATCGCTACTGAATAATTTCTCAGACGAATAACCCATTCTAAAACTTGTTGAATTCTCTACCTGAACTTGTGAATGCGCTAATGGAATAATTAGTAGTAAAGCTAAAAATATTACAAATATTTTCATGATAGTTCTTTCCTCCATTGATAACTATAAAATAATATAATTATTATGAACGACGATACAATCATCAGACTTGCCGCTTTTATCACTATTGCTACTGATCCAATAATTGTAGACATTCCTAAAATCAAAGTAAAATTCAATAATACTGCAAAAATTAATGTTATACTTATTCTTCCTAAATTATTCATATTCAAGAATGTTTGTGCATTTACTCCATCTGTCTCTACTTTATCTATTGTATGCCTGCCAAATAACCTCATATACAGATACAATGCTGAAGATAGTGCAAATATTGTATTGACAAATACAGCTCCAATAAATGGCTGAATCGGATTTAGCCTTGATGCAACAGGTAGATCCGTCTGAAATATGTTTGCAATTATTACTTGAATGATAAATATCGCGTTAAGTACTATGTTTGTTCCATGTCCAATTAATTGTTGATTTATGCCTTCACCTATGAAACTACTAAATGCTACAAAATTCAATAAACTGAAAATTATCATTGTGTAAATTATATGAGAAAATGCGGTTCCACGAGATTTTATCATGCCTGACCATTGTATAATTATTCCTAATATTGGCATAACTATCACCATTGATGCTATTCCTACTAGATACAAATCTGCCGCAGCACCAAAATACTGACTGGGCAAGCTTCCAAATGACGTGATTAATAATACTACCATGATTAGTGACGGAAACACTACAGGAGTTGTTAGCGTAGTAATTATTAATGAATCTTGTAAGGCCCCTGGACCCTTAGAAATCCTATTTATGAGAGTAAAAATAGTCAATAATGCCATTAAAGCTGAAAAAGAATACAGGCTTGCTCCAAACACACTACTTACTAAAGAGAATAAAAATCTATAATATCCTATATAATAAAACTGAATTATGTATGGAAGAGAAATTCCCAATAAAAGTAATAATTTGTATCTTGCATCCATATTAATCACTCATTTAGAATTTGTATCCTGCTAAAACTTTCTAAAATCTTTTTTGATATGTTGTCTTTTGTGCATAAATCTACTCTGAACCTTTTCTGCCTGCCGACATCCAATTGTTTTTGTAAATGTTTTCTTTCATTCTCAAATAATGGCGAAATATTTTGTTGTAATCTAGAATTATTTTTTGTTGATATGTAAGATGTAGTGTCTAAGAAAAATAAGTTGACCAAGTTCTTATTAAACAATCTCTTAAAATTATCCATTTCTATGTCTTCTGGAAATGGACTGTCTACAACAAATAGAAAAATTGAAGATGGATCTGCATACGTTATTGCATGATTGATTAATGTTTGCGGATTGAATGAACTTTCTGCCTTTATCTGATAAATGTTATTGCATAATTCATATTGATTTCCGCTTATTGTCTTTGGTATGTTGTTATCACTAAATATTACCTTGAACCTTCCTCCTGCATTATCTACTACCGACGATATCGTTATTGCTGCCTGAATTACCGAATCTAATTTTCTCTCGCCAATTGATCCATCGTTCATAGATTTACTATTTAGTATTACTAAATTCACGTCAATTCTCTGATCTAAATCAAATTGTTTTATTCTTGGCTCCTGATTTGATGATTTTGCCATGTATTTCCAAGCTATCCTTCTATATTCATCCCCTGAAATATATTCCCTTACGCCTGCAAAATCTGAGCCTAGAGGATCAGGTCTTGTTGTAGAAGAAAGTGAACCTATCTGCACACTTTCATCAATTCTTCCTCTACCTATCCTTACATTTGGCAACACGGATACTAGATCTTTATTATCTATCTCCCTTATCTTGTAAAATAAACCGAACTTATCGAATAGATTCAATTCTAGTTTCCCAAAATTAATTCTTCCCATTTGCAATGCTTCCAATTTATATTCAAATCTAATTTTCTCTCCTGGTGTGAAGTTTATTGCATATGGATTTACATCTTCTAAACTCTGAAATTCTTCTGGAACGTCCTTTGACAACTTCAATAATCCTATTGTCCTACTCCCGTCATTTTGAATAACCAATGATGATGATATTGTATCCCCTACAAACAACCTTCTTCTTGAAATCTCTCTAATTATCTTTACACTTGATAGCTCTCTGACTGAAAATATGAAAATTAGCAATTCCACCAAAAATATTGAAAATATAAACATAGCTATCGTTAGAAACATAAATTCACTTGCAATAATAGAAATAGTAACAAATACGAAGAGTGAACTGAGAACTGAATACCCTCTTCTTGTTATCAACTTTCTCATCTTGGGGGATTTACACTATCTGCTGCCTTGTCTATAATTTCTTTAATAGCTGAATAGTTGAACACTTCTGATGGCTTGGTATTGCGAAGTAAGTAGTCTGGATTAATTATTAATCTATGATTTAATACTGGAAACAATAACAATTTCACATCATCAGGTGTCACATAATCACGTCCATCTAGTGCCGCATTTACTTTACACGCACGCATTAAATGCAACGATGCACGTGGACTTGCCCCTAAATTAATTTCTTCTGTTTCTCTTCTTGTTTCATTCATTATCGATATTATGTATTCTTTTATCTCTTTTGATATTGTTATCTTTGATTTAATCTCATCTCTTGCGGCTACTATGTCTGTATTAATGGTGCTGAATTCTAGATTTCCTTCTGAATTCTTTTCGTATGTGTTTAGAACCTCTAATTCTTCTGTTTTGTCTGGCAGCCCCATTGTTATTCTGAACATAAATCTGTCTAATTGTGCCTCTGGTAGTGGGTATGTTCCTCTCATTTCTAATGGATTCTGAGTTGCAATTACCATGAATGGCTGCGAAAGTTTTTCTGTTTGTCCTTCTACAGTCACTTGATATTCTTGCATGGCTTCTAATAATGCAGATTGTGTTTTTGGTATTCCTCGGTTTATCTCGTCTGCTAATACTATGTTTGAAAATAACGGACCTTTTCTAAAGAAAAATTCTTGTTCTTTTACATTGAATACAAATGTTCCAGTTATATCTGAAGGTAGCATGTCTGATGTCAATTGCACTCGTTTAAATTCAAGTTCAAGAATATTCGCGAATGATTTTGCTAATAGAGTTTTTGCTATACCTGGTACACCTTCTATTATTGCATGTCCCTGAGCTAACAAAGCAATTGTTAATAGCCTTGTCTCAAACGCTTTTCCTATAATTTTATCAGATACTTGCTCAATAATTTTATTATGAATTTCCATTGCTAACATTCAATCCAACTCCTAATTCCTAGTATACATAGAATGTAAGAACTTAATTTTTGTGAACATCCTTTCATCCACAAACCCCTTTTCCACCATTCTTTTCGACTTTGAAATTATACGCAAATCATTATTGTTTATACTTTCTTGACGTAAATTTATACCATCTAGTTCTAGTACCAATATTTGCGTTGCCCGATAATAGTTTGGTTTCTTACCATTTAGATCTAAAAACGCATCAAAAGTAAAACTATTTTGATTGTTCTGTATGTATGAATCAATTTCTCTTCTTTTAATGAATGAATAACCTACTGCCGCCAGAGATAGCGAAACTGTTAATATTATATACATATCCATTATTGATCATTCCTCTGTAGGATGAAATTGTTGTTTTTTGTTATATTTCTTAATATATCGTTCATATTATCTAAATTCCCAGAATCCGTTATTGTCCTAAATCTTGCTAATTCATATTGTTCATATGCTGATAACAACAACGCTGAAACATTAGCTAGTTCAGGAATGTCACTTATTGTCTTTTTTATAGTTTCATATTCAGTCAGTGAATCATCGTTGGGATATTTATCCATATTAGATAAGTTCTTTCTCAATAGGTTATAAGCGAATACTATGCCTTCATTAAAGTTTCCCCTAGAATTAAAATAATTCAGTTGTTCGAACATCTCATTACTCCCAAATGCAGCTTTTCTGTTTGGCTCTATATCTTTTGATCTTGATTTAATCTGAGGAAAATATACTCCCCAAACAATTACTACTCCTAATGCTATTACAACTGCAATCAGCAACTGAATAAGTATAGAACTTGAAATAATTTCCATATATACTACCTTGTTTTTTTATCCACATCTATTGAATAGATTGATGCTTTTGGAGGATTGTCTGTTGAAAATATCCCAACTACGAAACTTTCTTTTGGACTAAGTTCCATTATTGAAATCTCTGCTCTGTTTGTAACTTCTTTTACATCGAATACTAAGTTAATTCCATCTAAATCAGAAAATAACTGTATAGACGAAGGATCGATTAATTGCGGAGGTCCAGTATATATCATTCTGATGGTTTCTTCTGGATATACGATTCCTCCATTTTTATCTCTAAATTCTAAATTATATTCTTTCAATGCATATTTTGATATCACCCAATCGACGTTGTTTTCAATTCCTGGGTTTATTATAATCGATTCATTCTTGGAAATTCCGTTATAGTCTATTCTTAATGTATATTCTCCAGGAAATAAATCAAACACTGCCTTTCCCTCTGTATTGGTATTGGCTGAAACTGTAAATTCCTTCATTTCCTGAGTCTCTAAATCCCTCATATCCCAGAATATCTCTACTAATTGTTCATTGACAGGTCGTAGATATGGCTCAACTTCTTCTTTTAAAATTATATTCACTTCTAATGTATACAGATTCTCATCGCCAAAACCTGAAGGAACATCACTATTGCCAAACTGATCTTCTTCTGAACCAATCTGCGATTGCGACAAGCCTGCACTTTGTACAACCTGCAATAATAAAAATAACAAAACAGCTGCAATTACAAAGGGTGTTATTTTTGTACTAAGAAAATTCACATCACTGTGACTATTTCCTAATGCCAAGTTCATTTCAACCTCTGTTTCTGTTATTGTAAACTGAATAAATTGCTATACTTACTGCTGCTAATGCAATCAATATGAGTATATTCTCTTGAACATCTCCAATTATGCTTGTTTGCCCTGTTCCATCATCTGGTAACTTGAAAGCCGCAATTATTCCGGGTGTATTTGCAGCAACTTGTCCTCCTCCAGACGGCACGAATAACATCATATCACCTCTTGCCGTTGCACCTAAAGTGACTGTTCCAGCTCCTAATCCTCCCCATTGTATCTTGCGTAATTCCTTACCGGTTTCTACATCTACGGCGTACATTACGCTAGCTCTATCTACTAAGTATACTACGCCTCCGCTGACCATTACTCCTGAACTTTGATATCTATTCGGCATCTCAAATACCCAATTGATACTCATGTCATTTACATCAATTGAGAATAACGTTGAATTCTGCCTTTCCCCTGGCACTGAACCATAAATGAATCCTTGAATATCTTTTCCTTTATAGTCTACTGGCCCCTCTGTGACTGTCCAACAGACTTTCTGACTTACGTAGTATAATACTCCTGATGAATATGCTCCTGCATGTTCTATTCCTCCGTTTCCTCCAGGACAAAATGACTTGCCTACTAAAGATCTCTGTGATACTGTTAAGTCTGCATTGTTTCCTGCATCATCATTTGGCACATTGAATGCATTATTTCCTAACATTAATGGCGTATGTAATGTCTTGCCAGTTTCGGCATCTAATACAAAAACATGGTCTGTTTTTGAACCCGCCATTACCACTTTCTTCATATCTCCGTTAATTTCTGTTTCAGCAAGAATTACACTCCAACCAACTTCATGGTCGTTTATGTCATGTGGCACAACTTGATAATACCATTTCATTTCTCCACTATCCACATCTAACGCTATTATTGAACTTGCATACAAATTTGGTCCAGGTCGTAATGCCGCATCAAATACTCCAGAACTACTTCCTGTCGAGAAATATATTGTTCTTTCTGCCTGATCAATTGCAAACATGCTCCATACTGCTCCTCCACCTATTAGATCAGTATCTCCCCAGTCTCCTGGATATGCATTGATATTGCCTTTATCAGCATCTTTAAAGTCCCATTCTGGATCTCCTCCAGATGGCGGAACTGAGAACCATCTCCATAACTCTTCTTGTGTATTTATATCATAAGCTACCACGAAACCTCTTCCTCCTCCATCTTGTACTGAAGGCCTTGCTATCAGTACGTCTTCAAAAATTACTGGTCCATGCTCTCCAAAATACAATCCCGTATTTCCTTCTACGTCTTTACAAACATCTTTTATTACAAATATTTCTGCTCCATTTAATGCATCCAGTGCTATTATTCTACAATCAGATGCCATCATGTATATTGTTCCATCGTGATATGTTATGCTCTTCTGACTTAATACGGGCCACCACCATTCTTCATCAACAAATTCCATAACATCTGCTTGATATTTCCATACCTCTGCACCAGTTTCTGCATTGATTGCAATTATTCTGTTATAGAATGTTGCAATGTATACTATTCCGCTTACAACCAAAGGTGCCGTTTGAAGACCTAAAGCAGGAGCTACATATGGAATCTTGAATGGATCTTCAGGAACTTGATATATCCAACTCAGAACTAGATTGTCTACATTATCTTTGTTGATTGTATTTTGCGGATGAAAATTTGTATTTCGTTCATCTGCTGCAGGCTTGACCCAATTCAATTCCGCATTCTGAGAAATAGCAGCAGGTATGCTTGTTGCTAACAATAAAACTATAATAAAAACTGAAATTCCATATTTATTTATAATCATTGAATTACTTTTACCCTTGCATGGATTTAAAGGTTAATAAAATTTTGCAAAATATTAATAAGTTTATTGTGGAAATCTCTTCTTAATAATGAAGAAAAATTAGTTGATAAGCATCTTTTTGATGCTTATCATATATTTTATGAATTATGAAAAATTCTTCTACTAGCCTACGCCTTTAGGTAAGTCGCTACCTAATCCTAAGCTCTCGAATTCTTCCACGTATTCTGATTCTTTTTTGACGTGTTCTTCTTTTGGATAGTGGATGAATCCTTTGTCTAATGCTTGGCTTACCCAATATTCTGTAACAGTTCCAGGTCGTGCTGGTACCATTCCGTCTAGCGTTCTTCCTAGTTCATTCTGCCAATCACTACTGCATATGAAGTTAAAGAATAACTCTGCGGCACCTTTATTCTTACCTGCAGCTGTTAGACCTGCACATCTTGCTATGGCCGATGGCGGAATGTCTGTCAATACTAGTGGTTTCAAACCTCCTTCTCTCATGTAAGAATAGTCATCTCCCATTCCTTGTTTACGAAGTGTTGCAGGTAGACCAAAAACGTGTTGGCCAAGACCTAGATTATGTGTCATGTGTAGAAGACATTCATATGTGGCAGGAGCAACATTCTTTGCCATCGATTTCATAAGCTCTGTCCATTTACTTTCGCCTAAATGCTCTTTCAATGAAATTAAATAATAGAATCCCATCTTTCCTTCAGGAAATCTTACAAGTGATTGAATTGCATGGCTTGTCTGAATTTTCTGTCCAGCTATTCCTATTTTTCCGTTAACTTCGTTCCATTTTGGATCAACATATTCGTCAAATGTTGTTGGAAGATAATCTAAACCTCCTTTGTCTGCATATAGCTTTTTGAATAATGCATCATTGTAAACAACTCCTGTTGGTTCAACTGCCATTGCTGCCCAAGTGGCTTTTTCATTTTTAATTATATCTGGCCATAACTTGAGATGCGTCTTCTTTATGTATGAATTACATTCTCGCAGCATTCCTTTGTTTGTCATTTGTATTAGCATGAATTGCGGCATAATGACTACATCTGCAGTACCTGGTTCTATGTGCCTGTTATCTCCATCACTTGGCAGATCTTTGAATAATTCTGCCTCTCGTTCAATTCTTCTCTCAATTGGTACTGGGTGGGATGAAATATATTCAACATGTAGATTCAGGTGTTCATATTTCTTACGAAACGCCTTGACAGAATTCTGTAATACTCCTCTCAATGAAGCATATACGATTAGTTTTCCATCTTCTTTTGCGGCTCTTTCCATTTCTTTTAACTCTAGATTTTCATATCCTTGTGCCATAGACTGTAAATCATAGATTTAATTTAAAACACTATATGTAGAATTATTCTAACTTGGTCACTTAGATTACCTGCGCCTGTTGATTTAATCCAAATCATTCTTTTACAACATGGCATGCTGAGTCTGGTATCTCGATATATACATCTTCTCCACTCTCATGAAGCGAATGTATTGTTTCATCACTTCCTTCTTCAGGAATTATAAATTCCTCTATGCTCTTTGGAACTTTGATTACTTGATCATCGACTATCATCTTATACTCAACAATTTGACCTGCATAAGTCGCACTTTTTATTTTTGCAGGTAAAAGATTATCAACTGGCCTTTTGTTATTATGAATAACTACTTCGGTGCCTCTGATTAATATTCCGACTTCTTCATTTTCATTCCAGTCTTTTCGTTTTCTACAAACAATCTTATCATTTCCTATTTGTATCTCTACAGTTTTCTCTGAATTATTTGAAACACGTCCTTTTATTAACGACATATCTCCCAATATAATTCCAGCATAAGAATTTGGAGGATTTCTCAATAAATCTATTGGAGTTCCTGTAGCTTTGATTACTCCTTTGTCCATAATAATTATATGATCGCTCAATGATAATGCTTCAGTTCTATCGTGTGTTACATATATTGTTGTTAATTTTAATCTTCTTTGTAAATCCTTCAATTCAGTACGCATCTCATCTCTTAATACTACATCTAAATTGCTAAGCGGTTCATCTAGTAATAATAAAGTTGGATTGTATACCAATGCTCTTGCTAAAGAAACTCTTTGTTGTTGTCCTCCACTAAGATTTGGCACTAATCTGTCTTCAAGTCCATTCAATTTTACTAATTTTAATATATCTAAAACTTTTTTTCTAATTTCATCCTTTTCCATTTTTCTAATTTGTAAAGGATAAGCAACATTATCAAAAACACTCATGTGAGGCCATAAAGCATATGATTGATATACCATTCCCATTCCTCGTTTTTCAGTAGGAATAAACAAGTTTTCATCTCTAGAAAATAATATTTCATCACCCAGTTTCATCCTTCCATCATCGGGTCTCTCAACTCCCACTATGCACCTCAATACAGTTGTTTTTCCACATCCACTAGGACCTAAAATCGTAACAAATTTTTCACTAGGCACTGTAAAATTAATATTATCAATAACTAGATTATCTCCAAATCTTTTTGTTAATTTTTCAATCACAAGTTCAGCCATGTCTAATCACCAAGTTGTTTATGAATATACTTTGTAATTTATTAATAATTTCATATCTAGAAATTAGTGGTAACTACACTTCAAAAAAGTAATGTTTATCTTAAACTAAAGATACCGTTTAACATTTGTCATCTAATGTATCTAGACGTAAATTTTTAGGTTTAGCTGGAGCTGCAGTTGGTCTTGGTGCAGCTGGCTATTATGGATTAAACAACCTTACTCAAAGCCCTGCGACAACTGAACCTGGCTCTCTTGCCGATCGACGATATACTCGCCTTGCTTTACCAAAAAACCCACAAAATTTCCTTCCTGACGAATATGTTGAGTTCATTCGTTGGCTCGAATCAATCTCTGAGAAAATATCCGGAAATAGTTTGAGAATTGCTATAGAGGCTGAAGTTGGCCCTCGTTCATTACATCGTAATCGTATTGATTTTGAAACTTCCACTGGCGTAGAGCTGAAACTGGAATTTGATATCTATAAAAATAACCTTTCAAAATGTTTATTGGCTGTTTCTACTCAGTCCCCAACTTTTGACGTAATGAATGTCGACGTTTCTCAAGTAGGTCGTTTTGCTCCACATATACTGACTATTGAACATCTAATGGAAACTTACCCTGAATTTACTTATCCAGGACTTAATATAGACGACTTTGTAAGTCCTGTAAAAAACTTCACATGTACTTATCCACCAAATCTTGCCGAACCTTGGAATATTGACTTTAATGGAACTTTCACTCAATTTCCTCAAGAAGTTCCTTTAATGCTTCGTTATTTTAGGAAGGATTTATACTCTGAAGAAGGTCGTGAAGTCTCAGTTACTTGGGATGAATATCTTGCCGATATACGACATTTTCATGATCCTTCTAGAACTAAATTTGGCACCGTATTAATGGCCGCTAAATTTCCATCAATAATTATGGAATTTCATAATTGGTTATATTCATTTGGCGGTAAACTCTGGGATATTAAAAAAGATGGCACTATTACTGCCGACATAAATAGCGATGCTGCTGTTTCTGCATTAGAACATTATTTAGAAGTAAGTAAATACGCCGAACCTAATTCTGCATTTTATGGATGGGCTCCTGCAGCTGAATCAATGGCTCAAAGACGTGCTGCTACATGTATTAATCTCACCGAGTTTGCATCTTTGATGGACATTCCTGGAGAATCTATGGTAGTTCGTGATGTAGGTTATACTAGAAATCCTGTTGGCGACGCCGGCGCATCCCATCATTATTCTGGTGCAGGTTTATCTATTCCAAAATATTCATTAAATCCTGCAGCTGCATGGGTCTTTATTCAATGGGCTACTGTATCTTCTATGCAATTGATTGCAGCTATGGACCCATTAGCTCTTGCAGTACCAACTCGACATTCTGTTTACGAAGATCCAAATATCCGAGAACTAATAAAAGAAGGAACTATAAGACATTTTGATCCTGTTAAGGATGCTATAGATCGAGGAGAGATTAATATTAAACCCGGATTCCCTAAATGGGATTCAATTGAAGGAGAAATGCTGAACCAACTTAATCAAGTAATTCGAGGTAACCTTTCTCCTCGAGACGCGTTAAATATTATTCAAAAGCGCGCAGACGATGTTGGACCTTTCACTTTCTAACTATACTAAATGCTTAATAGTTTGATTATTGTGGATTTATCAGGGGAGATTTATGTCAACAAATATTATTATAGACGCTGTTAACATTACGAAACAATACGGCGATTTTAAAGCACTAGATGGTTTATCACTTCAAGTTGAACGTGGTGGCGTCTGGGCATTGTTAGGTCCAAATGGTGCAGGTAAAACTACATTTTTGAAATGTTTGTTGGGTTTGAAAGAATTTTCAGGTGAAATTAAAATTGACGGTTACGATATTCATAAAGATCCAAAGAAAGCAAAATTTCAGATTGGATATGTTCCACAACATCCTTCATTATATAGAGAGATGTCTGTTCAAGAATCTTTGAGATACTTTGGCGATATGCGTGATGTAAAACGTTCACGTCTACGTGAACTCCTAGAATTTGTCGGCCTTGAGCTATGGGCTCGTCAACCTGTCGGAGCATTATCTGGCGGAATGCAACAACGACTTATGCTTGCTGTTGCTTTACTTTCTGATCCACCAATCCTTCTTCTAGACGAACCTACTGCAAATCTTGACGTTAATCGTCAGGTTGAATTTAGGAACTTAATTAGTCTGCTTGTAAAAGAAGGAAAGACAGTCGTTCTAACTACTCACTTGTTAGGTGATGTTGATCATATCGCAGAAAAAATTATGCTTTTAAATAAAGGAAAACTTGTTGTGAAGTCCTCAGTTAGTGATCTATTCAAACAATTAGATTTGACTTCTCAAATGTTTGTAGAAATTTCTGATAATGCAAATGAACAAGATGCTATTTCTGCACTCGAGAAAGCAGGAGCTAATGATATACAGGTAAAAGGAAATTGGTTCGAAATGCGCATCGATCCATCGAAGAAAATATCTGCTATTAATAATTTGCGAGAAAAAGGCTGCACAATTAATGATTTCAAAATTGAAGAACCTAATCTTGAAGACGCATTTAAGAAAATTACATCAGGAGAGGAAAATTAATGACTAGTCCATTCCTTATGATTATGAGAAAAGAACTGAAAGATTCTCTTCAGAGTAAATGGCTTATTACTTTCGGTGTAACTTTCTTCTTTCTAGCACTTGGCGTACCTTATATTATTCTTGGAGCTGGCGGTTTATTGCCAGGAGATTATCCTGGTATGGTAGTTGGAACGCTTGTCACACTTGCCGTTCCTCTTGTCCCATTGGTTTCATTAGCTATGTCTTCTACCTCTATCGCTGGCGAAAGAGAGGTTGGAACTATGGAGTATCTTCTTGCACAACCTGCAACAAAATTTGAAGTATTCTTTGGAAAGTATCTTGGTCTAGTAACAGCTCTTACTTTGGCTATGTTCTTAGGTTATGGCGGTGCCGAGCTTATTGTTTATTCTACTAATCCTGAATTTGTCATGTCTTTCATATATGCCTTAGCATATTCACTATTGCTTGCTGGTGCATCTGTCGGTCTAGGATTCATTGTATCTGTTTCAGTAAAAACTCGTGCTGCAGCTATAGGTACTGGATTGTTCTTATGGTTTGTTCTAGTAGTAATTTACGATAGTGGTTTCTTAGGTGTTATTACCGTTGCACTCGACGCGGATTCATTGTTGATTCCTCTTACTTTAGCGAATCCTGTGGAAACAACAAGAATACTTGCTTTAATGCATATGTCCGAAAGTCCACTTAGAGGAGAACTTGGTCCACAAGCTGCATACTTGCTACAAACTTATGGATCAATTACTGCATCAAGAATACTTTCAGTCGTTCTTATCTTGTGGGTTGTAGTCCCAGTTGCTATTTCATATCTTATCTTCCGTAAACAGGATGCAACTATATAATTTTCTTATAATTCTCTTTTTGAATTTTTATTCAAGTAGTATAGTATTCCTGTTCCAGCAATTCCTAAAGTAAGAACTGAAATTACAATTAAAAGTTCATTCGGAATCTTCTGCCCAATATCATTATTTTCCTTTATTTTTTGCACTATGATGATTTCACTTTCAGTTTCTCGGTATGTTTGTGAACCGTCAAATTTTACTTGTACTTTGTATACTTCTTCCAAAGCTTGGAATTGAATGCTTGAATATCCTTTATCGTCCGTAATCTTGTTTGTAAAAATCCTGTCATTAATATAAAAAATCAATATTTGATTGTTCACCGGTTTACCATTCGCATTGAATAAATTTGCCGATACATCGACTATATTGTTCTGCATTTTATTATTAACAACTGACAATTCAATCATTGTATCTTCTTTATTCGTCGCTTCAACATTCGGCGATATTATTAATAATAACAATATGACCAATTTGTATATTAGTTGCATTATTGTTAATCATATATGAATAAAATATTAGTTTTTTGATTAGATTTTTATGATAAATTCTTAATCTAACCGCCAATTTATATAAAATAATTGACCTACATTCCCCATGACTCGATACCTAACTATAATTGGGTTACTAGTTGCTTTAATTTTGGCACTATCTTCATTTGCATTAGTTGCTAATGCATTTGACCCTGGAGGACCTCCAGGCGGCGGTGGTGTACCAAAAGTAGTTACTGGTAATTGGGAATTTATTAACTATCAACCTACTGGTGGTAGTTATAGCCCACAGTTCGAAATAAACAATGAAAATGCTCAATGGTTGGAAATGAAATGGTTGTTTCCATACCCAACCAACGACTTCTCTTGGGGTAACTCCCAGGCTGGTTCAAGCTCACCAGTTCTTGTTGTTGACGGCATTGCATATGTAAGTAAAAACTCACGTGCAATACATGCAGTTGACGCAAAGACCGGTGATGAAGTTTTCTTTACTGATGAACCAGCAAACTTATGGGATGGACCTGCAATTACTGCAGCGTATCCATTTTTCCAAAGTGCATGGGGACATACTCATGCTATGAATTATTACCGACAATTTGGTGATAGTGGCTGGTTAATTTCAAGTAGTCAACCTTGTCTACTTAGCGCATGGAACGCAGCCGACGGTTCATTAGCATGGAGCATTGGCGTTGAAACACTTTGTGGTACTGTAGCTGAATTCGGTAATCCTGACGAAGGAATAGTCGGAAGCTTCGGAAGCAAAGGTAGAATTTCAGGCCAATCAAATCACCCTCCAGCATTTAGCGGAGATACAATGATTTGGCCAATTATGGGTGCAAGTGGTGGCGGAGGACGTTCTGCTGTCAAAGGATTTGATATGTCTGATCCAAATAATCCTGTAGAATTATGGAACACTTGGTTGATGCCAGACGGTCGTGGTACACAGAAAAACTGGGCTATTGACGCTTGTACTGAAGCAAACGGAAATGGATGGTACTTCTCTGCACCTGACTTCTTTGAAACTGGAAAACTTGCAGTAAACTGCACTGAAGTTCCAGACGAAGTTGTTGAAAACGACTGGATAAATATGAAAGAAGGAACACCTCATTTCGGCGAAGTCCATACTGCTAGCTCAATGTCAGTAGTTTGGGGTAATTATCCAATTGACGCTGAACTCGGTTTAGTATATATCGGAACTGGAGATGTAGGACCTTACAGTAATGCATCATATCGATATGGACCTAATCTATTTGGCAGTGCTATAGTTGCACTCGATGTAAATGATGGTAAAATCGAATGGTGGTTCCATTCTAATCCTCACGACTTGTGGGATTGGGACTGTTCATGGGGTGGCATAATGGCCAAAGCTCAAGGACAAAAAGTCTTAATCAAAGGTTGTAAGAACGGAATGGCATATGCATTGAATGCAGCCACTGG
>JAKZTE010000001.1:0-119758 GCA_047517285.1 Nitrososphaerales archaeon | reverse complement strand
CAGGTTCTGCAACAGGTTCTGCAACAGGTTCTGCAACAGGTTCTGCAACAGGTTCTGCAACAGGTTCTGCAACAGGTTCTGCAACAGGTTCTGCGACAGGTTCTGCGACAGGTTCTGGTGATTTTATTTCTGTTTTATTAGTAGAAGTTTGTTTTCTTGACGTTCTATGTTTTTGGAGACAGTCTTTGCAGTAAACTGGTCTGACTTCATCTGGTTTGAATGGTACTTCACATTCATTACCACAGTCTGAACAGTTAGTTTTGTGCATTTCTCGTTCGTCTTTTTGTTCTGATTTCATGTTCCTAACTAAAAGAGAGTAACCAAATCACATCTATAAACTTTTCCGATGCTTATCAAATCTACTGTAAAGTAGGGAAATAATCAAAGTTAATAATTGTAGTTTAGAATAGAATATGTAAAATAATTGAAGAGTGGAATTGCATTTTTATCAGGAGGGAAGGACTCGGTACTATCCATGCATTTAGCGCATAATCAGGGAATTAAGATTACGGGAATAATGACAATGATACCAGAGGATCAAGAAAGTATGCTGTATCATACACACAATATTAATCTTGTTAAAACAATAGCAGAAGTCACAGGTTTAAATTGGATTCCAGTTAGTGCGTCAAAAGACAGAGAGATAGAAGCATTAACAGAGGCGTTAAGTAAACAGAAATCAAAATATTTAATCACCGGTGGAATAGAATCAAATTTTCAGAAAAAGAAGTTCGATAATGCATGTGAAGAAACAGGAATGGAACACTATGCGCCACTATGGGGAATTACACCTGAGAATTTATATCAAAAGATATTAGAAAATAAATTAGATGTAATAATAGTTTCAGTCGCAGCGCTTGGGCTAGAAGAAGAATGGTTAGGAAGACATTTAGATAAAAAGAGTATAGAAGAATTACTTGGTCTTGCAAAGAAATATAGGTTTAATGCAGTTGGAGAAGGAGGAGATTTAGACACGTTGGTACTTGATGGTCCACTTTATTCAAGTAAGCTTGAGCCTATAGAATCGAAAAGAATTTGGTATGGAGACAGAGGTAAACTAGAGATTCCAGAATTAAGAATTATAGAGAAGTGATAGAGAATGTTAGATAATCTTAGAACTGGACTACAAGACGCAATAAAAAAATTTGTGGGTAATGATGAGATTGATGAACAAACGGTAAAGGAGTTTGTAAAAGATCTACAAAGGTCATTATTGCAAGCAGATGTAAATGTGAAACTTGTGTTTGATTTAACAAAGAAAATCGAAACTCGAGCATTGAACGAAAAGATTCCTACAGGAATACCAAAACGTGACCACATTGTAAAGATACTTTACGAAGAATTATCTACAACACTAGGTTCAGAAAGAAAATTTGAATTGAATAAAGAGAAAGAAAACATAATTCTAGTATTAGGAATACAAGGAAGTGGAAAAACTACAACAATAGGGAAATTAGCACGATATTTAACAAAGAAAAATCATTCAGTAGGCGTAATTGGGGCAGATACTTTCAGACCAGGTGCTTTAGCTCAAATTACTTCATTATGTGAACCATTCGATATTGAGATATTTGGACAAGATAAAGAGAAAGATGCAATAAAAATTATTAATAATGGAATCGAATATTTCAAGAAAATTGGAAAAGAAGTAATAATTATTGATACAACTGGGCGTCATAAAGAAGAAAGTGGGTTAATGGAAGAGATGAAAGAACTAACTAGCAAGATAAAACCTGATCATACTTTACTGGTAATTGATTCAACAATAGGACAACAATCAGAAGCACAGTCAAAAGCATTTACTAACGTAAGTTCCATTGGAGGAATAATCATAACAAAACTTGATGGTGCAGCTAAAGGAGGAGGTGCCATTGCAGCCGTCGCTAATACTAACGCTAATATATTTTTTATAGGTAATGGGGAAAGAATTGATGACTTGGAAGAATTTGTTTCGACAAGATTTGTCGGAAGACTAATTGGAATGGGAGATATTCAAACATTATTACAGAGATTAAAAGAAATTCAATCTGAAGATCAAGAAATTAAGATGCAAAGAATTATGTCGGGGAAAATGACAATTAATGATTTGTATGAACAATTAGAACAAATTAATAAAATGGGTTCATTAAAACAAGTAATGGAATTAATACCAGGTGCGGCACAAGTTCCAGAAAAGGATATAGACAATATTGAAGAGAATATGGAAAAATGGAAGTTTATAATTCAATCAATGACAAAAGATGAAAAACAAGATCCTGATTTAATGAATTCGTCCAGAGTAAAAAGAATTGCAAAAGGTTCTGGACGATCAGAAAAAGAGATAAAAGAATTATTAAACAGATATAAACAATCCAAGCAGATGATGAAAGCTAGTAAAGGAAGAGGAATGCGACAATTGTTAAAGAAGTTAGGTGCTAATTAGAACTGGATCATACCAGAATAAAAATAGCAAAAAGAGTTCTGTATAGATATAAATTATGTGATAGTTGTCTGGGCAGACAATTTCCAAACAATGATATAAACAGAATATATGGAAAACAGATTCGTCGGGCTATAGAAAAGAATCAAATCAAGAAAGAATGTTTCATTTGTGAAGGAATGATGTCAAATTTGAATAAAATGGCAAAAAGGATACTAAATGAGATTGAAGGATTTGAATATTCGAGTTTTATGGTAGGAACGATTCTGGATTCTGATATAATCGAAAGAGAAGATGTAATTAGATCAGAGTTTAAAGTAAAAGGTGGAGAACCAATAAAAAGTGAAATAACAAAAGAAGTATCAAGATTAATAAAAAGAAGTAATGGTAGAACAATTAGTCTGAATAGACCTGAATTGAATATTCTAGTAAATACATTATTGGATGAAATTGAAGTGTCGTCAAGGTCTATATTTGTAATGGGTAGATATGTTAAGAGTAAAAGAGGAATAAATCAGAAAAAACAAAGATGTAAACAATGCAAGAGTGAAGGATGTAAGAAATGTAGATATTCAGGATTTATGAGAGTACCTTCAGTAGAAAACGAGATACATAAATTTCTAATAAAGAAATTTAATGCAAATGCAGTAAAGATATCATGGATAGGAAGTGAGGATCGAAACAGTCTAGTGAAGTATAATGGAAGGCCATTTTTTGCAGAAGTCTCTTCGCCAATAAAGCGTAAAGCATTGTTTAGAGAAAAGAAGATGAATCATGGAATAATAATAAAATCTGTAGAGATATTACGAAAGAGACCAATTATTGATCAAGGTTTTATTATGAAAGCAATAGTGAATTTCGAGTCTAATTTAAAAGATGCAAAAAGATTGGAAAAAATAGAGAATTATTTTAGTGAAAGAGATATTTCAATCTATTCAATGAACAAAAACAAGTATTTTACAAGAAGAATTAGATCAATAAAACTAAAGAAAGTATCCGGAAAACGATTTACAGTTGAATTAATTTGTGAGGGAGGTATAAATATTAAGAAATTAGTATCTGGTGAAAATGGACAAATAGAGCCAAATTTTAGGAAAGTGATGAGAATAAAATGTTCGGTTGATAAAATAGCTCCGTTTGACATACATTATGTCAAGGTTCAAGAAACAGAGAAAACGTTAAAAACCTAGTTGTACCAACACAAATGTGATTATTGATGTCTAATAATAACGGTCAGCCTATCTTTATTTTGAAAGAAGGTTCAAGTGAAACAAAGGGAAAAGAAGCACAAAAGAACAACATATTTGCTGCAACACTGGTTGCACAATTAGTGAAAACGTCATTAGGTCCTAGAGGAATGGATAAGATGTTAGTAGATGGTTTAGGAGACGTAACTATAACAAATGATGGAGCTACAATTTTGAAAGAAATAGATATGCAACATCCTGCAGGAAAGATGATGGTGGAAGTCGCAAAAACTACAGATAGTGAAGTTGGCGATGGAACTACAACATCAGTTGTATTTTCAGGAGCATTATTAGAGAAAGCACAAGAACTAATTGATAAAGAAGTACATCCAACAATGGTAATTGACGGATATGCAAGAGCAGCTGAAGAAGCACTTGATATTTTAAAGAAGATTGCGATTAAAGTGGACAAAGATGACAAAGATATGTTGATAAAAATTGCAACGACAAGTATGATGAGTAAACTAGTTGCAGAAGAATCAAAAGAATTATCAAAAATTGTTGTAGATGCATTATTATTGGTTGCAGATAATACTAATGGAGAAACAAAAATAGATTTAGAGAATGTTAAAATCGATAAGAAACCAGGAGCTTCAATGAACGAAACTTCGTTAATTAAAGGTATTGTTCTCGATAAAGAAGTAGTCCACTCTAGTATGCCTAAGTCAATCAGCAAAGCAAAAATTGCAATTGTCAACACTGCATTAGAAATTGAAAAAACAGAAATCAGTGCAGAAATTAGAATCAATGACCCATTACAAATGAAACAATTCTTAGATGAAGAGAATAGAATGTTGAAACAATACGTTGATCAAATAGTTGCATCTGGTGCAAATATTGTAATATGCCAAAAAGGTATAGATGATATCGCTCAACATTACTTAGCGCAAGAAGAAATCATGGCAGTTAGAAGAGTAAAAGAAAGTGATATGGTAAAAATAGCTAAGGCAACAGGAGCTAGAATAATTTCAAATTTGAAGGATCTGTCAAAGGATGACTTGGGTTCTGCAGCATTAGTAGAAGAAAGAAAAATTGAGACTGATAAATGGGTATTCATTGAGGGATGTAAGAATCCAAAGGCAGTATCAATATTAATACGAGGAGGCTCTCCAAGAGTTCTTGATGAAGCAGAAAGATCTTTGCATGATTCATTAATGGTAGTAAAGGATGTTTTAGAATATCCGTACATTGTAGCAGGTGGAGGTGCCCCTGAAGCCAATGTTGCGTTTAAAATACGACAATGGGCAAATAAGTTAACAGGAAGAGAGCAATTAGCCGCACAGAAATTCGCAGATGCTATAGAATCATTACCAATTACATTGGCAGAGAATGCAGGAATGGATGCAATAGACACCCAAGTAAACTTAAGAGCAGGACAAGTTGAAGGAAAGAAATGGTATGGTGTTGATGCATTAAGAGGAGGATTAGCAGACATGTCGAAAAGAAATGTCTATGAGCCGTTAAAGGTCAAAGAACAAGTAATCAAATCAGCAGTTGAAGTAACAAACATGATATTAAGAATTGATGATACAATATCATCTGCTAAAGGTGGAGGCGCAGGCGGCCCACCTGGCGGAATGGATTATTAAAACAGATTATAAATTTCTTAAGAAATCTATACTCAAAAGAACTCCAACTCCAGTAGCTCCTTTCTTAATATAAGATTTTTTAGGAGTGCCTTCTTGAGTCCAGGCTGTACCAGCAATATCCAAATGAGCCCATGGATAATCATCAACAAAGTAACTAAGAAATGCGGCGGCAGTTATTGTACCAGCTCCTCGACCTCCAATATTTTTAATATCAGCAATATCACTTTTAATAAGTTTTTTATATTCATTAGTTAAAGGAAGTTCCCAGACTTTTTCACCAGTACGTTCGCCAGATTCAAATAATGAATTAATAATTTTTTTATCATTACCAAGAAGACCGCTTACAGCAGTACCAAGTGCAATTATACATGCGCCAGTCAATGTTGCAAAATCAATAATCATCCGTGGTTTATAGTTTTGAGCGTAAGATAGAGCATCTGCAAGAATTACACGGCCTTCTGCATCTGTATTTAGAATTTCTGCAGTCTTTTTATTATAAAATGTGATAACATCACCAGGTTTGTAGGCAGAGCCACTAGGCATATTTTCTGTAGCGGGCATCAAACCAACAACATTAACTGGAAGTTTAAGATCTGCAACGGCTTGCATTATAGCCATAACAGTAGCGCCACCGGATTTATCATGTTTCATTTCATCCATAGAAGCTGATGGCTTTATAGAAATTCCTCCAGTATCAAAAGTAATTGTTTTGCCAACAAATACAATTGGTTTTTCACCTCGTTTGCCTCCATTATATTCCATTATTATGAAACAAGGAGGTTGTTGAGAACCGCTAGCTACGCCTAAAAGGCCGCCAAAACCCAGTTTTTTGAGTTTATCAGTATTAAAAATTTTAGTTTTTATTAGTCTATTTGATGAGATTTTTTTAGCGCGAGAAGCAAGTTGTAGAGGAGTACAATCTCTACTAGGAAGATTAGAAATATCACGAGAAAGCATTATTGCGTCAGCAATGATTTCACCATTTCTAATACTCTTTGTAAGAGAAGTTTTAGTTTTATTTTTTATAATTATATTCATGGTCAAAGGGCGAAAGTCCTTCTTGTTACTTTTATAAACATTGAAATTATAAAGTCCTAATTCAGATCCTTGAACAACTGCTTCGACATAATCATTAGTCATATCAGAAACATCATGATTAAACGAGAATGATTTAGTTTTTAGATTTTTTGCAGTGATTGAAGCTTTAGCAGCGGCGTCGCGTAATTTATCATTTGATAGACATTTTTTATTTCCTAATCCGATTAGGAGGACATTTGTTTGAGGAGTCCTGAGTAACATTGATTCACTAGACTTTCCCGTAAATTCTTTATTTTTTATAATGCTTGAGATAAGATTACCAATTTGTTTATCGATTTTACGAGTATTAGGACTTAATGATAGATCGTCATAGATAGTTGTAGAGATAAATGAACTAATTTCAAAGGCACTAAATTTTTTCTTCATGTTATTCTTATTATATTAGATACAACAAATATAAATGATATACAAAAAATAAAAGAAGAAATCCAGATATATTTATTCCAATTATATACTTTCTTTCCATCAATTATGCTAAATGGTAATAAATTGAACGCTGCAAGAATTCCATTTATATATGCAGCAGTAGAGATTATTGCAAACAACTCTGCTGTGAGAGAAAAAGATGTTAGAATAAATATTGAACATAAACCAAGAATCATATTACTTGCAGGACCTGCTAAAGCAATTTTTCCCAGTTTTGAATTAGAAGGGTATCCAGATATTACAACTGCCCCAGGGGCAATAATCTTCAATGGAATAAATGGGAATATACTCAAAGATGTCAGAAGTACGCCAATTGAATTGACGCGAAATTCTGCTCTATATCCATTCCTCAGTGCAAGGAATTTATGAGACATCTCATGAATTAAAAATGAACCCATCAGTACGAGGCCAAGAATTACAATTGTAATTGCAGAATATGAAGAATTATTACTCAGAAAGAATGAGATTCCTACTAAGAGTACCAAAACCATACCAAGTAGTAATTGACGTAATTCGGTATTCAAAATGCGATTCATTCTATAATCAAGATTATTGAAATTTTCAACAGAGAACTGAGAATTGGTGTTTTGATATGAACTATCTCGAGGTTTATGAACACGGTATAATTGACTACATTGGTGTTTTTCTGGTAAATGATGTAAAGAACAGAGAATGAGTTCGCAATAAGAGCAAGTAAATGGTAAATCTTCTGATACGTTGCAGAACGAACAATTCATTATTGATTATTTAAATACGTAAATAATAAATGTATAAAAAAATACAGATTAAAGGAATTTATCCAATCCTTTTTTTTCAACGGGTTTTTTATAATTTTTATTCATACGTTTTATAGTTCTTTGAGATTTAGACAATCTTTGTTGGCTGATATAATAATTGGTTTCGTCGCGTGTGCCTTTAGTAATAAAAGATACGACTTTTCCTGGTGAACGGCGGCCGGTTCTTCCTAGTCGTTGTGTAAATCTTATAGCGCTGGAAACATTATCATAAAAAACAACAAGTTTACATTCTGAAACGTCGAGCCCCTCTTCCCCAACCTGAGTTGCTACGAGAATATCAAGTTCTCCGGATTTGAGTTTTTCAAGTGATTCTAATTGTTGTTTCTGTGATTGGCCAGTCTGTCCGCTTTTTCCAATTAATGTACCAACATGATATCCTTTGCCATGAAGTACTTCAAAGATTTTATCAACTGTATCTCGATAACTAGCAAATATTATAGCCTTATCTGTACCTCTGAGGTTTGCTTCCATGACGCTTTCTAATTTAGCAAGTTTTGGATGGTCTTCCCCAAGAGATTGAAGTCGATCAGTAAGAATAATTGCTTGGCTAAAATCTGGATGTTCAAGTAATTTTTTAACACCGCTAGATTTTTGTTTTGACTTAAGTCGAGAGACGTATTTTGAGAAACTATCTACGCCTTGAGTTTCGATTATATTAATCCCATGTAATAATCTAACCAAAGAATATAGATTACTTCGAATATCCCAACGTTTTGATAAATATGGATCTTTTTCAATCTGATGGCTTTTTGCAAGAACTGCTTTTAATGAAGGATCTCTGGGCAATAATTGACCATTATTACGAAGTTTCAATGAATAGGAAGATATAGTTTTTTTAATCAGATTGCTAATTGTTTTAATTTCGTCAGTTAGTTCAATCTCAATTTTTTCAATTTTTGTATCATAAACATAGGGTTTTACGTCTTCGCTTTCACGATCGCGAGATTCTATATGTGTAGCATGTATATTATTCATAATTTCTTCGATTTTGGATGATTCGCTAGGAAGAGATGCAGTCATTCCATGCATTATGACTTCACTGTTTTTTGAATATAGTGATTGTGCGACAGGTGCATATGCATATTCTCCAACAGCTCGGTGCACCTCATCAAAAATAACAATAGAGAATTGTTCTAAATCTATTATTCCGCGATTAATATCGAGTTGTAATATTTGAGGTGTAGCACAGACGATTTGATTCTGCCATTTAGTTTGCCTTTTTTTAAGTGTATCTTCTCCCGTTATTACGCTAATTTCAGTTTCGCTAAGATTGAGTGAATTCAACAAGAATTCATAATGTTGGTGAACAAGTACACGAGTTGGTGCTAAGATCATACAGGTTTTTGTGGGATTATTGATCATGGACTCGGCCATAGATAATAACGCAATTACAGTTTTTCCCAGACCAGTAGGTAATACAACAATAGAATTCTGAGATTTAATAGAATCTGCTATGTTGACTTGGTATTCCCGTTTATCAATAGTGTTTAATTTAACATATTGTTTTTCGATAAATTGGGATGGCACAGAATATATTATGTAATACAAAGATAAAAATTTAGACTGTCAAAAAACTTGATAGTTACCTTATATAAATCAACAACGTGGTTCAGTTATTGAGGAAAGGGAAATTCATTGTCTTTGAGGGAATTGATCAATCAGGGAAAAAAACTCAATCAATATTGCTTAGAAATAGGTTAAAAAAGAAAGGATACAAAGTGGGCTACATATCTTTTCCAAAATACAACACAAGCATAGGCAGATTAGTAAAAAAATGTCTTCATGATGATAGTTTTTCTCTAGAAATGTCTCATATATTACTATCAGCAAATAGATGGGAATCTGAAAAAGAGGTAAGGTATAAATTAGAAAACATGGATTTTGTGGTCTGTAATCGCTATTGTGATTCAAATATTGCATATGGATTAGCAAATGGTTTGAAGAAGGAGTGGTTGGAAAATTTAGATTTAGGTCTGCCAAAACCGGATTTAACTATATTAATAGACATTCCAATAACAGAATCAGTATTTCGAAAGAGTGAGAATCGTGATAGATATGAGAAAGATAGAAAATTTCTCAATAATGTAAAGTCTAGGTATAAGAAACTTGCAACTATGAACAAATGGTCTAAAATAAAGGGAAACAGAAGTAAAGAAGAAGTAAGTAAAGAAATTTGGAATTTAGTTGTAAATAAGTATAAAATCAAAGATGTGAATTAGTTGAAAGATGGAATTACACAAATAAGAGATCCAGTACACGGATATATTTACGTGAATGAATTAGAATGTGAGATAATTGATTCACCGGTTTTTCAGAGGTTGAGAAAAATTAGACAACTGGCATCCGCACATCTAACATACCCAGGAGCTCTTCATACAAGATTTGAGCATTGTATTGGTTCTATGCACTTAGCAAAAAGAGCGGCAAATCATCTAAAGTCTCAAGAAATAATCAATGAAGATATGAGTAATGAGTTATCAATAGCTGCACTATTACATGATATTGGTCATGGTCCATTCTCTCATCTGTTTGAAGAGGTACTTCATGAAAAAGGAATGACGCATGAAAACATTACAGATCGTATAATTAGGGAGACAGAAATTGCAGACATCTTATCAAAGTTTGGAGTTAATGTAAAAAAGTTTTCCAATCTATGTGTAGGAACATCAAAAAATCATCCCAGATTTATGAACGATATAATTGCTGGATTTCTAAGTGTTGATTCAATGGATTATTTACTAAGAGATTCGTATTTTTCAGGAGTAGAATATGGAAAAGTAGATGTACACAGGATTATCGATGCGTATGAAATTGCAGGAAAGAAACTGGCAATAAATAAAGACAGCGTGTATGCGCTAGAATCCTTAATGTTAGCAAGGTATGAGATGTTCAGAGCTGTATATTTTCATAAAAGTGTTCGTGCGTCTGCAGTGATGATAATAAGGGCAATGAATTTATCAGATGAAGAATTACATTTCACAAATCTCGATAATTTGGACGGTTTTTTACAATTAACCGATGAGAGAGTTCTGTATGATATTTCAAATATTAATTCCAATAGTGAGAACTCAAAATTAGCAAAGAAATTAGCAATAGATTATACAAATAGAAAGATGTTAAAACTAGTCTTTGAAAAGATTGTCTTAGGAAAAGACGAATTTAGTACAAAGATATTTGCTCAAAGAAAATTTCGGGAGAATTTAACAGAAGAGATTGCAGAGAAATCCAAGATACCAAAGAGTCATATATTCATTGATGTGTCAACTGCAACTTCAGTTCCTACGACATCAACAAAAGAATCTTTCAAGGAAATTACAGTATTGCTGAATAATACACGAAAGAAAGAATTTGAAATAACAAAAGCTACAGAATTGCCACTGATGAATGCAATATTAGGGTATATGAATATAATTCGAATTTACACTACTGCGACGTATAAAAAGAAATTAGATGCAACAGTGAAAGGAATTTTTGAGAAAGAGGTTTCATAATTCTTTAATAGATGATTTTATAGTTTTAAGAAGATTAACTGCTGTTTCCGTTTTCAAGTCTTTTTTAAGATATACGGATGAAATACCAACACCGTCAGATAAATCACTAGCTAGTTCACTGATCAGTTGAGGAATAATAGGAGAAAACCTACTAGGAGTGATAATTGTAGTATTAACTAAATTTGATTTCTTCAAAGAAAGAGACATAGATCCCAAATTTGGATCGTTTCCCTGGGTAAGAGATATAAAATATCCATTTGAATATTTTAAAATAAATAAGTGAAATGATTGATCATCAACAGAAATAACTTTGTCAATTAACTTGTCGTTCACGTGATTATTATTAATTGTGAACTTTTATAGTTTATTTAATAAACTTCATAATGTGGGCCCGTAGCGCAGAATTATGAAAAGAATGTGCAATCTGGATTAGCGCGGCAGAAAATAGCCGATCCTCCTAATTCATGGCGACAGCTGTAGAGATTGAGTAAATCAATCTTGGTTAGAGGTCGTGAGTTCAAGTCTCACCGGGTCCGTTATCAAAATTAGTTTTGTAATAATCCAGAATTGTATTTGCTTCGATAAACGTTATGTTGTTTTCTTTGGCCAGTTGTTCACAATCATCGGCAGATTTAGCAGTAAAGGTTTGATTGTCCAATATTTCACACATAATTACTATAGGTATTAGATTAGAAACTTCACATAAGAATAAACTGAGTTCTGTATGACCCTCTCTTGATTCAAGGAGGCCGGGAGAGCCAATGAGCATTTGTAGATGTCCTGGTGATTCAAACATAGAATGAAAATCGTTAGAGAGGTTATTATTTGAAGTATAGTCTTTGCATAGTTCATGTAAAGAAGAAATCGTGCTAGAACGTTGTAAATCTGTCGCGCCTCCGAGAGTTCGATGATTAAATGTTATAGAATGAGTAGAACGTTGTGATGTATTGCGATTTTTATTGACAAGATTACTTAAGGAGGGGGATTTTGTTTGTAATAGAATATCCCACATATATGAGAGATTTAATTTAGAGCCTATATCCGGAGAAATACCCACACAAAGAAGTCCACCACCAAGTTGCCTCATTTGATTAATTTTTTTTGGAGTGACGTGTTTGGCGGCAAGCATGATGTCAGTTTCATTTTCTCGTGAATCGTCATCGTGTAAGAATATAAACTCGCCATTATGAAAATTTTTTATAATTTCAGTCATATTATGTTGTTTGTTCAAATTACATTATCAATAGATTAACTAATTTTTTAAGATTTTAATTTTATAATAGACAATTTTATTAAAGGAAAGAAATATCAAAATAGTATAATAAATGACAGATATAAATGAGTTTTTCAAGCGAATAAAGAGTAATTATCCATACTTCATGCCCATATTCAATGATTTATTCAAGGATTTAGATGGTTTTGAAGAAATATTTAACGAATTTGAGCATGAAATGAATAACGATTTAGTTAATATGATAAACAGAATTGAATCTGAAGGTCAACATAGATCTGAGTCATTTATTTATGGATATTCAATAAATATAGATGAAAATGGGAAAGCAGAGATTAATGAATTTGGCAATATAAAGTCAAGTCCAGAAGGTGAAGAAAATCTAGAGGTATCAGAATCACGTGAGGTATTAGTGGATATAATCGAAGGAAAGAATGCAGTAACGGTTGTAATTGAGTTACCGGGTGTAGAAAAATCAGACATTAAAGTGGAGATAAAAGAGTCAATAATTTTTGTAACGACGATAAATTCAAAGAATTATTATAAAGAAATTCCGTTAACAAGCAAAATAATATCTAATTCGGCACGAGCAAAATATAATAATGGCATACTGGAAATCATCATAAATAAAGATAATAAGAATGATTCAAAGAATAACACAGTGGTAATAGAATAAAGATGAAGGAATATTTTAGTAAACAGATGGTGAATTAGACACATGACATTACCGGTAACTAGATGGGAACAAGATTCAAGAGAATGGATAACAGAACTAGGTGCAAATTACAAAAAGATGAAATTACCTACTTTATCTGGATCGAGTCAAGAGACATCTACAGTGAGTAAAGAAGGTAATACAGAATGTAAAAATTGTGGTGAAATGTTTGAAGTATGGGGTACAAATAAAACATTAGCTCCAAGCTATTGTAGTTTTGATTGTATGAAACAGTGGCTAGACTATCATATTGATAATAAAGATGCAAGTGTAAATGGAATTATGAAGAAAAAATCTTCAATGGGCATACCTCTAAATTCAAAATTACCTATAACTTGTTGGGATGGACCTAATAGAACATGGATTTCAAATAAAGCAGCGTAAGTGTAAATACATGGAGTCCCTTTTATGAGCAGTTTAATCAAGTCTCTTCGGCGAATAGGAATAAATAATAATATTTCTCAGAAGGTTCTAACATCTTCCATATTTGTTTTTTTTAGTGGATTTTTGATTTTCCTAGATACAGGTGGTTTTTTTATGTACGGAATTCCAAGAGAGATAATCGTCCCCATATACATAACGCAACTTGCGCTAACACCAGCTTATTTGAAGAGAAACGAATTTGCATACATATTAGGAATGATTATAGCAGTATTTGTTGCATTTACTTATAGAGATGCAACTACAATAGCAAGAATTATACCGATATTGCAGTATTTTTTAGCATTTTTTAGTTTATTAGCATATAGAGAGATAAAAGAATCAAAATTAGGGAAAAAGTTTAGAGATTGATAAATAATATCGTAATAAATATTGAAGGTCTAACGAAAACCTATGATAAATTTACTGCAGTAGACGAGATTTCATTTACAGTAAACGAGGGAGAAGTATTTGCGCTTTTAGGTCCAAATGGAGCAGGTAAGACCACAACAGTGGAAATAATAGAATGTTTAAAGACATCAGACAAGGGGAAAGTAGAGATATTTGGAATAGATTTGAAAGATAAGAAAAAACAGAATGATGTGAAAAGAAGGATTGGAGTCATGCCACAAAACTTCAATGCATTTGATTGGTTGACGGTCAAGGAAAATTTAGAATATTTTAGAGAACTATATTCAAGCAAGGTATCAACTGATGAATTAATTGATCGAGTTGGTTTAAGAAAAAAAACGAATTCAATTTATAAAACACTATCAGGAGGAACGAAACAAAGGGTAGGAATAGCAATATCATTGATAAATGAACCAGAATTGCTATTTCTTGATGAACCAACTGCAGGGTTAGATCCGCAAGCTAGACGAGAGACTTGGAATTTAATTAGGAAATTGAAAGAACAGGGAAAAACTATTTTTTTAACAACGCATTATATGGAAGAAGCTCAGGAATTGTCAGATAGAATACTTATCATAATAGAAGGAAAGATAGTAGCAGGAGGCTCTCCAAACGAATTAATTGAAAATTATGGTGGAAAAAAATCAGTAATATTAAAAAATTGTAATAAGAAGATATTAGAGAATCGTGGAATTGAGTATGAAACAGACGCAGAGAATCAGATACAAATAATATTTGATAACAATGAGCAACTATTCAACATACTATCAGCTGTAACAGATGATCCAAATGTTGAGATTGAGATTAAAAAACCAAATCTTGATGAAGCGTTCTTGAATTTGACGGGAAGAAGAATTAATGCAGAAGGATTGGCAAAATGAGAACCGCTTCAATAATTTTCACTGTGTTCAAGGGTCATTTCAAGGCGTGGCGGAGAAACAAGACTACTTTATTCTGGACATTGGCATTTCCATTGCTATTAATGCTATTATTTGGTGGACTATTCTCTCTTCAATCGGATAAGATGGATCTATATATTGAAAATAATGACATGAATCAAGGTAGTCCGTCAATGTCTTCATTGAGAATTATTCAATTAATTAATCAGACAGATTCATTCAATATAGAAGATGATGAAGGGAATTTAGAAGAACAGGCTAGAACAATTATAATACCAAAGAATTTTGAATCAAGGTTAGAAGAAGGAAATTCGTCGATAAAGTTAATCATGGATGAATCTCATCAAACATTTTCACGAACGAATTCGTTGATAAATGGGGTAATAAATTCAATGAATATAGAGAATCAAGGAGTAGAACCGCCAATTGTTTTAATCCAAGAACAGATTTCTTCGAATGATATTAGTTTCATAGAATACTTTGTACCAGGAGTAGTAGGAATAGCAATAATGTCAACAGGAATATTTGGAACAATTGGAACAAATACTAAATATAGAAAGAATGGAGTAATAAAAAAATTAGCTACTACACCACTATCGAAATTTGAATGGATAATAGGATTAGTTCTATATCACATGTTAATTGGTATGATTTCAACTAGCGTGATACTAATTGTTGCCGTGTTAGTTTTTGATATAAATATAATTTTGAATCCAGTAATTATTATTCTCATTATATCAGGTGCATTAACATTTCCTGGACTTGGCATGATTATTTCGACGGTTGTCCGTGAAGAAGAAGATGCAGATGCAGCAGGCAATGTAGTTACATTCCCTATGTTGTTCCTATCAGGAACATTTTTTCCATTAGAAACAATGCCTACGTTTATTCAAGCATTCGCAAGAATACTTCCTCTTACTTATTTAAACAATGGATTAAGAGAGATAATGGTATATGGTAATTATCAAGCAGCTTTATGGAATTGCAGTATTGTGTTTGTAATTGGAATAGTAACAATAGCGATAGCGATGAAAGTAACAAAATGGACTGATTTATAGAATCAGCGATTTATTGAATTAGATATGATTACAATAATTACCGGTGGTACTGGATCAATAAGATTATTACGAGGATTAAATTCAATCATCAAGGAGGAGGTCAATATAATTGTGAATGTAGGAGACAATATTAATTTATTTGGAGTTTATATTTGTCCTGACATAGACACCACGCTTTATGGATTATCAAACAAGTTAGATATAAAGAGAGGATGGGGAATAAATGGCGATACATTCAATTTCTTAGAATCAAGAAGAGGGATTTCTGAAGAATCGTGGTTTCAGATTGGAGATAAGGATTTAGAAACACATGTAAGAAGAACGAATTTAATGGAAAATGGATTGAATTTAACAGAAGTGACGGATATATTATCAAAAGAATTTGAAATAAAACACAGGATCATTCCCGCGTCTAATGACAGGATAGAAACAACAATAATTACAGATAACAGAGAAATGCATCTACAGGAATTCTGGGTTAAGAATAAAGGAAAACCGGAAATATCTGATGTGATTTACAATGGAATAGATGACGCAAAGCCTGCACAGAATGTAATCAAATCCATTGAGGACGCAGATAGAATAATAATTTCGCCGGGTAATCCAATATCAAGTATAGGTCCAACAATATGTATCAAACAGATTAGAGATGCGTTACAAAGAACTAATACGAAAAAAATCGTGATTAGTCCAATAATGAATAATAAACCAATAAGCGGACCTGCAGGAAGAATGATGAAAGCGAAAGGGTATGAGGTTTCAGTTATGGGTGTAGCCGAATATTACAAAGATTTTATGACAGATATTGTGATTGATAGAATTGACAAGGATAGCATAAGTGAGATTGAAAAGATTGGAAAAGTTGCACATGTGTCGGATATAATTATGAATGATAGATCAGAGGAGATACAATTAGCAGAGGAAGTGATGAAGATTTCAGAATGAAAATTGGAGTAATTATACCTGTTAAGAAGTTCAATGATAGTAAACAGAGATTATCATCGATTTGTACATTAGAGGAAAGAAGAGATCTGTCTAAAAGTATGTTGTTTGACATATGTGATGTGCTGATAAAATCAGAATATTTTACAGAGATTGCATTAGTATCTTCAGAGGAGGAAATAACTCAATATGAAAACTACGATGACATTACGTATTTGAGAGAGAATGAAGTTAACGGGGTAGATAATGCCGTTGAATTAGGGAATAGATATTTTATAGAAAAGGGATTTGATGCAACAGTAGTAATTCCAGGAGATATTCCATTAATACACAACAAAGTATTAGAGAAATTATTTAATTTAATAAAAGATAACCAGGTAATCATTACTCCGTCAAGAAAGAAAAACGGAACTAATTTACTATTCAGGAGTCCACCAGATGTCATAGGAACTTCGTATGACAATAACAGTTACTTCAGACATTTAGATATGATAAGAGTTAAGAATTTACAATATGGGGTTTATCTAGAGGATTCGATAAGATTAGATCTTGATGAACCAGAAGACATAAAGATAATCAATGAAAGATTGTTAGATTCGAGAACAAAGAGTCTATTAAAAAAATTGAATTAATCAGAGATACTAGGATATAATTTCAAATAAAGAATATTCTTCTTGTTCTTCACTATAAGTTACTACAACATCTGACACTTTACTCCAAGGAGTGCCTCTGCGAGTTATTTCAATTAATTTATCTAGATTCTCTTGGGAGCCTGAAAGTAAAGCCTCTACACTGCCGTCGTCAAGGTTTTTCACCCATCCAGTAACATTATTTTTAATAGCGCGATTTCGAACAAATGCGCGAAATCCCACGCCTTGAACGTTACCAGTTATAATCAGACGTGCATTCACAGTCATCGAATAATATATATCGGTAACGATTATAAAAGCTGTTTATGCAATGTAAATTGACTATGCTTTGGATATTAAGTCAAAGATAAAAGAAGAAGACATAACAAATCTTGCACAGGAATTAATAAGAATTCCAAGTGATGAAATTACAGGAGAACAAGAAGTTTGTGAATATTTATCAGATATTTTAAAATCACTAGGTATGAAAGTGAGATTACAAGAGGTTCTGCCAAAGAGACCAAATATAATTGCAGAAGTACTTGGGGGCAACAATGGAAAATCAATTATGTTTAATGGGCATATAGATACAGTTCCAATAGGAAACATAGAGAAATGGAATACAGATCCGTATAAAGCTATAATAAAAGATAACAAATTATTTGGAAGAGGTGCTACGGATATGAAGGGTTCTATTGCGTCGATGGTAATAGCAATAAAATATATCATGAATAATGTAGAAAATTTCAATGGAAAGATCATATTTACAGGAGTAATGGCGGAAGAAACGACCGGTTTAGGAACGCAAAAAGTAGTAGAAGAGAATATAAAAACAGATATGGCAATAGTTGGGGAGCCTTCAGACGAAAAGATTTATCGAGCGCATAAAGGGACTATATGGTTCAATATTTTCACATATGGGAAATTAGAACATTCAAGTGAATCAAATAAAGAATCAAATAATGCAATAATTAATATGATGAAACTGATTGAGGAAATTAATAAGATTAGTAAAGAATTGGAGGGGAAAAATAACAGTTTAGTTGGTCATCCATCTATCAATGTTGGGTTGATTGAGGGAGGTACTAAACAAAACATGATTGCAGATTCATGTAAAGTTTCGATAGATAGAAGAATATTGCCAGAAGAAGAACCTAATGAGATACTAGATGAATTAAGAGTAAGATTTGATAACCTTCGTCTAATAGACAACAGATTGAAATTCAATATAGAAAAAGATACAATTAGAGAAGCAGTAGAAGTTTCAGAATCAGAACCGATTGTGCAAGAAGTAAAAAGAGCCGTGAATAAAATATTAAATATAAATCCAATAGTATCAGGAATGAAAGCAACTACAGATATGTCCATATTAGTGAATCAGGGAAATATTCCATCAGTGATCTATGGACCAGGATTTATCAAACAAGCTCATACAATTGATGAATTTATCGAAGTAGAAAGACTAGTTAAATCATCGCAAGTATATGCCGAAGTATTGTTGAACATATTGACAGATAATTGATTTTTCATGCAACTTTAAATTAATCTTAGTGCTTTTTTATTGTAGGCCGTCTGTACACGTGGCCGATTATTAGTCAATTCGTGGTGTAGTTGGTAGCATAGGACCCTGTGGGTCAAGAAAAGCAGATAGGTTCAGGTCGTGGGTTCGAAACCCACCGGCGGCCTTCAATAACGAGGAATTAAAAACAATAGAGATATTTATCAGAAGTATGAGGAAAGAAATTTTCTTTGGATTACTGATATTATCCATATCATTATTAATTGTATTTGTGAATTTAGAAGTGATAATAATTAATAGGTTTGATTATCAGCCTGAAGAGATCACTATAGCTAAAGGTACAACTGTTTATTGGATTAATGTGGATTTAGAGGGTCATAATATTACATCTGACATAGGTCAGAATATAGAAAAGAATCTAATGGTACAGATAGATTTATCAGAAGATGTTAATACATTGGGAATTATTTCCTATAAATTCAATGAGAAAGGAGAATTTCATTACTATTGTACGTTACATCCATACATGAAAGGTACAATATCAGTAAACTGATTAACATTAATTAAGATAATATTTTTAATAATATGGTTTTTACTAGGTATTTGTGTGATGTCCGTTGCATCGACGGGCAATCTGAACTCATTTGAGGATGAAGAATCATGCGGACATCGTACAATTAATGATAAGTGTGAAAAGATGAATTTTTAGAGTTAATAATATAATGTATAGTACTTTGTAATCAAGTAGGAGATATAGATGATAAAAAATCTGAAGCTGGCGGCAATAACAAAAGATGGAGTACCAGTTAAAGACACAATAAAAAATATCAGCGACATTAGGCCAAAGATTGAAGAATATTCTTTATCATGGTTAGAATGCGTAGTAGATGATGTAAAAACAGGTTCAAAGGAGATTGTAAAAGAATTAGGAATACCATTAGAACCTGCCTCGGTGCTGGGAGGATATTATTCAAACTATGAAGATGCAGGAGAAGTATTAGGAATTACTGTTCCGTTAATCAAGTTTTCTGGAGGCAGTGTGGATTCTCTATCAGTTTTAATCTATATCGCAAGAGACAAGATAATTTCGATACACGATGAGGAAGCCGAGAAATTACTTCGTCTTTCTGGATTTGCTGAAGGAATAATGAAGAAGCTTCCAAATAGTAGAGAATTATGGGCAGATAGACAAACCATACTGTTTGCTAGAATTATTGATGAGATTTCAGAAAGAAATTATGACACATTAAGATTGATTGTGGAGAAAGCTCAAACATTGGAAATTGAAATGACTGATGAGAGGACGATGAACGAGGACATTACTGAAGAGATGTCTAATATAAAGAGATCAATAATTACATTCTTAACAGCTATATGGGCGACACACACAACTGTACATTCATTAAGATATGGTGATCCAGAGATGTTAAGTGATAAAGATGAGATTTTATCTAGGTTTGATATAATATTAGCGGATTTAGATAGACAGATTCAGTTAGCAGAACAAGTACTTGAAGTTCTAGCAACTGGTGTAAATGTTATTCAAACAAATATAACAAATCGTCTTTCCACAATAATTCTTTGGTTAACAGTAATGGGCACAGCGGTGTTAATTCCGAATACATTAGCAACAGTCTTCGCAATAATTCCTAATCCTTCTTCAATGTTTAAAGAATTACTGGCTATATTATTGATTTCAACATTGTTAGCTTCGGCAATTGCTTATTGGGGTGCAAAAAGAGTTTTAGGGTCAAAAAAGCGGAAAAAATAGACAAGATTCATTAGGAATTATACACAACATACGATAGATGTCAAAGACTGGTGAACAGGGGAGAATCTGGTTAGACAAATATCCAGAAGGATTAGAATTCAATATAGATGTACCAGATGTAACTTTTGGAGATTATATAGATAATATTTGTAAGAAATATTCTAGCGAGATAGCATATGAATATAATGGAAAAACTTTTACGTATAATGAAATTAATGAACATTCAAATAAATTTGCAAATGGGTTAATAAAATTAGGTGTAAAAAAAGGCGATCGTGTTGCACTTTTATTACCAAATATTCCACAATTTCCAATTGCGCTATACGGAATTTTAAAGGCCGGCGCAATTGCAGTTGGAACGAATTTCCTTTATACGCCAGCAGAAATTGAATCACAATTACTTGATGCAAAACCAAGGGTTGTTATTGCTTGTACAGATTTAATAAAAAAACCGATAATGAGGGATTTATATCAAGGGTTCCACGAGAATAGAAAAAATCTCAATGTTGAAAAAGTAATTACTACAAGTGTTACGGAATTTCTACCAGGCATAAAAAAACGTTTAGCGTTTGTTAAAGTTAAAAAAAGAAAATTTAATGATACAATTGATTTTATGGAAGTATTGAATTCTGGAGACACTACACGACCAGAGAGCACGTCTATGACCGAAGATGTTGCAGCACTTCAATATACTGGAGGAACAACTGGAAAATCTAAAGGTGCAATGTTAACACATAAAAATATCATAACAGAAGTGGAAATGGTTTGTGAATGGGTGAGATTAAGAGAAAATAACGACACTGCGCTAATAGTACTGCCGTTATTTCATATATTCGGTTTTATTGGCCAGATGATAATGATGAGATCGGGTGGCAAAGTTGTTTTACTTCCTAGCTTTGAAGAAAAACAGGTTTTAAAAACAATTGAAAAAAGTAAGATTACAATATTCCCAGGCGTCACTACCATGTTTACAAAATTAATTAATCATCCAAATATGAAAAAATCAGAATTATCGTCTCTTAGAATTTCCTTTGCGGCTGCTATGGCATTACCAGATACAGTAGTAAAACAATTTGTTGAGAAATCAAAGTCGCCACTAGTGGAATTATATGGATTAAGTGAAACTACTGGAGCAGTAACTTTCAACCCAGTTCATGACATGAATCTAGCAAAAGTTGGATCAATAGGTGTTCCATTACCAATGTGTGATGTGGCAATAGTGAATAGTGAAAATCATAATGAGTTTTGTGAAGTAAATGAAATTGGTGAAATAGCGGTAAAAGGTCCAATTGTAATGAAAGGATATTGGGAAAATAAGAAAGCTACAGACGATATGATCAAAAATGATTGGCTATTAACAGGTGATATTGGAAAGATGGATGAAGAAGGTTATTTCTATATTGTCGATCGTAAGAAAGATATGATCAAAGTATCTGGATTTAACGTTTATCCGAGGGATGTTGAAGATGTACTTTATGAAAATGAAAATGTACTAGAAGCAGCAGCTGTAGGAATGAAGAATAAAGATTTATCTGAATATATCAAAGCATTTGTAGTTTTCAAAGAAGGAAAAACTGCTAGTGAAGAAGAATTAATTGAATTCTGTAGAACTAAATTAACAGGATATAAAGTTCCTAAAGAGATAGAATTTAGAGAGGAATTACCAAAAAGTTTGATTGGAAAAATTCTACGAAGAGAGTTAAAAAAATAATCAATAATACAAATTAAGAGAATCTATCATAGGCGTCATTAAGAAGTAAATCTAATTTATTTTTCCATTCAGGAAAACTTTCTGGAGATTCAGGATAAGATTGACTGTGTCGAACAAGTTCGTTACTTTTTTTTGCAGTATAACGTAATTCTTTTGCAAGACTCCAATGTGTGAGTATTTTGAAGAGCATAAGAGGATTAAACATGTTTACTTTATCAAAACTTGGGTGTTCTCTGGAAGTAATTTTTTCTACATCATCTGCAGAGAGAAAATGTTTCATTCCGTAACTGATTTTTTCATTTAATACTATTTGTAAGAATCTACGAAGTATCTCAAAGCTAGCCATCTGATAACCATAATTTCGTACGTATTCAGTATTATAATTCCATAAACTACTTTGACTATAGTCTTCTGCCTGCAATGCATTAGCAATAGTTTTACCAGCAATAACGCTTGCAAATATTCCAGGTCCTATTCCACCAGCATCTATTGGTCTAGGTAACCAAGCAGCATCTCCAACTATTACATAACCATTTTCCACCATACAATCATTTTGTCGTCTTACTGGAACTTGCCAGTTTCCTCGTGAATTTCCTGAATCAGCATCGTCTGAAGATAATCTATAGTTCTTAATTGACGTATTTGAACTGATGTAATCATCAATTAAACTTTGAAGAGTGTCGTTTTTACCCAATCGCTGATTACGTGAAACAAGTCTTTTTTTCTGAACACCTAGTCCGATATTAACCTTATTTTTTGATTTTGGGAATACCCAAGCATAGCCACCTGGGGCAAGATCCTGATTAAGATGTATTATACAATAATCATTGTCAAAAAGTGATGTATCAGTTTCACCGCTATCAAATTCTAGTATATACCTGCCAGTAGTTTCCATGTCATTTTCACGATCAATTTGTTTCTCCATGAAAGAATTCTCAATAGGAAGATTTTGGCGGAGTTTAGAAGCAGAACCTGTAGCATCTACAACAATTTTTGCAGTAAGTGTTTTTCTTTGTTTATCTTTGTCGAGAATTTCCACACCGGTGATAAAACCATTTTCTAATACTAATTTATCAGATTCGGTTTCAAAGGAAAATTCAACGCCTAATTTTTTGGCGTCTTTAACTTGACGTAATCCCAATAATTTGCGATTAAGAACATAACCTTCTCCGTCAAATGAAACTTTAGTCTTGCGGTCAGGGGCGAAAGCAATTACTCCTTTGACTTTATGTTCTAACTCAGGATAATCATATGTAATTCCAACTTCTTTTGAATAGAAATCAATACTGCGTTTACTTACTGCGTCTCCGCAAGTCCAGCCAGAAATATTCTTTCGTGCAGGATTAACTTCTTCATTACGGTCAATAACAAGAATTTTCATATTTTGGTTAGTGTACTTGGCTATTGTTGTAGCAGTGATTAAACCTGTCATTCCACCACCGGCAACAATTACATCATAATCTCTTGGCAATTATTAATCAAATTATCCTACTTGGAACAATTACTTAAATTTCTCGCTTTGTGAGAAATATATTCAGAATTCGAGTTAGTCACTAAGTCCGCTTTCTTTTAAGCGAAGAATAGGTCTTACAATACCTTCATATTCAAGTTCTTCAAGTAACATTATTCCAGTTAGGTTATCAAAATATCTTCGAACCAGACCTCCATCGCCAACGGATTCTACGATTATAACATCAAATATTTCCCCATTATATTCGAATTCACGAAAATCAATGATACGAAATACTGAAATATCGAGGCCCAATCCGATGTCTTCGTAAGCAGGGAATAGATAATCACCAATGGAGACATCTGATCGAATAAGAAATTCATAAGATTTTCCAATAAGATAAGGAGTATCTTGGAAATTTTGATCAAATGATGAAGTATGCGAGTTTTTTATGATTAAACAATTTAGATCTACAACCCTCCATCGCATTACTTCCCATTCATCCTCAAAGAAACTTCTACTTTCAGTAATATTAACAAAAGAACCATCCAGCATAGAGAATTGTAACTTCCAGTCAAAATTATCATGTTCGTAAATTACAAATGAATTAAATTCAAAAGGCATTTCTC
This sequence comes from Nitrososphaerales archaeon, assembly GCA_047517285.1. Classification (GTDB taxonomy): domain Archaea; phylum Thermoproteota; class Nitrososphaeria; order Nitrososphaerales; family UBA57; genus UBA57. The sequence goes on along the minus strand of JAKZTE010000001.1, from coordinate 95,306 downwards.
GTGAAATAGACTCAACAGAATAATTATTAAAATTGATATTTGTTTCAATTACATTAATTATATTAATTGATTGTTGATCAATTAGGTTCTCTCCCTCATATGTAGAACTTTGTTCGTTAATTTGTAGGAGAATACCAGTATTTTTATCATAATAAGATGTTACAATACTTTCAGATCTATTATTTTGATTATCTATAACAGAGATCCCTTGAACAACAAGAGTATTGATATTTTCATTGTCAAACAACATAGAATCTTCGGAAACTACTTTAAGTTCAATATCTCCGAGACTTGTAATTGTATCACCTATGTCATAATACATAGGCAGCCAGAATAATGGAACGTTTCCTATAATTTCTACTTCAGGGCCATATATTATTGCGCGAGATTCCAAATCAGCAATGAACCAAGTGGAATTAATATTCGTGACGCTTAGTGTGATATTAACTTCGTTTCCAGATGTTTCGCCAAATACCACAGAGAGCTGTTCCAACCCAATTATATCGTAAATCACATAGGCGTTAGGTTTTGGAGAGAAATTCGATTTTGGACAAGCAAAGGTATTTGATATATTAATATCTATATCAGGTTCGGGGAGTTCATTTTTACTAATAAGATCAGAATCCTCAACAAAAACAGACTCATTTTCGACAATTGGCGCTGGTTGAACAGGTATAGATGTATTAGATTTTTCAGAGACTACAGGAATTTCTTGGTTTATAGGTTGTAATAATGAAGGAACAGATTCCATCTCATTATTTTCTTCTTGAAATAAAGTAGATTGAGAGAAGAAATATACCGCAAATAACCCGAGAACAATAAATAAAACTATAATGATTTGATTTTCCTTCATTTAATCAATTTCATAATACATTAATATTTTATATAACTTCTAGAATATGTTAAAATATCTCTAATTGCGTATATTATCACAGTTTAGATTGACAGAAGAAAATAATGAAATAAATAATGAAGAAACAAAGGAACAATTAGAAGATTCAGATAATGTTGTTGAAGCTGACCAAAAGAATGAAGATAAAAAAATAAAGAAGGTAAAACCAAGGAAATTAAATAAAAACAAAGATAATAAATTTCCCAGAGAAGATAGAAATGAAGGAATCGCAAGAGAAGGAATTAATCCAAGGCAATTTTCAGAAGCGTGGACATTATGTAGCAGGTGTAGAGACCAAATTCTTTCATTTGGTGACTCAACGCATTTCATTAATGGTTATCAATATTGTGAGAAATGCTATGAATATGTAAAATCTGACTATTTAGAACAAACGCCTGAATAATTTCAATAAACGGAAATCAACGTAATATTTATTTATTGTAAAAAAAAAAATACAGTAGATATTGGAAGAAAATAACAAAGAAATCAAAAAAGACGGGTATATACTTGGAATAGATTTAGGTACAACAAATTCCGCCGCTGCAGTATATCACAATGATGAAATAAAGGTGATAAAGAGTTCGGACAATAAGATGTCTGATGCGGTAGAGAAGATGTTTCCATCAATTGTATATATTAATAAAAAATCTCATGAGATTCTAGTAGGAATAGAAGCGAAAAAGAAGTTTGTAAGCAATCCCCAAAATACAATTCTTGAGATAAAAAGAAAGATGGGAACCAAGGAAACAGTAGAAATTGATGGTGATAAATATACACCAGAGCAAATTTCTTCATACATACTTAAAAAAATAAAAACTGAATCTGAAGCGTTCTTGAATGAAAAAGAGATAACTGATGCGATAATAACAGTTCCTGCATATTTTAACGATGCGCAAAGACAATCAACAATAGATGCGGGTAGATTAGCAGGATTAAACGTAATACGAATTGTTAATGAGCCAACTGCAGCTTGTTTGGCTTATGGATTAGACAAGATTACACATAAAGACAAAATGAATATCATGGTCTTTACGTTTGGCGGAGGAACGCACGATGTAACTACTATGCTATTAGAAAATGATAAATTCAAAGTAATTGCGACAAGTGGGGATACAAATACAGGAGGAACGGATATTGATCAAGTAATTGTAAATCGACTTAAAGAATTGATAAAAGAAAAATACAGCAAAGAGGTTGATGATCCTTCTGTAGAAGCAAGATTGAAACTTACTGCAGAAGAGGCAAAGATTCATTTATCATATCATTTAGCAGCAGATATTGAAATGGGAGATATATTTCCCGATGATAATTCAACTTTTGAATATACGTTATCTCAGGAAGAATTGGAACAACTATCCATGTCAGTAGTCAAACGTGTTGAAGGCACAATAAAAACAGTATTATTTGATTCACGATTAGGAGCTAAAGATATTGATAAATTAATATTGATTGGAGGACAGACACGTATGCCACTTGTAAGAAAAACTGTAGAAGACTACATGCAGACTGCTGCGGAAGAAGGATTAGATCCAATGGCTTGTGTTGCAAATGGTGCTGCAATCAATGCTGCAATATTACAAGGAAAAATATCATATGAAATGGTAGACGTAACTCCATTGACTTTAGGCGTGGGTACAGCTCCAGGAACTGTACAGAGATTAATTAGACGGAATAGTCCTATTCCAATTTCCAGGCAACAGATTTTCACTACGTCAAAAGATAATCAAAAATCAGTAGCTGTAAAAATAGTTCAAGGAGAAAGAATAATGACAGCCGACAATACTTTGATAGGAAATTTTACGTTATCAGGAATACCAGAGAGAGAAAGAGGAGTTCCTCAGATAATGGTAAACTTTGACATTGATGAAAATGGAGTTCTTAATGTTTCTGCAAGAGAGACCTCAAGTGGTGCATCAAAAGAAATAACGATAGAAAACCGCCTGGATGTAAAAGAAACATCGGTTCAAGAAGCTATGGAGGATGCAGACAAATATGCGTATGACGATAGTAAGAAAAAGAATACGATAGAGTTACTTAAGACTGCAGATATGGCAGTCTATCGAGGACACAAGATACAAAAACAATTAATTATACCCAAGATGGATTCGCGAAAACTCAATGAAAAGATGGAGGAAGTTAAGAAACTTGCAAAAATGGAGATAATTGAGAATGATGACAAGAAATTCGCTGAATTACGTAGATTGATTATTGACATTAATGACATTGTAGATCAATTAAAAGAAATATATTCAGTAACAGAAGGATTATAGTTTTTAAAAAAAAATTACTGGGTGAGTTTTATACTCACCAGCAACATTGTTAAAATGTTTTTCGAGCAGAATTAATAGAATATAATTACTTTAATTCGTTAATTATATCTTTAACTCGACTTGCTTCCCATTTTACTAGTTCGATGTCTTGTTTTGTATAGTAATTACTGTTGTTTCTTAAACCAGCAGTAATCGATACATAACGATCATAATAATGCTTTGATGCAATATCTTGATTACTTTTCTCAAGTTTGATTAAAGCAAGCTTACGATCATAATGACCAAGAATTGGGCTTTCTGGCATTTCTCTGTCATGTTCATTTCTTCCACCATGTTGGGACTTGACGTTGTTGTTATGTAACAAAACATCAATTGCCTGATACAGAGCAGTCCATGCTTTTTCAGCTGCGTTCTTATAGTCTAACCAGCCAGCAGGTCCTCCACGAGCATATGTGAATGATCTACCTTCATATTCTGCTTTAGAAATATCTGCTTTGTCTAGTAATGAATCGACTTCTTTAAGAATTTCTTCTGAATTACTCAAAAGTTGATCATACGGAACGGAATAATTCTGCGTATTGGCAACTTTATTTGGATGTGTTAGAAAAGTCATTTCTATTTTTCTCCTTCACCTAATTCAGGAACGACAGATTCTTCAGATGCAACGGCGTATTTGTTACCAAATGCTTGAATAGTACCTGCAAGTTCTTCGTGTGTCTTAGCATATTCTTCGACTGGAATTGATTGCATGTAAGCATCAACAGCTTGTCGTGCACCAATTGCGCCTCCTTTGGTTCCCCAAGGATGGCCATGAATTCCTCCTCCATTCTGAAGTTGGATATCATTACCCATTAAATCAATTGAGAAATGGTAGTTTTGAGGTGTCAATCCACCTGAACAGATTCCCATCATTGGTTTAATGTGTTCTAATGGATCCTGGATCTTATTCATAATCTGAGGAATTTCAGTGAATTTATTCGCATCGCCGAGTTTACCTCGTGCAGTTCCAACATGAACCATATCACCACCTGCAATTCTTGCAATATAGTCAGTGACTGGAAGATTAATCCCATGTCTTGGATGACGTGTAAGTGCTGCATGTGATGCACGATGTAAGTGAATTGGAACATTGATACTAGCATCTTCTGCAAGAGCACGAAGTGCAGGATACCATGTACACATAAAGTTTAACATCATTCCTCGAGCACCATGTGCAATCATTCGATCTGCAGTTTCCAAGGTAGTTTCCAAGTCAGTAGTGACTTGTGGAACATAGAACATCTCACCTTCAGGATGATGTCCTTCAGATTTAGCTTTATCAAGTGCTTCATAAACCTTAGTAATTCGATCCATTAAAGGAGAACACCATTGATTATGATAAGTCTCATCATCTTTGTAAGTGTCAAAATCACCACAAGCTGCATCATAGAATTGATCAGCTGCGCCTTGGTCTGTAACACCCATTTTAGGTTTCAATGTAGCACCAAGATGAGGTCTTCTTGTCTCTGTTGTACCACAGATTTTTCTCATACCTTCAACACCAAATTGAGGGCCTTTGAAGAGTTTGAGAATACTCTTAGGTAATTCTAGGTCAACCCATTTACAATTAGGAATTGGAGTGAATCCCATCCAATTTCCTGTAATAAATGTAAATAGGTCAGGAATACCACGATTATCTATATCTAGAAGATAAAGCGGATATGCAACTTTTACGTAACCTGAATGTTTAATAGATCCACTTGGATCTTCATACTCCCAGGAGAATACTTTAGCAGCAGTTTTGTGTGCTAAATCAGTTGCAGTAGAAACGTCAGTAAAAGTACCTACTGATTGTTCAGCAGCAATAATTACACCGGCGTGATCGATAGTCATTCTAGGATCACATGTGATGAAATATGTTGCGATAACGTACTTGTCTGGATCTATTTGATCAGGGGTTGTTTGAAATACACTACTTTCACTGTGTTCAACAGTTGGTGTATTCCATTGTCTTTTAATTTCTGGCATCTTAATCAAAAAAAATTGTGCTTTGGGATATTTATAGGTTTATAGGAATTCCTATTATGGGTAATTAGAGATTATTTTTTCGAATACCAACTAATAAGGTTTTCGACGCCGGCTTCCAAATCATATTTATTTTTGAAATTTAATTTGTCTTCTGCTGCACTCATGTCGAATGGGAATTTCTTTGAACCAGGTTTAGAGTCATCAACATGAATTTTTGATACATCTCCTTTTTTACCTAAAATATCTTTTACATCAGATAATCCGGATACTGTTCCGGAACCTGCATTAAATATTTCATGTTTGAGATTTGGAGAAGTTAAAGCTGCATAATGCTCTTCTGCTAAATCATAAAGGTAAGTCCATTGTGCAACTTGTTCTTCAACAGTGATTTCTTGGTCATTAAGAAAAGCATCTACCATTTCGCCAACTGATCTACCTCTTCCCATTTCTCCAGGCCAAGGTCCATAAACATGTGCCATTCGGATAGAAGCAAATTCTATTCCATAAGCTTTTGCATAATTAAATCCTTGATACTCACAAGCAACTTTACCAGAGGCATAAATGTCACTGCTATCAAAAGGTACTACAGCATCTGTTTCTTTAATGAATGTTCCGTCAGGAGGATGAACTTTGTTTGCAAGATATACGGAACCAGTACTAGTGTAAATAACTCTTTTAACGCCAAGTTTACGTGCAGCTTCTAGAACATTAGAGGTACCCATAGTATGAACGCGAATTCCTGTTTCAGAGTCATTTGTATAATCATGATTTCTACATTGAGTGGCACGAGGTCCAGCAGTATGAATGATATGGTCAATATCGTTATCTTTGATAACAGATTCGAGTTTTGCAGAATCTAAAATATCGCCTTTGTGCATCTCGACTCTATCAATATCCACAATTTTAGAAATAGCTTCAGTTTGACGACATGTTCCATATAATGATGTATCGACATTTTTATCAATCAGAACTTTTGAGATGTGCGCTCCCATCCCTCCTGTACCGGTTATAAGAACTTTCATTTTCGACATTCCCTATTGTTGTAATGTTTCGTCAGAGCCTAAGTCTGACATGAATTGATCAAATCCGATCTTGGTTAATGGATGTTTAAACATCATATCTAGTACTTTGAATGGCATTGTAGCTAGAGGAGCCCCCATCATGGCAGCTTGCACTACATGAACAGGATGTCGAATACTAGAAACTAATGTGTCTGCTTTATTTGGAATGTGTTCCTCGTTATCTTTATAATTATTTCGAATTTGTTCAATTTCCTCTATAAGATGTAAATTACCATCAAGGCCAATATCATCTAGTCTTCCTATAAATGGACTAACAACTCTTGCACCTGCTTTTGCAGCCAATAGATATTGAGCGGCAGAGAAAGTGAGAGTGACATTGCAATCAATTCCAGAGTCAAACAATTGTCGGACTGCTTTTAGTCCGGCCTTTGTATTTGCAACTTTAACATAGATTTTACTACTGTTTTTACCGTATGTGTTAACTAGGTCTTGACCTTCTTTGACAATCTTTGCGGTATCGTTCGTGGTAGTTTCTAAACTAACGGGTTTACCGTTACAGATTTCTACGATTTCTGAATATAATTCATGGGTTTCTTTATTTTCTTTTGCAACTAGAGTAGGGTTAGTTGTAACGCCGTCCAACATTCCCATATCTTTTGCTTCTTTTATTTGATCAATATTTGCTGTATCTAAGAAGAATTTCATCTATTATCATTATTATACAATTTTTGCTATAATAAAATCTTTCTTTTCGATTTATATATGGCTTAATTTCACTAATAGGTAAGAAAAGGTATCAATAATGACAAACGAGAAGATTGAAGAATTATGTATTAATACGATTAGATTTTTGTCGGTGGATGCTGTAGAAGCAGCAAAATCAGGCCATCCTGGTCAACCCATGGAGGCAGCAGCAATGGGCTACAAATTGTTTACACAGATACTAAAGCATAATCCTAGCAATCCAAAATGGGCTAACCGAGATCGGTTTATTTTATCGTCGGGACATGGTTCAATGATACTATATTCTTTACTGCATCTGTGTGGATATGATCTTGCTTTAGACGAGATTAAAAATTTTAGGCAGATTGGAAGTAAAGCGCCGGGTCATCCTGAATATGGAGAAACGCCAGGTGTAGAAACAACAACTGGACCATTAGGACAAGGATTCAGTGCAGGTATTGGAATGGCGTTTGCGCAGAGATATTTAGCTAATAGATTCAATACAAAGAATCATAAAATTATCGACCATAAAATATACGCATTTTGTAGTGATGGAGATTTAATGGAAGGAATTTCTTCAGAGGCGGCTGCGGTTGCAGGTCATCAAAAGTTTAACAATTTAATATACGTCTACTTAGATAATCATATCAGCATTGATGGAAATACAGAACTAACCACAAAAGAAGATATAAAAAAGAGATTTGAAGCTCATGGGTGGTTTGTTCAGAATATTGAAGGAAATGATTTACAAGATTTTAGTGAAGCAATAAAAAATAGCCAAGGGCAAGAAGAGAAACCATCTCTAATCATAGCACGAACGCATATTGGTTTTGGTAGTCCTAATAAACAAGACAGTGAAGCTGCACACGGAGCGCCTTTAGGACCGGATGAAACTAAATTGACTAAAGAAAATCTAGATTGGCCTCTTGAACCTACATTTCACATTCCTGATGAAGTAAAACAAGAATTTCAGAAAGTTGTAACGAATGGAAATGACTATGAAAGAAGATGGAATGAGATTTATGAATCATATAAGAATGGCAATAAAGAATTAGCAGAAGAATTTGAGAATTTGATTAGAGGAAAGCTGCCAGAAAATTGGGATAAAAACACACCAATATTCAATTTAGATGAATCTCTTGCAACAAGACAGGCATCAGGAAAAACACTAAATATATTAGCTGAGAATATTCCTGCAATAATTGGTGGATCTGCAGATTTAATGGATTCTACAAATGTACGAATTAAAACTTCGGTTGATTCGTTGCCAGAAGCTCCTCATGGACGAAATATTCACTTTGGTATAAGGGAACATGCAATGGGTGCAATTCTACATGGAATGGCAGCATACGGCGGAGTAATTCCTTTTGGAAGTACATTCCTGATTTTCTCGGATTATATGAGAGGATCGATACGTTTAGCATCATTAATGGGCTTACGGATTGTTTTTGTCTATACACACGATAGTATAGGAGTAGGTGAAGATGGACCTACACATCAACCCATAGAACAAGTATCGAATTTACGGGCAGTACCCAATCTTACTGTAATAAGACCAGGAGATGCAAATGAAACAGTGATAGCGTGGAAAACTGCATTGCAAATAACAAGTGGTCCTACTGCTTTAATCCTTACAAGACAAGCATTACCTGTTTTATATGGAGAGTCAAATAAAAATGAGGTTTCTTCACCTGAAAATTTACAAAAAGGTGGATATACACTTGTTGATTCAGATGGATTGCCGGAATTAATTATAATTGCAACTGGTTCTGAATTACACTTGGCTGTTGAAGCTCAGAAAGAATTGAAAAACAAGGGAGTAAATGTCAGGGTAGTAAGTATACCAAGTTGGGAATTATTTGAAAAACAATCAGACGATTATAAAGAACAAGTATTACCAATTGCAATCAAAAAACGAGTTTCAGTTGAAGCGGCAAGTACATTTGGTTGGGAAAAATATATTGGTTTAGAAGGAAAGGCAATTGGGATGACAACTTTTGGTACGTCGGCCCCTGGAAATGAAGTTATGAAGAAATTTGGTTTTACTGTAGATAATGTTGTAAATAAAAGTCTTGAATTATTGAAGAAATAAAATATATTTTTTATTTAGATGCAAGTGCACGTAAATCTTCAACTGCTTGAATCATATCATCTTTATAGAGAATTCCAGCTCCACAAACAACTACGTCAACACCTGCTTCAAAAGCAAGTGGTGCTGTTTTTTCATTGATTCCTCCATCTACACATAATTCTACATTATATTGATGTTTGTCAATAAGTGCGCGAGCTTCTCTGACCTTTGATAAGGGATATTCTATAAATGATTGACCTGTTTTACCAGGAACTACAGTCATAACCAATATTCTATCTAATTCATCGATGTAGTCTATGATAGAAGAAAGAGGGGTGTCAGGATTAATTGCAAGGCCGACCATTTTATCATGTTTTTTAACAGCGTCGATATACTTTCTTGGGTTTACTGCTTCTACATGGGCCGTAAGCATATCACCGCCAGCTTCAATATATTTAGGAAGAGACTCAATTGCATGGTTTGTCATTAAATGAATATCCATGGGAAAGTCTGTTGCATTATTAATAATTTCAAGATGTTCTACAGGAAAGGCATATGTATCAGTAAAAGTTCCGTCTAACACATCTATATGAAACCACTCAACATTGGCCTTTTCTAGAATTTGTACGTCTTGGACATAATTTTCAGGTTTTGATGCTAACATCGATGGTGCAATTTTCATGAGTATTATATTAATTCTTTTATTCAACTATAAAAAATTTTAAATTCCCAATTTCGTAATTAAAAAATATTTCTCAACACTTAAGTAAGGTATTAGTAATATTTTTTATTGATATGGTAGAAGATCCAATTAATATTCCCACAGTTTCGGGGGTCGTAGATATTGATGTAGATACAGCGTACAGCCAAATTAAAGATATGCGTATTCACGGGGCAGGACGAATTGCAAGATTAGCGGCAAGTGCTTTAAAGAATTATGTAGAGAATACGAACAGTTCAGATCGTGAACAGTTCTATAACAATATAATGAAAGAAGGGAAAAAATTACGATCTGCCAGACCAACTGCAGTTTCACTTCCAAACGGAGTAAATATTGTTTTAGCATCGACTAGAAAATCTTACAACGCAGGGGAATCTTCAGATAACATAAAAGAAGTTACTATTAAGGCGGCAGAACAATTCGTGCATAACAGTTTAGACGCCTATAATAAAATTGGCGAATATGGTGGAAAGCGAGTTAGAAATGGTGATACAGTAATTACAATATGTAATAGTGAGGCTGCAATAAGCATATTAAAAAAAGCCCATGACATGGGTAAAGGAATAAAGATAATTTGTTGTGAAACTAGGCCATTGTTTCAGGGTCATAAGACTGCAGCAACATTGTCCAAACATGGTTGTGACGTCACGATAATAATAGATTCTGCAGTAAGAAGATTTATGGATAAAGTTGATCGTGCAGTATGTGGAGCAGATGCAGTAGCAGTTAATGGAGCTTTAGTTAATAAAATAGGTACGTCTCAATTAGCTGCAATAGCTCATGAATCACGTGTTAAATTAATGGCTGCAGCAGAGACATACAAATTTTATGCAGATACAATGTATGGAGAACTTACAGAAATTGAAGAAAGAGATGCTACAGAAGTTTGTTCAGAAGAATATCTAAAAGCATATCCGAATATAAAAATTAGAAATCCTGTATTTGATGTAACGCCGCCAGAGAATATTGACATTATTGTTACTGAGAAAGGTATAATACCGCCTTCAGCTGCATCTTTAGTAATAAAAGATTTAATAGAACTGATGTAAAAGGTAATATGAAATGATAATATACGGTGGATCAGAAGGCCAAGTTTTGGCAACAAAAGTAGCTAAATTACTTGATGCGAAACTAGGTCAGATTGAAATAACAAAGTTTCCAGATGGTGAAAAATATGTTCGCTATCATGATGAAATTGAGAATGAAGATGTTGTATTAATTCATCCAATGGGTTTGAAACCAGATGAATTATTTATTGAATATCTTTTAATTTGTTCTGCATTGAAGGATGGAAAGGCAAAATCAATTACTACATTTGTGCCATACTTCGCATATGCTCGACAAGATTCTAGATTCAATCCAGGCGAACCTGGAAGTTTCCATTTAGTTTCTAAAATAATAGATAATTTAGGAATAGATATGATCTATACAATTGACTTGCATCTTCAGAGAGTTAATGATTTGAGTGATTTAATCAAGAATACTCCTACAAAGAATCTCAGTGCAGTTCCAGATATTGCAAAATGGATTAAAGAGAATGCAGGATTACAGAATACATTAGTCATAGGACCTGATGAAGAATCAGAACAATGGGCAAAAGTAGCTGCAGAGACAATGGGAGTTGATTATGAGATTATGTTTAAAACAAGATACAGTGCTACAGAAGTCAGCATTACTACAAGGGAGGGTAAACTTCTTCCCGTAAAGGGAAAAGATGTTGTCATCATTGACGACATCATTAGTTCTGGCGGTACAATTATTGAAGCAGTAAAATTAATTCAAGAAGCAGGCGCAGGTAAAATTGTCGTTGGATGTACGCATCCTGTACTTCGTGGAAAAACGCCATTTGACTCGGCCCTAGCAAACATATACAATTCTGGTGTTTCAATAGTGGTGGGAACAGATACAGTTCCAAGTCCAGTTAGTTATGTCAGTGTATCTGACGTAATTGCCAGAACAATAAAAGATACACTCGAATAAGAATTATAATCGGGGAGTATGATTAAACATGCTATCAATACAAGACTTAGACATCAAGGGAAAGACAGTTTTCTTACGATGTGATATAAATAGTCCTATTGATCCAGACTCGTTAAAGATACTAGATGATTCACGATTATTAGAAGTTGCAGAAACTATTGATGCACTAAAAGATTCGAAATTAATTGTCGCGTCTCACCAGGGTCGACTAGGAAAATCAGACTATGTTTCAATGGAACAGCATGCCCCTGCACTTTCAAAGTTATTAAATAGAAAAATAAATTTTGTTCCAGATGTTTTTGGACCTACTGCAATAAATACAATAAAGAATCTCAAGACAGGAGATATATTATTATTAGACAATCTAAGATTTACAGCAGAAGAAAATGCAGAAATGTTACCTAAAGATGCGGTTAAATCGCATCTTGTTAGTAAATTAGCAGAACATATAGATTATTGTGTATTAGATGCATTTTCAACATCGCATAGATCACACCCATCCATAGTAGGATTTGCAGAACTAATACCGACGTGTGCAGGTAAGATTGTTGAACGGGAAGTCAATGCGTTAAAAGGAATAGTTGAAGATTCTAATACAAAATTTACTGCAATCTTAGGTGGTGCAAAAATTCCCGATAGGTTAAAATCAATTCAAAAATTAATTGAAGCAGGCAGAATAGAAAAAGTGTTATTAGGTGGTTTAATTGGAAATGTTTTTTTGGCAGCAACTAAAAAAGTTCCTCTGGAAGTGACGTCAATAGATGATGAAGAATCAATCAATACTGCAAAATTATTATTAGAGAAATATCCAGAAAAATTCATGTTAGCAGATGACGTTGCAGTAGAAGTTGATGGAAAGAGAATAGAAAAATCTTTATCAGAACTAGATTTATCAGATCGGATTTTTGATATTGGGCAAAAAACTATCAATAAATATTCTCAACAGATTGATAATGCGGAAAATATTTTCATAACAGGGCCATTAGGGATGTTTGAGAATTCTGAATTTAGGCTTGGAACTACGGAAATTCTTACTAAATTATCAAATACAAATGCGAGAACGATAACCAGTGGAGGTCATCTAAGTGCAGTACTTTCACAATTAGATTTGAAGGACAAGATTTATCATGTCAGTACAGCAGGAGGTGCATTAATTAGGTATCTCACTGGTGAAGAATTACCATTGTTAAATGCTTTAAATAATTCTGCGAACATACATACAAAGTGATGATGATAAGTGGGTAAACAAGAATTTCCGAAATGGTTAGCAGAAGAAATTTCTTCAGTAAAAATGAAAAAATCCAATACACTAGAACTTACCGGGTATTTACTAGAAGTTAATAAAAAAGAGAAGAAGATAGATGTACAGTTTTATGAACAATTACCTGATGGAAGACGGATTGCAACACTAGTAATTGGAGAGAAGAAAATGTTAAAAAATTTAGAAGAACAACATAATAAATCGGGAGACGCTCCAGAATTTAATTTTAAAGTTATGGTCAATAAAGCGTCATTAAGTGATAAAGCTAAAGAATACCTAACTGAGAATTATTCAGTAGCGCTAGACAATTTATACGGATTTGAGTTAGAATCTTTCGATTCAGTCAAGTAATTCATAGATAATCATTTTACTGACTATTGTTTATATCTACTATACATGTCAGAAAAAAACTCAAGAATTCCTGGTTTTTACAAATTAAATGCTCATGAAAGATTAAATAAATTGAAGGAATTTGCCGATTTAACAGATGAAGAGTTGAAGATTATGGAGTCAATGTCTGGAATTGACATTGATGATGCATCAAACATGATCGAAAATGCAATAGGAGGAATTTCCATACCCATAGGAATAGCCACGAATTTTATCATTAATGAGAATGAATATTTAGTTCCTTTAGCAACAGAAGAACCGTCAGTAATAGCTGCATGTAGTAATGCTGCAGGTCTTGGACGGGAAAGAGGTGGATTTTCGGCAAAGAGTATGGGAAATATCATGCGTGCACAAATACAACTCATCAACATAGACGATATTTCATTAGCAAAAAAGAATATTTTAGACAATAAATCGATATTACTAGAACTAGCTTGTGAAGAAACTCCCACATTATCGTCGTTGGGAGGAGGCGCAAAAGACATACAATTGAAAGAGCTAGATACGAAACGAGGTAAGATGTTAATTGTGGAAATATTAATTGACTGTAAAGATGCAATGGGAGCTAATGCCTGTAATACAGTAGCAGAATCATTATCTTCAAGAATGGAAGAAATATCGGGAGGAAAATCACTATTAAAAATTGTTTCAAATCTTGCTATTGGAAGGATTGTTGAAGCTTCTGCAACGTTTGATAAAGAGTCACTAGGCGGTGAACAGGTTGTTGAATCAATATTAGATGCATCAGAATTTGCACATAATGATGCATACAGAGCTGTAACAAGCAATAAAGGAATAATGAATGGAATAACTGCTATAGCGATTGCAACTGGACAAGATACAAGAGCTATAGAATCATCAGTTCATGCATACGCTTCGATATTAGGAAGATATATTCCATTAACAACATGGGAAAAAGATTCGTCGGGAAATTTATTTGGGACTATAAAAATACCAATTCCAGTAGGAATAGTAGGCGGTACAGCGTCAGTGCATCCAAGTTCAAAGATTTGTTTAAAAATTCTTAGAGTGAAGACTGCAGCTCAATTAAGCGAGATTATGGCTTCAATAGGTCTTGCACAGAATCTTGCTGCGCTTCGTGCATTAGTGTCTGAAGGAATTCAAGAAGGTCATATGAAACTTCATGCAAAGAATATAGCAATATCAGCAGGTGCAAGAGGTAAATTAATAGAAAAAGTTACAGAAATAATGATTCAAGAGAAAGATGTAAAGTTTCTGCGTGCGAAAGAACTGATCAAGGAATTAGATAAATAATTTTATTATATGCGGTCACCGGGATTTGAACCCGAGTTATCAACTTGGCAAGCTAACGTATTAAACCAAACTATACGATGACCGCTCTAATTAACTTAATATTAGCCTTCTTTAAGTTTTGAGTTATTGGATAAACAATTATGTGAATATCTCATATAGAAGTCAGGGCCGGTAGTTCAGCGGTAGAATCGAAAGATATACTATCCGCTTCGCATGCGGAAAGATCACTATCCCATAAGGTCGAGGGTTCAATTCCCTTCCGGTCCATTTTCTTTAAATTTATAACCATTAGAAAGCAATTATTTATTGATTAGAATGAAATCGACGAGTCAGGATAAGTTTTTAGAAGAATCGCTTGATTTGGCGATTAAAAATATGAAGAATGCGGGTTATGAACTGCACAATAAGGTATCTATTGAAATTGATTCCGAATTACAATTCATGGGTTATGCAAAAATTGATTCCAATAATAGTTCAATTGTAATTGCAGATTGGGCATTAGACTCGGATATGTTAAATGGATTAATTCTTCATGAATTAGCACATATATATTTTACAGAAATAAATTCACCGTCGCATCAAACAGAAATTATTAATGAAGTGATATCACATGTCGTTGAGCAAGAAGGATTAAACAACTTAGAAGCGCGTTCATTGAGTGAAGGTTTTAATCATCTTCAAAACATGATTGTAGATGATATTGTTTTTCAGTTAATGAACAATGAGAGAGAGAGAAAGCTGGTTCAGAATTTTTTTGTGACATGGATGTCGGATGAGCCTACAGGAAATAATCTGATAGATGCTTCTTTATTGGCAAGAAATGCGTTTGCATTGGCTTCATTAAAGAGACGTAATTTTTTGAGTGAATCGTCAGAATTATCTAAGTTAATGATTAGTAAAAATACACAATTTCTTTCATTTTATAAATATGCAAATAAACAAAAATATGAGAAATACGAGGAGTTTCTAACAAAGTTTGAGTTGAATGATGATGGTAACTTTGCATCCGTATTAATCGAGTATTTTGAGATATTAATGAACTTGTTGAGGCCAGATAGCAAGTCTTTAGAAACACTCAGATGATCATGTAAGTAAATCATCTAATGTGTTATTGTCGATGCCAGTTTTGATTTCTAAAGCAATTCTTCTACCCATACTCATATTTGCGCCATGAGTCAAGTAAGAATATGGTGAACCTGTAGTAAATATATTAGTACCAGCAACTATACGAGCAGAAAATTCAAATGCAATGAATTTTCCATTTGAATCATAAACGCCCTCCATACAAAATGGTCCAGGCATACCTGGTGGAACTAACTCTTTACTTGCTGTTACAAAGTTGTCCCCAATATCATATACTTCGACAAGGAGAGATTCTCTGAGAACTAGAGGCAGGTTACCAACTACGATATACGTAGGAGATATTTTAAGTTCATTTTGGTCAGTACTTGGAATCCGTCCTAAACTATCGACATTAGTTTCATATCGTTTATCTATTCCAAAGAGTTCCAATTCATTTTTGAGAGGAGACTGAAAGTATTGCAAATATACTGGAACGCCTACAATGTACTCTTGTATTTGGAGTTCGTCTGCATCAGTCATTAAACCTTGTTTTTTGAATTTATCCACGTTAGAATAATAATCTTCTGAATTTTTAGCAAGAAAATAACCAGAGCCTCCACGAGCTCCGGACAATTTAGAAATTGTTAGGCAATCAATTTCTTCTGGAGAATTGAATATTTTCGGAATAGAAACACCTGATTTTTCCATTAATTTAGTTTTAAGATCTCGATCTGCTTCCCATCGTAAGATATGTCTGTTTCCAAAGATTGGAACATTAAGTTTTTCGATTTTTTCAATTCCTACTTCAGAAATTAAAGTGCCATGAGGAATTAAAATTGAATCCAGTTCCGTCAGTTTATTTGTGATATCCTCATTCGTAATTTCTTGGAAATCTTCTACGACAATATATTCGTCAATAAAATCATATCGTCTATAGAGTTTTTCTCGAGACGATTTAGTAACCAAGACTGTATTAAAACCCTCTTCTTTAGCGCCTTTGAGGACTTGTAAAGCACAATGAGAACCCAAAGTAGCAATACTATTCAGGTAACCACCTCATCTAATCGTTCTTCTTTTATTGCTTCAGATATTTCCATTGCGATTCTTTTACCAGCGCCAAATGATTCGCCATAATAATAGTGAGTGTAAGGGCTCATCATTAAAACAGGACTTCCAGGAACACGAGGTGAAACATCAAATACAACTAGTTCAAAGTCTTTTGTAATTGCGCTTTGTAATGCAAATGGTCCAATCATACCTGGATCAAATTCTTTTTTAGTAGAGTCGACAAATTTATTACCCATTTCAAAAACTTTTTCAAGAAATGATTCACGAATTGTGGCAGGCATATGTCCGACTTCAATATTCTGTAATTCGACATCAATCTCCAGTTGTTGTTTGGCAGGTAATGAAGTGAAGTCATTAAGATTGGTCTGTAGACGTCGATCTATGCCAAGAAATTCTACACGATCATGAAGTATTGAATAAAAGAAATTAAAATTAAAATAAGTGCCTAAAACAAACTCTTCTATACGTGCATCAGCTAAATCCTCGGCATTTATTATACCTTGAGCAATACGTTTTTCTGCTTTTTCATTGAATTCTTTAAAACTAGAAGCTGTAAAGAATGCACGTTCAATTTTACGTGTTGATTCCATTACCTTTACGATTACAAGGCGATCAATATCTTCAGGTTTGTTAAATAATTTAGGATATTTAATGTTAGCTTTTTCAAGAAGATAATATTGGTTTTTTTCAACATTTCTTTCTTCAGTGCGTAGCATTTCTCTATTACCAAAGATAGGAACTTGAAGGTTATTTTCAATAGAATCATAATCAATGTATGTAGTGAATGAACGATGAGGAATTAAAATAGAATTATTAGAGATTAAGGATTTTTGTACGTCGTCGGTAAGTAAATCGGAAAATTTAGGTAAAGTTATGACATCATTAATAATTCGATGAAAGTGTTTATATGTTGTCTCGCGGCCTTTTTGACAAATTACTATAGTATTTAGATTTTCAGAAGTAGCCCCATCCATGATGTCGAGAGCAGAATGGCTACCAAGGGCAGCAATAGATATATTATTAGTATCGTAGCTTTTTACGGTTTTTTGTAGGATACTTCTGTCAATCATTGCCAATTATTTTATAGAACTATACTTATTTAATGATAATTGATATCGATACAAAATGTTTCCAAATGGTTTGGAAAATTCAAGGCAGTAGATAATATTAATATTGAAGTGGAGAAAGGTGAGATTTTTGGGTTATTAGGACTCAATGGAGCCGGAAAGACTACCACACAGAGAATGGTTTCTACAGTATTTCAGCCATCGGAAGGCAACATAACTGTTAATGGTTTTAATTCAAAAAGTGATTCATCAAAAGTTCGTAGAAATATTGGATTCTTGCCCACGGAAGTAGGACTGTATGACAGATTAACTGCTAGAGAAGTAATAAAATATTTTGGAATATTAAATGATATAGACGAGAGTAAAATTGATGATAAGATTGATGAAGTGCTGGAGAAGTTATCGCTTGTAGAATATGCAAACAGACGATGTGGAAAATTATCTAGAGGTAATAAACAGAAAGTTGCAATTGCAAGAGCAATAATTCATGAACCGCCAGTTTTTATTTTTGATGAGCCAACGTCTGGTTTAGATGTAATATCATCACGTGCAGTACTTGATTTTGTGAAACAATGTAAAGATGATGGAAGAACCATATTATACTCATCGCATTCAATGTATGAGACTGAGGAAATTTGCGACAAGATAGCAGTCATACACGATGGAAAGATATTGATGACTGATTCAATAGAACATATTCGAAAAGAACATGGTTCGCTTGAAAAAGCATTCATTACAGCAGTAAAAGGTGAGAGATCTTAGCTATAAAACATATTAGAGCAGTATATGAAAAAGAAATGAAGGACATACTGAGAGATAGGCGAACATTATTTGCAACAGTTATTATTCCCATCTTACTGATTCCATTAATGACTTTTGGGATACCATTATTATTTTCTAGTACAGAACAACAAATAGTAGAACAGACACAATATATTGCAATAATTAATTATGAGTCGTCAGAAGAATTTACCAAGTTAATTGATGGAAGTAGATCGTTGAGAGTAGTTGTCATAGATAAACCAATTGATGAAGCAATTAGAAATGGAACAGTTGCAGCTGGAGTAGAAATACCCAGAGATTTTGATAATAGGATATTAAATGAACAAAATGTAAATATAACAATATATTATGATGCATCGAGTAGAACGTCCAACGTAGCATATTCAAAGATTATGCAATTCCTTAGTATGTATAGCAAAAATACAGTAGATGAAAGGCTAGTTAATAGAGAAATTGATCCACAAATATTAAGTCCAATACAAGTTTATGCTTCGGACGTAGCCACAAAAGACGAAGTATCAGGATATTTACTTTCGTTAATTTTACCTCCGTTATTATCAATAATTGTGGCTACAGGCGGAATGAATGCAGCAATAGATCTAACAGTAGGTGAAAAAGAGAGGCATACATTAGAAGCTCTTTTAGTGACATCGACCAGTAGGCGTGATTTAATTACAGGGAAATTTTTAGCTGTATTTTCTACTACTTTGGTTTCAATAGCATTCATTATGCTAAGTCTATCAGGTTCAGTAGGCTATTTATCAACATTATCCGTCCAGCAGATGCAGATATTTCTAACATTACAGACTTCAATTATTGTCACTGTGATTCTATCATTGATGGCAATTATGATCGCTTCGTTAGGAATGGCTATAGCAAGTTTTGCAAAGAGTTTCAAAGAAGCGAATAATTACTTAACGCCAATGCTTTTCCTTATTGTAATTCTATCCTTTGGTTCTTACGGATTATCGATAGAAGATATAGGATTAATTCCATTTTTGGTTCCAATACTAAATGTAACTTTAATTATTCAGGAAGTACTGGTAAATAATTTAAACATACTGCATCTAGCATTAACTGTGACTTCCACTTTAGTTATTTCTATAATATTAATATCCATAGCAAGCTGGATTTTCCATAAGGAAAGCTTGCTATTTAGAGCTTAGTTGATTAATATGAACAATATCATCAAAGCGCGAGTGAAAAAGATTTTCTCGTTTACAAAATCATTGAAAGTTGAACCTGATGCAATATTGATTAAAAATGGCATAGAAGGGCAACTAGATTCAACATTTTTTTATTTAACAGGAATCAGATCAGGATTATTTGAAGGATGTTCAATAATTGCATATCCAACAGGAAAGGTATGTCTATTAACTTCCAAATTAGAGGAACAAAGTGCATTAAATACACCGCATATTGAAATTAATGCGTTTGGAACTGAACTTGAATACAAGGAACTTTTAAAGAAGAAATTATCAAAAGTAAAATCTTTAGGAATGAATTATAATGAGATTTCTTATGCAAATTATCGTTGGATACGAATGCTTTTGAAAAATATAAAACAAGAAGTGAATGTGAGCAAGCCAATCGGAGAAGCTCGGTGCATAAAAGATGAGATAGAAATAAGAGAATTAAGAAAAAGTGCAAAAATCGCAAGTAATACATTTCAGACAATTGTGGATTCATTAAAAGAGAATATGACTGAGAATCAGTTGTCTTCGATAATAAATCATGATTTAGAGAAACAAGGTGCAGCAGGTCCATCGTTTCAGACCATTGTAGCATTTGGCAAACATACAGCAGAACCACATTATGCACCACAGAATTTTAAATTAAAGAAGAATAAACTGGTGCTTTGTGATTATGGTGCACGTTACAACAGGTACTGTTCCGATATAACAAGAACTGTATTTTTTGGTAGGATAGATAATAGGATTAGAGACATGTATGAAACAGTACTGAATGCAAGTGAAATAGGATTAAAGAAAGTTAAATCAGGCGTTAAGGCAAGTGATGTTCATAATGCAGTGGAAGATTACATCAACTCTACAAAATATAATGGAAGATTTATTCATTCAACAGGTCATAGTATTGGACTGAATGTTCATGATGGTGCATCGATAAGTAGAAAATCACCAGTGATTCTAGAAGAAGGAATGGCATTTACAATAGAACCCGGAGTATATTTACCAAAAATTGGTGGTGTAAGAATAGAAGACGATATTATTGTAAGAAAGAATGGACCTGAAATATTAACAAAAGTTTCACGAGAATTAATTGAAGTATAGATTATTCTATTAATCTGTATGTAAATCCTTGTTGTTTAAGAGTCTTGAGCATTTCTTTTGTATGTTCCTTACTTTTTGTTTCCATGCTAATGAGAACTTCAACAGGACCTAAACCAATTTTTTTATAAAATCTATCTACTTGAACGTCTAGAATATTTGCATTTCTGGATCCAATAACATCAAGGACGTCTTTGAGTGCACCAGGCTTATCAGTCAAACCTACTATCATACGAACAATTCTACCAGCGCTGATTAAACCACGGGTAACCAGCTTATTCATTAGAGACATATCCACATTACCTCCGCAGATAATAGGAACGACATTTTTTCCTTTTACAGATAATTGACCCGATAATAAACCTGCGACAGGTGCAGCTCCAGCTGGTTCAGAAACTATTCGACCACGTTCCAGTAAGAGGAACATAGCTTCGGCAATTTCAACGTCGCTAACAGTAATCAATTTATCAACGTGCTTTTTAACAATATCAAAAGTGAGTTTGCCTGGAGTTTTTACATCAATTCCATCAGCAATAGTAAAATGAGATTGAATAGTAGTAAGTTTACGATTTTTCTTTGATTCCACCATAGAAGCTGAGTTGGAAGCTTGAACACCAATAATTTTTATTTGAGGGTATTTCTCTTTTAGTGCAACGCATAAACCGCTAATTAAACCTCCGCCTCCTACGGCAGCAATTATTATGTCAACGTCTTTGAAAGACTCAACAATTTCTAAGCCAACTGTTCCTTGACCAGCGATGACAAAAGGATCATCAAAAGGATGAATCATAGTGGCAGAATGTTTCTTTGCAAAGTCTTCCGCTGCAGAATAAGATTCGTCATAATTGGAACCTGATAAAAGAATTGAAGCGCCATAACCAGATGTAGCTGCAACTTTAGTAGTAGATGCATTCTCGGGCATAACAATAGTACAAGGAATATCAAGATGAGACGCAGCATATGCAGTTCCTTGTGCGTGGTTACCTGCAGAAGCAGCTACAACACTTTTGGCAACAGATCGATCAACATTAAGCATTTTCCAATATGCTCCTCGAACCTTGAAGGAACCGGTCTTTTGAAGGTTTTCGAGTTTAAGATATACTTGAGAATCAGTGAGTTGTGATAGTGTGTTAGAATAATCCAATGGAGTTTCCTTGACAACAGTAGAGAGTGCAGCTTGTGCTTTTTTTACATCTTTTATTGATAAATCGATATTAAAATCTACCATTACTTCTACTTCAATATAGTTATAGATAAGTAAATATGGGTAATTTTAGGATGAGATGAGACAGGTTTTTTTATTTCTTTATGATAGACTATGATATGAAGGATGTTGAGATAGTAAAAAGAACGAAGATAAAACTAAAGAATCCAATATTGATTTGTGGATTACCTGATTCGGGATTTGTGGGTAAAATTGCGAGCTACCATTTTGCAAAAGGAATAAAGGCAGAAAAATTTGCGGACATGTATTCTTCTCATTTACCTGCACAAACAATTGTAAATGAAGATGGAACTATTGAGCCATTGAAATTTGAATTCTATTATAAGAAAGGTAAAAACGATTTGTTAATTTTTACGGGAGATGCTCAATCTGAAACACCTGAAGGTCAATATAATGTTTCAAGAGATTTATTAAAGTTCGTAAAAGGCTTAGGTTGTAAAACAGTATATGCCATAGGTGGTTTAATTACAAACGATTTATCCATACCACCAAAAATTTATGGTGCAGCTATTTCGGAATCATTATTAAAGGATTTACAAGAATTTGGAATAGAAAATATGAAAGAAAGTAATATAATAGGAATGAATGGAATTTTAGTATCTTTGGCGAAGGATAGTAAGATGAAGGGTTTTGGAATATATGCTGAAACAAAAGGAGAGTTTCCAGATATTAGTGCTGCAAAAGAATTGATTAAAGTTTTAACAGTAATAACAGGAATTAAACCTAATCTGCGTGCTTTGTCAAGTGAAGAGAAACGATTGAAAAAACTACAAACTAGCTTGGAATCTAAAATTATTGAGGATTCTGAGAAGAAAGTAAGCGGATATATTACTTAATCTGGCAACTGATTTTTAGTAAAGTAGCTGCAGACAATTCATATAATTCGAGATAGTCAGATTCTTTGATTGATAATTTAATTTGATAGTTTGGGCATGGATTTGGCTCAGATTTCACCCTAGGCGAAATGCAAGATAGAATGAATTCGAGTTCTTCAAGAAATGATGGTTCAGATAAATATCTATAACGTCTTCTAGTCACTTTTTCAAGATGATTGATTTGTAGAGAATTGACATCGTCTTCCGACTTTTCTAATGGTTCAAGAGTGATAATTAGATTTTTTCCTATAAGCGTGCGGTCAGGTTCAATACTCCAGGATTGGAGAATCTCGTCATTTACAATTAATTTATTCGGATAACTACCCACTGCGTCAATGATGAATGGAGCATTGGAAACATTTGAGATTGTTAATTCAGTAACATAAAGATCTTGAACAATTTTTATCATTATAATATTGTATACAATTGCTCATATATTATTATTGTTAAAACGTTGAATATTGAAAGAAGAAAAATCATCGTTGATTATGTTTTTGGTAATATGATCTACTAATAATTTGGAGCAGCCTGGAGCAAGCATTATTCCAAGTCCGTTAAAACATCCTAAAAAGAATAGATCGTCGTCCAATTTACCAATTAATGGTCTTGAATCTTCACTAGAGGTATATAATCCAGACCAGTTTTTTTGAATAGGGCCTATTTTTTGATCAGGGAAAAAGGTATTTGCTTGCTGGAGTATATATTCAAGAAAATTTTTATCGTTTTCAAATTTAAAGTTATCAGGATCGCCAGAATATTTTGTAGAACCATCGCCAAATAAGAATGACGAAGAGGAAACAGGTCTACCATAAACGCCATTACTCATTTTATACAGAATTGGTAACGATGAGAGATTGTTATCAGATGCTTGAGGAATTGAGAAAATAGCTGCTTGAGTAGAATATGTATCAAAGTTAATAGTACAATTAAACATATTTGCAATTTTATTAGACCAGGCTCCACCAGTAATTATTACTTTATCAGATGTGAATATACCATGATTGGTATGAAATGTGAAATAGTTCTGGCGTTTAATAGTTTTAATTTCAATATTATTAAAGAAATTAATATTTTTGGACTTTAATTGTTTGAGAATAATAGGAAATAAGTGATCAATATTATAATAACCACTGTTCTTAGAGAGAACAGCAATTTCATCAGAAGGCATAGAGAGCATTGGATAGATATCGCTGAGTTCCTTTGAGTCAAATAATGAGTAATCCGCATTTGAAGATTTCATAACATCTAAGAATTGAGACAGAGTTTCTTTATCAGAATTGTGGCAAAAAGCAAGTAGGCCAGAATTGTTATAAGAGATATTTTCCGATGAGTCATTAATTATTTCGTCATAAAATTTTAGACTATTAGAAACTGCTTTAATTTCTTCTTTGAAAGGGAAGAAATGAGATATAATACCTGCGGATTTCATTGTTGAACCAGAGCCAGATAATGGATTACTAATATCCAAAACAATAGAACTAAAACCTGATTTTTCAAGAAAGTACGAAGTACTTATACCTGAAATTCCTGCGCCAAGAATTATAAATTCGCTATGCATTAGTATATTATCCGACAGAAAGATTATTTATTAATCTAACATCAGAGATATGATATGGAGATAGTACAAGTAGAGAATTTGAGTAAAGTTTTTGATAAAGAGATAGTTGCAGTAGATAACATATCATTTCATGTAAAGGAAGGCGAGATTTTTGGTTTTTTAGGGCCAAATGGTGCAGGAAAGACCACAACAATTAAAGTTTTGACAACTTTATTGCAGCCTACTAATGGTCAAGTAAATATAGCTACGTTTGATGTTAGAAAAAAACCTGATTCTGTAAGAAGGTCCATAGGAATTGTACCGCAAGCATTAACATTAGACGATGATCTAAAAGGAATGACGAATTTACTATTATCTGCAAAATTATATCGTGTTCCTGATAAAATTGCAAAAGAACGAGCAGATGAGTTATTAAAATTGGTAGGTCTGAAAGATGCTGCTGAACGAGACGTATCAACTTACTCAGGTGGAATGAGAAAGAGATTGGAATTAATTATCGGATTAATACATAATCCAAAAGTATTATTTCTAGATGAACCAACTTTAGGTCTAGATATTCAAACACGTTCAGTAATTTGGGACTATCTTAAGAAATTGAATAAGGAAAATGGTTTGACAATTTTTATTACAACACATTATTTGGAAGAAGCTGATTTACTGTGTGATAGGATAGCAATTATTGACCAGGGTAAGATCTTAGTAGAAGACACACCATCAAATCTGAAACAGAAATTAGGTGGAGATATGATAGAAATATCAGTAGACGACAATGTGAAAGCTAAGGAATTAATATCTGAATTAAATTCTGTAGAAAAGATTGACACGGTTGGACAGAAACTTCGAATTAAGACGAATAAAGGGGATGAAGTATTGCCGTTAATACTAGAAATTTGCAAAGCAAACAAGATTAATGTAAAGACTGTGGCACTCTCTAAGCCATCGTTAGATGAAGTATTTCTAGAATATACAGGAAGATCATTACGAGATACAGGGACAGGTTTTAGCGATAAGGCTGCAATGCAGAGACTATGGAAGGCGAGATAAATGATTATTGAGACATGGGTACTAGTAAAACGTGAATTAGAAAAATGGTATAAAGTACCGGCGTTGATTTTTTCGGCATTAATTCAACCAGTGGTTTGGATAGCTTTGTTTGGAAATTCATTTAATCCAACAAAGATAATTTCATTTGAAAACCTAACATTTTCAGAGAATATGCCTCCTGAAGTTGTCATGGGGATAAAAGAGTTTTTTGCCAATTCAAGTAATTTGATTCTTGAGCAAACATTTCAGGGTGCGCCTAATTATTTAACATATTTAACAGGTGGAGTTCTATCGACATTAATATTATTCTCTTCGGCATTTAGTGGAAGTTCAGTAATATGGGATAGAAGATTTGGTTTTCTGGATAAGCTACTAGTTGCACCGATACCAAGAAGTTCAATATACTATGCAAAGGTTTTTTCAACAGTTATCAAAGCGTTAATTCAATGTTCGCTTGTATTCATCATAGCATCATTGATTCCTGGAGGATTAGTACTTGCTAAACTCAATATTACAATTATTGTAGTTGTGTTTGTTTCATTATTTATGTTAGCGACAGGATTTGCATGCTTATTTACAGCAATGGCCTTGAGAATGAGAAAATGGGAGACATTAATTGCAGTCGCGAACCTAGTTAACCTTCCTTTATTATTTGCAAGTGGGGCATTGTTCCCAATCTCATTTATGCCAGACTGGCTACAAACAATTGCTAGAGTAAACCCTATAACATATTCAGCAGATCTAACTAGAACTTTATTCATTACTGGAGAGATAACCAGCAATGTAATTTTTGATTTTCAAGTACTTGCAGGATTCTCGATATCATTAATGATACTAGGTTCATTTGTAGCAAGGTATTACGGATTCAAGGAATAGATATAATTTAGAACAAGATGAGTAATTAGTATGAGACTATTGAAATTACAATTAACGATTTTAGGTACGATGGGATTATTAATTGGGTTATCAACATTAATTTTTTCAATAATTCTATTGATGTTAGGAGGAACGTATAATATATGGTTCATAATTGTTTTGGTAGGTATTTTTCATTTTATTCAGTGGATCTATGGACCAAAATTTGTAGAAAAGCAGTACAAAGTTAGAGAATTAAAAAAAACAGATACTATATCCTGTGATAATCCTGAAATAAAGAGTGTTAGTGGACAATGGATTTACGAGACAGTAGAAAGAATTTGCAAGAGTGCAAATATGCCAGTTCCAAAAATCATGTATTCAGATATTAAAGTACCAAATGCATTTGCATATGGTTCACCAAAATATGGAAAAAGAATAGCCATAACACAAGGATTAATATCGGGCATGAAGAGTCATCCTATTGAACTTGAAGAAATAGAAGCAATAATAGGACATGAATTAGGCCATATAAAAAATAGAGACGTTGACGTTATGATGGTAGCGACATTTTTACCAGCTATACTTACAACTCTTGGACATAGCTTGATTTGGAGTTCAATGTTCAACAGAAGAAACAGTGGAGGAACGCTTGCAATAGCATTTGCGGCAATTATTGGAGCGTTTATTTTAGGTTTAGTGTGCAAGTCTTTAGGTCGTAGAAGAGAAGATTATGCAGATATGTTTGCAAGACAACATGTAAAGGAAGGCGGAAGAAAATTACAAGAAGGCTTGGTAAAAATTGTTGAAAGTCAGGAAGAATTAAGGTTAAAAAAACACAAAGATATGAAAATTTCTGGATTTAATACATTAATGATAAGTAATCCAGATTCTTCGCATAAAAACATCGTATCTCTTCAAAAATCTAAAATTAAATTATCCGATAGAGAACTGGTAGAGAAATATGCAAAAAAAGAAATTTCGTTCAAGGAGCATCTCCTTGAACTTTTGAGTACACATCCAAATATCACGAAGAGATTGAATGCTTTAGGAAAGAAATAGATCTTTCCTAATATTCAATATTGAATTTTTTCAAATGAGTCCATTCGCCTTTTGGACCGTAAGTTACGCCGAATTCCTTTTCCATGAAGGCTTTGTAGTCATCCAAGGTAACGTGTTTCCAATTGTCGAATATATCTGGCATCTCGGAGAGCAACCAATTAACGTCCTGTGTGATAAAGAGTCCAGGTGCTCCATTGACGATGAATGGAGGCGTGACTTCACAGCTCTTTTCCCAAAGTCGTAATTGAATATCTAGCTTTTCAAATACTGCTTTGCCAGTAGATGCATCACCAGCGCCAATTACAGAATAATCTCCTGCTTTTGCTTTAGCGTATGCTTCAACAAGTTTAGGGCCGATTATTCCATGTTCCATAAGGAAACCACTGAAGTCAGGATATGCATTGTACATAGGTTCATATTTACCTGATGGAGTTCTTCCTACAAGTAAGTATTCAACAGCTTCTTTTGCACTAACTCGTTTTGCAAAGAAATCTAAGTCAGCATTTCTTTCAAGAAATACATGTGCAGAGATTGGTCTTGAAGATCGATCATACAGTAAATGACCCCAACTTGGTTCATAGAAAATTCTTTCAGGGAAGAATTCGTGTGTGACTTTACCAAGGTATTTTTTACAGCCGGATGCACCGAAGTCTGCTAATGCATTTTCGAGCATAGGTTCATTTTCAATTAGAATGAAATCTAATCCTGGGAAACCTCCAGTTCGTGCATACATAGATTTTTCAGTTGGCCAGAATGACCATTTACCATCATCTCCTTCTGCAATTTCAATCCAGTCTTCTTGGCATAAGATACCAACTCCTGCAACTACTTCGTCAACTTTTACTTGGAAGTCGCTATCAGAAAGGTCAGAATGTTGTTTTTTAAGAATGATTTCGTATCTGCGACGTAATTCTTGTCTTCGAAACTTTTCATTCTTTTCAGCAAAGAATGACGTTGCAGTGGTTTTACCAGTGCCTGTAGGACCTGTAAATGTAGTAGCAGTTCCATTTTGGCTTAAAACACCTGATCCTGCATGTGCAGAAATAACGTTTACAAGAGATAATATTGCCATCAATGGGGATAATACACCACGAGACTTTACTTCACCATGATAATCAGTATTAATTGTTGTGATTGTAATCTCGTCAGGTAAGTCTGCCAATGGTACGAATAGTACAAAGTTTGATGATGCAATTGTATTATTCTTTGGATCGTAGAATCGTGAATCAGAATAAGATTCAGGCAAACCTAGTTCTTTTGCGGAAGAGCCTTTTTCTTGTAGTTTAGAAAGTATTGATTTGAAATCCTCTTCGGTTTTTGGAAGATTGATAACTGATCTAATCTTAACATTAGGAATAGTTCGATTGATTTTATCAAATCTAGATTGGATAGTGCTCCTGAGATCAAGCATTTCTTTGTCTTGGATATCAAAGAAATTAACTTCAGTAGTTATATTTAGATAAGGTGCATTTCCTTCATGGCGGTATTTAATACCAGCGCATAGATAGTCGCGAGTTAGGGTAGCTGTATCGTCAAGAATTTCAAATGCCTTCAACCAAGCATCTGCTTCGGTACAATCTAGAGAACTATCTTCTTTAGATAGACGTGTAACAAGACGTTCTGCTCGGCCCATTATAATGGTGTTATTTGAATTAATTACTGCACCAGTCATGGGTTGGAAATCTTTTCGATCACGTAATACTATTTCACCACGATCGTTTGTTCCGATTTGTTGGAAGTTTGGATAAATTTTTAGCCAAACGCCAAACTTTGGAGTTTGATCATTTGTTAGAATACCCACAGGAAGTTTTATACCAGCAAATTCTTTTCCTCTTGTTTTAGCAAGACTTAGAACTTCATTAGGAATAAGGTATTTAGCAGTAACAGTTTTCATATCATCACTCATAACGCGATACCTAACTCCAAAGGTTTTAACGGGGCAACCCTCGTCACTCATTTTGTTTTTGTCAAGGGCTTGTTCGTCTACAAATATAATAGATCCATCATTAAGACGAACTACCATTTCAGTGTTATTCTTAAATTGACCTTGAATAAAATCATCAAGGTTTAACTTAGTTATTTGACTCATTATGATTATTTGAAAAGTTAAGACTAATAAACTCTTATTTTTTTATGTTAGTCTCTTATACTTTCTAAGCTACTAACAGCACTCCAAATAGTTACACGAGAAAATGATGGAATATTGGGGTCTTGAGAGACATCTTCAAGCATACTAATGGCATTTGCAGCTCGAACACCTACACTAAGTGACTCATCTTTAAGGGTGTCAATTGAATCTTTAATCAATTTACGTATATTTCGTGGAGTACTTGGATTATCTGATACGGATAAGAGAATAACAGTGGCCTTATTCAGAAGCTCTTGATTTTCATTATCTTTTTCCGTCATCATATATCACATAGTTCTATTATATCGAGATTTATAATAATAGTGGGCCATGGGAGATTTGAACTCTCGGCCTTTCGATGTCTGAAACATTATCAGTCGAACGCTTTTGCCGTGTTATACTCTAACCAAGCTGAGCTAATGGCCCTACTGGGTTCTCTTTCACAATCGTTTATTTAAATGATATTTATATTCAGATTTTAGTAGAAATATATAACAATAGTAATATCTATAAATGCCAAAATTAACCATATACTATGACAGAAGAAGTCTCATTTGATTATGACAAGTATGATTTTAAAGATTCTACTAAAAATTATGTATATAAAGGCGAAAGAGGTTTGTCTGAAGACGTAGTCAGAATGATTTCGGAAACAAAAAATGAACCGGAATGGATGCTTGACTTCAGGTTAAGATCACTTAAATTATTTTACTCAAAAGAGATGCCAAAATGGGGAGCAGATTTATCGCAGATTAACTTCGATAATATTTACTATTACGCTAGGCCAACTGAGAAACAAGCAAAGGATTGGGACGATGTTCCAAAAGATATCAAAAATACATTTGATAAGTTAGGAATACCAGAAGCGGAAAGAAAGTTCTTAGCAGGAGTAGGAGCTCAATATGAATCAGATGTAGTATATCACAGTCTAAGAAAAGATTTGGAAGAACAAGGAGTGATATTTTATGGAATGGATGAAGGTTTAGAGAAACATGAAGACCTTGTGAAAGAATATTTTAGTAAAATTATTCCTCCAGAAGATAATAAATTTGCAGCATTGAACAGTGCAGTATGGAGTGGAGGTTCTTTTGTATATATTCCTAAAGGTGTACATGTGGACATGCCATTACAAGCCTACTTTAGAATAAATGCGGAAAATATAGGTCAATTTGAAAGAACATTAATTATAGCTGATGAAGGAAGTTCTGTGCATTATATTGAGGGATGTACGGCTCCAGTTTATTCGTCTGAGTCTTTACATTCTGCAGTAGTAGAATTAATAGCGAAAAAAGGTGCAAAGATTCGTTACACAACAATACAAAATTGGTCTAGTGACGTATACAATTTGGTGACAAAACGTGCACATGCATATGACAATGCAACAGTAGAATGGATAGATGGAAATATAGGTAGTAAAATAACCATGAAATATCCTGCAGTATATCTATTAGGAGATGGTGCAAAAGCAGAGATATTATCTTGTGCTTATGCAGGAAAGAATCAACATCAAGATTCTGGAGGAAAAGTAGTACACCTTGCACCTAATACATCGTCAAAAATTATTGCAAAATCCATATCAAAGGATGGAGGAAGATCCAGTTATAGAGGTTTATTGCATATTGCAGAAGGAGCAACAAATGTGAAATCTACTGTCAGGTGTGATGCTTTAATATTAGATGATGAATCTATTTCTGATACTTATCCATATAATGAGATTATTGAGGAAGATGCCACACTTACGCATGAAGCAACTGTCGGAAAAATTGGTGAGGATCAATTATTTTATTTAATGTCCAGAGGATTGACAGAAGATGAAGCGACAAGAATCGTAGTATTAGGATTTTTTGAACCATTTCTTAAAGAATTACCAATGGAATATGCAGTAGAATTAAACAAATTGATGTCCTTAGAAATGGAAGGTTCAATAGGTTAAAAAGAGAAAAGATTTCATTATGCGAAAGAATATTTTTGACAGCATATCCACAGATATAGTTAAAGTAATTTCAAAGAAGAACAACGAGCCATCTTGGATGTTAGAATATAGGTTAAAAAGTTTTAAGAAATTCCAGGAATCATCCTTTGAACAATCGATTTTATTTAAGAAATATAATGATTTTCTTACAAAATTGAGTTTAGAAGATATTAATTTTGAGGCAAATAATCAAGAGACGGAAACAGAACATAGAGGAAGACATATCAACTTTTTACAGGTTAACAATAAAATTGTTGAAAAGAATATTGAGAATAGTAATGATGCAATATTAACAGATATCAATGAAGCAATAAGTAAATATCCAGATATTGTCAAGTCGTACATAGAGAAAAATCCCATACGTGATAAGTTCGAATATCTTGCGGATGCGATATTTCAAACTGGATTATTTGTACATATTCCAAAAGATGTGAAGATGTTAGATACTATCAGATATATCAATAGACAAGAAAATACAAACAGCGGAATATTTAACAAGAATTTGATAATACTAGAAGACAATTCAGATTTTAATTTATTTATTGAACATTATTCTTCGATAAAATCACAAAATATAGATTCAATATTCGGTTATTCAAAAGATATTTTTGTTGCGAATAATGCAAAATTATCAATTACTGAGATGCAATTATTTGATAATAATATGATTTCTTTTATGAATAAAAGAGCAGAAATCGGGAAACAAAGCTCTGTGAAATTGGCAGTAGGGTATTTAGGTGGAAAGGTATCTAGATCAAGAAGTTATTCGAGTTTAATAGGTGATAATTCAACAATACAAGATTTACACCTAGTAATTGGGGCAAAGGAAGAAAGACACGATTTAGTTACAAGTGTTTGCCATTCTGCAAAAGGCACGAAAGGGAGCGTAGATGTAAAAGGAGTTTTAACTGGAAAGTCGCAGATGACACTAAAAGGAATGAATAAAATCGAAAAGCATGCACATAACGCAGACACATTTTTAGGAGGGCATGCAATACTGCTTGGAAATAAAGCACGAGCAAATATTATTCCTGGATTAGAGATCAATAATAGAAATGTTCAGGCAAAACATTCCGCAGCAGTTGCTCCAATTGACGAAGATCTATTATTCTATATGCAATCGAGATCACTAGATAAGAATGCGGCAATAAAGTTAATTGTTACAGGATTTTTAGAATCGATATTAAAAAGAATGGAAGTAGAAGCAATTAAAGAACAAATCGCCGAAATGATAAAGTTCAAGTTTGATGAAATATCGTTGACAGCAATTCAGGATGAACGGGAAGAGATATTGGCCGTAAAAGGTGAGTTCAAGAAGCTTTGCAAACTGTCGGAAATACAGAATGGTGAAATGAAGAATATGTTAATTGATGGCAAAAACATTCTTTTATCAAATATTAATAACAAGATATTTGCAACTGGTGGCCAATGTACCCATCAAGAAGTTAATTTAGAAGATGGGTTCATAGTAGGAGAGGATATAACATGTCCATTGCATTTATCAAAATTTAACTTAAAAACAGGTAAATCACTTAATCCACCTGCGATAGATGAATTAGCAGTATATAATGTTAAGATACAAGATGAAGAAATATACATTGAAATAGATTAGATATATTTTATAAAACTATTAGATTTCAACAGAATATAGGGCCGGTAGTTCAGCGGTAGAATATCCGACTTGCATGTAAAAAACCAAGAACTCGGAAGGTCGAGGGTTCAATTCCCTTCCGGTCCATTTATAATAATAAAGACGTCAATGTTATAAGACTGAAAAGTAATGGTTATAGTGAAATAATATGGTTAAAAAGAAAGTTGGAAAGAAAGCTGCTCCAAAGCGTAAGGCAGCATCTAAGAAGGCAGCCCCAAAGCGTAAGGCAGCAAAGAAAGCCAACAGCAATAAACCATTAACGTCTGGTCTTGATAATACATTTCAAGATTGGGTTGATAAACAAGTAGCCTTACTAAATAAGAAAAAACGTTAAATTAGTAATTGACAATAAAAGAGCCTTTAATATTCATTAATTTTAAAACGTATCCAGAAGCTACTGCAGAAAAGGCAATGCAGTTAGCTGAAATTATCAATGATGTATCAAATGAATTAGGAATAACAATATTTGTTTCGCCACAATTTATGGACATTAATTCAATAATTACAAAATATGATATGCCAATTTTTGCACAGCATGTAGATTATACTAAACCAGGTAGAAATACAGGTCATATAATTCCAGAATCGATTAAAAAGTCTGGATGTTTTGGAGCATTAATTAATCATTCAGAGAAGCCATTATCTTTGAACGAGATAGAATTAACAATTAATCGATGTAAAGAGAGTGAATTAATATCATGTTTATGTGCCAGTAACGCTGAAGAGACAGAATCTATAGCCAAAAAGCATCCAGATATGATGATTGTGGAGATACCTGAATTGATTGGGACCGGAAAAGCGATTTCTACTGTAAATCCTGAAGTAGTTATCAATGCAATAAATGTAATTAAAAAAATTGATGAGAAAATATTTGTTATTTCTGGATCAGGCATATCAACAAAAGATGATGTTACGAAAGCTGTTGAATTAGGAATGCAAGGGGTAGGAGCTAGTAGAGCATTCGTTACTGCAGATAATCCTAAAGAAGTTTTAACTGAAATGGCTTTAGCGTTAATTAAATAATTTATTAGATAATAAGACTGCCTGCCAGTCCTATTGCAGCTATAGTTAGTATTAATGCACCAAGAATAAATAACATCTCAGGGCGTTTTTCAGTATCTTTTATTTCTCCGTACTCTTCACGATATGTAGTTATTGCTCTCAGATTGATAACAGAGCCAACAAGCATTGCAAGCATACCACCAGTACGAGTTACGTCAATACCAGAAGATACTTCACTAGGTCCAGCTCCTGGATCAGGACCTGGTACTAAAACGGTTGTCTCACTAAGTTCAACATTTATTTGTTGACCAACAACACCAAGAAGAATAATCATCAAACCTGCAAATATTCGAATAAAATACTTGCGTTCTATTGTTGGATATTGTCTAGATGGTCCGCGATACTCTTTCATTAGTTTTTCGTCGCTCATTTTCTCCCCATAGTAAAGTTTGAATAAATTGGTATTAAGTATATCGATTATGGCGATAAACGAAAGTCTTCTTTAACTGTATTAAGTACTAATTTGCTATTAGTTCGTTCAACATTAGACATAGACAAAAGTTTCTTAGTGAAATCGCTCATTTCTTCTCGGCTTTTAAATTTTGATATAACAATTACATCATTTTCTCCTGTAACATCATAAACAGCGCACGTAGGAGATAATTTAGCAATTGCATTCTCAACTTCAGTAAGTTTTCCTTTGGACACTGTAATGTCAGATATTGCAATTATATCATATCCCAATTTATCATAATTGAGAATAGCAGAATATGATTTAATTATACCTTCATTTTCGAGTTTTTTTGTTCTTGTGAGAACTGTTCCAACAGCTATGTGCAAACGTTTAGCAACCTCTCTATATGAAATTCGTGAATCTTTGAGGTATTCGGAGATTATTTTTTGATCGGTTTCGTCAATAGAAGACAATATGTTATTTATATAGCAAGTCTCAAAATTAAAGATTGTTAATTCAGGCAAAATGCCTATAAGCAAGTTAATAAGAAATATCAGTAAGGGGGAAGATAGGATGGAACAAAAAAATATGTTAATTATTTTAGTAGTATTAGGCTTGTCAGTGATGTTTTTAGGAGTATTTGTATTTGACCGTCAGATATCCTATGATCCAAGACCAGGATTAAAACCACAATTACTTTTGGACTTAGATCCTAATTCAAATGAAATGACGAATTTTGCTGAAGGTATTACTTCGGATAAAGATGGAAATTTATACATCGGGGAAAATACAGGAAATATTATACGAATTGATCCATTAACTGGGAAAGCGGATGTTGTTGGTAGGGTAGAAGCAGATGGCGAAGGAATTGGTCTTTTTGGTATAAAATTTGATCATGAAGGTGATCTTTTTGTTGCGACTGGAGGACGTGGACAGATATGGAAATTAGATAAAGACGATATAAGTGCAGCTTCTCCTGGTAAAGCTAAAATATTTAAATCTGGATTAGGGTTTACAAATGACATAGCGTTTGACAACTTTGGTAGAATGTTTGTATCAAACAGTATAAGCGGAGTACTCTGGGAAGTTGATATGCAGACAAAAATGGAGAGAGAATTTGCAAATCAGTTAGTATCGAGAGATCCAACATTTCCGTTTGGAATTAATGGACTTGCATTTGATGATGATGGAACATTATATTTTTCAAATACAGGTAATGGTGTAATTCATAAAGTTGAAACTAGAAAAGAAGATGGTGCAATAGTATCTGTAACCGTATGGAGAAGTCATGAAGCGTTATTAGGTGCAGATGGAATTGCTTTTGATAAAGCAGGCAATTTATGGGTAGCAGTTAATAGAAGGAATGCAATAATGGCAATAACTCCAGAGGGCGATGGTGGAAGAAGAATTATCGAAGTATCTAAAAATGACAATACTGGACCATTAGAATTTCCATCAAGTGTAGCATTCTCAGGTGAAGCAATATACGTAACTAATTTTGACATAGGAGGAATGGGAGATAATGAAGATAATTCATTAGGAATAGGTCCATCTATAGTTAAAATACAATTAGGCATAGAAGGATTACCAAGTCCTGCATAGTATAAAATTAAAAGATCAGTAATTTATTCAGAATTTGAATTTTGTCGTAGTCTAAGAAGTTCTTTTCTTTCTGCTCCTGCAACTGAGCGGCGAGTCCTTATGACAGAATCAGGATTTGCACTAATGCTATCAATTCCTTCTTTTACTAACCAAGCAGCAAAATCAGGGTATAATGATGGAGCTTGTCCGCAGATAGAGATTGTTATATCGTTATCATGTGCAGCGCGTATGAGAGTTTTGATTGCTTTCAGAACTGCAGGATCGCGTTCGTTGAAATATCCAAGGCGGTGTAATAACTCAGAATCACGGTCAACGCCTAACATAAGCTGGGTTAAATCATTACTGCCGATAGAAAATCCATCGCATAGCTTTGCAAAATCATCTGCTTGAATTACAAGGCTAGGAGTTTCTGCCATTAACCATACTTTAAAATCATCACTGCGTTCTAGTCCTTCTTCTTGCATGATCTTCAATGTTTCTTTTACTTCAGGAATTGTTCTAGCAAATGGTAACATCACCCAAACATTTGACATACCTGCATCCCTTAATTTTTTAATTGCCTTACATTCTAAACGAAATGCAGGTTGGTAATCAGGACTAATATATCTAGAAATACCTCTCCAGCCAATCATTGGATTTTCTTCATGTGGTTCGTATTTTTCTCCGCCTTCAAGTTTACGATACTCATTAGATTTGAAATCGCTAAAACGTACAACGAGAGGTCGTGGAAAGATAGTACTAGCTACTTTATTTATGCCGTTAAAGAGTTCGTTAACAAATTTGTCTGATTCATTATCCTCAATTATTTTTAATGGGTGTTTAGATATTTTATCTGCAATTAAGAATTCAAGACGCATTAAACCTATTCCATCAAATGGAAGAACTTTATATTTATCAATAAGGTCAGGAGAACCTAAATTCATATATATTTGGGTGGCAGTTATAGGCCAAGATTCACTTTCAAATGAAGAAGATTGAGTTTCAGATTTATTTTGGATTTCAATTTTGCCATCGTATATACATCCAGTAGAACCATCTACTGTAACTTCTTGTCCAGTTTTCAATATGTTTGTTGCATCTTTCGCGCCTACAATACACGGAATTCCCAATTCCCTAGAAACGATAGCAGCATGAGCAGTAGCCCCGCCTGATTGAGTAATAATTGCAGAAGCGCGTTTCATAATTGGTGTCCAATCAGGAGTAGTCATTTGAGTAACAAGAACCTGTTTGTCGATGAAACTAGCGATGTTCTTAATATCTAAAATAACATTTACAGGACCGAAACTAACACCAGAAGAAGCTCCAATACCTTTTAAGATAATTTCATTATTATTTTGAGGTTTTGAATGAACAGTTTCTGGACGAGCTTGTACAATAAAGATCTGATGTGAATTTTTTTCAAGAACCCATTCTATATCCATAGGTTTGCTGTAATGTTTCTCGATTTTAACTGCATAATCAGATAGAAGTTTAACGGTATTGTCATCGATTGATGGTTTATTTTGTATATCAAGGGGAACATCAATTTCTGTTGCAGAAGCACGGTCAGCAATTGAGAATTTTCCTTGTGTTGCTCCACGAATGGTCATAAGTTTTTTAGTGTTAATAGTACGAGACGAGATATTTAATTCAGGTTTTTGAACAATAAAAGAATCAGGATCAACTTTACCTTGTACTATGGTTTCGCCAACTCCCCATGAACCTTCTATGTATATTTCGTTTGTTGCACCAGTTACAGGATTAAGTGTAAACATAACACCGGCAGATTCAGGATCTAGCATTTTTTGAATAGTAACACTTGCAAGAACAATAAAATGATCAAAGTTTTTTTCATGTCTATAAGATATTGCACGAGATGAAAAAACTGAACTAATGCATTTTTTAACTGACTTTAGAACATTTTCAATTCCTTTAATATACAAAAAAGAATCCATTTGACCTGCAAAACTAGCAGATGGGAGATCTTCGGCAGTGGCACTGCTTCTTACTGCAACTTCAATATCATCTCCTAATGAGCGATAAGAAGATTGAATTTCAGATATTAGAGCTTCAGGAAGAGGAATTTTTTCGATTAATTCACGAATTTGCGCACTACACGAATTTATTGAATCAAAATCATCCATATCCAAATTATTCAATAAATCATGAATCTGGTTCTTTGATTCTGTTTCTATAACTAATTCTTTGTAAACCGCAGTAGTTATAGCAAATCCACCAGGAACTGGAAGACCTGCGTTCAATAATTCGCCAAGATTAGCGCTTTTTCCACCTACGATATCTCCGTCTTTACGATTTAAAGAGTCAAGTGGTCGAATATAGGAATCAGACATTACCATATTATAATTAATGTAAATTGTATTAAATATTACGAAATTAATCATTGATTTAGTACAATTATCCGGAAGCTAATTTTCAAATATAATTATGTTGTTGAGTATAGTGCTTGCTGTATCAAATTTATTTTTTAATTTTACTAAATCCGTATTTAATTATGCCAATATTAATATTTTTTTTAGGACTGTTATTTTATATTTTTATAGAAAAAAAGAGAGAATTACAGATGTCGGTTTTATGGGGAAATTTCACCATATTATTTGGAGTCATATTCTTATTTTTATTGAGTCAATTAGAGGTTCAGACGTTTCGAGAAGATTTAGGAATATGGAAGAGAATTGCATCAATAATAGTACTTACAGGTTCTATATATTCGGTAATTTTAATAATATCAGGAATAAAGTCTTTGGAGAGAAAATAACATGATTAGGATTGAAACTGTTATAAAGAATTTTCTGAAATTATCGGTATTAAACACAATTGTTGCGATAATATTTTTGTTTCCTATTTTAATTCCTCAATTAGCTTTTCCAATACTAATTACCGAATGGCCGGGAATCTATATGGTTTTAGCGTACTTTATATTTCTATTTTCGGCAGTAGTTGGATTTATTGCATGGACATTCGTGTACTATTTACTTTGGAAATTATATGAAATCAAATTAATAAAGAAAAATTTATTTTATGCGCAAATTATATTGACAGAAATTGGTGCATTGTTAGCTTGTATTTTCATGTATTGGGGAGGTTATGTAGGATCGTCTGCGTCTTATTCTGGCATGTCAGAATTTGTAGTTGGAGTAATGATGGAATTCGCTACAATACCAAGTGGACTGGGAATTGGATTAATTTTATTTGGTAATTTATTTGGAATAATAAACATAATACTTGCATGGAAAGAATAGTGGTCAGTTTCGTCGCAGTGTCCTCATAATTCAGAGTAAAAGAGGATCAATGTCCTGGAGCTTCATCTGAATTCAGTCTGGGGCGACTAATACTTCATCCCAAAACTATATTGTATTAAGATAATTTAATTCTTCTTGTTTTTGATTGATTTTAGAGTGCCTGAAACTTGAAGAATTTGAATATTATGACTAGAAAGTTGTTGTTTTATTTCCTGAATGTAATCTAGGTTTACTTTTAGAATTATTGTTTTGCTAAAGCTATTTCGTACAATTCGAGTGTTCTTTAAATTTAATGATTTGATGTTAGCAAGATTATCGTTATCAGTTAGTAGATATCTTCGTTTTACTCTCATGAATATTCACTCAATAGTTCCTTGTATGAAGCTATTGCTTTATCTTTATTTAATTTAATTTTTGGTTTCATTTTGATGCGAACAGAATCATCATAAGAAAGTGTTAGAACGTTGTCAATTATATCTTGTTTATTAAACCGTAAGTACAAAGTGAATTTGTCGTCTAGATAGTAAAGTAGATCATTGTTAATAGTTTTAAGATCAGCTATATTAATAGAAGAAAGAATTTTTTCGGTTATTTCAGGTACCCTGTCTCGAATAAGATAAGCGCGAATCAATTGTATAATGTTCCTATGATGCCCTTCAGTTTTTTTTATGCTGAGATCAGTATCAGATAAACCAAAGATTTCGAATAAATGAGATAAGAATTTATCAATATTCTCAGTCTCATGAATGACAAAAGTAATTTCAATGGTTCGAAAATCCAATTTTTTTTGTGTTTTTTTCAATATAGTTAGAGATATATTCATAATTGAGATTCTTAAATGTTAACTAATGAAGAATAGTCAAATTTGCATAGGTTTAGAATCAACAGCGCATACATTTGGGGCGTCTATCGTTGATACTAATGGAAACATATTCTCAGATGTGAAGGATATTTACAAAGCGCCGAAAGGTTCAGGAATACATCCCCGTGAAGCATCTAGGCATCATTCAAATATTGCAAACGAAGTAATACAAAAAGCAATTGAACAGGCAAAAATCAAATATACAGAATTAGATATTATTTCGTATTCGGCTGGACCTGGGATAGGGCCATGTCTCCGAGTTGGTGCAACTGCAGCACGAGCATTATCACTGAAATTAAACAAGCCTCTTGTTCCAGTAAATCATGCAATTGGACATATTGAACTAGGCTGTTTATTGACACGTGCAACAGATCCTGTAAATCTTTTAGTTTCTGGAGGTCATACAATGATTTTAGGATTTAATTCAGGAAAATGGAGAGTGTTTGGAGAAACATTAGACTTGACAATAGGTCAACTCATTGATCAGATAGGAAGGTATGCAGGATATAGTTCCCCAGCGGGGGCAATTATCGAAAAATTAGCAAGTGAATCAGAAAATTTTCTAAGATTACCTTATTCTGTAAAAGGTAATGATGTTTCGTTCTCTGGAATTTTAACTAGTGCAAAAAAGATGATTGACAAGGGAGAGAAAATAGAAGATGTATGTTTTTCATTGCAAGAAACATCATATGCCATGTTAGCAGAAGTGACAGAAAGAGCTTTGTCGTTCTTAGAAAAGAAAGAAGTGATAATAACAGGAGGGGTAGCAGCAAGCACTAGATTGAAAGAAATGTTAGAAGTCATGTGTAAAGAGAGGGGTTCAAAGCTATCAGTGATTCCCAGAAATTACGCAGGAGATTGTGGTGCACAGATTGCATGGGCTGGAATATTGGCATATAATAGTGGAACAAAAGTGTCAGTAGAAGAAAGTTGGGTTAAACAATCATGGAGATTAGACAGAGTAGATGTAAAATGGCGAAAATAATCAATATTGGTGCAGAAGCTATAGTATCTTCTACTGAATGGTTTGGAAAATCGGCTATTTCAAAACGTCGTGATATTAAGAAATATAGACATCAGGAGATAGATGAATTTATTAGATCTAGCAGAACTTTGAAGGAAGCAAACATGATAAACAAGATAAGAGAAAAATTAGATGTTCCAATTATTTATTTCGTTGATTTAAAGAAATCAGAAATAATAATGGAAAATGTAGATGGTATGAAAGTGAGAGATGTATTAATGAAAAATGATTCTAATAAGTCAGATATAGGTAAAAAGATTGGAGAAATAGTCGCAGTATTGCATAAGAACAACACGATTCATGGAGATTTAACGACGTCAAATATGATAATAAGAGATAATGGAAGTATATGTTTGATTGATTTTGGATTATCTACGACAAGCAGAAAATCAGAGGATAAAGGAGTAGATATAAGATTATTTAAAGGCATTTTACAGAGTGCTCATCACGATGTTTTTAATGAAGTGTTTAATAATTTTAAGAAGGGTTACGAATCAGTAATGAAGCTTTCGTCGGAGGAAATTTTTTCCATTGTAAAGAAAATTGAAATGAGAGGGAGATATGCAAGAGTTGACTAATAAAAAAATCAATTTGGCGACAAAGAATATGGACAAATACGAAGAGATGAGGAACATATTAGATAATTATGACTTAGATCTTCGGGTTGTTGATTTAAAGGGAACAGAAATACAAGCATTTAGTGTATTATCGGTTGCTGAACACTCAGCAAAAGAAATATCAACAAAAACTGATGAAGCATTCATTGTAGAAGATTCTGGCGTATATATTAATTCATTATATGGTTTTCCAGGTCCGTATTCAGCATTTGTGTATAAAACTATTGGACTTGGTGGAATAGTTAGATTGCTAAGGAATCGAGAAGATAAAACAGCAGAATTCCATTCAGCTATTGTGTATGGTGATAAGGGAAAAGTTGTAAAGAGTTTCATAGGAATTTGCGAGGGAAATATTTCTGCAAATTTACAAGGAAATCAAGGTTTTGGTTATGATCCGATATTTACACCAAAGGGAAAAAACAAAACTTTTGCAGAGATGTCATTAAGTGAAAAAAATCAAACATCTCATAGGTCAAAAGCAGCACGAACATTTGCGGAATGGTTAGAAAAAAGTCAATAAAAACGCAAGACTTATCATTATAAACATCATATATGGAAAAGAGAACAATTGACTAGAATACATGGAAACAGTAGAGGAAAATCTCAATCTATGAGGCCATCTACTATGAAGTCTGATTGGGTGAAGGTCACTCCTGAAGAAATCGGAAAACTTATTGTTGAAATGAATAAAGAAGGATTGAATGCCAGTCAGATAGGAACTAAATTAAGAGATGAATATGCTGTTTCTTCAATAAAAGCAGTAACTGGAAAGAAAATGAAAGAATTCATGGAAGAGAATGGGGTAAAACAAGAGATACCTGAAGATTTGGAAACTTTAGTAAAAAGAGCTGTAAGCTTGCAGAACCATTTGAAATCAAATAGAGGAGATAGAAAAAACGTAAGATCTTTGGAGATGTTAGAAGCCAAGGTACACAGACTTTCTAAATATTACAAAAAGAAGAATATCATTCCTAAAAAGTGGAAATATAAATCTGTAGTTGCTCAATTAGCCTAGGTACAAAATATTAATATCTAAAACAATAGATATGAAAAAAAATATAGAAATCGATATTAGTTTGAAGTTCAGAGAAAAGTCTACAGCAGCAATTATAGCAAAATCATTAGATCCAGATAATAAAGATTTTCCAGAAGGAATGACAATGAGTCAGAGTGTGAAGAACAATATTTTAGAGATTAATTTCAAATCTAATAATGTAATGGAAACTTTGTTAAATACAGTAGATGAAGTTTTATCAATGATTGATATGACAAGTAAAACATTAGAAAAGGTGAAATGATTTGATTGATCCAAAGTTAATGAGGGCAGAACCAGAAAAAGTCATCAATATGCTGAAAGATAGGAATGTAGAATTAGATATCTCAGAACTTCTAGAAATAGATAGAGGAAGAAGAGAATTAATTACTGAACTAGAGTCGTATAAGATGCAAAGGAATAATATTTCTAAGGATATATCAACAAAGAAAAGACAAGGAATTGACATAACAGAAACATTAACAGAAATGAAGAATATATCGACTAAAATTGAAGATTTACAAAATAACGCTAAAAAAAGTCAAGATGAATATAATAATCGTCTAGAATCCATACCAAATTTAATCCATGATTCAGTACCAATAGGAATAGATGATAAGTCAAATAAAGAGATTGAGAAGTGGCAGCCTGAAACAGGGTTAAACAAGAATTCATTGGATCACATAGAATTATCTGAAAAAAATGACTTGATTGATATAGAGAGAGCAAGTAAAATTTCAGGTTCAAGATTTTACTTTTTGAAAAATGAATTGGTGAAAATGAATTATGCATTAATTGCATTTGCTCTTGAATATATCAATAAGAAAGGATATGCCATGTTACAACCTCCATATCTAATGAATAGGAAACCAATGAGTGGAGCAGTAATATTATCAGATTTTGAAGAAGTGATTTACAAAATCGAAGGTCAGGATTTATACTTAATTGGAACGTCAGAACATGCCTTAGCCGCAATGCATTCAGATGAAATATTCTCTAAAGATGATTTGCCTAGAAAATATGCGTCAATTAGTCCATGTTTTAGAAAGGAAGCGGGATCTCATGGAAGAGATACAAAAGGAATATTCAGAGTACATCAATTTGAAAAAGTAGAAATTTTTTCGATTGCTGATCCAGAAAGTTCCTGGAACCAGCATGAAGAAATTCTATCAGATGTAAAACAATTCTATAAAGAATTAGAAATACCATATAGAATTATGTTACTGAGTTCTGGGGACATGGGTAAAGTTGCAGCAAAAACTTTTGATATTGAAGCTTGGTTGCCTGGACAAAACAACTACAGAGAATTAGTTTCTTGTAGTAATTGTACGGATTTTCAGTCTCGTAGACTAGGTATAAAATTTAGAAATAAACCACACGAAGAAAGTATTTTAACGCATACACTAAACAGTACATTGACTGCTACAGAACGTACTTTAATTGCAATAATAGAGAATTATCAAAACGAAGATGGAAGTATTACAATTCCAAGAGCATTAAGAAGTTATATGAATAATCAGAAAGAAATAACGCCTACTTAGATTTAGAAATATTTGTAATTTCTCTATTTATTGTGTTGATTTCTTTATCTTCTAATCCTAAACGAGTTAGAAGATTATTTCGGTTTTCTTGTTTTGATAGAATTAGTATAAAATAAGGAATTAAATCTACTAGATTATCGGTTGATTCATTAGTATATTTATTGAGTGATTTTACAATGGTACGAAAGTTTCGGCCGTCATTCCAGATACGAACTTGTAATGGAAATGGATTTTGATACAAACTGAATTTAATTGGTTGATGAGTTAGAGTTTCGAATAATGAATAAACAAGAAGGGAATTAAA
This sequence comes from Nitrososphaerales archaeon, assembly GCA_047517285.1. Lineage (GTDB taxonomy): Archaea > Thermoproteota > Nitrososphaeria > Nitrososphaerales > UBA57 > UBA57. Next base: position 50,378 of record JAKZTE010000001.1, on the reverse strand, counting down.
GTATCTTAATTGTCTCCATTCACGAGTTTTTATTATACGTCCCAGTAACAAGTCAATGTCAGACAGTATTGAGAGGATTTTAGATAATTCATTATTTGGAATTTTTTTAGAACTTGAGACCACACTGCTAAAAATGGCACGTAATATGTCGTTTGGGTTAGAATGAGTATTAAGAAGTGAATTCATTGCCTCTGACATATCAACAGAATCAAAATATTGTCGAATTCCTTGATCAAGAGATAATGATTTAGAAATAAATGAACGTGGTTGTTCTATGGTCGAATCGTATGTCTGGAGAGCATTAATAGCATGACGTAAATCACCATTAGAAGTAGTTGAAATATTGACAATATCGTCGAGAGGAAGTGTAAGTTTTTCTTTTTTTACAATTGATTCTAGTACTAAGCTTATTTGGCGTGGATCGATTTTTTTGAATTTATAGACCTGGCATTTTTTTAGTAATTTGGAGAGTTTTTTAGAATCTGAGGAATTACAAGTAATAATGATTGGAACAGTTATACTGTCGATTGTTTCAATAAGAAAGTCTACACCGCCATAGTCTGCTCGTGAATCAAGGCCATCGACTTCTTCAATTAATACTAAAATCTTTTCATTAAACAGAGTAGTAGATTGAAAAAGAGGTTCAAGTGAAGATTGAAGATTATTCCTCGTTCGTTTATCACTAGCATTAAGTTCAATTACATGATAATCAAGTTCTTTAGCAAGAGCGTAGACGAGAGAAGTTTTACCAACACCTGGTGTTCCTTGTAATAAAATAGGCTTGAAAGATTTATCCCAAGTACGTAACCATTTATTTATTTTACCGCGTAAATCGTCGTTGCCAGCTACCTCGCTAAGAACTTTTGGTCGATATTTTTCAGTCCACATTAAGAAACACCCCTACCATACAATCACACTATTAGCAAGAAAAGTTATCAATCCAAACAACATTGCATAAAGTATTAGTTTTTTTACTTTTAATGATTCAGATTTTGAATAATTTTTTGAGATGATAGATACCGAATAGAGTAAAATCAGGTCAGTCAATAGCAATAATGGAACATAATAGATTTGAATCAAACCAAAATAAACTGGAATAAATGAAACAATAATAGAGCCGACTATAAAGATGCAGGCAATGAGCATTGCATTACGCAATCCAAATTGAATAGAAATGGATTTTACACCTTTAATCTGATCTCCTTCGACATCAGCAATTGTTTTGATTATTTCCCTACCCATTCCTGAGAGAAAAGCTATGAGAGAGATGGACCAAACTAATAATGAAATATTACCAGTGATTATGCCCCCAAAAATAAATGGGATAGACATTGAAGATGCAACTATAGAATTTCCAATTAGTCCTTGTTTTTTACCCCAGATATTATAGAACCAAGATAAGAAAGAGAAGATTACAGTGATAATAATATGGTAATAAGAAATTAGTAATGAACTGGTAAGACCAATTAATAATAGGATTAGAGATAATGATAATGCAGAATTGACAGAGATTAATTGTTTGGGAAGAGGGCGTTCTGGTTGATTGACTTTATCAATTTCAATATCGTAAACATCGTTGATTATCATAGAATAAGAAGATATAGAGAATCCAGTAATGAATCCATAAATTGATAGTCTTGAGAATAACATATCAGGAGAACCAATTGCAATTCCTACAATAACAGCTAAACCAATCATGAATGAATTTATCGGACGAATTAGAGAAAGCAAAGCAATGAAATTAAATGTCAAAGCAAGTCACGAAAATGAGATTTAGATAAACGATAATAAATAACTTCACCTCGTCTTTCAACAACTGCAATAATTGGAACTTTGCCCATTCTAGAAATTTGTTTTACAGAATCGGTCAAAGATTTTGTATTTATTTCATTGCCTTCGTTCATAGCAAAGACAATATATTTTGCAGCTTTTGAACCAAAATTTCCTTTATCATAAACACGAAAATCTGCACCAAAACCAAAGCCTTCTTTAGCTACATAACCACGAGTTCTAATATCTTGGTAAATTAAGAATTTTGTCCAAGCGTGTTCATCACGTATTAGAGCAGTTTGAAGAACGTCATTAAAAGTTATCTTTTTATTATCCTTGATAACATCAAGTTTGGAAGAATAGATTAAATAAAGAGCTTCATAGTCTCTTAATAATAATCCATGTTTTTTTCCTTCGCCGAAACCACGAATTTTCAATTCTTGACGGGAGTCGTTATCTTTAATCAAAAATCCCTTGCTGCTCTCTATTGCTTGAATAATATCAGTTGTTTCTTCCAATTTGTCGTTCACACATACAATAGGAGTTAAGTAATTGATAGTGAATATATTTTTCCCATAAATTTGTACTTTTATATTAAATTACTTCAGTAATGTTGGGCCCGTAGCCCAGCCCGGATAGGGCGTTGGTCTTCGGATTATAGAAGATAACCAAAAGTCGTGGGTTCAAATCCCTCCGGGCCCATATTTCACAATGAGATTTCGATAAAAGTTATAACAATTTACAACTAAATTTTAGTATGGAAGATAAAATACGTAAAAATGAGAGTGAATGGAAGGAGATTTTATCCGATGAACAATTTGATGTATGTCGTAATAAATCAACAGAGATTCCGTTTAGTGGTAAATACTATGAAACAAAGGATAAAGGGGTTTACAAATGCATATGTTGTGATAATAATTTATTCAAATCAAATACAAAATTTGATTCGGGAACTGGTTGGCCAAGCTTTTTTGAACCGCATAATAGTGATTCAGTGAGATTTGAAATTGATCAGATAGCAGGAATGGCTAGAACGGAAGTACTATGTAAAAAATGTGATTCGCATCTAGGACATGTATTTGATGATGGGCCGTTTCCATCAGGTAAAAGATATTGTATTAATTCAGTATCGTTAGAATTTATTAAAGAATAATAAATTAACGATTAAGGTATTTGTTTTTAAGAGACACGTAAGCTTTGGCATTAGAATTAATATATGCCAAATCGGATTGAGTAATCTGTCTGATAATTTTTCCTGGTCTTCCTACTACAACACTATTATCAGGAATTTTTGTATCCTGCGTTATTAGAGTACCTGCGCCAATTATACAATTAGAACCAATTGTAACGCGGTTCATGATTAGTGATCCCATTCCTATTAAACAGGAATTTCCAATTGTACATCCGTGTATTATGCATCCATGACCAACTGTTGTATTTTTACCAATGCTAAGAGGTTCATCAGCGTCAACATGTAGGATACTATTATCTTGTATATTGGAAGAATCCTCGACGATAATAGAATTAAAATCTCCACGAATTACAGAGTTATACCAAACACTTACATCATTTGCTAATACAACATCGCCAATAACATCTGCACTGCTAGCAAGAAACACACCGGATTGAATTTTTGGGGTGTTGGCATTAAATTCAATAATCATGATAGTTGTAAGTATTTTCCATCCAAAAAAAGTATCGATGGAAAGTGCAGGGGATGGGATTTGAACCCATGAACCTCTAGAGGAGAGGATATCACAACAAGCCGATCTTGAGTCCTTTCCGCTTTGTTAATCCGCGGTTGACCGGGCTTCGCTCTGTTAAGATTCGCTACCCCTGCCCGATTATTATTTAATTATTACAACAAATGCTTAAATAAAGTATTAAGATGAATTTATTTGAAGAAAATGAGTGATTGTATTCACCTCGAATAATCGTTTTTGTACATTTTCCAGTCTTGACTATAATATTTTACTATCTTTAATAGGCAAGTTATCGTTAGTTTTTATGAAAAAGAGGATTGAAATTTTATGTCAGTAATTAAATTAGCTCTGCCAAAGGGATCTTTGGAAAAAGCAACATATCAGTTCTTTGAAACTGCAGGATATACAATAAAAGGCCAGTCAAGAACATACAGGCCAATAATAAATGATAGTAGTATTAGCGTGAAGATATTAAGACCTCAAGAGATACCAAAGAACGTACAGGAAGGAACTCAAGATATAGGAGTATCAGGAGAAGATTGGATAAGAGAAAACAAAGCAAACGTAGTAAAATTACTCAATTTAGAATATGGCAAGGTGAGAATAGTAGTTGCGTTACCAGATGCAAATAAGAGCAAAAATTTCTCAGATTTATTAAAGAATCATATAAAAGATAAAAAACAATTACGAATTTCAACCGAGTATCTGAATTTGGCAAGAGAATATTTGCTCAATAATGAGATATACAAAAAGAAATATGGAAACAAATCACCGTCGATTGTCACACCATGGTTTAGTACTGGAACAAACAAAGATGTTAAAGTCGTGTTTTCTTTTGGAGCAACAGAAGCAAAACCTCCAGAAGAGGCGGACGTAATATTTGATGTGATTGAAACCGGTTCAACTTTAGCGCAAAATAATCTTAAAGTTGTGGATACGATAATGGAATCTTCCGCTTATTTAATTGCAAATAAAACGGCATTAAAAGATCCCAAAAAAAGACAGAAAATTTATGATGTTATTAGTTTATGTAAGGGAGTAGTAGAAGCAAAATCCAAAGTACATATATTTATGAATGTAAAAAAGAACAACTTAGAGCGTGTCTTAAAGATTATTCCGGCATTAGAATCCCCCACCATTAGTGAATTATCAAAAGATGAATGGTATTCGATTAATACTGTAATACCTAAAGATGAATTTCTTCAGATATTACCATATCTTAGAAAATACGCACAAGGTTTGATTGTACATAGACCTGTCCAGGTACTGCCATTAGAGAAAATTCATGAAGATGAAGGTAAATAGTTTGATTCAGTATTTTGAGATCAACAGATTATCAACAGTAGAACAAACTTCAAAAAAAATTCGTCGTCGAGCGGTAAAATCTACTGACACAGATTACGTAAAAAAGATAATGAATGACGTAAAAAAGAACAACGACAAAGCCTTATTGAAGTATACGTCAAAGTTTGACAGAGTAAAACTACTTCCCAATCAATTAAGAGTTAATAATAAAGAGATTAAAGAAGCATACTCAATCATTGATTCAGAAATAGTAAAAGAATTAAAGATTCTAAAAAAATCTGTAGAGAAAACTGAAAAGAAGATAATGAAATCGTTCTCTAATTTTGTTAATGATGTTGAAATAAGGGATAAGCGCAGCTACATAAAATACAACATGGTTCCGTTAGAAAGTGTTGGATGTTATGTTCCAGGAGGAAAAGCAGTGTATCCATCATCTTTGGTTATGTCATCAGTTCCAGCAAAGATAGCAGGTGTAAAAAGAATAATTGTTTGTTCGCCTCCATCTTTAGATAAGAAAATTAATCCGTCAGTGCTTGTGGCAGCAGATATTTGCCAAGTCGATGAGATATACAAAGTAGGGGGAGCTCAAGCGATAGCGGCAATGGGTTATGGAACAAATGCGATAAAACCAGTCGAGAAAATTGCAGGACCAGGAAATATTTTCGTATATCAAGCTAAGAAAATAATATCTGAAGATGTAGGAATAGATTTACCTGCAGGTCCTTCAGAATTACTGATAATTGCAGACAATAGTGCTGATAAAGAATTAATCATAAGTGATCTATTTGCACAGGCTGAACACGGTACTGATAGCTTATGTGGGGTAGTTACAACGTCGAAAAGACTTGCTAAAGATTTAATCAGATTAATACAAGAAAGATTGCCGCAAATCGAGCGTAGAGACATAGTCAGCAAATCATTATTGAAGAATGGATTCATAGTATATTGTAAAAGCATGCAAGAATGTATTGATTTTGCAAATGATTTTGCGTCAGAGCATTTAGAGATTATGACTGAGAATCAAGATTCCGTAGCAAAAGAGATGACGTCAAGTGGAGTGGTATTGATAGGAAACTATACGCCGGCTGCATTTAGTGACTATGGATTGGGTACAAATCACGTCTTACCAACAGGCGGTTCAGGAAAATTTTATTCTGCATTATCTAGTATTGATTTTACGAGAAGGTTTTTTATTGCAAAAACAACTAAAGAGAAATTAAAGAATAATTTAGAGAAGATTGAAAAATTATCAAACCAAGAGGGTTTAATCAATCACGGAGAATCAGCAAAAGCAAGATTTGTAAATGAAAATGTCAAAAGTATATCAAAAAAAAATAATTAACAACAGAGTAGCCTATCAAAGGATTTCAGATAGGAATGTTAAAAATATTAATACAATAATTTTTGATTGTGATGGAGTGTTAATTGATTCAAAAAAATCCTATGATGTATGCATAGATCTTACAATTTCATATATCTTGAAGAATATAGTAAATATGAAATTTAGCAGGTATAAAATATCAAAAACAACACTAGAACTTTTTAGACAAACTGGGGGATTCAATAATGATTACAAGTTTTGTTATGTAATAATATTAAAGATTATATCGATGTTGCCAAAGAGTTTATCAGAGGCATATGAACAAGAATTAAACAATATTAATATGAGAAATATTTCGAATTCATTTAGAAAATTAGAATTAATAGAATTGAATAAAATCGGATTAAATGCCAAGAATACAAGGATTAATTTTACAAGAGAATTGAACGAACTTGCAAAAGAGATAAAGAAATTTGATATAGAATCTATCGAATTATTGATTAGTAAAGGATTAGATAAGGAACAAAAAGAATTATTATATTCTGCTAAAAGGTTTTTGAATTTTACAAATGATAGAAGGAATAACATCGTAACCAATGTATTTGATGAATATTTCTACGGAAAGAATCTAATAAAAAAGGCCAGAAAAACAAATACTATTACTTTCAATCGTAAAGGAACCATCGAAAGTGAAAAGTTGATTGTTAAGGAATCGACATTAACTGCATTAAAAAAGAGATTTCAGAAGAATATTGCAATTGTATCGGGAAGGGGTAAGATTGGGACAAAATTCACACTAGGAAACTTGTTTAGATATTTTAATGTAAAAGGCAACGTATTTATCGAAGATTTGGCACGTATTCCAGAATATGGCGCCAGAATTGATAAACCCAGCCCCATAGCATTAAAAAAATCTATAACAAATTTAGCTTCAAAAGGAAATATACTGTATGTTGGTGATTCTATGGAGGATCTATTAATGACAAAAGCGGCAAATAGAGCCAATAATCAACAGTATATATTTGCAGGAATATATGGCTCCTCAAGGTCAGAACGAAATAAAATTAAGCTGTTTAAGGACAAGAAAGCGGACATAATAATAAGTAATATTAACGATATACCTGAATTATTTAGTGAGTGAATTGAGAGAAGCTGAAGTAACAAGAAAAACGAAGGAAACGGACATTACAGTAAGAGTACAATTAGAAGGAACCGGAAATGTAAAGATTAATACTTCGGTAAAATTCTTAGACCACTTGGTTACTTCATTTGCTACACATAGCTTGATTGATATTCAAATTGATGCGACAGGAGATTTAATTCATCATACAGCTGAAGACGTTGCACTAACAATAGGTGAAGCAATTAACAAAGCACTTGGAGAACGAAAATCTATAAAGAGATTTGGTTTTGCGATTGTCCCAATGGATGATGCATTAGCATATTCAGCGGTAGATTTAGTTAAACGTCCATTTCAAGTTGCAGATTTGAAGATAGATAAAGAAGGAATTGAAGATATGCCTGCAGAAGATATTTATCATTTTATTCAGTCGTTTTCAACTAGTCTACAAGCAAACATTCATGTCATTGTAGAATATGGAAACAATGATCACCACAAAGTGGAAGCTGCAATAAAAGCAATGGCATTATCAATGAGAGAAGCAATGTCGCCAGACAGTAGAAGAGATGGAACTCCCTCATCGAAGGGAATGATGTAATGATAAAGATTGCCATATTAGATTATGGTGTAGGTAATTTATTTAGTATTCAAACTGCACTAGAAAAGCTAGGAGTTACAACTATTGTAACATCAGAATTAGATGTAAATTTAGAATATGACGGAATTATTCTTCCAGGTGTAGGAGGTTGGAAACACGCAGTGAAGAGGATACAAGTAAATCAGAGAATTTTAAATGATTATTATGAAAATAATAAGCCAATTTTAGGTGTATGTTTGGGAATGCAATTGTTCTTTGAAAAAAGCGCGGAAGGTCCAGGAGATGGATTAGGATTTTTCGAAGGTGAAATAATATTTTTTTCGAATAATGTAAAAGTGCCTCATATAGGATGGAATACTCTAAAACAGAACAATAAAGATCGTATTTTAGACGGTGTTGAAGATCAATCTTGGGCATATTTTGTTCATTCTTTGTATCCAAAACCAACTGATTCTGAAATTATATCCACTACGACAGACTACGGTACAGAATTTACATCAATGGTAAATAAGAACAATATATTTGGAACTCAATTTCATCCAGAGAAATCAGGAAAGGCTGGAGCAAGAATACTAGAGAATTTTGTGTCAGTTTGTGGGGATTTATGAAAATAGTACCATCGATAGATCTCTTAGATGGAAAAGTAGTAAGATTAAAACAAGGAAACCCAGATTTAGCTACGTTTTATGATTACAGTCCAGTACAACTTGTTAAAAAATGGCAAGGAATTGGAATTAGTCGGATGCACATAGTAGATTTAGATGCAACATTAGAACGAGGAAATAATTACGAATTAATTAAAACAGTTTCAGAAAGTACGGAAATGGAGATACAAGTTGGAGGAGGAATACGCGACGTGGATTATGCTAAAAAAATTTCTGGGAATGTAAGCAAGGTTGTAATTGGAACTGTTGCAGTAAATAACAGAAGATTATTTGAAGAGATTTGTAGAGAAGTCGGTGTATCAAAAATTATAATATCACTCGATTATGTTGGCAATCAGATTATGATTAATGGTTGGAGGGATAGTTCTGGAATAGAATTAGATAAAGCAGTTTCAGACTTTGCGGATTATGGAATTGAAACGATTTTACTAACTGCAATTAAAAAAGATGGAATGCTGGAGGGACCTGATATGGAAACTTTGAGAAAAATTAGAAATAACACCAGTATACAAATTCAAGCTAGTGGCGGAATTAGTTCTATAGAGGACATAAACAAAGTGAAAGAAATAGGCGTGGAATACGTAATTTTAGGTAGAGCATTGCATAGTAAAATAATTACAATAGAACAGGCTATTACATTGGAGGATTAACAATGACGTTATCAAAAAGAATCATACCGTGCTTAGATGTTAAAGAAGGAAGAGTAGTAAAAGGTGAACATTTTGTTAATTTAAAGGATGCAGGAGACCCTGTAGAACTAGGTTCAAAATATAGAGATGATGGAGCAGATGAATTGGTGTTTCTTGATATTACAGCTTCGCCAGAAAAACGTAAGACAGTTAGTGAAATGGTTCGTAACGTAGCTTCGAAATTAGACATACCTTTCACGGTAGGAGGAGGAATAAGTAGTATAGAAGATGCAAGAAATATTCTTTGTAGTGGAGCAGACAAAGTCGGAATAAATACAATGGCGATTGAAAAACCTGAATTAATTACAGAAATTTCCGAACGATTTGGAAGACAATGTTGTGTTGTAGCTATCGATGCAAAAAGAAATGAGAACAATATGTTTGAAGTATTTAGTTATGGTGCAAGAAAATCAACAGGAATCGATGCAATACAATGGTCACAAGAAGTAGAAAAACTTGGAGCAGGCGAGATATTATTGACATCAATTGACAGAGATGGAACTAAAGATGGTTTTGATATAGAATTAACAAAAGAAATCGTGGATAAAGTGAATATACCTGTTATTGCAAGCGGTGGATGTGGAAGCATGGAACATTTTGTTGATGTATTTGATAAAACTAACGTAGATGCAGCTCTAGCAGCGTCGGTATTCCACTATAACCAATTTGATGTATCTGCATTAAAGAGATTTTTAAAAGAGAACGAGGTTTTAGTGAGAATATGACAAAATTATCTATAGATGATATTGATTTTGAAAAGAGTCAGGGATTGGTTCCGGTTATAGTGCAAGATAGTAAATCAAGAGATATACTAATGTTGGCTTATGCAAATCGATTAGCGATAGAAGAGACTGTTAGAACAGGATATGGTCATTATTGGAGCAGGTCTAGAAACAAACTTTGGAAAAAAGGTGAAGAATCTGGAAATGTACAGAAAGTACTCGAAATAAAGATAGATTGTGATGAAGATACACTAATTTATTTAGTAGAACAATTTGGCAATGCTTGTCACAAAAATACAAAAACATGTTTTCAAAGAGATTTGATTTAGCTAAGATGTGATTTTAGTACCTTTAGATTTACCAGAGATTGCAGATTTGATTCGTCCACCATCGCATTTAATTACAATAGTAGGAATTTTAGATCGTTCAATAATTTTTAGGGAAAGTAAATCCATTAAATCGTAAGTTCCAGCACTCATCTTATCATTAACAACTTTACTTAGTAAATTTTTTGTAGTAATTGATTTAATCAGCTTTGCATTTTTATTTTTTCTTGGGTCGGAAGTAAAGACGCCATCAACATCAGTAGCATTGACAAACAGTTTAGCTTTAGTCCTTTCGGCAATTAAAGCAGCAGTTGCATTTGTACTTTGACCAGGTGATAAACCGCCAGTAAAAACAATTTTTGAAGATGACAGACATCGAACTACTTCATCTAAAGTTTTTGGTATGTCTTGACAGGAGTTAGTAGTACAAGTTGTGAGTATTTTTGCATGGATACGAGAAACATCAATTCCAAGTTGATCAAGAAAGGCTTCGTCTGCATGAAAGTTTCTAGCTGCATTTTGCATATTCCGAGCAGTTTTTCCACCACCTGCCACTGCAACGACCTTATATCCATTACGACTAATCTCATCTAGGGTTTTCGTTATTTTCTTGACTTGGGAATAATCTTTGTCGAATGAGAATAAACTTCCACTTAATTTAATTACTACGGTTTTCATTTAACCACTTATGTCTACGAACAGTTGTCTTATTAATTTTCATACATTAATAGATATAATATAACATCAAACCACTTCGTAGAATAATTATAAGGGTGAATTTTTGCCGAGTAATATAGATTCAGTAGCATTATATAAAACAAGGAAGATGCTTAGAGAACTCTCTAGTAAGACAGGAAAAGGAACTGAGCTAATTTCCTTATATATTCCTCCAAAAAAAGCACTGCACGAAGTGTTGAATAATTTACGAGAAGAATATGGAACGGCAACGAACATAAAATCAGATTCTACTAGAAATCATGTTCAGGATGCATTAACAAAGACTCAACAACGACTAAAGCTTTTCAAGAAAACTCCTGAAAACGGAATAGTATTATTTGTTGGATCTTTAATGACAAATGGTCCTGGCAGTGAACAAGTATTTGTTAATGAGATAATCCCTCCGAGGCCAGTACAAACGTATCTTTACAGATGTGATGATCATTTTCATTTAGAATATCTGATGGATATGATTAAAGAAGTTGATGTGATTGGAGTTATTTCAATAGATTCGACAGAAGCAGGATTGGGGGTTTTAACAGGTGCAAAAACAGTAGTTGATGAAGTTCTTACATCGGGAGTTGGTGGAAAAACAAGAGCAGGTGGGCAATCGGCAAGAAGGTATGAAAGACTGAGAGAGATGAATTTGTCAGGATATTATAGAAGAGTTGCTGAACATGCAAAAAAACTCTTTTTAGAACAGAACAAAATAAAAGGACTAATAATAAGTGGACCAGGTCCTACAAAAGATTCATTTTTAAAAAGTGATTATTTAGATTATCGATTAAAGGAAAAGATTTTAGCAGAAGTAGATGGAGCGTATTCTGGTGCAGAAGGAGTACGTGAAGCAATAGAGAAGTCGTCAGATGTACTAAAAGATATGAGATTGATTGAAGAGAAAAAGTTGATTCAGAGATTTTTATCAGAAATACATAAAGAAAAGAGTCTTGCTGCATATGGAATAAAAGAAGTAATGGATGCAACAACCAAAGGAGCGGTCGAAGTAATAATTGCTTCAGAAGATTTGAATATGTTAAATATTTTACTAAAATGTAATAGATGTTCAGTAGATAGGAATAAGATTCTAAATAGAACGTCATTCGTTCAGGAGAAACAGAAGTTGTTGAGTGAGTCGTGTGAATCTTGTCAATCTGTAGATTTTACTGTAACAGAAACAGATTTAATCGAAATTTTAGAAGATAAAGCTTCTGAAACTGGAACGAGAATTGAGGTTTTAGGAAGTGGATCAGAGGAAGGAAGAATGTTAATGAGTTTTAGCGGATTAGGAGCAATATTAAGGTATAGGATGCAATAAGGTGGAGAGTGATTTAGTTGGAACCGAAAATAAAAGAGAACCGTTGGAATGTAGATATTGAAAAGAGTATTGCAGAGATGTGGAATAAAGAATCATTATATGAATTTGATATTCATGATAAGAGAGAGGTATTTACTATCGATACACCTCCGCCATATCCTTCGGGAAGACCTTGGCATATTGGCGCGGCAGCACATTATTCACAGATAGATATGATTGCAAGAACGGCTAGAATGATGAATTTTAATGTGTTGTTTCCGATAGGGATTGATAGGAACGGATTACCGGTAGAGATCTATACTGAAAAGAAATTCAAAGTGAGCATGATATCTACTCCAAGAGAAGAATTCACAGGTCTTTGTAAAATTGCGTTAGATGACCTTGAGGCTGAGATGATTTCCACAATGAAACTCATGGGTTTGTCTGGATTATTTAGTGAATATTATAGAACTGATTCAGACGAATATAGAGCTCTCACGCAATCTACATTTATTGAATTATGGAAGAAAGATCAGATATATCAATCATCTAGGCCAAATAACTACTGCTCAAAATGCCGTACTACTATTGCAGATGCAGAAATATTTTACCAGGAATTACCATCAAAATTAGTTTATCTAAAATTTTACATTAAAGGAAAGGAAGATTATGTTATAATTGCTACTACCAGACCTGAACTTTTAGCAAGTTGTCAAGTCATATTAGTTAATCCTGATGATGATAGATTTAAGAAACTTGTAGGTAATGAAGTGAAAGTGCCTGTCTTTGAGAATTATGTAAAAATAGTTCAACATCCTAGTGCGAAAATGGAATTTGGTTCTGGTGCGGTAATGATTTGTAGCTATGGAGATTATACAGATGTATTATTATTTAGAGAATTAAAGTTACAAGAGAAAATTAGTATTGATACAGCTGGACGTATGACAGATAATGCAGGAAAATATCAGGGACTAAAAGTGAAGGAAGCTAGAGAAAAGATAATTCAGGATTTACAAGAGATGGATTTGGTAGAACGAATTGAAAATATAAAACATAGGACTCCGTGTTGTGAGAGAAGTAAGAATCCTATGGAGATAATTCCAATGGAAGAATACTATGTAAAACAAATAGAATATAAAAATGAATTATTAGACATTGCACGTTCATTGAAGTTTCATCCGGAGGAACATAGAAGAAGATTGATTGATTGGATTGAAGCAATTTCAATTGATTGGCCGATATCAAGAAGACGATACAATGCAACTGAAGTTCCTGTATGGTATTGTAAATCATGTAATGAAGCAAATTTACCTGAACCTGGAAAATATGTCAGACCGTGGAAAGAGAAACCTCCTTTTGATAGTTGTAAGAAATGTGGAGAAAATGATTTTGTAGGTGATGAAAGAACATTTGATACATGGATGGACTCCAGCATATCTCCGTTATTCATTACAAAATATAATAGAGATCAAGAATTTTTTGAAAAGACTTATCCAACAAGTCTACGACCGCAATCTAAAGATATAATCAGAACATGGCTACATTATACGATATTAAGATGTAATCAATTAACGAAAAAACCTCCCTTTACACATGCATGGATCATGGGATATGGAGTTGATGAAAGGGGTGAAAAAATGAGTAAAAGTAAAGGCAATGCGATAGATCCAATTCCAATATTAGAAAAGAATGGCGCAGATATGTTTAGGTTATGGGCTGCATCAGAGGTAAATCTTGGTTCAGACTTTCGTGTGTCTGAAGTAAAAATAACAGGAGTAGGAAAATTTTTATCCAAATTATGGAACACTGCCAGGTTCATTTCAAATTTCCCTGTTGTTGAAGAAGAGCCTTTAGAAACAGACAAATGGATCTTAGATGAATTATCAAAAGTAATAAAAGAATCTTTAGAGGGCTACCAAGATTATAATTTCTTTATTCCTGCAAATAGAGTGAGAGAGTTTATTTGGAATATTTTTGCGCCGCATTATATAGAATTAGTTAAACAAAGAGCTTATGGAATTGAATTTGATGAGAAATCTACACGTGCGGCATGGTCAACTTTACATATATGTATGAAGAATTTATTATTACTTCTTGCGCCAATAACTCCATTCATAACAGATAAAATTTGGAGGGAATTATATTCACAAGAGAGCATACATAAACAGATTTTTCCTGAAGCAAAAGATGATTATCAATTATCGGCAATTACAGCAAATATAATCGAATTTAATTCGATTGTATGGAACAAGAAGAAAGAACAAGGGCTTTCATTAAAGAATGGAATATCAATAGAAATACCAAAAAATCTAGAGTTATTTGAATCTGATTTAAGAGCTATGCACAAGCTACAAAGATGATTTTCTAGTATAATATACCAGAATCATTATTGAAATAAGTATAATTATCGCATAAATCCAAGTAGACGAATCATAATTGGAATCAAGTATGGATAGATTAGAATTAGGATTGACGATATATTCGATTCCGCCAAATTCGAAATTGTCGTTTGAAGAAATTATGGCATTAATCCAATAAGTTCCTGGCGATAAGTTTAGGAGTATTTCTTCATTGAATGAGAAAATTTGTTCGTCAACCTCGGCATTGTCTGTATTATATATACGTAACAAAGCTTGATCATAGTTTTCAATTCCCAAAATGCGGACAATATGAGATTCAGAGTTATTTTCAATATCAAGAGAGATTGTGTGGAAGTAAGTTGATACAGGTATGGTAAATACAGTATTGGAATAATTAGTTTTGATTAGAAGTCGGAATTCATCAACGTGAGATTCCTGAATTGATTTGAGTAAATTATTATTTAATTCAACAACAACAGATTCTTTTCCATTTAATACAAAGGTACTTGAATTAAAAATGATTTCAATATCTTTGTTTTGAAGGTCATGATCAAGGGATATTTCAAGAGAATCTGATACAAGTGATTCTAAAGTGATTAATTGTGAGTTAGTTGGTTGTTGATTGCCAAGATTAAAAGACAATTGTGATTGATGAATAGAAAGAGGCGATTGTAATGCTTTATCAATATTTAGACTGCCTGAACCTTGCAGAGTGGATGGCAGATATAGATTATATGAATTAGTTAATGGAGACGCAGATGGCCCCAGTATGCCAAGGATTTGATCTTTGTTGAGATCACCGTGTAGTTCCAACAACAAGGCGACAGTACCAGTAACTTGTGGTGCTGAAAAACTTGTTCCGTTTTGAAATTTGTAAGAATTATCCAGCCAAGTAGAATTAACTTGTTCGCCAAATGAAACTAAATCAGGTTTAGTGTAAAAAGAGGATACGGGTCCACGAGAACTAAACAATGAAACAAAGTTTGTAAGATTATCGTTACGAAATGACATAGTAATAGTGGTATTTGATTCTTCTATATATTCAAGAATCTTTTCTCCGTCTTCCTGTGTAATTAATAAAGTAGGAATACTTGGTTTGTAATCAATAGCCATACCAGGATGAAGCAATCTACCTTTGATTAAACCGGGCATCGTGTTGATTATTATAAGTCCTAATGCTCCATTTTTAGCCACGTTAGATTCTTTTTGTGAGAAATAGACAATGTCACTAGGTTCTGCTCCACGTCTTTTTGCAACAGCTATTTTACCCGATAAATCAATTCCGATAAGATCTTCATTGCGTGCATAATTAACAAATTTGAGTTCGGCGTTTAGATTATCAGTGAGAGGCACGGAGTCAGTCAGAGGTAAGCCAATTAGGTCTTCCTCAATACTATCAATATTAATTATTGCCAAGGTTGAATTTACTTCATCAGTGTATTGCGAACCGACAGAAATTACGTCTTCATACTGTGCTGGATCACCAATACTACCAAAAATTGGTCCGCTGTTACCAACAGCAGTTACAACAATTATACCTGAATTAGTAAGTTGTTTAATTGATTTTCGAAGTTCGTTTGACTCAGACATACTCCCTAAACTAAGATTAATTACGTCAGCTCCATCGGAAATAGCTAAATCCATTGCTCGAATTACGTCACTTGATTTGACGAGACCGTTGTAATCAACAACCCGATAAGCCAATAGTTTTGAATTAGGAGCAATGTTGATTATTATTCCTGCAATATGTGTTCCGTGACCGAGTTCATCCATTGGATCAGAATCATCATCAATAAAGTCATAACCGCCAATCACGGTCCTACCATCGCCAAAACCTCCTCCCAGATCAGGATGATTATAATCAATTCCGGTATCGATAATTGCAATAGTGATTCCGTTTCCTGTTACATTTGAATTAGATGAGATTTGTGGGAGAAAAACTGGGTTTGAAATAAGTATGAATATAAGAAGTATGACAAAATTTTTCCGCATCATAATAATTATTCAATTCTAAGAATTAAGGTTTTAAAGATATAACATGAAATAGCGCTATTTAGAGTTAAGTAATTTAATAGACAACAATTAAGTAGATGAAAAAATCAGAGCTAAAAGACATCATAGGGGTGGAAGAATATTCTCTAGTAATTTGTGAGAAATCTGAAGCTGCCAGAAAGATTTCAGAAGCATTATCAGATAATAGATATAAAACGATAAAAATTTTCAACACAAATGTATTCCTAGTTACGTATAAAAAAAGAAATTATGTATTATGTTCTGCAATAGGTCATCTTTATACACTAAATTTAATAAAAAAACGACAGAAATTACCGAGATATGATTATTCATGGGTGCCAATTAGTAGATCAATAAAGAGTAGAGCAAAAATGGTAAATGCAAGAATAAAGGTTATCGAGAAATTATCAAAAAATGCAATGGAATTCATTCTTGCTTGTGACTTAGACCAAGAAGGTGAAACAATCGGATATAATATATTGAAGTATGCATGTAAGGAAAAACAAAATGTTGCAAAGCGTGTAAAATTTTCTACATTAATGGAAGATGATATAAAAAGTGCTTTTGCGAATATGGATAATAATATTAATATAAATTTAGCTTATGCTGGCCTAACTCGTCATGAAATAGATTTTTTATATGGAATGAATATTTCAAGGGCGTTAACACGAGCTTTTATGACAAGCAGTAAAAAGTACAGGACATTAAGTGTTGGACGAGTTCAAGGGCCTACTATTGCATATGTAGTGGAAAATGAATTATTAAGAGAAACACACGTTCCATTGCCATTTTGGTCAATAAACACGTACGTCAATTCTATAAAGAATGAGAGTGGAAAATGGATTAAGATTCATTATATTGAGCAGAAAATATTAAAAAATAAAAATGCAAAAATAATTCTTGATGATTGTAAGGGTGAACAAGCATTAGTAAAAAAAATTGAAGAATCTAGCTTCAAAATTAATCCTCCCATTCCGTTCAACCTAAGTGGATTACAAAAAGAAGCTTTTAGACTCTATAGATTAAATCCTCACCAGACACTAAGTATTGCGGAGAAACTTTATCTAAATGCATTGATTTCATACCCTAGAACAAATAGTCAAAAATTACCTCATAATCTGGATTGTCGTCGCATAATTTTAGAGTTGAGTAATTTATCTGAATTCAGAGATGTGGCAAATACGCTGTTGAAAGAACAGCATATCAGTCCGACTCAGGGTAAAGGATCAGATAATGCACATCCGAGTATTTATCCTACTGGAAAAACTACAATCAGTAAATTAACAGACATAGAGAAGAAAATATTCAATTTAATTGTAAAAAGATTTCTTAATTTGTTTAGAGAGCCATCAATTGGCAAAAAAAGAGATGTATGTTTTAAAATTGGAAAATATGATTTTTATACGTCTTTTAAAAGAATAACAGATCAAGGTTGGAATGAAAATTCTGCAAAAAAGGAAGACATGGTAGATTTAGCTGTAGGAGATGAACTAAAAATCAAACGAATGAAAATAGTTGAAAATTTCGAAGAACCTGTTAGTTCGTATAATCAAATGACGCTTGTGCAAAAAATGGAAAAGGAAGAAATTGGAACTAAATCTACAAGAGCGAATATTATTCGTACGATAATTGATAGAATGTACGTAGATGAGAATGAATTAACGCCAACCGAGTTAGCTAAAGCCCTGGTCAATACACTGAAGGATTATTCGCCAGAAATATTATCGGCAGAAATGACAAAGAGGATGGAAGAAAATTTAAGAGAAATAGAGAATAACGCGATAACATCAGAACAGGTTATAGAAAAGACAAAAAAGGACCTCGACTTGATAATAAAATCTATCCAAGAAAATGATAAAAATATTGGCAGGGTATTAATTGCCGCAACTGATAAGATAAACAACAAACCTGTAACAAATAAACCACTAGGAAAGTGTACTATTTGTCAAGAAGGTGATTTAATAATTACGTCAAATTCAAAAAATCGTGCATTAGTTTGTTCAAGAAGTATGAAGGATAAATGCAATATGAAATCACCGTTACCAAAATTTGGATATATAAGAATACAGAAAAATGGTTGTATAAAGTGTTCTTGGCCAAAAATTAGAACTTCGTACAAAGGAAAGCCATGGAACTTTTGTTCTAATCCAGAATGTAAAAATAAAGAGAGGAAAAAATGAATATTTGTAAATTATGTGACAATACTGTAGAAAATAAAGGTAAATTTTGCATATATCATAATAATGCCTTAGATAACTTGAATTCAGGTTATGTGATTTGGAAAAATAGAGTAGATTACATAGAAAGGAAACAGTATCTGAAAACCTTATTAGAAATATCAACAACTGGAACATTGGTAAAACAAGTAATAATGGATGAATTAGGAAGGTAAGAAGATAAGATGGTAATAAAACAGAAAATTGATTCGGTAACAAATAATATATTTTTCAGAATAAGGCGCGTAGGATTTATAAAAAGTACATTTAATTCTGTATCGTCAATATTTCAAACACGGGGTTTGAAGTTTGCTTACATTACTTTAATGGTTTTATTTACTACTGGTATTGTCAATGCGTTATTAGAAGGATCTAGATATGCTCAATCAGGACAACCAATAATAGCAAATTTTCAGGCTCAGACACTAGCAGAAACAGTCATTTTTAGTTCGGCAATACTATGTGGTACATTGGGTTTTGTTTTCATCAGCAGATCGACTAAACAAGTTACAAAGGGAAGAACAACAGCAGCGTATATTATTTCAGGTCTTAGTTTAGTATTTATTGGATTAATTATTGGTTTCTTTTTGGTTTCATTAAAAGGCGGTTAATTTTCTAGATTTACAGATCTTTCTACAGAAAGATCATTATTAAAAATGTGAATATTTGTTTTATTGTTAATAGTATCCATGTATAGTATAGTATCGCTGACATGATTAAGAACTTTCATTCCTATATATTTAGTATTCGACTTTGGAAGAGATTTGTAGGCTGGCAGGTTTAGTAATATCATTTTTGCATTAGCATTACATACAAAATTTCTTAATGAAGATAAATAATAAAATAATAATTCACTTGCGCGATTAGGTTCAGTTCCATTGTTAATCAATTTGTAAAATGACGGAATCGAATCGACAATTAGATAGTCAAATTTTGGTCTAGTCCAAGAGAAGAGAGAAATAAGTGAATCTTCAAGATTGATTTGTGTTGGTTTAAATAGTAATACATGTGGATTATTTTCGGAGATACTCAGATAACTACGAAACCACGCGTCAAAATCAAGATAGATATTTAGTGTTGAATCAGATGTGGAAGATAAGAATATGGGAATAATTTTTTTTCTAGTGTTAGATGTTTCCATATAGATCGTAGAAATTTCATGGTCAAAGAGATTGAGAAATTGAGTAGAAGTAATTGTAGGGAGATCTTGATTATCGTAATTTGGCAGTATTTTCATATATTGATTATAAAATGTAGAACTGAATATTTAAGAAAGTAAAAACAGCAATAATTTCAGCGTTCTTTGTTATCTTTAGTGCAGAATATAGGACTAGAAGGGCCACAAGATATACATACAAAATCAATATGATCGCTTACGGGGACTTTATCCATAGGTTTACTACAAACTGAACAGTTTCTACCTTCCATATACTATTTTATTAATACTGGTTTAACTTAAATTTATGTATTAATTGGAATCAATTCATCCAGACAAAATGAAGGCCTTGGAAGATATGGCAGAACGAATGGGCATATCAAAACTAGTTTTAATGGAAAATGCCGGATTGCAATTAGCTAAAATAATTAAGAAGCGGTATGCAAGTAAACCATCAAAGAAGATCACAATAATTTGTGGTAGCGGAAATAATGGAGGAGACGGATTAGTGTGTGCTAGACATTTGTTAGAATTTTCAGATGGCATAACTATTTGTTTACTGAATATCGATGGGGAATTAAAAACAGATGAAATAAGAACAAATTGGAATAGAATTAATAAGATAAAAAACATAAAGAAAATTGAATTTTTTCAGAATAGTAATTTTTTAGATGAGTGTGAATATGAAATAAATAGATGTGATATCATCATAGATGCATTATTTGGTACTGGATTACATGGTGATCTAAAAGAACAATTTGAGAATGTGATTTATCAGATCAACAAAAGTGGAAAGTCAATAGTGGCAGTAGATGTTCCGTCAGGACTTAGTCCATTGGATGGAAGTATCTCTAGTGATGTTGTAAAAGCAGAATTAACTGTAACGTTTCATAAGAGTAAAGATGGATTATTGGATAAAGATGAAATAACTGGTGAAATTGTTATTGTAGATATAGGAATACCACCTGAATTGGAAAATAACCCATAGTATATATTCGTCAATTAGAATCATATTGTAGGAAATATAGAATTTATGAATTTTATGCAGATTATCGTCGGAAATATGAAAAATTTTACTTACGTTGTGGGCGATAGTGAAACAAGAAACGGATTCATTATTGACCCTTCTTATGATATTGATAAAGTAATAACTGCAGTAAGAAAGTTAGATATCAATATAAAATATATTTTCAATACTCATAGCCATTGGGATCATACTATAGGAAATAAAGAAGCGGCGCAAAGAACAGGTGGGAAGATTTGTGCACATAAAAGTTCACCAACACGTATAGACAGAGGGTTAAAGGATAAAGAAGTGATAAAATTAGATGCATTAACTTTAAGGATAATGCATACTCCTGGACACACACCTGATGGAATATGTTATTTATTATCTGACAAAACGGATACTAAGAAAAACTATCTGTTCACAGGGGATACATTATTTGTAGGCGGATGTGGAAGAACCGATCTTCCAGGTGGAAAAGAATCCGACTTATTCAAAAGTTTTCAGAAGATTATGAAATTAGATGACCATGTAAAGATTTGTCCTGGACATGATTATGGGTCTAGACTGATTTCAAGCATCAGATATGAGAAACGACATAATTCATTTCTTCAGTTTGAGAATAAAGAAGAATTTTTGACAGTAATGAAAACAGCGAATCGCTAAGAGTAATTGATTAATAATCAGATACTATTTTCAGGCCATGTTGCAATGGCGTCGTGTGAATGAATTGACTCTAAACTTTGTGCATGAATGTATTTAGCATTAGTAAATCTCTTTAAGCAATCACGAACTACATCTTCAACAAACTTCGAGTTATCTTGAGCTTCGATGATTTTGTTTGCCTCGTCTGCTCGGTTAAGAAATTCTTTCAGACTTGCAGAGAAACATTCGTTAAGATTTAGTGCAACTTCTTCGAAATTTATCATGTCAGTCTGATGTAACTTGAGAGTAAGTATTGTTCTTTGCATGTGGCCAACTCCAGAGATTGCTTTACTACAAGGACATGAGGTAATGCCCGTAAGTTTAAACACATAATCAAAGTCTTTGTTCGGATCTAGTGTAATAGATGTATCAAGAAATTGATCTTGTACAGGAAATTGGAATTTTACATTAATGATACAATTAGGTTGCGTTTGGGTTATTTCATCATGAATTTTTATGAGCGAGTCTTCAATGTATCTGCCAGATGTGTGGTTTAGGGTGGATTTAATTAAACGGCTCATATGAACTCCGCGAGTATTCTGAGTAGAGACACTGATGGTAAAATTAAGAAATAAGGGGCCTACATTGCCATTGTATAGAGTTTTGAAATTTGAGATTCCTGCTGAAACGTCTACAGAAGAGCTCTGATTCTGAATATCAGGTAGAGTATCAGTAGATGAAAATTTCTTTTGTTTTGATTTGTCTAACAAATAATCCTCTCGGTTATTTTTATACAGGTGCATGATATAATATAAAATTAATGAACGAAAGGGCAATAG
Source organism: Nitrososphaerales archaeon (assembly GCA_047517285.1). GTDB lineage: Archaea > Thermoproteota > Nitrososphaeria > Nitrososphaerales > UBA57 > UBA57. The sequence goes on along the minus strand of JAKZTE010000001.1, from coordinate 27,913 downwards.
TGCTAATTATTTAGTTAGTGGATCTTGGATTCCTAGTCCGGAAAAACTATCGATTCTTAATTTACAGGATCGACAAAATTTGCATGGAACATCTTCTTGTCTTTCACAAGACCATGTTAATTCAAGTGGTACGTTTAGACGTAAAGCTTCCTCAATTACTTGTCTTTTGTTAAGTCCACTTAATGGCATACGTATCTTATATGAAATTTCACGTGATCCATATGTTGAATCATTGACTAATTGATTCAAATGTTGAAAGAACCCATCATTAGAATCAGGAAATGAATTAATATCATTCTTATTATGTCCTCCAACAATAGTTTCAATTCCAGTTGTTTCTGCCCACCAGAATGCAATCGAGTAGAAAATTAAATTCCGAGAAGGAATATAGTTTGGGGGGATGTTATCTTTATGATTAAATAATGGACTTGATTCACTATAAGTTTCATCTTCGAATTCAGAAAGAAAATTGAGATCAATGGTTTTGTGTGAAAGTGCATTAGATTTGGTAGATATCAGGGAGCAACATTCGATTTCTTTTGTGAATCTTTTATTATAATCAAAAGTAATTGTATAAACATTGTAATTTAGTTCTTTCATTTTCCAGAGTGCTACTGCTGAATCAATTCCTCCAGAGAGTAAGATTAAGGCAGAATTAGATAGATTCAAGATTGGCGCAGCCTATTCATTTGCAAGAAACGCCGAATTATTTTCATGTTCCCATATTTGTACTTTATGTACCCAAACTCGAGAATCAGTCGAGTTCTTAATCCATTTATTTACATAGTCATAAACAAATTTGCAGGAAGCCTCTATTCCAGGACCCCATCCTTGTTTAATATCCATAATATTAAGATTGCATCCGCCTTTGTCATGAAGTGATTTAAAATCAGACATCAATGGATCGTCGCTGGCAATTAGCAGTCTATGATCCCATTGTTCATTTAACCAGTTTTTTATATCTTTCAACCCACCAAAGTCCATAACCCATTGCTTATCGTCAAGGCTATCACATGCAAAAGTAATCTCGACAGATCTAGCATATCCATGTATATATTTACAATGTCCTGAATCTTTCCATTGCCTATGACCAGTAGTTATAGGTCCAAATTTTTTAGTGGAATAATATTTCAACAAGTTTCATTAGTTTAAAATAAATTATAACTATTTAGTCGATTCAATAATATCAAGGTCATTAGGCAGCAATGTATTAGGAAAAATTGAGTGAATGTTATCAATTAATTCTTGATTAAAGTTAGCTCTATGTATTAAAATAAGATTTTTGGCATTAGCGTTTTTTGCAATTTCAGCAGCTTGGATAGGCGTAGTATGTGCAAATGCATGAGCGCGAGTGGAATCGATTTCTCCGGCTTCATGTATCAAATAATCAGCATTTTGAGCGAATTTAGATAAATCAATGGGCCGAGTATCTCCAGTGTAAACAATTATTTTGTCATCAAGTTTAATTTTATAGACATAATCTAGAACTGAATGATCTCCTTCAATATATTGTAGACTAAATGGATATTCTGAGGCAAGGGATTTGAATTTGAAATATTCAGTTATGTCGATATCGCCAAAATATTCTGCATAAACATTTGTAATTTGTTTTTTTAAACCAGGTGGACCACTGATTGTTACTACTCCAGATTCACAGTTTTTAAGATTTAGTAGAAAGAAAGGGAGGCCACCAGAATGATCTCCGTGTAAATGTGAGATAAAGATATAATCAATTTGATTGGGTGCAAGATTATATTTTCTTAATGATTGAATCGCTTGAGGCGAGCAATCCAATAGTATTTTAGAAGTTCCGTCAAGCAGAATAGATGTACTAGCACGGCCATCAGATGCAAATGCATTACCTGTACCTAGAGTGACTATTTTCATAGTAATATTAATTATAGATTTATTTTAAGGATATGTCAAAACTTTGTGATAAATTAGATGGTTGTGTGTCATTGTCCATTTCACAAACATGACAGTTATCAACATCAAGTGAAGGTTCTAATTTTTTATGAATATCACATAACATTCGATTACCTCGGATTATACTACAAGCTTCGTTGAATTTTACGATGATGTCACTTAATTCATGTTTTTCAATCATCATGGTTGTAATTTCACCGACAATATTTTGGATTCTTTCATCATCGCCGAATGAAGTTAGATTGCCTCGTGTTCCTCGAAGATAATTACTAACTGCAGCTTGTGTGACGCCGATTAACTTTGCAGCATCGTTTTGACTGAAATGATATTCATTGATTAATCTTTTTGCAACAAGAGCTCTAAGCGCAGGAACCGATGTCTTAGTTTCAATCTCAGCAGGTAATAACATCGTATTCATAATATTAGTGATTATTATACTTAAGGATAATGTGATAAAATTTTGTTATAAGAATTTTTCATAATACTTTTTCTCGATAATTGCGATTTCATCCGATGTATTAGCCTCGCAATAATGGTCAAGAATATCAGAATTCAGTTCAAAAAAAGTATGACCCCATTTGAATTTTGAGAGTACTAATTCTGACTCTTCTTGTCTGCCAGCAATAAATAATGTTGCGGCAAGAGCCTCAGATGATGAAAGTGTAAATAGCTTGCTATAGTTAGTGGGGTTTCCAGCTTGTAATATCGGAAGTCTTTTATTAATTCCTGGAAGTCTTTTTTTAAAGATATCTGGTATTCCTTTTACTGTACCTCTTTTCCATGAACAATCAATAACAACTAAACCGGAATTCAGATGTTTTGCATCGGTCTTACAGATTATTTCAGTTGACATAGGGTTCAACAAAAGGGCCTTTTTAGAAACTTGTCTCAATGAGATTTTTTTTGCCAAACCTAATCTTACTAATTTTAATGCGGTGCATTTTTTTGGATCGTCTTGATTCATATGATAAACGAATAGATTTGTATTACTCAATGTCACAATTAATAAACAAGTTATAATCTTTTAATATTTTCAGAGAAAGAGTAGGTTTGTGTTAAAATTTTGAAAATTGCTGTAGATTTAGACGGTGTATTAGCAGATGCATCAAAGATATGGATGAGACTATTGAATGAAAAATTTGATATTTTGGTTGATAAAAATGATGTAGATCAATGGGATTTTTGGAAGAAAATAGGTATTTCAAAACAATCATTTGAAGATGTATTTGATGAAGCATGGAAAGAATGGCAATCAATAGATCAAACGGAAACAGGATTGCAGCAAAAAATTCAGATAATTAGAGGGTTTGGAAAAACAGATTTGGTAACGGCTAGAAATAAAAAAACAATGAATGACGTAATGAAATGGCTTGAAATGAGCAAAATTACATTTGACGAGATAGTGGTGGTGGATGAATATTATTTGAAAGGGAATTTAGATTATGATATATTCGTTGATGATTCGCCAATACAAATAACTGAAATCGCTAATTTGGATAAATTAGCTTTAGTATACAGCCAACCTTGGAATGGTCATATAAGTAGTCGTGACAATTTAATTCGAGTGAGGGATTTTACAGAAGTAATTGAAGTGATTAATGATTATAAAATATGAATATAATATTTTTCAATATAATTACCCGTAAACTAAATTAATAAGATAATTATAATGATATTATGGTTAAGGTAGAGACAACATCGGCATTAGAAAGCTTCAGAAGATTTCTTATTAATAGTACATGTGCTTCATATATACCTGAAAGTTATGGGTATGACCCTGAAGTGTTCCCAGAAAAAGATGGAGAAACTGGTTCGATTTACATTGAAGCAGCAGACAAGGTCACATTGAAAAAAGAACGGGATATAACTTTTATCAATGTACGGGATGTTTTAGGAATTATCTATAAATCTAAAAGTGGAAGTACAAACCTCAAATGGCGTCAAATACATGGTAGGGGCGGAAAAGTAACTGGAGAAGCATCTACAAATTCACTCGTAAATCTAATTACAGCAAAAGTAATTGATCAAGAATATGCTGTTGAACTTGCGAATGTAGATAACGAATCTAATAACGAAGTAGAAGAAATCGAAAGTAATTAGCTTAAAGACCTAATTCGTTTTTAGTTTCTTTATGAAGTAATCTACCTAGAGTTACACGTTGAATGTCGTTAGTGCCTTCGTATATCTTAGTGATTTGACTATCACGAAGATATCTTTCCATGGGATATTCAGTAGAAACACCTGCAGAACCACATAGTTTTATTGCTGTTAGAGATGCTCGCTCAGCAGCTTCAGTAGCATACATCTTTGCAATAGCAGCAGATGAAACATAGTCCTTTCCTTGATCACGAAGTGATGCTGCCCAATAAGTCAACAAACGAGAAGCTTGTAATTCAGCAGTAGCTTCTGCTAACATAAATTGTGGACCTTGAAAATCCATAATTGTTTGGCCGAATGCTTTACGCTGTGTAATATATTTAGATGCAGATTCGATAGCTGCTTGCCCAATGCCTACTCCTTGAGCAGCGATTTCAATTCTACCATGATCATAACAGTCCATCGCAACATAGAATCCTTTACCTTCTTCTCCAAGGATGTTAGAATGAGGAACTTTTACGTCTTCAAGAATCAATTCAACAGATTTGGATCCTCGTATACCCGTTTTTTGTAGAGGATTGCCGACTGTAAATCCAGGTGTTTCACGTTCAATAATAAATGCGCTCATTCCCATGTGACGTTTTTGCTCGTCAGATGTACGTGCAAAAACCAAAAATGTATTTGCAATATCGCCATTAGTACACCAAGCTTTTGTACCATTAATAACCCAATCATCTCCATCTTTTGTGGCCTTTGTAGATATTCCCGCAGGATCGGAACCCGCACCTGGTTCAGTCATTGCATGCGCTCCTATTTTTTCTCCTTTTGCAAGAGGAATGAGAAATCGCTGTTTTTGTTCTTCAGTACCAAAACTAGTTAGAGGCATTGCAATTAGAGTATGTGCAACAGGAATAACAGATACAGCACAACTTACACGCGCTAATTCTTCGATAACAATTGCCATTGATAGATAATCCATACCGATGCCTCCGTATTCGGTAGGATATGGTACGCCAAGAAAACCCAATTCTGATAGTTTTTTTATTAAGGAATCAGGTATGTGGTCTTCTGCATCAATTTTATTAGCAATAGGACCAATCTCGTTATTTGCAAAATCGCGTGCCAATTCTTGAATATCTTTATGCTCGTCCTTCAGCGAGATTGAGAAATCGTCAATTGTTGGATTTAGAAATTTAGTCAACTAAATTAACTTAAAATAAAAATGCATTATAAATGTTTAATTGTAAAAAATATTATTCTTAAAACTTTAGAGATATAAATAATGTAGGTTGATAATACTACATGGTTAAAGTACGAGTTCATAGAATCAGCAGTGTATCAGATCCTGAGACTGCGCAACCTGGTAAACAAATAGAATTAGTGGAGGTTCGTGAGAGAAATTCCTCAAGTCCTATGGGTGGAATGGCTGGAACAGATGAATCAAAAATGGTCAAAGGAATAATTTCTCAGTTTCAATCAATTGGAGTTTTTCCTGTTAATTCAAGGGAAATGGTGTTACCAAAAATGACTTTATTTCTTTCAGAAGCAGAATATGAGCTATTAGCAGTTAGGTTTGAAGTGAATGATGTATTTGAATTAATTATGAAAGACGGTGCGTTTATGTTAAAACGTGAAACTGAAGGAATCTGAATATATAATAATCAATTAGAATTATCAGATTCTTCATCTTCGTATTTTTTATCCAGAATACTTGAGATATAGGAATCCGTATTGTTAGGATTTGGACTAGTCACGTCAAAAACTTTAATGTCAGTCAATTTCCAATTCCATTCAAGTTTTTCTTTAGGAAGTATGTTTTCTATCCATTTTGTTTGTTCCGGATTATCTAAATGACAATTCTTTTCGTCGCATTCATGGACAAGAGTAATATTAGCAATTTTTTTGACCATATAATTAAAGATACAGTTATCATTATTTAGTTTAAAGAATAAATTTATCAATATACTTATTACAATAGCATCAGATACTGTTAGAAATGAAAGCAAGGGAAGAAATGGTAAATGAATTATTCAAGATAAAGATACCCGCCGGATTAATTGACTATATTGCCAAAAAGGAGAGGTCGGTTTTAGGTGCAGGTACCATGAATAGTTTGAGTAAAATGAATGATCAAGCAATTCGATCATTATACTCTGCAATTATAGATGATAAAGAAGAAAGAGATGATTATTTGTTAATTAGAACCACAATGTGGCTAGTAAATGAATTTCAATCAGCAAAGATTAGCATAGATCACACTGTACCAAATATTGGGGATTTCAGAATAGTTTGTTTAAACGAAGATGATGATATACTTGTAGTTGTAGATTGTAAGATGAATAAATATGAATGGAATCAAATAGATGAATTTATCGCGAAACTTCGAATATTAAAAGAGAGAGAAATAAAGTTAACAAGTGCGTTTGTTGTATCAAGAAATACAGATGTCTCTGAGATTGTGAATAAATTAAAAGATGTACAAGGTATGGGCAGCGATGGTATATTCGTTACAAAGGAAAAAAGGGGATTAGGAGGTTTAGTTGGCGGTAAACCAAATAAAATTAACTTTTCAGTATTGATAGAAAAATCTAAGGGAAATCACGAGAAAGTTTTTCCGTGAATTAATTGAAAGAACTAACACCCATAAAAAGAGAGTTCTATAACAGAGATACAATAAAAGTAGCAAAAGATATTCTTGGAAAAGTCATAGTAAGAAAAACCAAGCAAGGGAATATGGCAGGAAGAATTGTGGAGGTTGAAGCATACAAATTTGGTGAACATGACAAAGCTAGTCATGCAAGTAAGGGTCGTACTTTAAGTAATCAGGTTATGTTCGGAGAGAATGGATTTGCATATGTGTATTTTACTTATGGGATGTATTTTATGTTAAATGTAGTCGCAAAAAAGAAAATTGATCATGCAGGAGCAGTATTAATTCGTGGAGTAGAACCTATTAACGGAGTAAAGCGTATGATAAAAAATAGAAAAGGAAAAGATGATATGAATTTGACTAATGGTCCAGGAAAAATTTCACAGGCATTACAAATTAATAAAAAATTAAATAATTATGATTTGACAAAGAAAGGAAAATTATTTATTGTTGATTCGGAAAAACGAACGGAAAAGGTACTATCGTCGGGAAGAATAGGAATTTCCAGGGATGTAGAAAAGGAATGGAGATTTTATTTAGACGGCAATGCCTACGTGTCAAAATATAAGTTTAACAAGAAATAGTTCATATAGAATATTGTGAGTCGGTGTGTAGGTATCGGTAATACTGAGGAAACTCCTCTCTCCTATCAGGAATATGATGTTGAGAAACATATCTAGAGATAGATGGCAACGGAGCAGAAACGATATCCAGACCTGTTAATACAATGATGATGAAAATCTGAGGTTCCAGGATCAGGAATGAAACGGTCGTCCCATATGGAGCAAGGCCAAATAGAGTTTATGATTGCCTGATTGAGACTCAGGTAGGCCGCTAAGCTGAATCCTACTTAAAACAGAAAGAGGGTTACAACCGAGACGCGTTTAATTGATGGTAATACAAGTTACCATCAATTATGAATTTTATATCGGAATAATAAATAAGATACAGTAGAAGATTCTACAGAAATCATGTCAAGAGATATTTCGAGACTATTTTTAATATTTTTTGTAATGATTAAATCAGAATTGCTTTCAATAAATACTTTAGAAATACGAGTTGTTCCAAGCAAATCTGTTTTGTAACATACTGCAATATTTGCATTAGAAACACTAATTCTCGCCTAATTTGGATTATAGGCCTTAAACTGCGTCATTAAGAGGAAATTAATTAGTATTTGCATTGTAATCTTATTAAGTGTCAACTTTACTAATTAATACAAGTGAATTATTATTGAATAACAAACAATTAACATTTGATATTATTAATGTAAAAATCTTCTTAGGTAAAAGTAATATCAATGAATAGAAGTATTGAATCGTCCAATCCTGAAGCTTCGAAGCCACACAGGAATAAAATAAAAATTGCAATTGCCGGTATTGGCAACTGCGCTAGCTCTCTAGTCCAAGGACTAGAATACTATCAGCACAAGGATTCCACTGTAGCTGCCGGTCTTATTCACCCTGAACTTGGCGGTTACCGAATCGAGGATATCGAAGTTGTTGCTGCATTCGATGTAGACCATCGAAAAGTAGGACAACCCCTTAACAAGGCCATTTTTGCCCGCCCAAACTGCACAACGATTTTCCAACAGGAATTTTCCGAAACCAGTGTCAATGTTAAAATGGGGCCCATCTTAGATGGCGTCGCTAGTCACATGAAGCACTATGCAGTTAATCGTGCTTTTCGTTTGTCTGAAGCTGAATCCGTTAATATTACGGAAGAGCTCAAAGCATCCAAAGCAGAGGTACTTGTTTGCTACTTGCCAGTAGGTTCAGAGAAGGCAGTACAGCACTATGCGCATGCATGTCTAGATGCTGGCGTCGCAATGGTCAACTGCGTACCGGTGTTTATTGCATCTAACACGGAATTCGCCAATGAATTTGAGAAGAAAAAAGTGCCAATAGTGGGCGACGATATTAAGAGTCAATTCGGTGCTACACTCTTACATCGAATTATCACGCGCACGCTCGGCGACCGTGGAGTAAAAATCGAGCGTACATATCAACTCAACACAGGCGGCAATACTGATTTCCTGAACATGCTGGATCAGACCCGTCTCGCGAGTAAAAAAGTCTCAAAAACAGAATCGGTACAGTCTCAGCTCGATCAACGCCTCCCAGATCAAAACATTCACATAGGTCCCTCTGACTACGTACCTTGGCAAAATGACAACAAGGTCTGCTTTCTTCGTATGGAATGGCGCGGTTTTGGCGACGTTCCAATGAACCTCGAAGCACGGCTTTCCGTTGAGGATTCACCAAACTCTGCCGGTGTGGTAATCGATGCCATACGGTGCGCCAAATTAGCACTCGACAGAAATATTGGCGGGCCACTGGATGCTGCTTCCGCCTGCATGATGAAACATCCACGAAAGCAGATGCGTGATAGCGAAGCATTTATTGAACTTGAACAGTTCATCGATGGAAAAATGAAATGACCGATACTTCAATTTACTGGAATCTCTAGGAGATGCTGACGTTACTCCGACAGCTTCAAGCTGATTCCCTACAAGTTCTCGAACAGTTACGACCTGAACTGAGCCAGGGAAAAACCGTCGGAGTTAACGCGAAAGGCGACGACCAGAAATCCTTCGATATCGCTACTGATGAATGGATTAGGCAATGGCTTACAACACATTTTGAAAGCGGCGTAATAGAATCGGAAGAGAGGACTAACGAGTTCAAATTTGGGCATAATGAACAAGGTTTCCGATTTATCGTCGATCCTGTTGATGGCTCCGACAACTTCGCGCGTGGCCTCCCACTATCCGCCATCTCTTTAGCAATGCTTCCACGACAGATGCCTCTCTCCATAGACGAGGTAGCCTACGCATTAGTGGGCGACACTTCGAGACCAGAAGCCCTCGTTGCAGCACGCAATAATGGAGCATACTCAGGGGACCAACGCTTGTCCACATCGAAAATTCAACGCCTTGAGGATGCCTTTGTTTCCTGTGAGTTAAATCATTGGGCGCCAGATGCCTCTCTGTCTGAACTAATGCGAACCTGCTCGGGATTACGAGTTTACGGTTGCGCTTCACGTGCTCTATGCATGGTGGCCATAGGTGCGCTAGATGCCCACATAGACGTCAGGAATAGATTGACCCCTGAGAGTTTTCTCGCGGCATCGTTACTTGTTACCGAGGCCGGCGGTTACATTTGTCGTCTCGACGGCGGGGCTCTTGGTCCATTTCAATCGCTACAGGATTGCACCACCCTAGTCGCCGCATCAACGAAAAAACTTGCTGAGAGGATTATCAATGTACTTAAATAAAATTTTATCAGGAAAAAGCAATAGTCCGGTGGCTGTGATCCTTGCTGCCGGTGAAGGGAGTCGCTTACGGAGTGAACGTTCATCCGTGCCAAAACCGCTTGTTCTCTTGCGCGGTCTTTCGATTGCCGAGAGGTCTGTAGCACAACTACTCGCGGCAGGCGTAGAACGATTTGTTGTTGTTCTTGGATATAACGCAATGATTGTCCAGCGTGAATTTGAGCGCATTGCAAAACAACGCCACTGTGATATCTCTTTTGTTAAGGCTGCAAACTGGAAAAAAGGCAATGGCTGTTCCGCAATTGCCGCCGCTCCATTGATTGGCAACAGCCCGTTTCTTTTAACTATGGTTGATCATTTGCTAGCCCCAGAAATGATCCGAAATGTGTTAGCCGAACCACTAGCGCAAAATGAAATCGCACTCGCCGTCGATCATAATACTAAAAACGTGTTCAGGCTTTCTGATCTCACAAAGGTAAATGTGTTTAAAGGGAGAATTGCATCTATTGGAAAAGACCTCACAACTTGGAATGGGAGCGACACGGGACTCTTTTATTGTACATTAAAGCTATTCGAGGGACTAGCATTAGCGCATAAACAAGGTAATTTCTCGTTAACGGACGGTATCAAAGAGTGCATAGCCCAAGGAAAAGTTCGTGCAATTGATGTGACGGGCAAGCTTTGGCTCGATGTGGATACTCCGGAAGCATTCAAGGAGGCGACGTGCCAAATCGACTCAATCATGTCGAAGGAGGGAGGAGAAGATGGCTTCGTTTCTCAGTACATAAACCGTCCGCTCTCCCGTCGCTTTTCAGTGGTTCTGTCAAAAACACCCCTCACACCTAATCATATCACGCTGCTATCCTTCTTCATTGGGTTGCTTGGTGCGGTCGGCTTATCTACCACTAATCCATGGTTTTGGGTTGCCGGAGGAATAATCATTCAGATCGCCTCTATAGTTGATGGTTGCGACGGTGAAATTGCGCGAATCAAGTTACTTCAAAGTCCACAAGGCGCTTGGCTAGATACTGTGTTGGATCGATATTCTGATTTGGCGATTGGATTTGCCGTTATCTTCGCTGCATCACAAATGTACGACTCGGTCTGGATTTGGCCAGTCGGCTTTATTGCAACAGTCAGCTTTCTCACATCAAGCTATATCAATAAGGAATTCCAAATTCGGTTTCATCGCCCGTATCCAAACAATAATCTTGCTACTAAACTCAGAAGGCGTGATCTTCGAATTCTTGTCATTGCAATCGGTGCTGTAATAGGACAGCCATTTGTGGCGCTGCTAGCCATTGGGTCATTAACTCACCTTGCCGTGTTGCAAACTATCATCAAAATGGCATACAACCCTTCGTCATTCACAAGTACCGACAATGTATGAAGTTAGATAGAATTATGATTTTATTATAAAAAATATCAAATAAAGAATTTTTTGTCTTCTTTAACAGTAAAAAAAGATTCACGCCTCTGACGTTGCAAAATTATGTGTTATGTGAAATTATGCAACTTCTACAAGTAATTTTTATTAGATAAACATATGTTGATTTATGTTGAAAGATCCCGAGTATGACATTGTAGTAATAGGAGCAGGTGTAATTGGTAGTGCGCTTGCTAATAGATTAAGCAAGAGATTTCAGATCAAGATTGCCATAATTGAGAAAGAGGGCTATATCGGTTATCATGCAAGTAGTAGAAATAGTGGCGTTATACATAGTGGATTTTATTACAGGCCAAATTCGTTAAAAGCAAGATTTTGTGTAGAAGGTAATAAACAACTACAGAATTATTGTGTAGTTAATGATATTCCATACAAAAAAACGGGAACGCTTGTTGTCGGTAAGACTAAAACAGATGAAAATAATTTAGAGGCCTTACTAAAACGAAGTAAAGAAAACAATGTTCAAGACGGAAGAATAATTGATGAAATAGAACTGAGGAAGATGGAACCGTTTACGAATGGAAAGTTTGCACTGCATTCCCCGATGGGAAGCATAGTTGATTCAAAAAGATTAGTTGAGTCATTAGGATTTGAAGCAGAAGAGAATGGTGTGAAAATCTTACTCAATCAGAAAGTTAGATCTATTAAAGCAAAAGACAGTAAGAGTATCATAACAACATCAATGACTGAAATTTCTGCAAAATTTGTGATAAATTGTGCAGGGGCATATGCGGACAATATAGCAAAAATGATGGGATTAAAATTAAATTACCAAATAATACCGTTCAGGGGGGAATATTTTGAACTTCCAGAGAATAAATCTCATATAGTAAATTCGATGATATATCCTATTCCTGATCCAGAGCTTCCATTTCTAGGAATACATTTAACGAAAACTATTGATAACAAAGTAATCGTAGGTCCCAATGCAGTTCTTGCACCAGGAAAAGAAGCCTACAGAAATAGAGATGTTAATTTTAATGAATTGATGGAAATGTTGAGCTATGGAGGATTTTGGAAGATGTTGAAAAATAATCGTAAACGGGTGGAAGAAGAGTTCATACAATCATTAATGAAAACCAAATTATTAGAAAAAGTGTGTGACCTAGTACCTAAAATTGAATTAAATGAATTAATTAAGAGTTATTCAGGAATACGTGCGCAATTGGTTGATGATAATGGAAAATTAGTTGATGATTTAGTGGTTAAAGAACATGAAAATTCAATACATATACTAAATGCGGTTTCTCCTGGAATGACTTGCAGCATACCATTTGCAGATCATATTATAGAAAATTATATCAATAAACTAAATTTTAAGGAAAAATAAAATTACAAATACAATGGTTATAGAGATTAAGTAAGAAAAATGATTGAAATAGATGAGAATAAGATATTTGAAGAGATACGTTCAAGCAAACCAAGAAGTGTGTGTATAAGTGCCCCTGATGGTTTGATGATATATCTAGAAGACATATCGTCAAGAATAAAGAAAGAATTCAACATAGACGTTTTCATAATGGGAGATTCTTGTTATGGTAGCTGTGATAGTACAAATTTTGAAGCTAAAAGGATCGGAGCCGAATTAGCTTTCAATATTGGTCATACAATTTCGTTTGAGAAACTTGGAGATAGAACCATAATGATAGATGCGTTTGACAATATTGATTTCGAGCCTGCAGTGAAGAAATCAATCGATGCGCTAAAGAAATTCAAGGTCATTGGAATGGTAACGTTTAGTCAGTATTTACACCAGATTGATTCAATAAAAAAGAAATTTGAGGAGAATGGAGTTCAGGTAATTATCGGAAAAGGAGGAGGACAACTGCAAGATGGTCAGGTATTTGGTTGTGAGTTTTATCCTGCATTTTACATTAAGGAAAGTGTGGATGCGTTTGTTGTATTAGGAAATAGTAATTTTCATGGAATAGGAGTTTCACTGTCGACGGGAAAACCTACATTCATGATTGATCCTTATGCTGAAGAGATTGTCGATGTAAAGGGAGTAGCAGAGGATCGGGAAAAGAAATCAATTTTATCAATTTCAAAAGCTCGTTATGCAGAGAAATTCGGCCTCATATTAGGACTAAAGGAAGGTCAATTTGATACAAAGAAGTTACTATCTGTAAAAAGGAGACTAGAAGAAAGAGGAAAAGAAGTGCAATTGATTGCAATGAGAGAAGTTACAAATGAGAGAATGTCTTATTTCAAGTCAATTGATGCGTTTATTCAGACTTCGTGTCCTAGAGTTTCAATTGACGGATATACATTCGACAAGCCAGTATTATCGTCTCCTCAGGCAGAAGCGTTATTAGACTTATTAGATGGAAAAGAACTTGATGACTATCTTGTTAAACCACATTGGCTATAGTACGATGCTTAAATATTTTTAAAGTTAAAACAAAACATGGAAAATAGCAATAAACGTAAGGAAAGAGTCATTCCAGGAGATGAATTAGCTGTTATCGAAGAATATGAATCTGGAAAAGGCACGCATATAATTGATGGGCAGATTCATGCTTCTGTTTTTGGAAAGACAAAATTTGATAATAAGAATAAATCAGTTGAAGTGGAAGGCCCAAGAAGCACGTCAGAATTACCACAGGCTAATGATCGGGTTGAGGGTGTTCTTCAAAATGATAAAATGCTTAGAATTAAGAAGATTAATGGAAAGATTTCGTTTGGTTCTTTAGTTGGTTTAATGGCAAAAACAAAAATGCCAAATTGGGGAACAAATGACTACATTCGTGCCACAGTAGTTAGTTTGACTAATGGAATAATCCATATCGTTGTGAAAAATGATAACGATGACGATGGAGTAATACGATCTACTTGTAATGTGTGCGCGGATAAAGTAGCCAAGGTTCCAAAAGGTGTGAAATGTGTCAGTTGTGGTTTCTTTAAATACAAAAAACTGGCAGCGGACTTTCAAGAATAGGAAATTTTAAAGTTTAACCGGGGGGAGATTTTTGGCAATAGAAGAAACTGAATATATGTGGATGGATGGAGAGTTTGTAAAATGGGAAGATGCGAAGGTCCCTATTTTAACTCATGCAATTCATTATGGAACAGCAGTGTTTGAAGGGATAAGGGCATATCCTTCTAAAGATAATTTAGGTGTTTTTAGATTAAAGGAACATATATCACGTTTATCTGAATCATGTAAAATATTACCGTTGGAACATAAGTATTCTGAATCAGAATTAGAGCAAAATATTTTAGAATTACTTAGAAAGAATCAATTGAAACGCTCGAGCTATATCAGGCCATTAGTTTACGTAGGATATGGTGGAATTGGATTAAATTTCACTGGATTTCCTGTAAATGTATCAATCGCGGCATTTCCATTTGGTAAATACTTTTCAAATCCAGAGATTAAAGTTTGTATATCAAACTGGAGAAGAATTTCTGATGATTCTATGCCGCCTCAAGCTAAAGCAAGTGGGAATTATTTGAATTCAGTACTTGCCAAGTTGGATGCTTTAAGAGCGGGCTTTGATGATGCGATTTTATTGGATAAGACTTCAATGGTTTCGGAAGGAACAGGGGAAAATATTTTTGTAGTCAAAAATGGAGAAATAGCAACCCCGCCAAGTTCATCATCAATACTAGTAGGAATAACAAGAGATTCGGTTATTCAAATGGCTAGAGATATGGGCATGAAAATTGTAGAGAGGGAGATTTCAAGAATTGAACTTTATCAAGCAGATGAAGTATTCTTTACTGGAACAGCGGCAGAAGTGACTGCAATCGTTGAAATTGACAGTAGAAAAATTGGAACGGGTAAAATAGGCAAGATCACTGACAGAATAAGACAGGCCTATGCAGATATTGTTGCAGGCGATAATGAGAAATATTTGAATTGGTTAACTGAGGTATATTAGATTATTTTGGAAAAAGATATTCCAACGGTTGGATTTCAAGGTGAGAGTGGTGCTTATAGTGAGAAGGCAGTTCAGTTATATTTTTCAGAAGTAATTAGCAAGTCATACAGAAGTTTTTCAGATTTATTTTTAGCTATAGAAAATAATCAAATCGATCTAGCAATTCTACCAATTGAGAATTCAATAGAAGGAAGCGTTATAGAATCTTACGAGTTATTATTAAAATCGGATTTGTCGGTAGTGGGTGAGATTAACATAAAGGTGGATCATTGCTTAATTTCACATCATAACGTAAAGAAAGAGGATATTGATGTGATATATTCTCATACTCAAGCTTTAGGTCAATGTAAAAGTTATTTGAAGAAAATGGGATGTGATGCAATCGCGACTTATGATACAGCAGGTAGTGTAAAAATGATTAAAGAAAAAAATATGAAAAGATCAGCGGCAATTGCGAGTAAGGAGGCAGCAGAAATATACGAGATGAATGTAATTGATGAGAATATTCAGGATCATAAAGATAATTTTACAAGATTCTTTTGTTTGTCTAAAAATCAAACTAAATCCACTGGGGATGATAAAACGTCAATAGTATTTTCTGCAGGAGATGTTTCGGGGGCTTTGTATGAGGGTTTGAAAGAATTTGCCAATGGAAATATTAACTTAACAAAAATTGAATCGAGGCTTACTAGGAAAAAGGCATGGGAATATAATTTTTATCTAGATTTTGAAGGGCATATAGATGACGATAACTGTAAGAAAGCAGTAGAAGGATTGATAAATCTTGGAAGTAAGGTTCAGATACTAGGATCGTATCCGAAATCAGATAACAAGCTTTGAATAGTTGGAATGAGTAAGAAAAAATGAATAAAATGGAAATAAAAGTGGATAAACAAGACAATCGAGCGACATTAGAAATAACAGATGAAGACTTAGCTATAGGCTATATTTTACGAAAAGAACTGTTGGAAAATAATGAAGTAGTGTTTGCAGGAGCATTCAAGCCTCATCCTCTAGTAAATAATTTCAGAGTTCAAGTTCAGACAAAGAAAAAAGATGCAATGGCGCAGTTAATTGTAAGCGGCGATAGTGCAGTACAAACAATCAATGAAATATCTGAGAAGTTTACTAAATCATTAAAAAAATAGTTTAAGAACAGGTGAATATTATTGGAATTTTGTACAGCGTGTGGAGGTAGAATTTTACCGAAAATTGGTGCGTCAGGAGAAAGAATTTCTGCATGTGTTGAGTGCGGTAAAGAAATAGATACCAAAGTAGATATTAAATCTGTACAACAACTCGATGAGAATAATAAAATTAAAATTAAAGATGAGAAAAATGATATTCAATCATTGCCAATTGAGAAAGAACAATGTTCAAAATGTGGTAATGGAGAAGCTTATTCATGGCAGAGACAAACCAGAAGTGGAGATGAACCTGCTACTAGATTCTACCGCTGTGTTAAATGTGAACACACATGGAGAGAATATTCTTAATAACTCATAGATACAAACATTAAGTGAATGCTATGAGTTTTGTTGCAAAAACCAAATCGCCTGCCGAATGGAAATTGATAATGAATGTAGTTTCCACCATAGTTGAAGAACCTAGTTTTGAAGCAAATGCGGAAGGGATACAATTCAGAGGAATGGATCCATCACATGTTGCTATGATTGATTTGAATTGGCCAAATGCGTCATTTGAAAAGTACGAATGTGACAAAGAATTCAAGTTGACTTTGAGAATTGAGGAATTGTCTAAGTTGATAAAGAGGGCAAAACAAAATAATAGTATATCTATATCTGCAGAAGACGACGAATATTTAATTGTTAAATTAGAGAATGGTCGTAAAAGAGAGTTCCAAATTCGTTTGATTGAGAGTTCTCAGAGCCCACAACAAGTGCCAAAATTAGCATTGGATTCGAAGATTGTAATAGACAAAGGGGTTTTTGAAGATACATTAAATGACGTAGGAGCAGTAGCAGATCATATTACCATTGAAACTAATAATGACGAAATAAAATTCATTGGAAATGGAGATGCAGGAAAGGCAGAAATTACATTAAATAAATCAGATGAGGGAGTATCCGAAATAAGTTCAAAAGTAGAAAGCAAGGCAACCTATAGCTTACAGTATTTGTTAAGTATTCTAAAAGCAATAGGAACCACAGCTGAAACAATTAGCATTGAATATTCTAATAAAATGCCATTTAAAATCGAATTTCGATTGGGTGAAGTAGGCGGATACATTAATTTTTATCTTGCGCCAAGAATTGACGATAGGTAATAGATTTTTATACCGGTAAAATTTTTATAAATTAAGCGGGTGAATGGGACATCTCGTCCGTTCCGCTATAGAAACCCCGGTAAGAGATGTAAAAAATGGATTCAAAACAAATAGCATTAATATCAATATTTGCAGCATTGTATGCAATTGGAGTAATTTCCCTAGCTCCATTTAGTTATGGACTAGTTCAAGTAAGAATTGCTGATGCGTTATTACCTCTTTCCATTGTGTTTGGAATGCCAGTAGTGATTGGTTTGTCATTAGGTACATTTATAGCAAATATATTGAATCCAGCAAATCTAGGTCCTATTGATATTATTGGAGGCACTGTTACGAATTTTATTGCAACGTATGTAGCATGGAAAATATGTGGAAGTAACAAAGTGCCGTTTATAGTCGGTATTGGTTGTCAGATTGTTATTGTTTCTGTGATTGTAGGAACATATCTTTCATATTTACTTGGGTCTACTCTGATCGCGGGAATAGGTTATTTGTTTATAGGAACTTTTCTTGCAGTTGGAATACTTGGATCCGCATTGGTTGTAATAATAAAAAATCGTGTAGAGGCAATTGGAATTAAAAGCTAAATAATTTGAAGCGAAAGATCAATAGATTTACTTGAATGGGTAAGTGCACCCATCGATATAATATCTACACCAGTTGATGCATAATTTTGGAGATTAGACATAGTAATACCGCCAGAAGCTTCAATGAGTGGGGTTTTTTGTGAAATTGATTTTATTTTATTCATGAATTTTAGAATATCTTCAGGTTGCATGTTATCAAGTAATATAATATCAATATCGAGATTAATTGCTTTCATAGCAGATTCCAAAGAGTCGACTTCAAGTTCAATTTTTTTACTTGAACCAATCTGATTTCGAACTGAGTTAACGCTTTTTTCTAGATTATTAATTAATTTAGAATGATTATCTTTAATGAGAATCATTTCATTGAGATCGTATCTATGTGGAAGGCCTCCTCCAACTATAACAGAATATTTTTCGTATTTTCGAAGTCCAGGTAGTGTTTTTCTGGTGGCAGAAATATTTGTATGCTGGCTAATTTGTTTCGTGATTTTTACTGCATTATTAGTACTGGTGGCAATACCACACATATGTCCAAGAAGATTTAATGAAACGCGCTCAGATAATAAAATTGATTTTGATAATCCATTTAATTTTACTATTTGAGAATTGTCGCTGAAGGAATCTCCGTCCTGAAATAACCAATTGGATTCAATATTAAAGTGATTAAATATTTGTGTTATTTCATTGCGTCCAGAAAGAATTCCAGATTCACGACTAAGAATTTCTGCATTGGAAATTGAGGTTGCGTCTATGAATAAATCAGAGGTGATATCTCCATTAGATATATCTTCGTTGAGAAATCGTTCTAGTTCTGAATCCAATCTACACTCTATTACATAGGTACACACAAAATATAAAACAAGCGAATCATTGCTTCATATTGGTATAAATAAATGAAAGGTGAATGATTATAGCACAAATAAATACATCGGAAATTAATTTTCGAGAAGCAATTAATGAGTTAAGGGAAGAAAAGAATGCTCTGATTTTATCGCATAATTATCAGATACCGGAGATACAGGACTTGGCGGATGTAGTTGGAGATTCGCTTAATCTCTCATTACAAGCTTTAAAGTCGGATAAAGATTTGATTGTATTTTGTGGTGTAAAATTCATGGCCGAAACAGCTTCGATTTTAGCTCCTAACAAGAAAGTAGTCATTCCTGATTTAAAGGCAGGTTGCTCATTGGCAGACACAATTAATGTTCAGCAATTACGTGAATGGAAAGATAAACATCCAGACGCGGTAGTCATTTCATACATAAATACTTCTGCGGCGATTAAAGCAGAAAGCGATTATTGTTGTACGTCATCAAATGCAGTGAAAGTGGTTGAAGAAGTTCCTCGGAGCAAAGAGATATTATTTTTACCAGATTTATTTCTTGGTGCATATATTGAGAATATTACGGGAAGGAAAATGCATATTTGGCCAGGTGAATGTCATGTACATGCACAATTGACAGCGGATAAGATCAATACAATGAAGAATAGCCTTCCAGACGCCGATTTTCTTGTTCATCCAGAATGTGGTTGTGTTTCCAATATACTGTATGAATTATCTGAAGGAAACATAAAACACGACAATACAAAAATATTATCAACGGATGGAATAATAAAATATGCAAGTAAATCTAATGCGAAAGAATTTGTAGTAGCAACAGAAACAGGAATTTTGCATCAATTACAGAAACAAAATCCAGAGAAAAAATTTCATCCTGTTAAAGATGATGCAGTATGTGAATATATGAAGATGATTACAATGGAGAAATTATACAGATCTATAAATGAAGAGATTTATGAAGTAAAAGTTCCTGAAGAAATTGCAAAAAGAGCGATTAAACCAATAACTAGGATGATAAACATAATATAATCATGTTAGTATTGGTGAGATAATTTGTCAAAAGTACGAAAAGACTATTTTTCTGAGAGTTTTGTTTTATTTACTAATGAGAAGCCCGATAAAATCAAGAAGTTAAAGAAAGTTGTAAAAAAGAAAGACTGTCCATATTGTCCTGGAAACGAACACATAACTGGCCCTGCAGATTTGGTATTAATTTCAAAGGAAGGTACATTAGCAAAATTAGTAGATGAAGATGAAAGTTTTGTAAAGGATTGGACGGTAAGGGTGTTTTTAAACAAAGATGCGATTGTCAATCCTGATGAGGAGAGAATATTTAGTGATTATCCACAGTATAGTGAACCAGCAATAGGACATCATTATGTTGTAGTATTGAGTCAGAAACATACAATTGATGTATCGGAAATAGATAGTGAACAATGGACAACTATTCTAACTGCAGTGCAGGACAAATCACGGTGGTTGTATTCGAAAAAACATGTTTCATATGTAGCAGTGTACATGAACCATGGAGTGAAAGCAGGTGCAGAGATTGAACATCCGCATTTACAAATTGTAAGTTTACCCACTGTTCCGCCAGTAATTGAATCTGAGGCAAAATTTATGAAGAAACCGCTAAGAGAGAAAGGCATTTGTCCAATGTGCGCGATAATAAAAGAGGAAGAATCTAGTAAACGTATTATAGGGAAAACGGAGAATTTTGTCGTGTTTGCGCCTTGGGCGTCTAAACATCCTTATGAATGTTGGATATTTCCACGTCATCATGAGGTTAGTTTTGTAAAATTTACTCAGAAAGGAATATCGGAGCTATCAGAAATGATTCATAAAAGCATAGAATCGTTAACTAAAACTTTAGGAATAGTTGCATTTAATTTAGTTATACATTCTTCGCCAGAAAAGAAAACATCGAAACAGATTCATTGGCATATTGAGATTTATCCTAGAATAGAAACAAAGACGGGATTAGAGATATCTTCCAATATTCAGGTGAATAAAATTTTACCTGAAGAAGCTGCAAAAAAATTATCAAAGAATTTTCAGGAATAGTTTATTAATTTCCAATCATTTGAAAAACAATTTGTCTGTCTCGACCCTCAATATTGCATTCAAGAAATATAACATGTTGCCATTGGCCGAGAAGTAATTTTTGATCTTTGAACGGAACAGTAATACTAGAACCTATCAATGAAGCTTTTACATGTGATCGTCCGTTTCCGTCATGCCAGGTATTTTCATGTTCATAGAAAATATCATCAGGTGCAATTCTTTTTAGCATTGCGGGAAAGTCTTTCTCTAAGCCGGGTTCATATTCAATTGTTGTAATAGCACCTGTAGAATGTCGAGTAAATATAGTCACTATACCTGTTTCAAGTCCAGAAGATTTAATTTCTGAGTTTATATCATCAGATAAATCAATCATCTGATTCTCATGTTTTGTTTTAATTGTAATCTCTTTGGTGATTATATTCATTATTATTTAGATAATTTATCCTACTGTAATAACTTTGCTTTGAGTTAGGGAGAGTGGATTTTTATCTGCGAGATTATCAACTGCGACTACTTCAATTTTAAATTGTCCGGCAGAGGTAGGAGTCCAGCTATTGCCAAGTGTTGCCGATTTTCCTGCGTCGACTTGTATATTAAATACAAAGATTTCAGTAATAAATTCGCCAGTGTCGGCATTTGTGACAGTGGCAAGCCAAGAAGTGGTTATTCTTTCATCAGAAATATTTGTAATTTCTGTCTCAATAGTGATAGATTCGCCAATTGGAGTTGGATCAAGAATAGGAATTAATGAGGTACCGTATACTAATGATATTTCACCCAATATGATTTTTTCGTCTATTGCTGCTGCAGGTTCAGGATCTGGTGCAGGGTCTGCTGCTGCAGGTTCAGGATCTGGTGCAGGGTCTGCTGGTGGGCTTTCTACGGTTAATAATTCATTTATTCTTTCGTTTGCATTTGTAAGATCTGCTTGAATATCTATGAGTTCATTCTGTAAATCTTCAATGGTTTTTTCATAAGTATTAAATTTATTTGTACTTTCTAGAAGTTCTCGGTTAATTTCGTCGAGATTGTTCTGTGTTTTGGCAAGTGAATCTCTAGTTTCATCAAAACTAGTCAGTCTGCCTTCAAGAATAAGAATTTCGGAATTTGCTTTATCGAGATTAGTTTGTAATTTGTTTAATTCTTCATTATTTGATTTGTCGATAGGAATTTCAACAGGAACAGGTTCTGAATCATCTGTAAATAACTGTGCGGCGCCATATCCAAGTGCTAGGCCGATTAGCAAACCAACAACGACAAAAACAATCTTCGGAGATAGTGAGTTAGGCTCTTCGGTGTTTTGTGGGTTATCTGAAGTATTTTCGTCATTTTCAGGTGCTCTTTCGTAAGAAGAGGGATCATATCCCATTGTTATCGATTATGTTGCCGTATTACTTCTTTTATATTTTTGCATAGTTCTGAATTTAATTGAAAATATTTCGAATAAATTATATGATGGAAATACAAGAAAATAACAAGTGATAGTTTGGAAAAAGCGGTTTTTGGAGCAGGTTGTTTTTGGCACATTCAAGACAGGTTTAACAAAGTAAAAGGTGTGTCATCGACATCGGTAGGTTATTCTGGAGGAGATACTAACAGCCCGAGTTATGAACAAGTATGTACGGGTAACACAGGCCATGCAGAAGTAGTTGAGATAGATTATGATCCGAAGGTTGTAACATATTCAGAGTTATTGAGTGTGTTTTGGGCGTGTCACGATCCAACTACAAAAGATAGGCAAGGTCCTGATATCGGCCATCAATATCGTTCTGTTATATATTATTTTAATGATGAACAAGAAAATTTAGCAAGAGATTCGATGATTAAGATGGATAAATCAGGAAAGTTTTATGATTCGATAGTAACTGAGGTGCAGCCTATAAAAGAATATTATAAAGCAGAAGGCTATCATCAGAATTATTTTAAAAAAAAGGGATCCATATTCGGGTCAATATGAGCGTGTAGTAAATTGAAATTTGGATTATCCATACCCGTTACAATTGGTAAGAATTGGAAGAATAAATTACTAGAAATATTACCTCTGATTGAAGAAGCGGGAATTTCTTCTTTATTGGTGTGGGATCATTATATGCTTCCAGAAAAGTATGGTATTGAGAGCAACAACACGATAGATGCATGGACGTTGTTATCGTTTATAGCTGCGAACACAACAAAAATAAAAATTGGAACATGTGTAACACCCATTCCTTTTCGGCCACCACAACAATTAGCAAAGATTGTTTCATCTGTTGATAATATTTCAGACGGTAGAGTCATCCTAGGAGTAGGTGCAGGATGGCATAAACCAGAATTTGATGCATATAGTACATGGGATGATTCGAGGGTTCGTTATGAGAAAACTGTAGAAGGATTAGAAATTATGGAAAAACTTTGGACAGGAGGGATAGTAAATTTTAGTGGAAAATATTATAAGGTTGAGAATGCGATTTTACAGCCAAAGCCTATTCAGAAACCATTTCCAGAATTATGGTTTGGCACAACTGGAAATAAGATGTTAAAATTAATGACTGAGTATGGATCGGCATGGATACCTGTAGGAATATCGTCCAAAGATTATTCAGAGCGTGTAAAATATATTAAAGAAATTTCTAAAAAAAATATTTGTTTGACTTATTATGATCATAGAGACATGGAATCTTATGATGTAAACAAAGTAGTCGAGGAATTTGAATTAGTTGGTTGTGAATATTTTATCGGGTTATTAAGATATGAATCAGAAGATATTAAACAAAAATTAAGAGAGTTTATGGATGTTATTTCATCTTATAATAAATAGTGGGCACGCCCGGATTTGAACCGGGGACCTTCGCCATGTCAAGGCGATGTCCTAAACCATTCTAGGAGTTTAATCAACTCTGGCTAGACGACGCGCCCCTGATATGATGAAAGGAGAAAGTTATTTAATTGTTATAGTATTATAGGTATTTTTTAATCAGATTCTATAAATAGTATAAAATTACAAGATATCTATGCTTCTTCATAGTGAGGTAGAGGCTCAGGCAGTAATTCCTTTTCTACGTACAACCGTGGCAAAAATATTGATTGATAAATATGAATTAACGCAGCAGCAATCTGCAAAGAAAATGGGTATTACACAGGCAACAATCAGTAATTATATGAACCGTAGTAGGGGAAATATTGAATTGTATTTGATCACAAATCGTATTCAAACATATTCAGAACAAATAGCTGATGCCATTATGAATGAAAGTAGTGAGATTATTGTGGGTGAGAAGTTTGAAATTGCATTGAAATTTATTCGTGAACAAGGAATAATATATGATTTACACCAAGAATTGGAGAATGATCATACGGTAAAAGACTGTCCACTTTGTTCTAGTAGGCGTAAATAAAAGATTTTTCAAGTTAGATTAAGAGATGAATAGTAATGTCAAATGATATAGCAAATAGTAAATATTTTTTCTATTTATTGCGGTTCCAGGTGTTCATATCCGGTGCATCTGTAATGGGCTTGGAATTACTTGGAAGTAGGTTAATGTCTCCATATTTTGGGAACACAATGTTTGTATGGGGTAGTTTAATCGGCATTACATTAACTGGATTAAGTGCGGGATATTCTTATGGAGGAAAAAGATCTGATCAAAAAGCTTCGTATCAAACATTTTCTTTATTAATCTTTATCGCAGGAAGTTATACATTACTTTCTACATTATTAGCAGCGGAAATTTTCAAAATTATTTTATTATTTAAAATAGGTGAAATATATGGGCCGTTAATTTCTAGTATCGTGTTTTTATTAGCTCCTGCTTTTTTGTTAGGTGCAGTAACTCCTTTTGCAATAAAATTAAGTGTAAAATCGATGAAGACAATTGGACAAACAGCAGGAAATTTGTATTCATTATCAACTGTAGGAAGTATTTTTGGAACATTTGTAACAACGTTTATTCTTGTTCCAATAGTAGGTGTTGATATAATATTATATTCAATCAGTGTAGTTTTAATAATATCTGCAATAGCGGGAATTTCTAAGCAAATCAAAGTAATTGCAATAATTTTAATTTGTATATCAATGTATTCTGCGATATTTGTACAAGCGCCGTTAGCAGGAGTAGTATTTGAAAAAGACACGCAGTATCATAGATTGTTAGTACATGATGATTCGGTAACTAATATACGAACATTAATTTTGGATAATAATTTCCACAGTGCAATGGATCTAGAGGATAGGCATAGAATAGTGTATGAATATACTAAATATTTCCATTTAGGACTATTATTCACAGATGATGCACAAGACGTTTTGTTTATTGGAGGCGGGGGTTTTTCTGCACCAAAGAAGTTTCATGCAGATTATCCGGAAATGAGTATTGATGTCGTTGAGATTGATAAAGACGTTATTAGTGCAGGGAAAGAGTTCTTTTTTGTTCCGCAAGATGAACGTCTTGAAATAACTGCGGATGATGGTCGAATTTTTCTTAGAAAAACAGACAAGAAATACGATATCATTGTACTGGATGCATATGATAAAACTTATGTTCCTTTTCATTTAATGACAAGAGAATTTCATCAATTAGTATCAGATCATTTGACAGATGATGGCGTATTGATTTCTAACATCATTACTTCAATAGATGGTGATTCAGCAACTTTGTTTTTATCTGAATTAAAAACGATGGATAGTGTTTATTCGAATATTCATATATATCCTGTTGTATCAGAACAAGAAAGAATAATACAGAATATAATTGTAGTTGCTCAAAATAAAGAAAGTAGAGTTACAAAGTTTGAGTTGTTATCACGTCAAGAGAATATTGAAGTAGATTTATCAGAAGAAATAGAAAAAGAGTACAAAGGAATTTTAGAATTTAATTCCTACAAAGTTTTGGAGGATAACTTTGCCCCTGTAGAGAATTATCTTAATCCATTAACTGGGAAACAATATGTCAAGAGAATTATTTTAGAAGATGGAGTTGCAATTGAGGCATTAGATGATAATGAGCAGAATTGGAATAGTGAGTTGAGTGTAAATCAGTTTTTATTTGTATTAATATCGGCAATTGTATTGGTATATTCGATTTATTCATATAGTTATATTGATAAAAACTAGATGTGTGAGAATTGGCTGAATTTCAAGTTATTGTGATAGGGGCGGGTCCAGGAGGTTATCTAACTGCTATAAAATTATCACAGTTAGGTCAGAAAGTAGCATTAATTGAGAATGATAAACTTGGTGGAGAATGTTTGAATTATGGATGTATACCATCGAAAACTATGATCAATACTAGTGATATGTATCATAAAACGTCTGATTTATCCATACAGGGAATAGAATTTGAATCAGTAAAAGTAGATTTAGAGACATTTCAGACGTGGAAAAATTCCATTATAAAAAAATTAAGAGGAGGCATAGATCTATTATGTAAAAATTATGGAGTTGAAATTGTTTTCGGAACAGCTAAAATAAGAAACCCAAATTTAGTTGAGGTCATAAACGGAGAAAATAAGAAAGAAATTTCTACAGAATGTATAATAATTGCTACGGGTTCGCGTGCAAAAGATTTAGAGGATTTAAGATTTGACGGTAACCAAATTATTTCGGCAAAGGATGTACTGGATTTAGATAAAGTTCCAAAATCAATGTTAATAGTTGGAGGTGGAGCCATAGGATTAGAATTAGGAACCGCATTGGCAAAATTTGGAACACGGGTAACAATTATAGAAATAACTGACAAACTTTTACCTGGTATTGAACAAGATTTAGTAAGTGTTGTTGAGAGATCAGCAGATAAAATTGGAATAAAGGTTTTGTTGAATTCAAGAATTACAGGGATCAGTAAAGAATCTGAAGTTGTTGTGAGTATAAAGAATAATGACAATGTATCAAATGAAAAGTTTGAGAAAGTATTAGTAGCAGTTGGTAGACGTGCGAATGTTGAGGAGTTAGGACTAGAAGAGATTGGTATAAAATTCAATAGTAATGGATTCATACAGGTAGATGATAAAATGCAGACAAATGTTTCAAATGTATTTGCAATTGGGGACGTAGTAGGGCCTCCATGGTTAGCTCATAAAGCATACATGCAGGGACGGAAACTCGCTTATCATATTGCAAAAATTCCAGCAAATATACAAATAAAGAATGTTCCTTATGCAGTTTATACTGAACCTGAGATAGCGTCGGTGGGATTGACTGAAGAGAGTGCATTGGAACAGAAATATGACATTCGTGTGGGAAAATTCCAATTTGCAGCAAATGCCAGAGCATTGACATCAGATGATGGTAAAGGATTTGCGAAAGTAGTCGTGGATAACAGTACTCATGAGGTTTTAGGAGTGCATATAGTGGGGAAAAATGCGTCAGAATTGATCAGTGAAGGAGTATTGGGGTTGAATATTGGAATGAAAATTGAAGATATAGAAAGTTCAATTCATCCACATCCAACATTAACGGAAGCGTTATTTGAAGCTGCATTAGTAAGTTTAGATAAATCAGTTCATTCGTTCATAAAGAAGTCTAAGTCAGAATAATTAAAAAAAAATAAAAAAATTTAGAATCCTACCAAGAAACACGAAATTAATTTAATGTATAGATTAAACTAACGTTTGCGTTTAGCTGCGGCCTTGCGTCTTGGAGCTGCTTTCTTAGTAGCTGCTGCCTTACGCCTTGGTGCTGCTTTTGTCTTGGTGGCTTTGCGTTTTGGAGCTGCTTTACGTTTAGCTGCGGCCTTGCGTCTTGGAGCTGCTTTCTTAGTAGCTGCTGCCTTACGCCTTGGTGCTGCTTTACGTTTAGCTGCGACCTTGCGTCTTGGAGCTGCTTTCTTAGTAGCTGCTGCCTTACGCCTTGGTGCTGCTTTTGTCTTGGTGGCTTTGCG